>JBJEZK010000001.1:0-1584 GCA_051887355.1 Acutalibacteraceae bacterium
ATAACACAATATTTTAAAAAAGTCAATGGATTGTTAAAAAAATATATTGAATTTGTGTATGTTCTACAATGATGTGAGACACATTTTTTGCCAATTAAAAAGTTGACAAAAAAAGTAGCGAATTGAGAAAATTTGTAATATAATTAATTAGTAACCAAAACCATCAAAAAGGAAAATTCAATTCGCTATGGATAGTATAACAGACGAAATAAATACATAGAGGAAAAGCCTAAACGCTATACCTCAAAAAAATGCAGAAAAGGTGGAGGAATATTTTAATTATTCATACCATGTTCATGAACTTTAGTTATTTCATCACGAATATTTAAAAATGCATCTACAAGAATGGGGTCAAAATCTGTTCCTTTACCCTCTTGAATAATACTGAAACATTTTTCAAGGGGCATAGCCTCACGATAACAACGTTTTTCGGAAATAGCGTCAAAAACATCAGCAACGGACATTATTCTTGCAGAAAGTGGGATATCTTCTTTTGAAAGTCCCTCAGGATAACCTCTTCCATTCCATTTTTCATGATGATATCTTGCTACTTCATACGCCATGTTTCTATACTCATCATCAGCAGTATGAACGAAACTTTCCTTGATTATTTTCCCACCCTTAGCAGAATGAGTTTTCATTATTTCGTATTCTTCATATGTAAGTTTATCGGGTTTTTGTAGTATACTATCTGGTATAGAAATTTTACCTATATCATGAAGTGGGGCTACCATTACCAAATTTTTGATAAAGTCATCAGTTATTATATCGCAGTAAAAGTTTTCTTTTTTGAGTTCTTCTGCGAGTAAACCAACGTAAATACTTGTTCTTTTAATATGACCACCAGTATTTTCATCTCTGTTTTCTATAAGCGTAGCGAAAGAGTATACCATTTCACTGTTATACATAACAAGTTTCTCATAGTTTGTATGTTCTACAATGATGTGAGACACAGTTTTTACCAATTAAAAAGTTGACAAAAAAAGTAGCGAATTGAGAAAATTTGTGATATAATTAATTAGTAACCAAAACCATCACAAAGGAAAATTCAATTCGCTATGGATAGTATAACACAAGATTGCAAGTTTCGTCAAGCAGTAATAAGATATTCATATAAATATGGAATAAAAGAAACTATTATAATGTACGAAGTAAGCCGAGCAACAATATATCGTTGGAGGAAGAAGTACGATGGTACACTGAAATCTTTGGAAAACAAATCACATAGACCACACCATCATCCAAACGAACATACTGCCGATGAAATAAAACACATTAAAGATATGAGAAGACGAAATAAACATCATAGATTAGTCGTATTTTGGATAAAACTAAGAATGAAGTATAATTACAAACGTTCGATATCTGGACTTTGGAAAATTTTAAGAAAACTTGATTTAAAACCAATTAAAGTAGCAAATCCAAAATATATTGCTAAGCCTTATGAGCAAATGACTTATCCAGGGCAAAGAGTTCAAGTAGACGTTAAGATAGTTCCATCGGTTTGTATTGTAGGTGATGCTAAAGCCGAAAAAAAGAAGTTTTACCAATATACAGCAATTGATGAGTATTCAAGATATCGAT
>JBJEZK010000002.1:0-12642 GCA_051887355.1 Acutalibacteraceae bacterium
ATTATCTCCAATTTCTGGCGTAGCTTTAAACTCCACTGTCGTCAAGGAGCTACAGTAGTAAAAGGCACTCCCTCCAATTGTTGTCGCTTTTGGAATGTTCACTTCCTTCAAGGAGCTACAGCTTCTAAAGGCTTCCTCTCCAATTGTTGTCGCAGCTTCAAAATGCACTTCCTCCAAGGAGGTACAGCCTCTAAAGGCACCCTGTCCAATTGATTCCGCTTTTGAAAAATTCGCTTTCGTCAAGGCTTCACATCTGGCAAAGGCATACTCTCCAATTGATGTCGCATTTGGAATGTTCACTTCATTCAAGGAGCTACAGCTGACAAAGGCACTCTTTCCAATTGTTGTCTTAGCGTTACACTCCGCTTTCGTCAATTTTGTACATCGGGAAAAGGCTTCCTCTCCAATTGTTGTTGCATTTGGAATGTTCACTTCCTTCAAGAGGGAACAGTTGTCAAAGGCATTATTTCCAATTGTTGTTGCATTTGGAAAATTCACTATATCAAAGTAGCTATGGTAGGAAAAAGCTTCCTGCCCAATTGTTTTTACACCGTTTCCTACTACTACCACTGATTCTCCTACTTCCAATTTTTCTAAACTTTCTACTATTTTATCTACCATCTCCTTATTTATTTCCGCTACATCTTTATTGAACGTAAAAGTTAATTTTTTTGCGTCGCTTTCAAAGGTTCCATATTTTTCTAATTTTTTTCTTTCCTCTTCTTCTTTTTCCCTTTTTCTTTCCACAACTGCCAAATCATTCGACATAAGATTCAAACAAGTTTCTATCACCGTGCGAATACTTTCCTGATTTCTGACATCTACCTTATCATGTAAGTTATCATCATAACCAGCAATTTTTTTCAATTCTTCTAAAAAGTTTTCTATTTCTTTGTTTTCTTTAAATTTTAATTTATCTAAATCTCCCAGTAAATTGTTTTCACCCTCATTCAACCAAAATATCTTCTGGGAATCATTCATTGCTTGGTATTTATTACGCCATTTAATCTGTGCTTTAATAGCTTCTTTACTTTTGTTACCGCAACCCAACAATTTATTTTTTTGTTTGATAATTGATTCCAATTTTTTATATACTGTTTCACCATCACCACATTTGATGTCGCGTACCTCTTTGGGAGATGATGCAAACCAATTTGTTATACCACCCACTAATTTACCGAAAAAGCCAGGTTTCAAATCTTCAACATTTTCCGTTAATCGGCCCTGGATTTCATTTAACTTTTTAATATTCTCTTTCAAATCTTTTAAAATAGCATCCCATTGTTTACCTTTGTTATTGTAGGTTTCACCATCCAGAAATTTAGCTTTAATGCAATTAATTATTCTGGCCGCATAAGCCTTGAGTCTATCTCTATTAGAAATATTACTAATAGTGCCCTTTGCTTCTTTTATCGTTAGAGATAAATGCTTTGTTCCATTTTTTGCTTTGTCTGTAACCGAAATTTCCAAATTGTCTAATTCATAAGTCTTGAGCCAATTTTCTTTAAGATCATCCTTTACTCCAGTTATGTCTTTCCACAGATCTTTATTTTTAATATCGATTCTATTATTTTTGAGACTTTCATTAATTTGCTTTTGTTTAGTAATAAAGCTCTCAAATTGGCCTAGCTCTTCATTCAATGCTTTTTTGTCGTTGGGCATAATTATTCCTCCTCAATTTTTATTTTCTACACGTTTTGTGTTTATTTGTTTTTGCTCTACACACGTGGGTAAACTTGATCTTTTTTAAACCAAATTTACTATTCGTATCTGCTAAATCAGCATCCCCTTTCATTTTTATATTTATATAAATTATATACATAAAAATTTAGTTTGTCAACACATTTATATAAATTTTATAAAAATAAAATTATTAAACACAAAAAAACAGACCTATTCGGTCTGTTTTAAGTTCAAATTATATATTAATACATGCCACCCATTCCGCCGTCAGGCATTCCCGGGGTTGAAGTTTGAGGCTCTTTTTTGTCTGTGATTATTGCTTCGGTGGTAAGAACCATACTGGCAACCGAAGCTGCATTTTCAAGCGCAGAACGTGTTACTTTGGTAGGATCTACGATTCCGAAAGAAATCATATCGCCATACTCATCTTTAAGAGCGTTGTATCCATATCCGACTTGGTTTTTGCTCTTTACGTTTTGGACTATTACGGAACCTTCAAGACCTGCATTTACGGCAATTTGTTTGAGAGGCTCTTCAATAGATTTAAGAACGATACATGCACCTGTTTTTTCGTCGCCTTCACAAGAAGCAACAACTTTTTCTACATCTGCAACGGCATTGACAAGAGCTACTCCGCCGCCGGCTACTATTCCTTCTTCAACTGCAGCTTTTGTAGCAGCCAAAGCATCTTCTATGCGAAGTTTCTTTTCTTTCATTTCGACTTCGGTAGCGGCACCGACTTTAATAACCGCTACGCCGCCTGCCAATTTTGCAAGGCGTTCCTGAAGTTTTTCACGGTCAAAATCAGAGGTTGTTTCTTCGATTTGATTCTTAATTTGCGAAACTCTTGCGCTGATTTCATCGGAATTCCCTGCACCGTCAACTATTATAGTGCGTTCTTTTTCGACTTTTACTTGATGTGCACGGCCAAGTTGCTCCATGGTTGTATCTTTGAGTTCCAAACCGAGTTCTTCGGAAATCACTTCACCACCGGTGAGAATCGCTATATCACGAAGCATTTCTTTTCTTCTGTCGCCAAATCCCGGAGCTTTTACACCAATACAAGTGAATGTTCCACGGAGTTTGTTTACAACCAGCGTTGCAAGTGCGTCGCCTTCGATATCGTCAGCGATGATAACAAGTTTTTTACCGGTTTTTACGACTTGTTCCAAAAGCGGCAAAATTTCCTGAATGCTTATAATTTTTTTATCGGTAATCAAAATATACGCATCATCGATTATTGCTTCCATTTTGTCGTTATCGGTTACCATATAAGGGGAAACATAACCCCTGTCAAACATCATTCCTTCAACAACTTCAGAATAAGTTTCGGCAGTTTTGGATTCTTCTACGGTAATTACTCCGTCTGAGCTGACTTTCTCCATAGCTTCGGCAATCAAGCTTCCTACAAATTCATCAGCAGCTGAAATTGTTGCAACACGTTTGATGTCTTCTGTGCCGTTTACTGATTTTGAATTTTTAATAACCGATTTAACGGCTGCCTCTACAGCTTTATCGATACCTTTTTTCAAAACCATTGGATTTGCGCCGGCTGCAACATTTTTCATTCCTTCACGAATTAAGGTTTGAGCCAAAAGTGTAGCGGTAGTTGTTCCGTCGCCTGCGATATCGTTGGTTTTCGTTGCAACTTCTTTTACAAGTTGAGCTCCCATATTTTCAAAATTATCATCAAGCTCTACTTCTTTGGCGATAGTTACACCATCGTTAGTAATGAGCGGAGCTCCGAATTTTTTGTCAATTACAACGTTTCTGCCTTTGGGGCCGAGTGTAATTTTAACAGTATCTGCAAGTTTATTTATTCCGGCAAGAAGTGACTTTCTTGCTTCTTCGCTATATGCAATTTCTTTTGCCATAAACAATATGCTCCTTTAAATAAAATTCAAATTAAGAAATTATTGCTAAAATTTCTTCCTGACGGATAATTATATACTCTTCTCCGTTCAAAGTGAATTTTGTGCCTTTGTCCACAGGGATAAGCACTGTGTCACCTTCGTTTACATACATTTTTACTTCTTTTCCGTCAATCATTCCGCCGGGCCCTCTGGCTATTATGCGGCCGGTGATAGGTTGTTCTTTAGCGTTTCCGGCAAGAATAATTCCTGCTCCCGAAGAACGTCCTGACTTTTCCGGTTTTACTACTGCCTTGTCTAAAATAGGTCTTACTGCTCCCATATTAAAAACCTCCTCAAGTAATAATTGTATTCATTGGCACTCAACTTTTATGAGTGCTAACTATAATTTTATATTCTGAATTTCAAAAAATCAATAGTTAATTTATCGTTATTAAAAATCTTAGTATTTTTCACAGATTATTAAAAAATATATTCTATTTTATATAAAAAATATATGTTATTTTATGGTCCCCCCGCCGATAACTATTCCATCTTCATCGTAAAGTACCGCCGATTGTCCCGGAGCAGGAAATTTCTGAGGAAAATCAAAAATTATTTTCGCTTCATTTTCGTTCAGAGGAACCACAGTACAAAGAACCGGCGTCGCACGATATCTGATTTTAACCCAAGCTTTAATAGGCTGTGTGATAATATCATATTTAATAAAATTCACATTATTTATTATTATTTCGGATTCATAACCCTCTTCGGCATTACAAAGCAATACTGAATTCGTTTTTGAATCTATTTTTTTAACATAAAGCGGTCGACAAGCGGATATTCCCAAACCTTTTCTTTGACCGACGGTATAATTTATCAGACCTTTATGCTCTCCGAGGATGTTTCCTTGCTTATCGATAAAATTTCCGAAAGACAATTTATTTTCCGAATTATTCACGATAAATTCCGTATGGTTCCCACCGGGTATAAAGCAAATATCTTGGCTCTCGGATTTTTCAGCTACAGGAAGTTCCAGTTTCTTGGCTATTTCACGGACATAAGATTTTTGATAATCCCCCAAAGGAAACAAAATATGAGAAAGTTGGGATTGACCAAGTTTATACAAAAAATAGCTTTGATCTTTGGCAGCTTCGGATTTTTTTAAAAGCCATCTATCTAAATTTTTATCGTAAAAAATATTGGCATAGTGCCCCGTAGCGACGTAATCAAATCCGTTTTTAAGAGCATATTCAAGCAGAAGCCCGAACTTTATTTTTTTGTTGCACATAACACAAGGATTTGGTGTTTTGCCGTTTTGATATTCCGAAACAAAATAATTGATTATATTCTTTCTAAAATCTTGGCTTAAATTCAAAACTATATGTTTTATCCCTAATTTTTCAGCTACCGATTTCGCATCATTTATGGCGCCGAGATTACTTTCATCCAGTAAATCCAAAGTGATTCCGCAAACATCATATCCTTTTTCTTTCAAAATATATGCCGACACCGAACTGTCGACGCCTCCACTCATGCCCACAAGGACTTTTTTCAATTTAAAAACCTCTTTTCAACTTATTTTCAAACTTATAATAGCACGTATAAAAAAAAATCAAAAATTCGCCCAACAATCAGGCGAACTTTTGGTTTCTTTAGTGTAAACGATTTATAACTTGCTAATTTTATCTATACATTTTTCACAAATGTACTTGGATTCAAAATTTTTTATGTTTTCGGTACTGCCACAAAGTTTGCAGCTACGCTCATACTTCTTGAGAATAATCGCATCTCCCTCAACATAAATTTCTAAAGAATCTCTTGAACTTATTTCTAAGCTCTTACGAAGTTCCATCGGGATTACTACTCTCCCCAAATCGTCTACACGTCTAACAATACCAGTTGATTTCATGCTTATTTGCACCGCTCCAGTTTAAAAAATTTAATTACGGTATGCAAGTCATTGTACAATTCTTTACCGCATGTTTACAATTTTACTAGATTAAGACTTTTTTGTCAATATCTTACTTTTAATTTTTTTAAATTTTTTGTTTCGACGTTTAAATTTCGGCATAATACCTCAAAATTATTCATTTATTTTTTGCTTTTAGGAGGAATTTCCATGATGAATTATATTTGGGCGGCGATTATACTCATAAGTATCGTGTGCGGTCTTTTGACAGGAAAAATCGCGCCTCTTTCAAATTCGGTCTTAAGCGGAGCCAACGATGCCGTGAATCTTATAATTTCAATTGCAGGGATGATGGCCTTCTGGACCGGAATTATGAAAGTTGCGGAAAAATCAGGAGTCACCGAATGTCTTGCAAAATTATTCACTCCCATAATCAAGTTTCTTTTTCCGGAAAGCTCGTCCAACAAAAAAGCCGTTCATGCCATATGCATGAATATAACCGCAAATCTGCTCGGACTCGGAAATGCCGCCACTCCATTCGGCATTAAAGCTGTGAAAGAACTTCAGAAATGCAACCCTTTAAAAAAAGATACCGCTTCAAATGATATGGCGATGTTCGTAATAATAAATACAGCGTCACTGCAACTGGTGCCCACTTTTTTATGTACGCTAAGGCAAAAATACGGATGCTCAAATCCCCTTGACATCGTGCCGTATTTATGGATTGTTTCGATATGCGCCCTAATCGTAGGAATAACATTTGCAAAATTTTTTGAAAAGGTGATAAAAAATTAATGAGTGAGTTTGGATTTTACATTATTCCGATAATTTTGGTAATAATAGTATTTGTAGCTTTATATAAAGGAGTTCCGGTGTTTGACACTTTTCTGGAAGGGGCGCTTGAAGGATTAAAATCTACTTTTTCAATTTCCGCTTCGCTTATCGGGCTAATCACTGCGGTCAGCATGCTAAAAAATTCCGGAGCTTTGGATATTATATCAAATATTTTGTCGCCACCGGCAAATATTTTACATTTCCCTGCAGAAATTCTTCCGTTGGCAATTCTGCGCCCGGTATCAGGAAGCGGCTCAATAGCTCTTCTTGACAATATACTGAAAAATTACGGAGCAGAAAGCTTTATCGGAAAGCTGGGTTCGATGATAATGGGATCGACCGAAACCACATTTTACACGATAGCAGTTTATTTCGGGAGTGTGAAAATAAAAAATTCAAGGCACACAATCCCCTGCGCCTTACTGGCTGACATCACCGCATTCATTTGCTCACTTTTTATAGCAAATTTTTTAATGGTTAACTAATTTAAATAATAATTTTTGATTTTATAGTTTTATTTTAGAATTTAAATTTGTTTTTGTATTCAATATTTATAATTAACAAAAAATTAAAAAATTTTTGTTGACATTTTACCTAAATAGTGATATCATAGCCCCTATACAAGATATAAAAAAATAAAAGTTTAATAACGGAGGAGTGTTTAAATGCGATCAAAAAATGATGAAATCAATATAACAGAATTAAATTTATCAGATACCGACGATATTGTTGGAGGAGCCAAAGTTGTTGAAAACATCGATAATAATTTTCTCAAAACTTTCAAATCTCAAGTTTGCAATTGCGGAAAATTTGAACCTGCTAACTCTGCAATAAATTTTGATATATGCGATAATTGCAAATACGCACAAGCACCTTTCGAAAATTCAAGCACAACCTACTGCACAAAACAGAAAATATCAAATATTTAAATTATATTAAAAAATCCTCTCCTTAAAGCGGAGGGGATTATTTTTTTAAAATTAATCTTCTTCAATGGGCATACATGCTTTTGCGTTCAAATTCATTGAGGCTCTTTTTCCGTCTAAAAATTCATAATATCCCTGAGAGCCTACCATTGCAGCATTATCTCCACAAAATTTAAGTTCGGGTTTATAAAAATTGTAGTTTAAAACGTCACATTTTTCCTGCAATTTTTTTCTGAGCAGAGAATTGGCCGAAACTCCTCCGGCAACGCCAAGTGTTTTGTATCCTTTTTCTTTGGCGGCCTTTAAAAAATTAGAAACCAGACAATCAACCACGGATTTTCTAAAAGAAGCAGCCAAATCATTTATGGGCAAATCAATATCTTTTTGATTATAATTGTTAATTATATTTATCATAGCGGTTTTTATGCCGGAAAAACTAAAATCATATGTATCCTCTCCGCTAAGAGGAACAGGAAGTTTAAAGCTATCAGGGTCACCCTGTTCCGAAATTTTGTCAAGCATAACTCCGCCCGGATAAGCAAGTCCCAACCGACGCCCTACTTTGTCAAAAGCTTCGCCGGCAGCATCATCTCGGGTTCTGCCTAAAATTTTAAATTTAGTATAATCCTTAACCTCTACTATATTAGAATGTCCGCCGGAAACCACCAAACATAAAAAAGGAGGCTTTAAATCCGGGTTTGACAGATATAAAGAAGCTATATGAGATTTAATATGATGAACCGGAATCAAAGGAAGTCCCGTTCCCAAAGCCAGTCCTTTTGCGAAATTAACACCTACAAGCAGCGACCCGACAAGTCCCGGAGCGTAAGTCACAGCTAAGGCATCTATCGTTTTAAAAGAACAACCGGCTTCTTCCATGGTTATTTTTACGAGGGGAGAAATATTTTCAATATGTTTTCTTGAAGCAACTTCAGGAACCACCCCTCCATAAATTTGGTGATCTTTTATTTGAGAAGCAACTTTACAACCGATAACTTTTCTTCCGTCTTCGACTACAGCCACGGCGGTATCATCACAAGAAGATTCAATCGCTAATATTTTCATTTAATTAAATTACCTCTACAATCATTTATTTTGTAAAAAATTTGTCATTATAATTCCGTCTTCTTTTGGAAAATTATAAAAATTTTTCCTTGTTCCGACAACTTCAAAACCCGATTTTTTATACAGACCAATGGCAATATGATTTGATTTTCTTACTTCCAAAGACAAAAAACTAAGATTTTTATTTTTGGAATAACAAATAAGATTTTCAACTAATTTTTTTGCTATTTTATTTCCTCTGAATTCTTTACTTACCGCTAAATTGTATACATAACCTTCATCCAACACCGTATACATACCGGCATATCCCACCAATATTCCATCTGTTTTTGCCGAGATAAAATATGATATGCCGTCTGTAAACGCCGCCCGAAACGCTTTTTCCGACCACGGCTCCGAAAAACATTCGTTTTCTATTTGAGCCATAGCAGAAATGTCCTCGAGCGTACTTTTCATAATAAAAAAATCGCTCGTACTATTCCTTTGCATCAAACCAAGTCTTTCCTACTGCGATATGAACTTCTAAAGGGACACTTAATTTAACTGCATTTTCCATTTCTTCTTTCAGTAATTTTTTCACTTCTTCAAACTCATTTTCAGGGGATTCGATAATCAGCTCGTCGTGAACTTGCAAAATTATTTTCGATTCAAAATTTTCTCTTATCAGTCTTTCGTAAACGTTCACCATAGCAATTTTTATTATATCGGCCGCACTGCCTTGAATAGGCATATTTCGTGCAACCCTTTCCCCGAACGACCTAAGTGAAAAATTCGAAGAATTAAGCTCCGGCAAATAACGCCTCCTATGGAATATCGTTTCAACGTACCCCTGCTCTTTTGCAAACAAAATCACTTCGTTCATATAATTATCTATTCCACTGTAATGTTCAAGATACTTATTTATATAATTTTGAGCGTCAAATCTGCTGATTTTTAAATCCTGAGCCAAAGAAAATGCACTCATGCCGTAAAGTATTCCGAAATTTACAGTTTTTGAACGGGCTCTCATTTCCGGAGTAACCATCGAAACGGGAACGCCAAAAATCTGAGATGCTGTTATGGCATGAATATCTTCTCTGTTTTTAAAAGCTTCCGTCATATTTTTATCATGGGAAATATGCGCCATAACTCGGAGTTCAATCTGAGAATAATCCGCATCAATAAGCACTTTTCCTTCCGAAGATTTAAAATATTTTCTGAGCTTGCGTCCTCTTTCGGTTCTAACAGGAATATTTTGTAAATTAGGTTCTGCAGAACTTATTCTGCCGGTTCGGGTTTCAGTTTGATTGAATGAAGTATGAATTCGCCCCCGCGATGTAACAAGATTAACCATAGAATCAACGTAGGTGGATTTTAATTTGGCAAGCGCTCGATATTCGAGAATCATATTTATTATGGGATGATAGCCCCGCAATTTTTCAAGAATTTGAGCACCGGTGGAGTACCCTGTTTTTAATTTTTTCCCTTTGGGGAGATTTAATTTCTCAAAAAGTATTGTTCCGAGCTGTTTTGGAGAATTAATATTGAACTTCTCACCTGCGAGTCTGTATATTTCCTCCTCGGCGACTTGAAGCTGAGAGCTTAATTCTTTTCCGTAATCCTCGAGGCCGTTTTTATCCAGAAAAAATCCGGTAAGTTCCATATCGGCCAGGACTTTCGAAATGGGTTGCTCTATTTTGGTCAAAAGATGTTCTTGATTATTCTCTGTTATTTTAATTTTATATAAATTTTTAAGTTTTTCTATATAATAACAGGTTTCTATACATTTTATTTCTTCACTTTTAACCTCTTCGGGCAATAGAGGCGGCGAAATTTCGTTACTTGCCGCCATACTGACAATATTTTCTTTTACTTCGGGATTCAATATATATGCCGCCAGCAAAATATCAAATACATCCGAAAAAAGATTGATTTTCAAAGGCATGAGAATTCTGTAAAGTTTTTTTAGATTAAATGTATTTTTTTTAACGCTTTGGTTTTCACATATTTTTTTCAGAAATTTTTTGAATTCGGTATCAATATTTCTAAAATAATAATAATTATCTCCGCCGATACCTATACAGCATCTTTCGATTAAACTCGATTGTTGCTCAATAAAAATTGATATTTCTCCAAATTTTTCGATATTTTTCAAAATTTCATCATAATTCTGCGAAAAATCCAAATTCATTTTCTGTGAATCAGAACTTTGAGAAATTCCAAATTTATCCATAAATTTATAAAACTCTAATTCCGTGAAAATTTTTTTAATTTTATCATTGTCCATCTCCGCCGGAATAAATTCGTTATCTGTTATTTCAATTGGAACATTTTTTTCTATTTTCCCTAAATCATAGCTCAAATAAGCTTTTTCTTTGTCAGAAATCAGTTTCGATTTTAGATTCGGTTTAATATCCAAATTTTCAATATTATTATAGATATTTTCTATGCTTTCATATTTTTCTATCAAACTTTTTGCAGTTTTTTCGCCAACACCTTTCACGCCGGGAATACAATCGGAAGCATCACCCTGCAATGCTTTGATATCAATCAGTTGCGTGGGAGTAACACCATAATCTTCTTTTATTTTTTCTTTATCATATAAAACAGACTCTGCTTTTCCGAATTTAGTTTTAGCAATTCTAACAAAAACATTATCAGAAACCAGTTGCAAACAATCTCTATCCCCCGTAGCAAGAGTACATTCATAGCCTTTATCTTCACAATATTTTGCAAATGTGCCTAAAATATCGTCTGCTTCGTAACCTTCGCACGTAATAAGTTTATAACCCATAGAAATCAAAATTTCTTTTAAAATAGGGAACTGCGAGGCAAGCTCTTCGGGCATGCCCTTGCGTGAAGCTTTGTATCCATCGTACATTTTGTGCCTAAAAGTCGGCTTAGGCAAATCAAACGCAACCGCAACCGCATCAGGGGAAACTTCTGATAAAAGTTTTTGGAGAGTAGATAAAAAACCATAAATTCCGTTTGTCATTTGACCTTTTTTATTTGAAAGCATTTTAATTCCGTAAAAAGCTCGGTTAAGGATGCTGTTGCCATCCAAGACCAAATATTTCAAAAAACATCACCACATTATTTTAAATTATGCCAAACATTTTTAATATCTTCATCTTCGTCAAGAATATCCAAAAGTGTGCCCACCTTCGAAGAATCTTCTTCAGAAAGCGTAACATAGCTACTCGGGACCATTCCTATCTCGGAAGAAACAAAATTATAATTTTTATTCTTTAAATAATTGTATACATCTTCATAATCATTTTTCTCGGTGTAAATTACGAAGCATCCGTCATCTTTGGCAAAATCAACGGCACCGGATTCAATTATATCTTCTTCCAACTTGGATTCATCCACCTCTTCGGAATCTATAACTATAATTCCTTTCTCGGAAAACATAAACGAAACGCAACCGTTAGAGCCTAAATTTCCACCATATTTACTAAAATAATGTCTTAAATTGCCGGCAGTTCGGTTCCTGTTGTCTGTAAGGGCTTCAACTATAATTGCAACCCCCGAGGGACCATATCCTTCGTATGTGATTTCTTCGTAGTCATTGCCATCACCGCCGGCCGCTTTTTTTATTATTCTTTCGATATTGTCATTCGGAACATTGTTAGCTTTAGCTTTCGCAATGGCATCTCTGAGCTTCGAATTCGAAGAAGGATCTGCGCCACCTTCTTTTGCCGCTACCGCCAGTTCTCTTCCGACTTTAGTAAAAATTTTTGCTCTTTGTGCATCAGTTTTTTCTTTTTTTCGTTTAATGTTGTTCCATTTACTATGTCCTGACATTATTATTCACCTCAAAAAATATTTTATAATTATAATTATATTATTTTAGAGGCTAACTATCAACCACACTGCTTTCAAAACAAAACCCAGACCTGAAATTCAAGCCTGGTTTAATACATCACTATATAATTATTTCGGTTTTCTTTGCGGAATTAATTATATTTTTTTAATTCCATCTCTTTATTTCTTAATTCAATTTCGAATTTGGATTTTTTTACTTCTAACCTATGAATTTTTTCTCTTATTTTGTTCTTATGGGCATCTTTACTATTCCGGGATCCCTTTGCTGAATTAATTCTTCGATCAAACTTTTTGATTTTACTTTTGATATTTTCCATATCTACTCTTATTTTTGCTGCTTCTGTTTCTGTTTCGCTTTCTGTTTCTAATTCTTGAACTTCAACTTGGTCTTTATTTTCTTGATCTAAATTGATTACTACTACTTTTGTATCTGTTGAATTTTCAAATGTTCCTTTGCTTTCTGCCGGTTTAGATTTTATCAAGCTATTAACTTTATCTTTAGCTGTATTGAATCCCTTTTTAACTTCTTCTCTTTTGTAATATCCGACCCCGGCACCTGCTCCCA
>JBJEZK010000002.1:12742-28978 GCA_051887355.1 Acutalibacteraceae bacterium
ACTCCATGGGCTCCTAATGTTGGACATGATCCTGCCAACATTACTACCGACATTAGTCCTGCTAATAATTTTTTATTCATTACTTTTCCTCCATGTTTAATGTTTTATGAGTATATTATAACACATATCTTACAATTTGTAAATACTTTTTGAAATAATTTTTAATTAAATTTAATTCTGTGCAAAACAAAACCCTAGCCTAATTTTTAAGCTTGGGTTTTTAAAATTAGTTTAGTTTTTAATTAGTAGTTACCCTATCCTTGTACAGTTGCTTCTGCGTTTACTGGAACTCCAACTTGGTCTTTAGTTCCTTGATTTAAATTGTTTACTACTACTACTCCATCTTTTGTAGGTTCAGCCGGTTCTGTGTCTTCTGCCGTTTTAGATTTTATCAAGCTATTAACTTTACCTTTAACTTTATTGAATCCCTCTTTGAGTGGTGTCAGGTCTATATCTTTAATTTTATCTTTAGCTGTATTAAATCCCTTTTTAACTTCTTCTCTTTTGTAATATCCGACCCCGGCACCTGCTCCCACAACCAACATACCGACAATAATCTTTTTATGATTTTTTACAAATCTAACCACTGAATTATTGGAAACCTTTGATTTGCCTACTCCATGGGCTCCTAATGTTGGACATGATCCTGCCAACATTACTACCGACATTAATCCTGCTAATAATTTTTTATTCATTATTTTTCCCCCTAATTTTTTTTAACACGCATATTATAACATGTCCTGCAGGCTTTGTAAATAGACTTTTTATAAAAATCTTAATTAGATTTAACTTTTTTATTAATAATATTGTACAATATATAAGAACTTCTAACACGTTTTTACTCTATATCATTAAAATCCTTAAATTTTTAGACTCAAAATTTCTGATTTTGGCTCGAGCTTAGGATTTTGAATAGATAAACCACAACGTCGGTCTATTTGCGGGTGCACCTTTTACTGATTTCGGTTTGCTTGCCAGTTTAAAAAAATTATGCAGCCTCGCCCATATCGATTTGCTTCCTGTTGCACTTTTTAATGATTCCGGTTCGCTTGCCGGTGCGTCTTTTACTGATTTCTCGTTTGCTTCTGCTTCCGCTTCTACTTCTTGAACTCCAACTTGGTCTTTAGTTCCTTGATTTAAATTGCCTACTCCTAATCCTATACTGCCTAGATTTTCAACTGATTTTGTGTTTTCTGCCGGTTTAGATTTTATCAAGCTATTAACTTTACCTTTAACTTTATTGAATCCCTCTTTGAGTGGTGTCAGGTCTATATCTTTAATTTTATCTTTAGCTGTATTAAATCCCTTTTTAACTTCTTCTCTTTTGTAATATCCGACCCCGGCACCTGCTCCCACAACCAACATACCGACAATAATCTTTTTATGATTTTTTACAAATCTAACCACTGAATTATTGGAAACCTTTGATTTGCCTACTCCATGGGCTCCTAATGTTGGACATGATCCTGCCAACATTACTACCGACATTAATCCTGCTACTAATTTTTTATTCATCATTTTTTCTCCTCTTAAAATTTTTTAATTATATTATAATGAATATCTTACATTTTGTAAACGCTTTTTTTGAAATTTTTTAATTATAAAATATTAGAGAGTTCCTAAATAAAACGTATCATTGTACTCTTCATACCTAGGTGTTCTTTCTCCTCGAGCTAATCTTTCAGATTCTTCCATTTCGATTACTCCATTTTCCAGAAGTGCTTTGCACTCAAGCGATAATACTACTTTTCTTGCTAAGCTATATTTTCCATTAATTAACCATTCGTCACTTAAATTCCTTAGGTCTATGACACGCAAAGTTCCTTCCTCAAATTCTTTCATTATTTGTATTACTTCGTTTGGCATTTTTCCCGTGGCTACTACTAAATCATATAATTCAGCGTATAATTTATCTATATTTAATTTTGCTTGCATTATAGACTCTTTTTTTCTTTTTTCTACTAACGATGATCTTGGGCCGAACTTTACGCTTAACAAATAATCTGCGTGGCCATATTTTTTATCTATTGATTCACAAATCTCGTGGATCTTATTGTAAATGAGTTGCTTCTCTCCCGACACTTCGCTTCGGATTGTTAGAGCATTAATTTCTTCACTCACATCTACCTTCGATTGTTCGCTTTTATTTTCTTCTTCGTTTACCCTCGTTTCAATTATGCTTTGTTCAACATTTTCTGAGATTTTTGTTGTGTCTTCCACTTTTTCTGCCAGTTCGCTTGACGTTTCGCTTTCTGTTGCACTTTTTACTGATTCTGTTTCGTTTACCGGTGCATCTCCTTTTTTTGCTTCTGCCCTTTTACCTTCTTGAGTTTCAGGTTGATATATAGCATCTTTACTATTAATTGGTTTAAAACTTAATATTTTTACTCTTGTACCACTTTTCGAGTTTGTTTTACTTACCGGTTTTTCCTTCAAAATGCCACCTTTATGATCTTCTGAAGTTGCCCTAGATTTAATCTCTTTTCTAAAGCAAAAAGCACCCAGTAATAACGCTGCACCTGCTATTGAACTGCCAACAATTTTTTTATGTTGTTTAACAAAACTCTTTGTAGCGCTCCAAGCTTGCGCAGGAGTATAGTAGGCTCCAACTGAGCCGCCTGACCCTGCCAATATTACTACCGACATTAGTCCTGCTAATAATTTTTTATTCATTACTTTTTCCTCCATGTTTAATGTTTAATGTTTTATAAGCATATTATAACATATATTTTATGTTTTGTAAATATTTTTTTGAAAAAATCATTGATTAAAATAAATATTTATTGCATAGTTTCAGTATTAACTCTTTCATACCGAATCACCCAGCGCAATTGAGAAGGGGTTTGACACTTATATTTTAATTTCGGATCTACACTTCTGGAATCAAATTTATACTCAGCTATAAAATAATTTTCCGAATCCGTTTCGTCAAAAATTTTGGGAGATTTTTTCAATTTTGGGAGATTATACATTATAATATCCATTTTTAAAAATTCATATTTTGGAATCACATTACCTTTGATAAGAGGATTCAACCTTTCCATGGTTTTTACACAAGTTTCTTTGTCGCAAGAAACAAAATACACATCAAACTTCTTTATGAACGGTGTTTTCCCAAAATTAACAAAAAAATCACCTACATATTTTTCGCTCGTAACCACTATTTCTGAAATATTATTATAATTTTTCTTTATGTAATATTCTTTCTTTTCACCAACGCCAATCATATACGGACGTGCGCCCAAACTTTTCCCCAGCTCTTGATAGCTCAGGCCTTCAGACACAACAAAAACCGTCAACGAATTATGAAAAAAACACTTCAATTTTATATCATCCAAAGTGCTCATACTTTTTGTTGCAAAATTGTATTGCTCCTTTTCGCAAGGTTCCAAAGCTTTTCCACAAAAGCTCCATCCGCACATAAAAATGAACACCGCACATATTAACAATATTTTTTTCATAATAACCAACTTTCTTTAATTTGTTTGAATATTTTCTTATTGTATCAGATAAATTTAAAAAAATCAAAACGTTTATATTATACTGCCATCAATTTACTGTTAAAAAATACTTTTTCAAGCTTATTTTTAGAAATTATTATCATATTTCAAAAAAAATATATTACTTTTTCACAAATTCAACATTGTTTTCCACAACTTATATTTAAATATCGGACGATTGACAATTATTAATTAAAAAGTTATAATACATTCGTAGTGTTTGTGGGCTTATAGCTCAGTTGGTAGAGCGCCGCGTTCGCAATGCGGAGGCCAGGGGTTCGAATCCCCTTAAGTCCACCAAAATTTTAATTCATAAATTCTTTTGAAACCATAAAAAAGCCCCTGACTTTTGTCAGGGACTTTTTTAAATATCATCCGTGTATCCGCTAAACTTATCCATAGTTTTAATACACTCGTACGCTGAATCAACGTTTAAATTTTTTGTGTACTCAATATTTAAATACTCGGTATGTATATATACGTTAATGGAAGAACCATTTTCCAACGCTGTTTTTTCTTCAAGCCTTTTTTCTTTGCTTGTGTAACTTGCTATTTCGATTATGCTTGCATGATTCGTAATATTATTTACGCTTACAATCCTGTGATAATTTACTGTAATTCCGTTCTCTAATGTTATTGATTTAATTAATGCCATTATTTTTCCCCCTAAATTTTTAATATTTATATCCAACAACTTTTGTTATATATGGAATCTGATTAGTAAGATATCTGCCATAAAATTCCGAAGAACCTGTTCCGTTATTTGACGTTATATATATACTCTTGTAATTACTGTAGCTTACAAAAGTTATGGTATTTGAAGTTACTGTTATATTATATCCGCATAGTACAACACCATCTCCATCACTTGATGTACGTAGATTATACAATGATGTTTTGCTTGAACTTGCCAAAATTTCGTAATATCTCGAACCATATATATCTTGACTTTCCCAAAAACAGTATATACCTATAGCGTCATAATTTGATATATCATCGGACAGTGTTATCGTAGAGTGAGTACCACTACTGTTTGAGTATAAACCGGTTGCGGTAGAAAATCCTAAAGTTGTCCTTGCTATACTTGCCGTAGTAGCTCCGGTACCACCTCTTGAAATAGGCAGAGTTCCTGAAGTTATACTACTTGCAGAATGGGTATGTGTGCTTGCGGCCGCTCCGATATTTGTCAGCGCTTCTGCGGCTGTGGTTGCACCCGTTCCACCTTGAGATATTGGAATAACTTTTGTATTTAATTGGCTTATGTTTGTGTTTATATCATTTACATTGCTAATTAAAGACGAATTAACTTCATTTACGGCGCCTACAAGCGACGTCTTTTCTTCAGTTGTAAGATCGCTTAGCGTACCGATTTCAGAAGACAATATACCTACTTCGCCCAAATATTTTTCCAGTTCCTCGCCATAATTCTGAGCATTATGAATCGCCTCCAATAAGGCATTGCACTCTGATGTGCTTTCAACCGCTTCAGAAAAATCCTTATCCGAAACAATCAATATTTTTAACCCATTGACTTTTAAAAGTGAATTTTCACTGTTAAAAATTTGAAATTCACACTCCATAAATCCTGCAACGCTTTCCATTTGAGAAGTCACCGCAACAGTTGCCGTGTTTTTGTCGGAATCAATGGCGCAATCATTAAAAATCAGTGTTCCGTCAGGTTTTTGAGCGTAAAATGTAACCTGTTTATTTGCTAAACTTAAAGTCCCACTCTCATCGTTAAAAGTAACTTCAATATATCTGGAATCAACTTCGCCTTGAATAAAACCCAAAATAACGGAATTTTTCTTCCAAACATTAAGAGTTATCTGTTTTGTTACCATAATTTTCCTCCTTAAATTTTTTATAATAATCTCCTTTCATTAAACGCCCCAAAAAAATAAGAACTTGCTCTTAATAATGCAAATTCTTTAAAATTTAATATTCGGAATTTATTCAACTGCAATAATCTTCCATAATTGTGTTGAGATCCTTCTCGTTCAAAACAATTATGCCTTTTTCCAATAACTTTCTGTCTTCGGGAGGAAGTTCGCTCACGGAAATACCCGTAGTCTTAAACGGCATATCGTTCCCGCTTTCAAAAACCGCTATATTTCCTTTATATTCTTTCACGCAATATTTTTGCGAAATCGGGGCCTCCTCCGATGGTTCTTTTTGAGCGGATGCCACATAAGAATTTTTCTGCTTAACTTCCCTTTCCGACGAAAAATAAAAAAACGACCCTATTATTCCCAAAAAAACAAAAAACACAGTTACAACAAATAATTTTTTCAATTTAAAACACCTCGCCACAATCTTTCACAAATGAATTGAGTTTATACTTATTATTTACCCAAAAAACAAAATGTATTCATCATCCCAAAGCAAATTCAGGAAATTTTAAAATTGAATTCTTACAATAAATTTGATATAATACATGTTTACAAAATAGTTCATAAAGAGGGATTTTTAAATGAATGTAAAACTGCTGGAATTTACACCCAATCCGGAAAAAATTGTTGCAACTGCGGCAAAGCTATGCTATTCTTCGTCTTCTATTGACGAAACCGGCGAAAATTTGACCTCCGAAAAAATCTGTTCTTTCGTCAAAATGCTTGCGTCTATGGGACACGAGAGCCCTCTTGAACATATAAATTTCACATTTGGGATAGAAGGCGTTTCACGTTCGCTCCTGGCTCAGCTTACAAGGCACAGAATTGCTTCGTATTCAGTTCAGAGTCAGCGATATGTTAATTTATCAAATTTTGAATACGTCATCCCTCCGGAAATCAAAAAAATCCCTGAAGCAAAAGAAAATTTTGTAAATATTATGAACTATATTGAAAATCAATATGAAAATATTGCCGAAATCTTGAAAAAAAGTCACTTGGAAAATCAAGAAAATATTTCGCCGGAAATTGAAAAATCTTGCGAAAAATCAGCAATCGAAGACGCAAGGTATATTCTGCCGAATGCTTGCGCAACCAAAATAATTTGTACTTTTAATGCAAGAAGCCTTCTTAATTTTTTTAAGCACAGATGCTGCAACCGAGCTCAATGGGAAATACGTTCTTTGGCAATTGAAATGCTTAAACTTGTAAAAAAAGAAGCGCCGAACATTTTCTGCAAAGCAGGACCCGCCTGCCTCAGAGGGACATGCCCTGAGGGGAAAATGTCGTGCAAAAAATCAAGTGAAATGAAAAAAATATTCGAAAATTTATAAGAAGGAGGGACGCCATAGTTTTAGGCGGGTATCATGAAAGGAAAGCTTATTGTTATCGAAGGACTTGACGGATGTGGCAAAAATACTCAGGTTAATTTGCTGGTCGAATTTTTAAAAAATAAAGAAAAAAAAGTAAAATATCTTTCTTTTCCCGATTATAGCGAGCCGTCTTCTTCACTCATAAAAATGTATCTGGGCGGCGAATTCGGTAAAGACCCAAGCGAAGTCAATGCATACGCCGCTTCTTCCTTCTATGCGGTTGATCGCTATGCGAGTTACAAAAAATTTTGGGAAAAAAATTATAATTCCGGCGAAATTATGATTTGCGACAGATACACAACTTCAAACACTTTTTATCAAATGTCGAAGCTCCCTCGAACTGAATGGGAGAATTATTTAACTTGGTTGTACGACTATGAATATAATAAATTAGGCCTGCCTAAGCCGGACAATGTGGTATTTTTAAATGTCCCTATAGAAGTATCGCAAAATCTTATGAAAAAGCGATATTTTGGCGACGAAAGCAAAAAAGATTTACACGAATCAAATATTATTTTTTTAAAGAATTGCTATGAAGCAGCCAAATATGTAATCAAAAAAGACAGTTGGACGGAAATTTCTTGCACAAAAGAAAATTCTATGCGGGATATTTCGGATATACATTGCGACATTTTAAAAAACATAAATATCTAAAAATTTATAAAGGAGGAACAAAATGGAAATTAAATTCACCACTCCTGATATAAGTATGAAACTCGGATTTGACAAACTTGTAGAATCTAAAGGGGATGCTCTTGACGAGCTTTCTGCTTTCGGAACATATTTTATATGGTCGGAATGCTATGGAACTCAAATTCATATGGACAAATCTTTTGCTTTAATTAAGACAACTAAAAATGAGTTAAAATATTATTTTCCTGTAGGAAATTTAAACGACGATAGCCTGAAAAAAGCAATTCAAACTATGCAAGAAGACTGCAAAAACAACGGTAAGTCAGAGTTTAAACTTTCAAAAATTAACAAAAAAGATGTTGAATTTTTAGAAAAAATTATGCCAAATACTTTTGAAATAACCGAAACTCGCAACAATTTTGAGTATGTATATAATTCAAGCGATTTAGCCGGTTTAAAAGGGAAAAAATACCACCAAAAAAGAAATCACGTTTCAAAATTCAAAAATCTTTACGACTGGACTTACGAAAAAATAGCTCCCGAGAAAAAAGAAATTTACATAGATTTTTTTAAAAAGTGGTTCGAAAAAAATTCCGAAAGAGAAGGAAGCAATTCGGCAGAAGAATTTAAAGCAATAGAAAAATCTTTAGAAAATTATGAAGAATTAGGATTTGAAGGTGGCGCTATACTCGTAGATGGGAAAATCATCGCCTGCACGATGGGCGAAAAACTAAGCTCAAATGCATTTGTGGTCCATTTTGAAAAGGCATTTACCGAATTTGAAGGAGCCTATACAATTATAAATCAGGAATTTTCAAAAACTTTGGAGAAAAGATTTAAATTTATAAACCGTGAAGAAGATTTGGGAATAGAAGGATTAAGAAAAGCCAAGCTTTCATATAAACCTTTTTTACTTGTGGAAAAATATGATGCTTCTGTGAGGATTATATAAATGGAGTTGATAAAATCTATCTTTGAAAATAAATTCAAAGAAAAATTAATCTCAAATATTTCTTCTTGTTTTCCCAACACCACACCGGTTTTAGAATTTTATTTTGAAAATAAATTTGAACCGGGATTTTGTAATGCTCTCATAACAGACGACGAAGTAGCCTCAAGTATCCAAGTGTTGCCGCAGGAAATTATTCTGGCAGGACATTCTTTCGCCGCTAAATACATCTATGCCGCCGCCACATCTCCAAATTTTCGGAGAAAAGGCTACATGAAAAATTTACTTGATTTTACCGCAAACAATGAAAAAAATAAAAATACCGATTTTTTATTCTTGGTTCCGTGCTGCAAAAGCATAGAAAAATATTACGAAAAGCTCGGATACGAAAATTTTTTTATAGTCAGAAAAATAATTTTTTCACAGGACGAATTCAAACAATTTTTAGTTAAAAATTCTTGTTCGGACATCAAAAATTTTCTTGAACCTTCAAATAATGCAAAATATGTAGAAAAAATACGCAATATGGTTTATAATAATAAAAATTACGTAAAATACAGTGAAAAAGACCTGAATTATGCAATAAAATTATACAATAATTTTTATGGGGGAAAATTTGTTATTTCAGGCGAAAGTTTTGCTATCTGCTTTTTTCAAAACGCCGACGTTTTAAAAATAGAAGATTTTTGTGCAAAAAATTTTGAAGATTCAAAAAAATTGCTATCCATAATATACAAAGAATTTCCCGATTGTTCCGAATATCACTTTAATGTATGTGCTGAAAATCAATTTTTTAAACCTTACGGAAATTTAGAATTCTACGGAATGATTAAGCCCTTAAATCCTAATGCGGAGCAGGTTATGTTTGCACTAACAAAAGCAAATGAATTTCCATATCTTGGCATACCCCTTGACTAATAAATTTTAAAAGGACAACAAAAATGAGAAATATAAAATTATATAAAACAAAATTAAGAACCAAATACAGAGCTGTGCGTGAAAATATGGACCCAAAAGAAAAAGAATTGTTGGACAATAAAATTCTTAAAAACATATCTATATTGTCAATTTATAAAAAATCTCGAATAGTTTTTACTTATTTTTCAAAAGATATAGAAGTAAACACGCAAAAATTAATTCAAAAATGCTGGGATGACGGAAAAACAGTTGCGATTCCCGCCTGCACAAAAGAAACCCGGCAAATGGATTTTTATATAATAAAATCTTTTGACGACATTGCTAAAGGAACGTTCGGACTTATGGAACCCATTAAAGAAAAGTGTCCCATGGTCAAAGATTTATCAGATGGAATCTGCATTGTGCCGGGATTTTGCTTTGATAATAAAGGCTATCGATTGGGATATGGATATGGGTATTATGACAGATTTTTACAAAAATTTCATGGTAAGACCATAGGGGTTTGTTATAGCAAAAACATACGATATCATCTCTATCATGGGAATTTTGACAGACCGGTTGATTTGCTTCTGACAGATTCTTTCATAAAAGAAATTAATAATAAGTAGGTAAAAAAATGCGAAAATATTCAAATAAAAATTATAAAAATACGCACGGATGTTTCTTTAAAATAGGATGGTTCATATGTCTTTGCTTAATATCGACACTCTTATCAAGGTACATCCTTGTCGGAATTAATGATATGCTTGCAATAGGAAAACCTGCAGATCTCGTGCTGGTAGAAATTCCCGAGGGAGCATCTCTTTCGACTATAGCAAATATACTTTGCGAAAAGGGACTGATATCTGAAAAGGGATTTTTTAAACTTTATGTAAAAATTATGAAACCAAAGAATAAATTTTCTTCGGGCTCGTTTGAAATGCAAAAAAATATGGATTATCAATCTATATTAAATCATCTCCAAAGCAACAAAAACATAAAAAATGTGGTAGAAGTAACTTTTACCGAAGGAATGAATACTTTGGAATACGGTGAACTTTTAGAAAAAAACGACATATGCTCCAAAGATGAATTTTTAAAAGCATGTAACTCCTCGGCAATAAAAGAAAAATACGATTTTCTTAAAGACATTCAAAACCCTTCCGACCGAGTTTATCTTTTGGAAGGCTATCTCTTCCCTGACACATATCAATTTTACCAGGGTGAAAAAACTTCACAAATCCTGGATAAACTGCTGACAAATTACAAGAAAAAAATTATCTCTCCATCTAAACCGGAAGGTTACTCAGAAAAAACAAGCATAAAAGACCTTGCAGAAAAAAAAGGATGGTCAGTCGATTATTTAATTACGGTAGCTTCGCTAATCCAAGCGGAAGCTGCCAACAAAGAAGATATGTATAAAGTTTCATCGGTAATAAGCAACAGGCTGGCTACCCTTGAAAACAACGGGATAAATAAGTTCGGAGAAAATAATATGAATAAACTCCAGCTTGACGCAACATCATATTACCCATACCGCACCAAAGAAGCTATGAAGGAAAAATCTGTAAAATCTCGTAACAAAAATGCAGAAAAATACGACACATATAAAATTATAGGATTACCTCCGGGACCAATTTGCAATCCGGGAACAGACGCTGTTTTGGCCGCTTTAAATCCTGCTCAAACTGATTATTTTTATTATTTTCATTCCGATTCGGGTCAAGCTCATTACGCCAAAACAAATCCCGAACACCTGCAAAATGTAAGAAACTCCGATTGATAATTATTAATGTGAATTATTGATAAAAATAAGCCGATACTTATCTTATAACAAATTTTATAAGGTAAGGTTGGCTTTTTATGTACAGACGATTTCTAATTTTATACGGAGCTTTGATGGGGCTGTTTTGCCTTTCATTTTTTTGGATCGATAAAATTTCTCACGAAGAAAAACTTTACGAAGCTGCGGCAAATCAGCAATCGTACAAAGTTAAAATCTCAGACGTAAGGGGAAGCATTTATGATTGCAGAGGAAATTTAATGGTAAATAACAAAAAAAAATTTATTGCCTCAGTTATCCCCTGTTTGGAGTCTTTAAAGTGCCTGCTCCCTGCTGTTCCTGAAAATAAAAAAGCCGAACTTTACAAAAAATCATCAGGAAAATCGCCGTTTAACATAGAACTTGAGCAAAAAATAAATTCGCCATACGTAAAAATTTTCGAAATCCCCATAAGATACTACGGTACTCCAATAGCTCCTCACATTATAGGATATTTGTCGGGGGACAAAAAAGGTGTGTGTGGAATCGAAAAAGCGTTTGACAAATATTTGTACGGCGAAAACCATGAAATATATGTAAAATACGGCGTGGATGCCTCAGGAAAAATTCTTCCGGGAAAAAGCAATATTATAGAAGATAAATCTTATTTAACGTCAAAAGGAGTAGCACTGCATATAGACAACAGAATTCAAGCAATAGCAAATGAGTGCGCCAACAAATATATAAAACGTGGAGCAGTTATAATTTGCGAGGTACCGAACTGCGAAATAAGGGCTTGTTTAAGTTTCCCCTCTTTTATTCCCACAAATGTAGGCATGAGCTTAAACGACAAAGATTCGCCGCTTTTAAATCGAGCATTTGCTTCGTTTAATTTGGGTTCGATTTTCAAACTAATAACATCAGCAGCAGCGCTTGAATATGGTATAAGTGAAAATTTTACGTACGACTGCGAAGGGTTCAATGAGATTGAAGATACTAAATTTAAATGTTTTAATTCAAAAAAACACGAAAATGTCAACATGGAACAAGCACTTGCACACTCTTGCAACGGATATTTTATAGAACTTATCAAAAAAATGCCCTATGATACAATTTTAAAAACAGCAAAAAAATTCAGGTTGGGCATCGCAAATACTTTAGCTCCGGATATGTCATCTTCACCCGGAAAATTGCCGTCCGAAGAAAGTCTTAAAGATATCAAAACTTTGGCAAATTTTTCGTTTGGGCAAGGAAAATTATTGGCTTCACCAATACAAATTTCGGGGGTTATTAACACTATAGCATCAGGTGGAGTTTACTCCAATCCAAAGCTTATAAAATCTTTGGTCAATGAAGCAAAAAAAGAAAATTTAAGAATTTTAAATCTCATTCCCAAAGAAAAAGAAAAAATAATTTCACAAAAAACTGCCGATAAAATAAAAAGCTACATGAAAGCCTCCATAGATTACGGAACAAGCTCAAAAGGTTTGCCTGAGAATATTTCTGCGGGAGCAAAGACTTCTACGGCACAGACAGGGATAATCGAAAACGGAAAAAGAGTGGAACAGTCTTGGTTCGCAGGATTTTTTCCGTATGAAAATCCAAAATATACCGCAGTAATTTTATCCGAAGACGGCGGAGGCGGAGGGGAAAGCTGCGGGCCGGTATTTAAAGAAATTGCTGAGAGGATGGCGAGCGAACTTACGGAACTTTTTTCAGATTCTCAGTAATATCTTCTAATTTTCGTGATATTTTTGGAATCATCTTCAAACTACGATTGTAAATATACTCGATATCGTAATTTGAAGTTTTATAATTATACTCATACCAATTTTTAATCTTTTCATAAAAAACAGGCCTGAACGATTTGACAAAAAACAAAAATGTAAGTAAAATTACACATGCAAAGGTTCTTATATATGTGATGCTCAAATTTTTTTGAGGCTCATTCGAAGTTTCTTCATTACTTATCTCCATTATCATATTTCTCCTTTTTATTAAAAAATTTTTTACTTGTATCTATTTACTATTATGAGAAAATATGTTAAAATATAATTAATAATAAAATATTTTTTTGTAAAGGAATGATTTTGATGAAAAATAAAAGGAAATGGTTCATAAGAATAGTGGCAATTTTATGTTCGGTTTTGACTTTGGCAGGAGTAATCAGCTCTTTGATTTTCTATTTATAATATTTAAGTAAAATGAAAATTTGTGCAATAATATCAGAATTCAATCCATTTCATAACGGGCATAAATATTTAATTGATAAAGCTCATAACTTGGGATATACTCATAAAATAGCAATTATGAGCGGGAATTTTGTTCAAAGAGGAGAACCGGCTATTGTTTCGAAAAAAGCCAGGGCTCTTGCCGCAATGAAAAACGGAATAAACCTGATAATTGAAATCCCCACCGTTTGGGCAATATCGACCTCAGAAAGATATGCTAAGGCCGGAGTTACGATTGCCGATTCACTGGGATGCGTTGATGCTCTGGTTTTCGGAAGCGAATCAGGAGATTTAAAATCTCTTAAATCCATTGCGGAAATCACCGCTACCCCTGAGTTTTCGAGTGCCTTAAAAAAATATATTTCCACGGGAGTAACCTTTGCGAAATCCCGTGAACAAGCCGTTCAGGAATTATTGCGTTACTCGGATATTTCAGATTGTATGCAACAAGCAAACAACAATTTGGCGATAGAGTACATAAAAAATTTAAATAAAATAAACTCATCCATAACTCCGGTGTGCATTCAAAGAGCTTCGACGGAAAATATAATTTCGGCTTCAGAAATAAGAAATCTTATTCATTCCAAAAAAAATTGCAAAAATTATTTACCAAAAACTTCAGAAGAAATTATTTTCGAAGAAATTAAAAATAATTTGGCGCCGGCGAATATTCAAAATGCCGAAAAAATCATATTTTATAAGTTAAAATCTATGTCACAAAATGATTTTAAACTCCTACCTGACATATCTGAAGGACTCGAAAACAGATTCATAAGAGCTGTAAACAGTTCGAAAAACTTCGAAGAAATTTTGTTTAAAATAAAAACAAAAAGGTATACAATGTCCAGAATAAAGCGTATAATTATGGCAGCAGTACTTGACATAAAAAATCAAATTCAAATTCAAAATGTTCCGTATATCAGAATTTTGGGGTCTGATGAAAAGGGTTTCGAAATTTTAAAAGCAGCAAAAAATTCACGACTGCCAATAATTTCGAAGTATTCAGAAATTAAAAATTTATCAACATTTGAAACTGAAATTTTTGAAAAAGAGTGTTTTTGTACAAATATTTACGGATTATTTTTGAATAAAACGAAAAATTTTAAGTCTGAACAACAATTTAGATTAATAAGAGGTTGACGATTAAATGACCTATGCAGAAGCTGTAAAAAAAATAAATGCCCGTTTAAAATTCGGTTCAAATCAAAGTCTGGATCGCATAAAAAAACTGCTTTATTTAGCGGACAATCCCGAAAAAGGTATTAAATATATCCACGTTGCAGGGACAAACGGCAAAGGCTCCGTGTGTTATGCGCTGGAAAATATCTTAAAAAAAGCGAACTACAAAACAGGTATGTATATTTCTCCATCGATAAATTCATTAAACGAAAGAATCAGGGTAAACGGTGAATGCATAAGCGACAAAAAATTTGCAGAAATTTACAGTTTTTTTGATCCTTTAACTCATGACGCATTTTTTAATAATAATCCTGTGACTGAATTCGAAATTATGACTGCAATGGCATTTAAATTTTTTAAAGATTCCGAGTGCGACATAGTGGTTCTGGAAACCGGAATGGGTGGAAGATTAGATGCAACGAATGTAATCGATTCGCCATTGTGTTCGGTCATAACCTCTATCGATTTGGATCACACAAAAGTTCTTGGCAATTCAATTCAAAAAATAGCGCTCGAAAAATGCGGTATAATCAAAAAAGATTCTGAAGTAATCGTTGGACCAAGACAACATTTGACAGTTTACAGCACAGCACAAGTATTTTCAAAGATGGCAAACAGTCCTATGTATATTGCCGATATTTCTTATTTGGAAAATCTTAAATATTCGTTAGATAATGGTTTTTCTTTCAGCTATAAAGGAGTTGATTTGAAAGTTCTGCTCCACGGAGAATATCAAATTGAAAATTTCGCAACAATCTGCAAAACTTTAGATATTTTAAGAAAAAAAATTGATATTCCAATCAAAAGTATTAAAGAAGGATTCAAAACACTTTACATACCCTGCCGAATGGAAATAGTCCATAAAAATCCTTTGGTAATTTTAGACAGTGCGCATAATCCCGCCGGCGCCGACAAACTTTCGCAGTTCATGCGCACTAATCTTAAGGGCAAAAATATTGTGGGCGTAATTGGCGCATTCAAAGATAAAGATGTAAAATCCATGATTTTTGAAACTACAGATTTGTTCACAAAAATAATAACTGTAGAACCTAAATCCAAGCGAGCTATGCCGTTGGAAAAATTAACAAAAATAGCTTCAGAATACAATAACAATGTGTTGGCGTGCACAAATATCGAACAAGCAGTTAAGGAAGCTTTAAAAAATTCTCAAAAAAACACTTGCATAATATTCTTTGGGTCATTTTCAATAATGAACGATGTAAAAATATCTTTAAAATCCGTTTTTGGCTCTTGACTTGATAGAAATTATATTGTAAAATAGCTAATGTGAATGTTTTACAGTGGGGGTATAGCTCAGCTGGGAGAGCGCTTGAATGGCATTCAAGAGGTCAGCGGTTCGATCCCGCTTATCTCCACCAAATCTAAATCGCACAGGTATCGAATTTCAAAGGTATCTGTACGATTTTTGTGTTTTTTTGAAAATTATTTTATTAATTTTTTAATTTAAATTTAAGCTATTATATAATGCATGAGAAAAGTTCCTTCGAAGGAACTTTTCTTTATTATTTTTTCGTTGATTTTTAATTTTACTTATTGTATAATTTAATCCGCAGTAGGAGTTTAGCCTATGAAAGATGGTCAAAACTAGCCTCGGAAAGTGGGGTAAGTTTTATGTCGGATTCTATTATAATGTTATTAATATTAGTGATGATATATAAAATTATAAGTTATGAAAACAGAAAATAACCGTCTTTCTCTCGCTAAAAAGTAAAGACGGCTTTATATTTTACAAGCTGAATTCTTTTCGAGGGGCTGACCGCTTTTTAAACGGTTCCGCTCCTTCTGCTTTTATTATATGCTAGTTT
>JBJEZK010000003.1:0-1527 GCA_051887355.1 Acutalibacteraceae bacterium
CTTCCGCAACCTTATTTTTAGGGTTAAACGGATAGTAATTGAAGCAATCAGCCGCTTTTTCGCAAAAATGGAAACCACGATCACAAACCATAGGTTTCACGTTTTCTTCATAAATACCGCCTACTTTATACTTAAACGGCTTCCCATTTGGGCTACAAGTCCAATCCGGATTGAACACTTTAAACCCTTTAACAGCTTCCGCATCGCTCATATTTTTACTCTCCTTCCAGTACCGGTTTTCCTGCGCATTCTGACCTTATTTAAACTTTAATACCTGTATATTCCGCAAACTTGGCCGGACTGATATGATATGTCCATTTTTTATTACTTATCTGAACGGCTGTTCCGAACGGTAAACGACCTCTTTGCAAACCTATTCTTATGTACTGTTGACTCACACCCATCAAATCCGCTGCCTGTGCTACAGAAATATTTTTAACTTCTATACCAAGTCGCTCCACGGTAACATGAAGTGCAGCGGCTATTTTTCTAACAGCTCCAATACGTGGTTTAGTACTACCGGAAAGGTATTGACTAATACTTGATTTTGATATTCCTGTTAGTTCTGATAGTTCTGATGCAGTGATTTTTGTCTCATTCATAATAGTTTTTAATGATTTAGCGAACACTTTATCACCTTCTATATTTAAAATAGTTACTTACTTTGCTTTTTAAGCAACTCTACAATCTGTGCATTTTGTACGCTTATTGCCTTAACGCTTGCGGTTAAAGCTTTTACGTAGCATTTACAGATTTAATTTCTTGCAATATTGAATTAGCTATTTTATCTGTCATTTTCTACCCCCCTTTTATACCTCATGCAGTCTTTTCATCAACTGCAAAAAGGTATTCTAAATTCAGATTTTTGAAATAATAATTCTTAATTTTAACAGCCTCTAAAAGCGTAAAATCGCTTTTCCCATCTAACTTATTAGTCACCGTGCGGTATGAGCATCCTAGAAGATTTTGGATATCGCGTTTTTTTATTCCCTTACGAGCCATTTCCGCTTTCAGATTATTCATATTATTCATATTATCGCCTCCAGAATTGCTTAATTAAGCAATTTTTTATTTGATTATATATCCTAAATCAGCAAAAGTCAATAGAATTTTTAAAAAAATTTCCGAAATCGGAAAATTATTCATTGACATTTAAAAAAATGTAATATATACTTAGCATAAGGTGGTGGTAAAAATGCAGTGGCAAGAAAAACTCAAAAAAATGAAAATGCAATCTGGAAAAACTTCACAAGAAATTTCTGAAGATACCGGTATTCCTAAAAGTACCATTGATAAACTATTTTCTGGACAAACTAAAGAACCTTATTTAACAAGTATTAGAGCTGTAGTTCATTGTTTGGGGTACACATTGGATGATCTTGATGATAATCCTAAATTAACTAGCGATATTCAAAAAGCAAAACTTATACATAATTACGAATCACTGAATCAAGCCGGCAAGGATAAGCTTGTTGAGTATTCAGAGGATTTAAAAGTGAATCCCAAATACACAGAAAAGGTACATAA
>JBJEZK010000004.1:0-5837 GCA_051887355.1 Acutalibacteraceae bacterium
ACTTCCAGTAAGCCTGCTGGTTGCTTTCTGACTTCCAGTAAGCCTGCTGGTTGCTTTCTGACTTCCAGTAAGCCTGCTGGTTGCTTTTAGTGACGATTTGTATATAAAAAATGTAAATATTGTTTTTACGCATTGACAGGCTCAACAAGGTGGGTGTAAAATTCATAAGGTAGTTTGTAGGGCAAAGGGTTAAAAGCGTCATAATGGGGCTTGTGGTGGCTGTAGTGAGGTCTCAAAAATAAAATTTGTATCGGTTAAGTGTTTTTTAAAAAATTGTTGTTTGTGGGAAGAAAAAGAATAGAAAATCTTGACAGATTAACAATTGTATGATATTCTATATATGGTACAGAAAAATGTACAATATATTGTAAAGGAGCATGAGAATATGTTAGCTGTAAACTATTCAACTATCAGAAATAAGCTAAAAGATTATTGTGATAAAGCTACTGATGAAATGGAAACAGTAATTGTCACAAGAAAAAACGAAAAAAATGTTGTTTTGATGAGCCTTGAACAGTACAATAGTCTTATAAAAGCTCTCCGAAACGCTGAATATCTTGCAAAGATTGACAGAGCCTTTGAACAGCTTGAACACAACAGAGGACAACAGCACGAATTGATTGAGGAAGATGTTGATGAATAAGCTGTGGAGTGATATTGCATGGGACGAATATCTTTACTGGCAACAAACTGATAAAAAAATTGTTAGAAAAATCAACGATTTGATTAAGGATATTGAACGTAATGGACTGAATAAGGGAATTGGTCATCCTGAACCACTTAAATACCGTAAGGGTTGGAGCAGACATATAGACCATGGCAACAGGCTTGTTTATAATATTGTTGACGGAAATCTATGGATTGCTTCATGCAAGGGACATTATGAAGATTGATATGTATAAGGAAAGGCAGGTCAGAGTGTTCTCTGATTTGCCTTTATTTTTATCATAAAATAGCGTGTTATGTGTTATAACATATAACACGCTATATTCACTTAATATTTTGACAAAATAAATGATATGTTGTATAATATAAATGATGATAGTGATACGTCGCTATTGTTAGTGTGACTGACACTTTAGGGTTCTGATTTTTCAGAGCGTATCCGAAACTCATGTTTTACGTCAGAGGTAGAGTAAATCTACGGCTATGACACCGTTTCAATAGCAATATTGAAATAAAAGTTGGTCGGGTGAGTGACTATAAAAATCAGTAAAATTATTAAAGGTGGTTCTTTAAGGAATCGCCTTTTTTTGTATCTTTGATGATGTTTTAAACAAGGTGAATTTCCTATGCTAAATTGATGTATTACATATGTAATATTTGTATTTCTTATGTAATACATCAATTTGAAGAATTATATGAGAGAAAATATTGACAAATCTTCAGAATGAGTATATACTAAGTATATACTTGTTTTAGAAAGGTGTTGATTTTATGACAACTACAATTCAGAAGTGGGGAAATAGTCAAGGTATTCGTATTCCTAAATATTTGCTTGATGAGATTGCTTGGACAATTGATGAAGTTCTGAGCATTGAAATTAAAGATAATGCTATTATTTTGAAGAAAAAAGTTAATGATTATCCAAAAATTAATCTTGAAAAATTGTTTGCAGAATATCAAGGAGATTTTCCGGATTCAGAGTATGACTGGGGTGTTCCGCAAGGAGAAGAAGTATGGTAAAGCAAGGCGATATTATAAAAATCAATTTCAATCCACAAGCTGGTTATGAACAAGCAGGATACAGACCTGCACTTGTTATAAGCAATAATATAATTAATCAAAAAACTAATATGACAATAGTTTGTCCGATAAGTAATACATCAAACAGATTCAAATCGTTTCCGCTGCACATTCCGTTAGATGACAGAACACAAACTACAGGTTGTATTCTGTGTCAACATATCAAAGCACTTGATATAAATGCAAGAGGTTATACTTTTGTCGAGAGTGTTCCAGATGATATTTTGAAAAGAGTTATTGCAACAGTAATTGCAGAAATCAAGGAGTGATTTGCATATCTTTGCAAGTCTCCTAACAGAAAGCATTATAACAGTATATATGAAATTTTAGAAGAAATCACATAGATTTTGAGTGACCGCCTTCACCATCTGCAGAGATTAGTGGAGGCGGTCACTTTACATATTGACAATGTGAATTATGTATGTTAAAATTGATGTATTACATAAGAAATACAAGTATTACATATGTAATACACTAATGGAAAGGAATGATTTTATGGCAAAAACAATGTTTTCTGCTCGTTTAGAAGATGAGCATATAGAAAAAATCAAGGCATTATCAACTGAACTGGGGATTAATCAAGCGGAGTTAATTGACAAGCTGCTAACAGTTTATGAGTTGTCTGAGAGTAAAAATGTTCTCAAGGGACTGGAAACTGATATAACAGATTTTGAATCACATCTTCAAAGTTTGCAATCAGCATTTCTTCACTTGTTGGAACTTAATGCAAATGCTGATAACCGTATACGTTCTGAATTTAGAAATATGCTTGATAGTAAAGAAACAATAATACTTGATTTACAAGAACAAATAAGAACAACTAACGAAAAAATTGCTGAATATGAAAAAAGAAATGATGAGTTAATGAAATCAATAGAGCAGTTATCCAATGAGAACCAAGAGTTAAAAAATAAATTTAAAGTTTGCGATGAAATGATAGAAGATAAAAATAAAAGTTTGTCCGATAAACAAATAATAATTGAAAATTTAACAGAGAAAGTTTCAGAACAATCATTTATGGAGCAGAAAATAAAAGACTTAGAATTAAAATTTGAAAAATCTGAAAATGATATTAAGCAAAAAGATGATATGATATTAATGCTTAACAGAAAAATTACTGATATTGAAAAGCATCTTGATGATGAAAAGAAAAGTTATGAATATAAAATCAAAGTAATTAATCAGCAATCAGAAATTGAATTGAAACAAGCAGTACTTTCCGAAAAAGAAAAAAATCAGAAAAAATATGAAGAACAATCAGAAAAAATTTTTCAGTTACAAGAGCAGTTAAATATTTTACAAAGAGAAAATTTTGCTCTGAAAAACAAAGAGAAAAAAAATTAAAAACATCGAATTAAAAAATATTATTTTCTATTTTCTGTTCACTAAAAGGGGTTGGGATTTTTCCCAAAAAATAAATTTTCAGACAAAATAAGTTTTACTTTTTTGTCTGAAAATTGTATGTGGGCGACCACATACGTTGCTTGCTAATTTAGAAAACCTTTTTAGGAAATAAATTACAGGGTATGCGTAGCAAGCATAGAAAGTATACGTATACTTTCACTTTTTTTGGAAATTCAGTGTCTTATTTAAGACTTGAATTTCTCAGAAAACATACTTAGGGAATCCCTAAAACCCTTATTGGAAGAAAAAAACAATAGAGCGTTTTCTATTTTAGCAAGCAACGCATGCGTGTACACACATACCATTTTTTAGACACTTTCAGCAATGCTGAAAATCTAAAAAATTATTAAAACTATATTGTCTGAAAAGATAATAATTTTCTCGGAATGGAAAATAATAAAAAACAAGGTCATTATGAAAAATGACCTTGAAATATTTTGTGAAATATGTTATAGTAAAAACAGTGAGTGCATTGCATTCACTACCACTTAGTTTATGTTTGCAGACATTGAACTAAGTACCAAAACGAAGTTAAACACACTAACTCGAAATAGCTGTAATGTATTGCAATGCACTCTTTACTGAAATTCATTATAACATAAGGGAAATAAAATTGCAAGACATAAAAATTAACAAAAAAATTTTTTGTAGAAAAATTTTTAAATACAGTTAAAGTAAAGTTGTAGTTTTTGAATAACTATGACTTTTATTTTTTATATCGAGGAGGGAAGAACAGAAAGGAATTGAGTATTAATAATGCAGAGAAAAAAAGCAAAGTTATTGATTCAGAACGATAGAAAAAGTCAGGTACAGAAAATTGAAAAATTTTTTAATCAGGTTTATCCAGTATCAGAAAAATATGAGGGTTGCAGACAATTATGGATAAGTTGTAATGGTTTTTTTAAGCAGGTATTTTGTTGTAAAACCTCAGATTTTTATAATCAGTTGCAAAATTTTGTTGTTAATAAGAATTGCAATTATTACATAACATCAAATTCTTTTTATGCAGACAGAAGAGGAACAGAATATTTATTTTCAGCTGATAATTTTGTATTTGATTTAGATAATCATAATCCAAATATCAGTGCTTATGACCTTGCTCGTAAAGTTAATCGTTTGTTATCAGTACTTGATACACCAAAGTACAACGATAAGTTTCCGTATCCAACAGCAACAATAATAACAGGGCGTGGAGTACAGCTCTGGGTACATATTGAGAGTATATCATCAAAATTATTATTTTTATGGAAATTAACAGCTAATAACTTTTGTGATATTTTAGAACAGATATGCAAGGAAGAAAATATTGATTTGATAGTTGACAGAACATCTTCGTGCAATGCGTCAGGTTTATTCCGTCTGCCCTTTACATATAATACCAATTCAGACAAATACATAGATGAAATAGATGTTTCTGTACATAATGTTTCATACAAAATAGATGACTTAATTGAAAGATTTAATCTTGTTCAGAATTCAGTACATTCTGATGAAAAAAATAATAATTCTGTTTCTGATGATGACTATAAACCATTACATTTTAAGCGAATTAAGTATATTGAAGATTATGTAAAGTTTCATAATTTTGATGTTGTTGGTCACAGAAATGCAATAATATTTCTTTACTACAATGCTTGCGTTCAGGTCATGGAGCGTTCATCGGCATTAGAACTGACAGAGAAATTGAATAAATCATTCAAAAATCAGTATTCTGAATCTGAATTTAAAACAGTTGTTGCAGCTGTTGATAAGCATATATATAAATTTACAAACAAAACATTTTTTGAGATATTAGGATTATCAGAGGAAGAACAGGAGAGATATAGAGAAATGTCAACATATAAACCAAAGATTGATAAAGCAGAGAGAAATAAGAAGATATTTCAGTTAGCTATCCAAAGAAAAACTTGTCAGCAGATTGCTGATGAAGTCGGTTGTAGTATAAGAACAGTAAAAACTGTTTTAAAGAATTTTGATAAATCTGAATTTTTGGCTATTCAAGTTAGGAATTTATATGCTAATGGAGATAAAACACAGCAGGAAATAGCCGATATTTTCAATATTTCTGTAAGACAAGTTAAACGATATTTAAAAAATGGGGTGTCAAAAAGTGCAAAAATTTTGTAGTAAGTATTTTATTTATAGACCCCCCCCTTTTTTACATTTATTTACATAGTCTACTTGGAATATATAGAGTGTTTAGTATGGTAAATTTTGTATAATTTCTTAGTTGTATAGGATTTGTTGTAGAGTTTTTTTTTAGGAAGAAAAAAGTTGTTTGTGGGGAGAAAAGAATAGAAAATGGTGATGTAGTCAGCTGGAAGAACGGAGTGGACTGGTAGCCTTAACTGTCTTTCAGTAAGTTCAATGGCTTCTTGTTGACTTCTCTTGCTTTGATGATGAGAGATAAAGAAAAGGTTGTGTTGGAATACATAGCATAGGAAATGGTGAAGCAGTCAACTGGAAGGACGGAGCGGACTGACAGCCTTAACTGTTTTCCAGTAAGTTTAATGGCTTCTTGTTGACTTCTCTTACTGTGATGATGAGAGATAAAGAAAAGGTTGTGTTGGAATACATAGCATAGGAAATGGTGAAGCAGTCAACTGGAAGGACGGAGCGGACTGACAGCCTACTTTCTGACTTCCAGTAAGCCTGCTGGTTGCTCTCTGACTTCCAGTAAGCCTGCT
>JBJEZK010000005.1:0-5391 GCA_051887355.1 Acutalibacteraceae bacterium
AACACCTCATTCGAAGCATAGATACCCCTGGATATCATTTGAATTTCGTTTTCGTTTTTTAAGATCCATAAATATTGACGTGGAATACCGGCTGCCTCGACTTCTTCTGTAGATAGAATACCCGATGAAGCTTTGAAAAGTTTTTTTAGTTTCTCTTTAAAAGACATTATACTCACCTTCTTATTTTGACAACCGTGCTATTATTATAAACATAATTAGCACGGTTGTCAAATCAATAAAAAAGAATCAACTTTCTTCATACAGATTTTTATATTTGTATGAAGAAAGTATAACTTGAAAAACTTTACTATTTCATCATCAACTGATAAATTTGCTTAGAGCTTTCAGGGTCACGATAGAGTAACATTCCTACCGCACGTACCACAGAATGCTGTGAAGCCAATAATCCAGCCCCCTCAAAAACAAACGCTTCTGCCATAACATTATTAAAATCCTCCATTTTTTCTTCTCCTACGATAGAATATATTTTTTGGAAATAACTGTTTGCTACGGGATAGTCGATTTTCATTAGCACTTTGTTTTTATATTGTCTTTTAAACTCTTTATGTATCTTTTCGAGATTTTCAAGTATTATTTTTTCTGCATAAAATTCTAACTTAGTATGTTCTTCTCTAAAATTTACCGGGTGGCTGTCAATATATTTTTTTACAATTTCAAAGAATATACTTTTTTCTTTTTTCTTTATTAAATCCTCATCATCTCCGCAAACGATATAGCAGTCTGCAAGAATACCCCAGCAAATGTCATAGCTACCGAAGAAGCAGTGGCTAAATCTAAATCTGCAAGCATTTCAAATATCACATTTAGATATTTATCTAAATAATATCCTTTATCACCAAGCTCTGATTTTATCTTGTTTGCCAATTTCCAGAATTCATCCATGTTACCATGAATACTTATAAAATTTGGTTTACCAAAAAATCTGTCACGATTTTGAAAAATATTCATTTAAAGTCTCCTTTTGGATTATTTTTTGAGTATCAAAACCCATGTAACACATATAAACTCTAACTTTTCGGTAAATCAAGTATATATTACCATAAAAAGCAAAAAACGGATTATACCATAGTTTCTTACTGCAATATAATCCGCTATCTGTCTACAAACATCATATTTAATTTGAATTTCTAAATTTAAACTCTACCTTTCCATCTTCATAAACTATAGCTTTATCTACCAACACATACCAAAGTCTCTCATCAAATTCGTCTATCAGTTTGTCATTACTTTTTAAATTTTCAATGAATAGCTTGAGTCTGTCTCTACGAACTTTTAGATCTTGTTTTTTGTCCTCTAATTTCGATAATTCGCTCTTGATTTTTTCATATTTCTCAGTATAAGAATCGTATTTTTTGTTATATTCATCTTGGTTCATAACTTTTCTGGAATTCTCATATATCAGGTTCTTCATTAACTCTACTATAATTTCGCTTTCTTCCTGAAGCTTTGATATTTTGCTGTATATATCTTCAGTATTTATAAGGTTTAAAACTGTGTTTTCGCAATCTTTTATGACTTCATCTTTATTGCTGATTAAGTTATTGAACGCTTTTACAAATTCTTCTTTTATTTGTTCCTCGGTCAAATGAGGAGTTTTGCATTTATTTTTGTTTTTAAATTTGTTGTTGCATTGCCATATCACTTTTCTATACTTGTCATTTGAATGCCATACTTTTGATCCATAAAAACCACCACATTCTCCGCATATAATTTTACTTGAAAATGGACTTACCGAACTATGATTAAAATTTCCTTTTGCTCTGTTTTTAAGCTCATTTTGAGCTAAATCAAAAACTTCGGGAGAAATGATAGCCTCATGACTGTTTTTTACATAATACTGTGGTACTTCACCTTCGTTTTTCTTTCTCTTTTTTGTAAGAAAATCAATCGTATAACATTTCTGAAGTAAGGCATCGCCTTTGTATTTCTCGTTAGTTAAAATACTTCTGATTGTACTTGTAGTCCATTTCTTCTTTCCCGATAGAGTGGGTATGTTTTCGTTTGTTAAATGCTTTGAAATGGCAGATATAGTTTTTCCCTCGAGAAACAGTCAATATATCAGTCGCAATATCTTAGCTTCGCTTTCTATAACCCTTGGCACGCCATCTTCTCCTTTTTCATAACCTAAGAAATGTTTATAAGGAAGACTTACTTTACCATCGGCAAATCTTTTCCTCTGACCCCACGTTACGTTTTCGCTTATTGACCTTGATTCTTCTTGTGCGAGTGAACTCATGATAGTAATTAACAATTCACCTTTAGAATCAAGCGTATAGATATTTTCTTTCTCAAAGTAAACTTCCACACCTTTTTCTTTTAGCTTACGGACTGTGGTAAGTGTATCTACTGTGTTTCTCGCAAACCTTGAAACTGACTTTGTAATAATGAGGTCTATCTTTCCATCAAGTGCGTCTTTTATCATTCTGTTAAAGCCATCACGTTTTTTGATATTGGTAGCACTTATACCTTCGTCAGTATAAACCCCAACGAACTCCCATTCACTCTTGGATTTTATATACCTCGTGTAATAATCGACTTGTGCTTCGTAGCTTGAAAGTTGTTCTTGGTTATCTGTGGATACTCTTGCATATCCCGCTGTTCTTCGCCTGATAGGTGTTAATATTGAGGTATTTGTAAATAAATTAAGCGTTGCCGGAATTACAATTACTGCTCGTGCCATGCTCACTTTGTATCATCCTTTCTTGACGCACTTTAGCCATTTGTCTCATTTCTTCAGTCCAAGAATCTCTCCTTGAAGGGTAATCCCACGTTTTCAAGACTTCATTACCATCATTAAGAATAAACTTAAGGTTACCCTTGTTTGGAACAACGATTTTATTTACTCTGTTTTTAAATATTTGTTCATCGAACTTTGTAATACCAAGCACCTCACAAGATAGCTTTTTGATTGTTTCTTCGGGAATTCTACTTGAAGGGCAGTACTTTTTGCCATAGCTGTTAAATGTAGCACAAATCCATATCGGCTTTTCATATTTCGTACCACTCGCAGAGATTTTCCTTCTATAGTTTTTACCGCAAAGTTCGCATTCAATTTTTTGAGTGAAAGCGTATTCTTTAGAGCTGTTGGTAGCTTTGTTATGTTTTGCTTGCTTTTTTATCTTGTATTGCACTTTTTGAAAAGTATCGGCATCAATAATCGCTTCGTGATTGCTCTCTACGTAGTACATCGGTAATTGCCCCTTATTCTTAAGCTGTTTTTTAGTTATATGATTAGAAATAAATGTTTTTTGAAGTAGTAAATTTCCTGTATATTTCTCGTTCTTAAGGATTTTTCTGACTGTGCTTTCATGCCATGTTCCACCAACTTTGGTGGGTATAGCTTTATCTTGAAGTTTGCGAACAATCGCATTTATTCCCATTCCGTTTAGATAATCCCGAAAAATCATTTTTACTATCTTCGCTTCTTTTGGAATAACAGTTATTTGATTATTTTTAAGTTCATATCCTAACATCTTAAAATTTGTGGATATTCCTTGCTTGAACTTATCTCTGATTCGCCATTTGCAGTTCTCACTTACAGATAAACTTTCTTCCTGTGCAAAAGAAGAGAGGAGGGTAAGCATTAGCTCGCCTTCCTCTGATAGGCTATGAATATTCTCTTTCTCAAAATACACATCTATTCCCAGCTTCCTTAGTTCTCTGATAGTTTCAAGTACTGTCAGTGTATTTCTTGCAAATCTCGATATGGACTTTGTAATTATCATATCGATTTTTCCTTGCTTACAATCTTCCAAAAGTCTTTGAAACTCAGGTCTTGAATCTTTTGTTCCCGTCCGGGCTTCATCTGCGTAAACTCCGCCGTACTGCCAATTGGGATTATCCTGAATGAGTTTACTGTAGTAACTAACTTGAGCTGACAATGAATGCATCATTGCATCTTTTCCGCTCGATACTCTGACATATGCAGCTACTTTTTTTCTCTTAGGAGGTACGTTTTTATGCCCACTTAATTTTAAAACTTCTCTTTGCATTCTTGCTCTCCTTTAAATTGTTTTTGCAGTTACATATTACCTCTTGTAAAGCCCAGTATCAAGCCATTTTATCGATATAAACCGCCGAATATCGGAGCATATTTCTTTAAGAATTTGGTATCAATTTTATCGTACTCACTTTTTGTTATTAACCCCATTTTCAGCATAGTTTTCACTATGCTCATTCGAGACCGGTACTCTTTTTCTGATTCAAATTACTCGCTCTTCATAGAGGGATTTTCCTTTCTGCTTTTTAAATCTATCGTTGATGTAGCACTCATGACTACAGTATTTTCTATCTTTGTTATCGTAACTTTTAAACTTTTTACTACAATTCTTGCAAACATTAATTTTTAAGTATTTTCTGTTGCCTTCTGCATTTTTTCTCCACCATTTGTACCTACATAAATCTGAACAAAATTTTTTACTACCACATCTTTTTTCTAATTCGGCCCCACAATTTTTACATACTGTATAAACTTCTTTCGATTTTAATTTTTGCCGTCTGAAAAACGATTTTATCGTGCTTTCTGAAATAGAAAAGGCAGAAGCTATTTCCTTATAACTTCTGCCTTGCTTTTTTAGCATTATTAATTTATGTTTCTGAATTTCATTCAATACCTACCACACCTTCTAAATTATATTAAGCATTTTCAAAATATCGTGAACATAATTCGACCCTCGTGAAAAAAGTATTCCCGTCAAGATACAACCTATGTAGGGTATTTCACTTTTGATATTTGCGAATTTTAGCAAGTCTATTTTGTATGCCATACATATAAATATTCCGAAAATTATACTCAGTATCATTTGATAATGTGGCTCTCCTACGACGAAAAAACTATTTATGTATGTAATAATTCCTTCTAAAACTACGCACACCATCAGCATTTTTGAAATTTCTTTATTCATATAAATCTCCTTTATTTCGGTATTTTTAGTGTTTGCCCGGGATAAATCATATCAGAGTTAAGTGCGTTTAAATCCTTAATTTCCTTATATTTATATCCACTTCCAAGATAATGCTGAGCAATAGCCCAAAGAGTGTCGCCTTTTTTGACTGTGTAAGTAAAATAATTCGGTGTTAATGGAGTGCTAGATTTGCCAAATCCGTTTAATCCCCTAGTTTTCATAATTTCAGAATAATTTTTGTAAGAAACATCGAGATCGACATTTCCATCTATACCGTCAATTTTCCCCGTACTTGAATATTGCCATATTCCGCACGAAACAGAGGGGAAATTAGTGCCCCACTGTGCAAACCAAAGGTCATATTTTGGTAAAAGCTCATCCTTTAAAAGATAATTATTTAGCCAATTAAGATTACAGTAAAACATAGCATAATATCCGGCTTTTTCGATTTCCGAACAAAATGCTT
>JBJEZK010000006.1:0-92008 GCA_051887355.1 Acutalibacteraceae bacterium
ATTTATTTTTGGCTCCCTCATCGGGAGCCTATTCTTTACTTATTTTTATTATTAAGTCTTGTAAAATTAATTTTTTATCTAAATTTGTACTTTTTAATTTAATATCTGCTTCCAGCAAATATTCTAGTGATTTTTTTAAATTTTTTATTGAAAAATTTTTACATTTTTTTTGTGCATTTTTTATTTTAAATTCTTTGTTTTTATAATCAAATTTTTCTATTATTTCCGATATGCCATTATTTTTTTGGGATAAAACTTTTGTTCGGTATAAGTCTATATATTCACTGCATATAACTGCTAATATTGCGATAGGGTCTTCCTTATTTTTAAATAATGAATTTAATATTTCAAAGCTTTTTTTTATATTTTTTGAAAATATAGATTTAGGAAGATCAAAAATTATAGATTTTTCTTCGGAAAAATTTGAAATAACATTAAGAGAATTTTGTGTTATACTCTCTTGACTTTCGTAATTGCAAATTTTTTTTAATTCGTTATATATATGATTAATATCTAAATTTTTACATTTTTCTTTTATAATTTTTGCGTGTTTCATAGATAAATTTTTATTATAATCGGTTTTGGCCCAGTGTATGAGTTGAGTTTCAATCGAAAGATTTTTTGTTTCAAATTCACAAGATATCCCTTTTTCGTTTATAATTTTTTCTATTTTTTTAAATTTATTTATATTTTTTGAACCATTTATTTTGTGGTATTCTATCATTAATATAGTACAATATTCAGGAATGTTATAAAAAATTTCTATTAAATATTCAATATCTTCGGGAGTTTGATTTTCCCAAGCAAAATTTTTAATAGTTATACATTTTTTAGTAGAATTTAATGGTAAAGTATCAATTGCATTTTCTAAATCATTTAAATTGATGTTTTCTCCATCAAAAATCATATTATTGAAATAGTTATTAGTATTAGTTAAGAGTAAATTTTTTATAGAAATTTCAAAATGATCTAAAAAATATTTTTCTCCATATAACAAATATATCCGATCAACTTTTTTGGAATCAATACGCTTGCTAAATTGTTCATAACTGAGTTTGGGCATAATTACATAATCCTCCTGATTTGGTAATTTTTGTGATTTGAATTCACATTTATATAAATATTTCCCTGATGATATAAGGAAAATATATTTGAATAATCAACAGCCAGTTTAGAAATAAAAATTTCAGAAGCTTTTTTAGATTCAGAAATTATAATATTTTTAAAATTTATTTTTTTATAATTTTGTGGTAGGCCTACACAAATAAAAAGATCAACAGTTCGCCATTTTTCGGGAATTTCATCAGCATTTCCGCTTTCCGGAGTAAGCAAAAATTTAACGTTGTCAATTTCAATAAAAATATACGTATGATTATTTTGAGTTATAGTTTTTATTTCGGTATTTCCAAAAATACTAGTGTTAGATTGAGATCTATTTATTATTTTTTTAGTATTTTTATTTATTTTTTCATATATGTAAGAACTTTTTTCGTCGATAATAACATTTTTAGGATCATACATGTCTAGTATATCTGTTAATTCGTCTATATTACTGTAATCGCTCGATGATATGTTTACATAATCAATAAAATTTCTGTTTGATGTTGAAAATTCATATTCTATAGGTCCGAAAAAAGTTTTTTCTGTTGATGATAAAATAAACGCCTTATGACTATTTTTAGATATACTTACTGCCAGGCCTTCTCCGCAAGGAATGACGGACAAGGTGGTAATATTTTTAGTGAAATATTTATATGAAACATTGCCTATTATGATAAGATTTATGGAAATAGCAGAAGCTATGATAATCGTTTTTTTCGTTGAAGATAGTAATATGACTATTGTAATTAAAATTAGTATTAAAAATGTGGTTATTTTTAAATAGCCGTAATTTGTACTTATGAGTGCGTTAGGTATTTTAGCAAATAAGTACGATACATAGTCGATATATTTTATTATAAAGCAACAAATTAGAGTTAAAGGCTTAATTATAAATTTAAAAATATAAGAATTTAAACAAGTTAATATGTTCACAATCATAGATAAAGCAAGAAGAACCGATACTGGAATTATAATAAATATATTAGAAACAAATGAAATGGTTGAAATCTTTTTGAAATACCACGAAGAAACCGGGAAATTTAATAAAAAACAGCATATACTTACAGAAAAATTAGCTATTAAAAAATATATAGGTGGAATGTGGAATTTTGAAGGAATTAGTGACAATATATAGTTTTTTAATTTATCATAGAATAATGTTATGGATAATATAGATAAAAAGCTCAGCCATAGTCCTATGTCGATAGCCGAGTTCGGATTAAATAGGCATATTATTCCGACTGATATACCAATGGACGTGAGAGCATCTACGTTTTTTCTTATACATAACGAAATTAAATATAGGATCATCATTATTCCCGCACGTACGCTTGATGGTGTGAATCCTACAATAAACACAAAAAATATTACAAAAATTGCGGTAAGTACGCAAGAAATTTTATCTTTAATTTTTAAAGATATTAAAAATTTAAACACAAAAAATGCCACAATAGAGATGTGAATGCCCGATACAGCCAACAGATGATATGTTCCTATTATGTCAAAATTTCTTTTTATTCTTTTAGGAAAATCATTTTTATCACCCAGCATGATTCCATTTATAACTGAAGCATAGTCAGGAGGGAGATTTTCTTTAGATGCTGAAAGCAATTTTTTTCGAATTTTTAAAATAAAATATCTAAAATTAGTTTTATTTCTTTCTTCTATATGTAAATTTTTATCATAGTTCAACAAAAAACCTTTTAAGTATATACCTTTAGATCTGTAATGAATTTTTGAATTGAAGCCGGAGCTTTCGGGAGGAATAAATAGGTAAGCTTTTGCGGTAATTGTATCTAAAGTTTCGCACTCGATTGGTTGAGGGGAAGAGGCTTCTATTTTAAATGGACGGACATTTTCTCCGTTTATATTTTTTACCTTGATTATATAATAGTAAGAAGATTTTTTTTTGAAGACATTATCGCAAATTTCGCCGGTTACAACCGCTTCGCAATCATTCCATTTTTCTGCGGGAAGTATATTATTATTTAAATTTACAAAATGTATGATGCTTGCTGCTAAAAATGTTGAAAAAGTCATAAAAAGAACTCTGTTTTTTCTGACAAAAAATATCGATAACAACGAAAATATTCCTAAGATAATTATAACAACAGTTAAAAGATTATTAGGGATGAATGTCATGAGCGTTAGAGCAAAAAAATAAGAAATCCCTATTAAAGCCAGGGGCCTTTTCATATTTTTCACTCCTTTAAAAAAACACTTTATAGCTTTAATTATACATCAAGCTACAAAGTGTTGTCCATTTTATTTTGGAAATAGCGGTAATTTTTCTAAGTATATTATATCTTTTCTTTCGGATGATTGCCCTTCAGCCAGCACACATGCCCTTGAAGCGATTATTCCTCCCGCTTTTTCTACAAGTTTTTCCAGTGCGGCCAAAGATTCTCCTGTGCTTATGACATCGTCTACCAGTAAAACTTTTTTATTTTTTATGTCTAAAAAATCATTTTCGGAAAGATACAATTTTTGCTTTTTTGCCGTGGTTATAGATTTTACTTCAATATATATCGAATTTTTCATATAAATTTTCTGAGACTTTCTAGCTACGACGTATTTTTTTCCGCATTGTTTAGCCATTTCGTAGCATAATGGAATGCCCTTTGATTCAGCTGTCATAAGAATATCAAATTCAGGGCATATTTCAAGTAATTTTTTGGCAGATTTTTCGGTTATTTCCGTATCGCCGAACATTATGAATGCGGCAATGTCTAAATTTTTGTTTACTTCGCAAAACGGCAATTCTCTTTTGCAGCCTGCGATTTCAATACTAAAAAACTTATTGTCAACCATTTTCGATTCTTCTTTCTTAAAATTTTATAGGTTTGGCCAAGAAAGTTTTTTCCCGCCTACCAAATGAAAATGAATGTGTTTTACACTTTGTCCTCCGTTTTCTCCGCAATTATTTATTATTCGATATCCCGAATTTATGCCGAGTTTTGTGGCAATTTTAGGTATTATTGAAAAAATATAGGCGATAATATCCACATTATTAGAAGTGATATCATTGGCGGAAGAAATATGTGCTTTAGGAATTATTAGTGCATGAACAGGGGCGATGGGGTTTAAATCATTAAACACTAAAATTTTGTCATCTTCATAAATTATTTTAGAAGGGATTTCTTTTTTTATTATTTTGCAAAATATACAATCCATAATATCCGGGTTCCTTTCTGTGTGGTTTAAAATTATTTGAAAACGCATATGCTTGAAATACAAGAAAATATTGTATATCTTCGAAATATTTATGTCAAGATTTTTTAAAAATAATCTGAAGTCACCGGCATATCAGACGAAAATATCTGAAAATTACAGAAAAACTATTGATTTTCAGAATTGTATATAGTAATATACAAGTTAGCTGTAATACCAGTATCAGAAGGATTTTTATCTTCTAAATAAATTAATGAGAGGCGTGGTTAAATCATGACAAACACAAGTCCGCAAACGACCACTCGCGGATTCATGAAAGGGTTCAAAGACGGCATACCTGTAGCGTTGGGTTATATACCGATTGCGCTGGCGTGTGCAATTTCGGCGATACAGGCCGGATTGAGCGTTGAAATTTCGGAACTTTTGGGGGTAATGTTATTTACAGGTTCAGGTCAGCAAGCTGCAATAAACTTGTTGAAAGGTGGAACAACTGCAGTTTGGCTTTATGCGTTGACAATATTCGTTGTTAATTGTAGGTACATATTATTTGCTATTTCCATAGCTCAGAGATTTGATACTAAAATGAAAACTTGGCAGAGAGTCTTGTTTGGTGTTTTAAATACGGACGAAATTTTCGGAGTCGCAATGAAAGAAAAAGGAACTTTGGAACCGTCATATTTGTTGGGTCTTGGAACATCACCGTATTTGGGATTTTTGTTGGGAACCGTTCTTGGCGCTGTAGCTACGGATTTGCTTCCTGCTTCAATAAGACCCGCACTCGGAATTATGTTGTATGCCATGTTTATAGCAATAATAGTTCCCTCTGCAAAAAAATCTCGCCCTGTTTTAACGGTGGTTTGTATTGCGTTGGTTTTGAGTATTATAATGGAGTGTATACCTGTAATTAAGAGTTTTCTCGATAACTCATGGATAATAATCATTTGTGCTATTGTAACTTCGCTCATAGGTGCGCTTTTATTTCCCATTAAAGACGATGCCGACGAGATAAAGGAGGTTAAAGAATAATGGATTCTCAGAAATTTATATATGCTATTTTTGCTATGACGGCGGTGATGCTGGGAGTAAAAGTTATTCCGATACTTTTCTGCAAAAATAAAATAAAAAATGTATTTGTAAAATCATTTTTAGAGTACATTCCCTACGCAGTTCTTACTTCAATGGTTTTCCCGGAGGCGTTTACCAATTCTACCGGAAATATATTGTCGGCAAGTATAGCTGTTTTGGCAGCGATTGTACTTTCGTATATAGGTCAAAGTTTGGTTGTCGTCGCACTATCATCAACATTGGTTGCTTTTATTGTTGAGCAAGTTGCACGTCTTATAAAATAATTTATGGTAAGAAAAATCCGACTTCTTAATCCGGGGGTCGGATTTTTAGTTTGTAAATTTTATCAGGTAAAATTTTCTATTTTTTTATAGGTTTGACCCAAGCTTTTTTATGGTGTATAATAAAACATACTTAATTATGAATTGTACGTTCTTCAGTGATGTGTTAATTGTATAAATTAGTTAATAATAAATATGATTTAAAAATAAATATATAAGGAGATATAGTTTTGAGTAAAAACAAGTACGGAAATGACAGCATATCTTCGCTAAAAGGAGCCGATAGAGTAAGGAAAAGACCCGGTGTTATTTTTGGTTCAGATGGTATAGAAGGGTGCGAACACTCTGTTTTTGAAATACTTTCAAATTCAATTGATGAGGCCAGAGAAGGCCACGGAAATATAATAAAAGTGACCAGATATAAAGACAATTCTATCCAAATAGAAGATAAAGGAAGAGGAATTCCCGTCGACTTCAATCCAAAAGAAGAGAAATTTAATTGGGAATTGCTTTTTTGTGAACTTTATGCGGGAGGTAAGTACAATAATCTAAATCAGCAGAATTATGAGTATTCGCTTGGTTTAAATGGTTTGGGTCTGTGCTCTACGCAATATGCTTCGGAGTATATGGACGTAGAAATTAAGCGTGACGGCTTTATTTATACACTTCGTTTCGAAAAAGGAGAAAATGTTGGTGGACTTCAAAAAGAAGAGTATAAAAAGAAAGATACCGGAACAAAAATAAAGTGGAAGCCTGACTTGGCAGTTTTTACAGACATTTCTATTCCGATTGAATATTTTGAAGACATTTTAAAGCGTCAAGCCGTTGTAAATTCGGGTATAAGGTTTCTACTCAAGTATCAAAATGAAAATTCTGAATTCACCGAAAAAGAATTCATATATCAAAACGGAATAACCGATTATGCCGCAGAGTTATTAAAAGACGAATATCTTACTCCGATTCAAAGTTGGCACTTGGAAACTAATGTCAGAGATAGAGAAGATAAGCCATTTTACAAGTTAAAAGCTGACATGGCGATTGCGTTTTCCAATAAATCAAATGCCGCTGAATATTATCATAACTCCAGTTTTCTTGAGCATGGCGGAGCCCCTGAGAGAGCTGTTAGAAGTGCTTTTACCTCGCAGATAGATTCTTATTTAAAGAACAGTGGAAAATATACAAAAAACGAAAGTAAAATAAGCTTTTCAGATATCGAAGATTCTCTCACGGTTATTATTTCTTCATTTTCTACTATGACTTCTTATGAAAACCAGACAAAAAAATCAATAACCAATAAGGGAATTCAAGAGGCGCTTACTTCTGCGCTTAAAAAGAATTTGGAAGTTTATTTTATTGAAAATCCAAACGATGCAGAAAAAATCGGAAATCAAATTCTTATCAATAAAAGAAGTCGTGAAGATGCCGAAAAGACACGTTTGAATTTGAAGAAGAAACTCACAACAAGCATGGACATGGCAAGTCGAGTTGCTAAATTTGTTGATTGTAGAAGCAAAGACGTAAACAAAAGAGAGCTTTTTATTGTTGAGGGCGATTCGGCTCTGGGGGCTTGTAAACAAGCCAGAAATCCGGATTTTCAAGCCATTATTCCTATAAGGGGTAAGATACTTAACTGTTTAAAAGCAGATTATAATCGGATTTTTAAAAGTGAGATTATAACCGATCTTATAAGGGTTCTTGGATGCGGAGTCGAAGTCAAAACGTCTAAAACCGCAAAAGACCTGTCGTCTTTTAACTTGGGAGCTCTTAAATGGAATAAAATTATTCTTTGTACAGATGCTGATGTGGATGGATTTCAAATACGAACATTGTTGCTTACGATGCTTTTTAGACTTACTCCTAAGCTTATAGATGCGGGCAAAGTCTTTATAGCAGAATCGCCTTTATATGAAATTAATACAAAAAACGAAACATATTTTGCATATAATGATTCAGAAAAAGAAGAGTTTATAAATAAAATAGGGCAAGAAAAATACACAATTCAGAGATCGAAAGGTCTTGGGGAAAATGAACCTGATATGATGAATTTCACAACAATGAATCCGGATTCCAGGAGGCTGATAAAAGTAATGCCCGAAGATGCTCAAAGTACTTCAAAAATGTTTGATATATTGTTGGGCGAAGATCTTGCCGGAAGAAAAAATTATATAATTGAAAACGGACATTTGTATATCGATAATTTGGATATAAGTTAAAGGTGGTGAAGTACTGTAATGAAGTCCGGAAAAAAAATAAAAGAAAGTTCCTCAAAAACTTCTCATGTTAGCGGTTTTATTTATAATGCCGGAGAAGTCGTTGAAGAAAAAATAGTAAATACTCTGAAAAAAAATTATATGCCGTACGCCATGAGCGTCATAACATCCAGAGCTATTCCCGAAATAGATGGTTTTAAACCATCTCACAGAAAATTACTTTTTACTATGTATAAAATGGGTCTGTTGGGTTCTGCAAGGACCAAATCAGCGAATATAGTCGGCCAAACCATGAAGCTTAACCCTCATGGGGATAGTGCTATATACGATACTATGGTTCGAATGAGCAGGGGCTATGAAGCTCTTTTATACCCTTATGTGGATTCAAAAGGAAATTTCGGGAAATTTTATTCGAGAGATATGGCTTGTGCCGCATCAAGATACACAGAGGCCAAATTGGAAAATATTTGCAAGGAACTTTTTAAAGATATAGACAAAGATACCGTAGATTTTGTCCCTAACTACGACAATACGTTAGAAGAGCCTTCCTTGCTTCCTTGCACGTTTCCTTCTATTCTTGTTAACTCTAACACCGGTATAGCGGTCGGAATGGCGAGCTCGATATGCCCTTTTAATTTAAAGGAAGTTTGCGAAACTACGATAGCATATATAAAAGATAGAAATTGTGACATATCCAAAACTTTGATAGCTCCGGATTTTCCTGGTTCGGGGGAGATAATTTACGATAAAGAAAAAATAAATTCAATTTACGAAACCGGGCGAGGGGGTATTAAAGTTAGAGCAAAGTATAGGTATGATAAGGAATATAATTGTATAGATATAATAAATATTCCCCCCACTACAACCAGTGAAGTTATAATCGAAAAAATTGCCGAGCTGGTGAAATCCGGGAAAATAAGGGAAATTTCAGATGTTCGTGATGAAACCGGTCTTGAAGGCCTGAAAATTACTATCGATTTGAAACGTGGGGTAGATCCTGAAAAATTAATGCTGAAGCTTTTTAAACTTACTACTTTAGAGGATACATTTTCTTGTAATTTTAACATTCTTATAGGTGGAACTCCAAGAGTTATGGGGATTCGTGAAATACTGGAAGAGTGGGTTGAATTTAGATCGGAGTGCATTCGTCGCCGTACTTGTTTTGATTTAAATAAAAAGAAAGAGAAGCTCCATTTGCTCGAGGGGCTGGAAAAAATTTTGCTTGATATAGATAAAGCGGTTTCTATTATAAGGAAAACCGAGCAAGAACAGCTGGTTGTGCCGAACTTAATGCAAGGATTTGACATTGATGAAATTCAAGCGGAGTATGTTGCCGAAATAAAGCTTCGCCATTTAAACAGAGAATATATTCTCAAAAGAACAGGAGAGATAAACAGTCTTAAGAACGAAATTCGGAAACTTGAAGATATTTTGGCGTCTAAAGATAAAATCTATGAAATAATCATCTATGAATTGAAAGAAGTTTGCAAGCAATACGCCAACCCTCGAAAAAGTTTGCTTATCTATTCCGAAGATGCTCGGGAATATGAAGAGTCAGAGATAGTACCTGATTATCCCGTAAAATTTTTCTTGACTAAAGAAGGGTATTTCAAAAAAATAACATTGCAGTCTTTGAAGATGAATTCCGAACAAAAATTGAAAAACGAAGACGAAATTATGCAGGAAATTTCTGGGAGTAATCACTCTGAATTATTGTTTTTTACAGACAAGTGTCAAGTGTATAAAGCACGAGCTTATACGTTTCCTGATACTAAATCCAGTGTAATGGGGGAATATATTCCGGCGTTTTTATCTTTTGAAAAGGGTGAAAAAGTGATTTGTGTTGCCATAACCACAGATTATTCCGGATTTATGTTGTTTTTCTTTAAAAACGGCAAAGTGTCTAAAGTCGAGATGAAGTCTTATTACACAAAAACCAATCGAAAAAAGCTTATAAAGGCCTATAGTGAAAAAGATGATCTTGTATATGCAATTTATAAAAATCAGGATCAAGATTTTCTTCTTACATCTTCTTCCGGAAAAGTTCTGATTTTTAATTCTTCGATGATAAATTTAAAACAAACAAAAAATACTCAGGGCGTAGCAGTTATGAAGCAAAAAAAGGGTCACAAACTTATAAAAATTGAAGAATATATACCCGGAAGCTTTTTTAATGAAAAAAATTATCGAGCAAAAAACATACCTGCTTCCGGAAAGCTTTTATCTGACGAAGATACAACTTGCGAACAGCTTACTTTGGGATGAAAGGAAATAATAATATGAGAAGAGTTTTTTTAATTGTTTTGGATAGTGTTGGAATAGGCGAAATGCCCGATGCCGCCGAATACGGTGACGCAGGAAGTAATACTATGAAAGCTTGCTATTACAACAAAAATTTTAGTGTGCCGAATTTGAAAAAAATGGGACTATTTAATATAGACGGAATGGATTATTCAGAAAACGAATCGGCACCGACTGCAAGTTTTGCCAGGATGGAAGAAGTTTCAAAAGGAAAAGATACTATAATAGGCCACTGGGAAATTGCCGGAGTCGAATCAAAAAAGCCTCTTCCGACCTATCCTGATGGATTTCCTAGTGAAGTGATTGATGAATTTAAACGTAAAACAGGAAAAGATATTCTTTGCAATAAACCTTATTCCGGTACGGAAGTTATAAAAAAATTTGGAAAAGAAAGTATAGATTCAGGTAAATTGATAGTTTATACTTCCGCAGACAGCGTATTTCAAATTGCCGCTCATGAAGATATTGTGCCGATTGAAAAATTGTATGAGTATTGCAAAATTGCAAGAAATATTTTAAAGGGAGATCATGCGGTAGGACGAGTAATTGCAAGGCCGTTTGTTGGAGAATACCCTGATTTTGTGCGTACGGCAAATCGTCACGACTTTGCACTTGCTCCTCCTGAAAAAACTATGCTTGATTTTATTAAAGAAAGCCAAAAAGATGTTATTGCCATTGGGAAAATAAGTGATATTTTTGCCGGAAGCGGTGTAACTGAAAAAATTTTAACTCAAGGAAATGAAGACGGAATAAACAAAATGCTTAAAGTTATGGATAAAGATTTTGAAGGACTTTGTTTTGTGAATTTGGTGGATTTTGATATGCTTTATGGTCACAGAAACAACGTTGACGGCTATGCAGCCGCATTATCTTTCTTTGATTCAAAAATTCCGGAGATTTGCGATAAACTTCGTCCCGATGATATTTTAATTATAACTGCAGATCACGGGTGTGATCCGACAACAACTTCCACTGACCATTCTCGTGAATATACTCCTATGATTATTTATGGTGAAAAAATACAAAGCGGGATAAATCTTCATACAAGATTGGGCTTTTATGATACAGGAGCTACAATTTTGAGATATCTGGAAGTTGATGAAAAATTTAGAGGAAAATCGTTTTTGGAAGAGGTTGTAAAAAATGAAAATAAATAGTCAAAACCTAATATTATGGATTAAAAAAATAATAATTTGTACACTAAGCTTAATTTTATTGGGGATAGGTTGTGGGCTTAACGTTGCCACATCTCAAGGAGCAGATCCTATAACGGTTTTTTATGATGGACTTAGCAAGGCTCTTAATGTGAGTGTAGGACTTACGGCCAGCGTGCTGAATTTCAGTTTAATATCATTAATTCTTATTTTTTCATTTGTTTCTGCAAAAGTTAACAAGGCCAAGGGGTTTTCTGAAATAATTGGATATTTATTTAAGTACATAAGCATTGGCACTGTTATTTATTTGATGGTTTTAGGTAATTTTATAGATCTGGGCATATGGATTTATAATTTGTTGAATATACCCCCAATATTTGTTTATCAGATAGGAATTTCTTTGATAGGATGTGTGTTTTGTTTTATAGGCTTGGGCGGATTTATGAGCATAGATATAGGAATAGACCCATGGACAGCTTTTGCAGTGATACTGTCAAAGAAATGTAATTTGTCATTTAGGCTTATTAAAATTATCTTGGATGGTTTGACATTGCTTTTTGGATGGCTTTTGGGTGGAACAGTAGGGATTATTACTCTTTTTTGTGTGGTTTGCGGCGGGCCTATTATACAAAAATCCGCAGAACTTCTTGACAAAATGCTTCCCAAAATGCTACAATCCAATTGTGAAAATCAAGTTAAGAAACCGTAAATGAAAAAAGAAATTTTTTGTTATATTTAATATGAAACATTCAAATATATATACTAATTTGTGAATTATTTTGAGTTATTGAGTATATTACTCTAATTTATTCTTATAAAGGTGGTGAATATGGACGAATTTAACTTTTTTGACACTAAAAGTTTAATTTGTTCACAGTTGTTTATGTGTAACGTACCTACTCCTCACATAGAGGCCAAAAAAGGTGATATAGCCGATGTAGTTTTGATGCCGGGAGACCCTTTGAGAGCTAAGTTTATAGCTGAAAATTTTTTAACTGACGTTGAATGTTTCAATAAGGTCAGAAACATGTTTGGTTTTACGGGAAAATATGATGGTAAGACAGTATCTGTTATGGGCGCCGGCATGGGTATGCCTTCGATGGGGATATATTCCTATGAACTTTTTAATTTTTATAACGTAGAATCTATTATAAGGATTGGAAGTGCAGGAGCGATTAAAGATGAAGTTAACCTCAAAGACATAGTTATTGCTATGGGGGCATGCACGGATTCCAATTACGCTTCCCAATATGAATTGAACGGGACATTTGCGCCTATTGCAGATTTTGAGTTGCTTAGTAGAGCTCAAAAATTTTCAAAGGAAATTAGTTCGAGAACTTTTGTGGGAAATATTTATTCTACAGATGTATTTTATAGTAGCAAAGAAATTTTACCAAAATGGGAAAAAATGGGAGTTCTTGCAGTTGAAATGGAAGCGGCTGCGCTTTATATGAACGCCGCAAGAGCCGGTAAGAAGGCGTTATGTTTACTTACCATTTCAGATTGTCCTCTTCGTGGATTATCTCTTTCTTCTGAAGAACGTCAAGTGGGATTCTGTGATATGGTTAAGTTAGCATTAAAAACAGCAACTAAATAAAATTATTAAATATTATAGATTAAATTGTATTATTCATATTGTGATTTGGGGGAAAATATGAAAAATTTAATTCCAAAAATTGTCTTGGGCATGTCAATAACAGCCGCTTTATGCCTGGTTGGGTTTGCAGTCGGATCGGGTTTTAAACTGCACACAGGTCTTGAAGATGATGCCAGATTTTCGGTTTCCATGGTTACCGATGGTGGCGGAATAAATGATCAGTCTTTTCAGGAATCTGCGTGGAAAGGAATGCAGCAGTTTGCAAGCGAAACAAACTCTCGTGTGAGTTATGTTGAGTGTCCTCAAACTTCGGATTTTTTAATTAATATAGATAAGCTAGCCGATGAACACACAGATTTGATATGGGGAATAGGTTATAAATTGGCGGATACCATAGAATTAGCAGCAAAAACCAATCCTGAACTGAAATATGCTTTAGCCGATTTTACATATGGTGAAAAAATTCCGGACAATGTAGCATGTGCGGTATTTAGATCTCAGGAATCGTCCTTTATGGTTGGATACATAGCTGCGATGACCACAAAAACTAATTGTGTAGGATTTATAGGCGGAATAAAAGGTCTTGTTATAGATCAGTTTGAGTATGGATACTTGGCCGGAGTTGCTTATGCTTCCAAAAAGCTGGGGAAAGAAGTAAACGTGAGAGTTCAGTATGCCGAAAGTTTTACTGATTCTGCAAAAGGCAAGGCTATAGCCATGAAGATGTTCGATGAATGTGATGTTATATTTCACGCTTCCGGCGGAGCAGGGGTAGGAGTTATCGAAGCTGCCAAAGAAACCGGAAAATTTGCTATCGGTGTAGACTTGGATCAATCTTATTTAGCTCCAAAAAACGTCCTTACTTCTGCAATAAAGGACGTGGGTAAAGCTGTAAATCTTATTTCTAAGGAAGCGCTTAATGGGGAAGAAATTGGAGGAAAAACTTTTTCCTATGGAATAAAAGAGGAATGCGTCGGAATACCTGAAAATAATCCAAATATGGAGCCTGAAGTTTATGCATCTGTTCTTAAAGTTAAGGATAAGTTGGCGGACGGAACTATTATTCCCCCGGGCACAAAATCGGATTACGATAAATTTATAAAAGATCTCGCCGAATTAAAAATTTGAAGATATATTGAAAGGAGGATTATAGTGGAAATTAGCAAAGAGTATGCCGTGCAAATGCGTGGTATAAGTAAATATTTTGGAAAATTTCAAGCCCTTAGATCCGTGGATTTAGATGTTAAAAAAGGAGAAACTCATGCAATTTTAGGAGAAAATGGTGCAGGAAAAAGTACATTGATGAATATTCTTTACGGGTTGTATGGTGCTGATGAAGGAACTATTTATTTAAACGGAGAGCCTGTGTATATAAAAAATCCAAGTTCTGCCATTTCTCATGGAATAGGTATGGTGCATCAACATTTTATGTTGGTTGAAAAATTCACTGTTCTTCAAAACATTATATTAGGAAATGAATCTACCGATAAATTCGGTATTATAAACATGAGAAAAGCCAGAAAGCAAGTAATAGAAATAATAAAGCGTTATGGCATGAAGGTAGATTTAAAAAAGAAAATCAGAAATATTTCTGTTGGAATGCAACAAAAAGTTGAAATATTGAAGGCTCTTTACAGAGGAGCTGAAATTTTGATTCTGGATGAACCTACAGCTGTTCTCACTCCTCAAGAAATAGATGAACTTTTGGAAGTAATAGAAAATTTGAAAAAAGACGGAAAAACTATCATAATAATTACCCATAAATTGAAAGAAATTAAAAAATCTTCAAAAGAGTGCACTATTATTCGTAAAGGTAAATTTATTGATTGTGTTAGTGTAAGTGATGAAAGTGAACAAAGCCTTGCTGAAAAAATGGTAGGTCACAAAGTTAAGTTACTTGTAGAAAAAGAAAAAGCCGTACCCGGTGATGTGGTTTTTGAAATAAAAAATCTGAATGTTAAAAGCGAGCGTGGAATAGATACCATAAAAAATTTATCCATGAAACTTAGAAAAGGCGAGATATATGGTTTAGCCGGAGTTGATGGCAATGGGCAAAAAGAATTGGTAGAAGCGATTATATGCAGTCTTCCGGTAGAATCCGGCAAAATTCTTATAAATGGAAAAGAAATCCAAAATACTACTACGAGAAATGTTATAGATAATAAAATTTCTATAATTCATGAAGATCGGCATCGCTATGGGTCGGTTTTAGAAATGTCTGTTGCCGATAATGCAATTTTAGAAAAATATCGGGAAGCTCCTTTTAATGTTAGAGGATTTTTAAATTATGATGAGAGAGATAAATTTACTGATGGTTTAATAGAGAAATATGACATTCGCCCTATTGACTGTAAATACACTAAGATAAGGAATCTTTCCGGAGGAAATCAGCAAAAGCTGATTATAGGAAGAGAAATAGCGAATTCTCCCGATTTGTTAATTGCCATCCAACCGACTCGTGGTTTGGATGTAGGTGCGATAGAATATGTTCATAAGACGCTTATAGATTTGAGAGATGAAGGAAAGGCGATTCTTCTTATATCTTTGGAGTTAGATGAGGTTTTGGATGTTTCAGATCGCATAGCGGTAATTTATGATGGTACAATCGTCGGTGAATTTGATCAGGAAGAAGCAACTGAACAAAATGTGGGCCTTTTAATGGCAGGAGGTAAGGAAAATGACGCACAAAATAGCTAAAATATTAAAGTCGTATTTCATGCGTACGTGTATCGCTGTCTTTTTTGGATTTTTAGTAGCGTCATTGATTCTGTTTATTACAGGATATAATCCATCGCAATCTATGGCGGTTATGTTCAATGCAATATTTTCTCGTCCCAAGTTCATAGTTAATGTTATATTGAAGAGTACACCTATAATTTTAACGGGGCTGAGTGTTGCATTTGCGTTTAAGATGGGACTTTTCAATATTGGTGCTGAGGGGCAATATATAGTTGCCACGATCGCCTCTACTTTAGTTGGAATTATATTTAATTTTCATCCGATAGTTCAGATTCCGCTGGTCATTTTGTCCGGTGTTTTTGCGGGAGCAATTTTTGGCGGAATAGTAGGATTTTTAAAATCTCGATTTGGCATTCATGAAGTAATAACCAGCATAATGCTTAACTGGATTGCACTTTATTTGTGCAATTATGTTGCAAATTCACAACGCTTTCATAAACCCGATAGTGATGGTACATATTTTATAAACAATTCCGGTTTGACACTTTTTTTGTACGACTGGAAATTTTCCGACCAAGGCAGACAATTTTTAAAAAGCAATCCTGTTTTAAATGATATTCTACTTAAAACGGACTTTAATTTTAATTTTTTGATTGCTGTTTTAATGGCAATTATCGTTTGGATGGTTATATATAAAACGAGCAAAGGGTTTGAATTTCGTGCATGTGGTCTTAATGCTGATGCAGCCAAAAATGCAGGAATAAATGTAAGCAGAAATATAATTTATACAATGATTATTTCAGGTGCACTTTCCGGGCTGGCGGGTGCATTGGCGATTAGTGGTTCGTCAGCTCCGGCTATTCACGTGCTGTCTGTTTTTGAAAATTACGGATTTAATGGCATGTCGGTGGCGCTTATAGCCGGTAGTTCGCCTATTGGCTGTGTTTTTGCAGGACTTATGTTTAGCGCACTTATCTACGCCGGTCAAACTTTGCAGTTTAAAATTGGTGCTCCTTCGGAAATAGTCAACATTATGATAGGAACCATTGTTTTCTTTGTAGCGCTTTCGGTTATAATTCCGATTCTGGTAAATAAATTTTTAGACAAGGAGAGAAGACGTCATGCTTAATACAATTTTAATAGCAATTTCTATTACTTTGATGTATTCTGCTCCACTTACCCTGGCAGCAATAGGGGGAGTAATATCTGAAAAGTCAGGAATTACAAATATCGGCATCGAAGGAATGATGAGTATAGGTGCTTTAACAGGCGCTACTGTAGGATATTTTACTCAAAATCCATGGATAGGTCTTTTGTGCGCAGGAGTTGCCGGAGGCATTTTAGCTTTGCTTCATGCCGTTGCCTCCATAACTTGTAGGGCTGATCAAACAGTTTCAGGAATTGCGATAAATTTAATAGGACCTGGGATAGCCATGTTTTTGTCGAGGTATTTTTTTAAAGCAACAATGACGTTGCCGGTTCCACAAAAATTGCCTAAAGTTATAGATCCTATATATTTTCAAAATACATTATTTAGCAATTTAAGCGTAGATGCCAGTGTTGTAATTGCAGTTTTGGCAGTTGTTATTACATCATTTGTTTTTTATCAAACTAAATGGGGACTTAGAATAAGAGCAATGGGAGAACACCCGGCTGCTGTTGATACTTTGGGAGTTTCGGTATATAAAACAAGGTATATTTGTGTAATTATTTCAGGAATTCTGGCAGGGTTAGGCGGCGGAGTAGTTACTCTTGCGGTTGTTTCTCAATTCTCGCCTACCGCTATCAGTGGGCAGGGATTTATTGCGCTTGCTGCGGTTATATTTGGAAAATGGCGTCCTTTAGGTGCATACGGTGCATGTTTATTATTTGGGTTTTCCCAAGCTCTTGTAATTATTTTAGGTGGCGGTGCCATTCATATTCCTTCTACTGTTTTGGCAATGATTCCTTACATATTAACTATCGCAATGTTGATAATATTTGTTGGGCGTTCATCAGCTCCTAAGGCCGCCGGTGTTCCTTATGAAAAGGGCGCCAGATAAAGATATGTCAAGGTGGTAAGAAATATATGGAAATTAAGGAAATTCTTTCTAAAGTAGATCATACTTTACTTTCGGTTAGTGCAAGCGAGGACGATATTATAAAAATTTGTCAAGAGGGAATGCGATACAACGTAGCTTCGGTTTGTATCGCACCTTGTCATGTTAAGAGTGCAAGAGAATATGTGGGTGATAAGTTGGCTGTTTGCACGGTTATCGGTTTTCCAAACGGGTATAATACTTGTGAAACGAAAATGTATGAAACCGAAAATGCCATTTCGCTTGGCGCTGATGAAATAGATATGGTAATTAATATAGGAAATTTAAAAGAAAAAAATTATAAAAAAGTAGAAAATGAAATTTATAATTTAAAAAAAATATGTGGAAATAGAATATTAAAAGTTATAATCGAAGCGTGCTTGCTTACTAAAGAAGAGAAAATTGCTATGTGTAAAATAATTACAGATTCAGGAGCTGATTATATAAAAACTTCTACAGGATTTTCTAAATTTGGTGCAACTATTGATGATATAATTTTATTTTCCAAAAACATAGGTAATAATGTTAAAATTAAAGCTGCCGGTGGAATTGGCAGTTTGCAGGATGCTGAAAAATTTGTAGAAGCCGGTGCATCCAGGTTAGGAACAAGCAAAATTGTAAAAATTGTTTCGCAGATGAATATTTAAAGAAGGGTTTTGTTTTTAAGTGAGAATTTATGATATAATAGCCGCAAAAAGGGACAACAGAGAGCTAAGTGAAGAAGAAATTAAATTTTTAATAAACGGGTATGTAAATGGAGAAGTTCCGGATTATCAGATGTCTGCATTTTTAATGGCTGTTTATTTTAATGGTATGACAGAAAAAGAATGTGCAATATTTACAGAATGTATGCTTTGTTCCGGGGATATTATGGATCTTTCGGAAATAGAAGGTATAAAGGTAGACAAACACAGCACCGGCGGGGTAGGGGATAAAACTACTTTAATAGTGACTCCTGTTGTGGCTGCGTGTGGAGTGAAAGTTGCCAAGATGTCAGGGAGAGGACTCGGACATACGGGTGGAACCGTAGATAAATTGGAGTCTATTCCCGGAATGAATGTTGCACTATCACGAGAAAAATTTTTTGAAATTGTGAAAAATATCGGGTGTAGTGTAGTGAGTCAGACGGGAAATTTAGTTCCTGCCGATAAAAAAATATACGCACTAAGAGATGTAACTGCTACCGTTGAAAGTAAATTTCTTGTTGCTTCCAGTATAATGAGTAAAAAAATTGCTTCAGGTGCAGACTGTATAGTTTTAGATGTTAAATGCGGAAAAGGTGCATTTATGAAAACCGATGAAGAAGCTGTAAATCTTTCAAAAATAATGGTGAATATTGGCAAAAAATTCAATCGAAAGGTTGCTGCGCTTATCACGGATATGAATGCGCCGCTCGGAAACGCAATTGGTAATTCTTTGGAAGTGTGGGAATCGTGCGAAGTTTTAAAAGGGAAAGGGCCTGAAGACTTAAAAGAAGTTTCAGTGTGTTTAGCAGCAAATATGCTCTATATGGCCGGAAAAGGTAGCATGAAGGAATGCATTAAAGCCGTAGAAATATGTTTGAAAAATGGTAAAGCATATGAAAAATTTAGAGAAATGGTAACTGCACAAGGGGGAGATTTGTCAAATTTTGATAGTTTGATAAATCTTCAAAAAGGGTCTATGATGTATGAAGTTTTATCAGCGGATAAAGGCTATTTGGTATCTATGGATGCTGAACTTTTAGGGAAAGCTTCGATGGAGCTTGGCGCAGGACGAGAAAAAAAAGAAGACGAAATTGATTATAAAGCCGGAATAGTTTTACATAAAAAAATTGGCGATAAAGTAGAAAAAGACGAAAGAATCGCTGTGTTTTATTCGTCGGATATAGATAAATTTTCTAAAGCTGAAGAAATATTTAAAAAATCTCTTTCATACAGCAAACATCCTCCCGAAAAATCTCCGTTAATATTGGCACGAGTTACAGAAAATAAGATAGAAAAATTTTAGAAAGCAGCTGATTTTAAAAAATGAATTTCGAAGAGGCAAAATCTTTAGCTGAAAAATATAAAAAAGAAATAGAATATCATAATAAAAAATATTACGAAGACGATTCTCCCGAAATAGACGATTATGAGTATGATCGTATGGTGAAATCTTTGGAAGAATTAGAAAAAAATTTCCCGGAACTAGCTTCAGAGGATTCTCCGACTCAACACGTTGGTGGGAGGGCATCGGAAAAATTTTCTCCTGTTATCCATGAAGTTAAGATGGAAAGTTTGCATGATTCTTTTTCGATTGCCGAAATAGAAGCTTTTTACAATAAAATGAAAACTGTAGTAGGCAATGTAAGTTGTGTTGTGGAGCCTAAAATTGACGGCCTTTCTGTTTCTATTGAATATGTTAATGGGAAACTTTTTAGAGCCTCAACTCGAGGTGACGGAAATGTTGGGGAAGATGTGACAGAAAATATCTTAACTATAAACAGTCTTCCAAAAAAGTTAAATAAAAACATAGAATATTTGGAAGTTCGTGGGGAAGTGTATATGTCCAAGAACAGCTTTTTGAATCTTGTTCAAAAACAAGAGTCTGAAGGTAAAAAGACTTTTAAAAATCCTCGGAATGCAGCAGCGGGATCGCTTAGGCAAAAAGATGCACATATTACTGAATCAAGAAATTTAGATATTTTTATTTTTAACATACAAAAAATCGTAGGATATGAATTGAATTTTCACAAAGAATCTTTAGATTTTTTGAGAGGTTTAGGACTGCCAACGTTGCCTTTTTATACGCTTTGTAAAAACATGGATGAAATATCTGCTGAAATAAATAGAATAGGAAGTATAAAATCCGATTTACCTTTTCAAACAGATGGAGCGGTTGTTAAATTAGACTCATTTGAGCACAGGAAAATATTGGGTAGCACATCGAAATTTCCTCGGTGGGCGGAGGCTTACAAATATCCTCCCGAAGAAAAATCCACTGAACTTTTAGATATCGAAATAAATGTGGGACGCACCGGAATTTTGACGCCTACGGGAGTTTTAAATCCGATTTATATCTCAGGCAGTACCGTGGGAAGAGTGGTTTTGCACAACAAAGATTTTATTCAGGAAAAAGACATTAGAATTGGAGATACAGTCGTAATTCGAAAAGCAGGAGAAATCATACCGGAAATAGTGAAAGTTATTTCACATAGAAAAAATTCTAAAGAATACGAATTTCCTCGAAAATGTCCGTCTTGTGGTTCTGAAGTAGCTCAAGTTGATGACGAGGTTGCCATAAGGTGTGTGAATACAAATTGTCCTGCTCAGTTACTTCGAAATTTGATTCATTTTGTTTCAAAGGGCGCTATGGATATAGATGGACTGGGAGAAACATTGATTGCAAATATGGTTGAACAAAATATTATATCATCGCCGGTTCAATTATATGAATTAAGTACAGAAAAACTCATGTCCATGGAAAGAATGGGAGAAAAGTCGTCTCAAAATATAATAAATTCAATTGAAAAATCAAAAAATCAAAATCTGGATAGACTTATTTTCGCTTTGGGAATTCGTCACGTTGGGCAAAAAGCCGCAAAATTATTAGCTTGTAAATTTGAAAATTTAGATAATTTGATGAACGCATCTAAGGAAAAAATATCTGAAATCGATGGAATTGGAGAAGTTATAGCCGACAGTATATGTTGTTATTTTTCTGTTCCTCAAAACATCAAACTTATAAACGCCTTAAAAAGCAAAGGTTTGAACATGAATTTTATAGATAACAGCCAAAACAGCGCTCTGAAAAATAAAATATTTGTTTTAACAGGCACCTTGGAAAAGTATACCAGAGGAGAGGCGACTCAGATAATAGAGTCCATGGGAGGAAAAGTAACTTCGTCGGTTTCTAAGAACACTTCTTATGTTTTATGCGGCGATTCTCCCGGAAGTAAGGCTGAAAAAGCTCAAAAGTTGGGTATCCGCATTATCGATGAGGACGATTTTATAAATATGATTTCCCATTAGTATTTAAATTAATTTTGGTTTAAATTTTCTTATGAATTTTGTTGAATTCATACAAATAATTATAATTGTAATTTAGTTCCAATATTTGATCAAGTGCAGATAAAGCGTTTTCTAAATTTTGAGAATTGTTGTTAATAGCATAATTATTGCAGCTATCTAGCAAATTTTTAAAGTTTTGAGTTATATATACTGAATTTTGTAAATTATTTACAAGAATTTGATTATACATTTTCTGCAATTCGTAATGTATGTTGCTTGTTTTGCAGGATAAATTAACAATTAAATCTTTCAAACCTGATAATTGACTGCTTTTAAAGTCAGCCCACATGCTGGTTGAAGCATTCTCTGTATCATTTAGACCCATCGAAAATACATTGTATTTATTTTTTATAAATGAAAGAGTGTCGGTTCCGATTAGAACAGAAGATTTTCCGATAGAATTCGAAATATTTGTTGTACTGTAACAATCAATACCTAATTTCAGTTTAGTTAAAGACGAATCTATTCTTTTTATCAATTTTAGAATCCACTTGTCTTCACTTTTTATAACAGGAGTTTCGTCGCTTGGGAGTGGTATGATCGAATTAATATCACTGTTTTTGTCTGATTTTGTTAAATAAAATAACAAAGTTAAATATTTTTTATTTGATAATACTCCCGGTACGGATATGGTTGTGTCTACGCCATACGATTTTAAGATATCATATATCTCAGGTTTAACTAAATTTAATGCTTCTTTAAGTTCAGACGAGAAAGGATTGTTTTTATTTTCTGAAAGTTTTTTAATGATTTCTTCCATTTTAACTTTTATGCTATGTTTGCCTAAAATTTTATTTCCGAACATCGGCAAAGTTATAGAAATAGTTAGATTTTTATTTGTGTCAAAAGAGGCTTCTCCAATGCTGTCATCATAGTCTATGCCTAGCGAGGCCGTCCCTACTACAGGTATCTCCAATACCATATTTCCGCTTACAGTGGTTATTTTTGTTTTGCGGTTTGTGGTAAATTTGGCCGGCTGATTTTTTGATATTTTTGAAAAAATTTGCATTTTTGATAAATTTTCTATTTCGTTGTATAATTTTTTAATCATTTCGTTATTGCTTTGAGATTGAGTGTAGTCTTTTAGATAGGAGATTAGAGAAATTGAAGCTTTTAACATCAAAAGCCTTCCCGAAGAATTGACAGCGATTCTGGCATTGTTCAGCCAGTTTTTTTCAATGGCATGTTTTATTTTAATTGCATCGTGTTTAGCTCTTCTGGAGTTATTTTTGTTGGAAATTATGTACAAACTGTTATTATATCTTTTTAAATCTCCTATTATATTAGAAGTTATAATAGAAAAAATTTCGCTATTTATTTTAGAATTTTCTATAATGTTTTTTGTTTCCACAAATTTAGCTGTTTTTTCTGATTTTAAAAAGTGAATAATTTGATTTGAATTTTCAGCGTAACATGAAGGAGAACCATCTGATTCTATCAAATTTATAAACGGATGTTTTACAGATGAATCCACATATTTGAAATTTTGTGAAACATTCATTCCGAGAGATGCGAAGCATTCAGCTGAAGCAGATAGATTTCCGCCGATTTTTATGGAGGTTTCTTCCGTTTCATTAAGCGATTGGGTTAATTTTGGAATCTTGCAAGAAGAATTCTGTGGAATTATTTCGGAAATTTTCAGATAATTTTCTATGGACATTTTTATGTTGGAGATAAGTTTTAATTCAGAATCGTGCATTGAATTCCGTGAATTGATTATTTTTTTAATTTGGGGTTCGTGCAATTTTATGGAGCTGATGCTTTTGTCTTTCATATAAGAATCTAAGAATTGCTCCAAAGAATAGAATACCAGTGAATTAGTTATTTCAGCAGTGCAAGCGGCGTTTGTGGAGAGGTATTTGCTTAGTCCTGTTCCTATTGAAAAATTTATATTTTTTGAGTTATCTATCCTGTAAAAAGTTTTTTCTGAGTCACTTTCTTCAAAATTTTTGCCTATTGATATTCCGAAATTAATCGGGCCGGTAGATGCGGATGTGCTTATAGTTCCCGAGGTGGAAAAATTTTCGGTACTTATTTTGTTTTCTAGATTTTGCCTTTCTGAGTTTAGAATTTGAGCTGCTATTTTTCTGGAAATCAAAGTTTGATACGCATCTTTGACTCCGGAAATAAATTTATAAAATGCATTTGTCCTAGGAATTTCATCGTTTATCTCGATTAATTTCTGAATGCTTTTTAATCTTTTTAAAATTTCCATATTTGTAACTTCATCATCATTTTCTACTGACATCAAATAATTTTTTGTACTTTCAATACATTCACATAGCAAAGAATCTTTTAGTATATTTCCGTTCAGGTCACTCTTCTTACTAATGTAAGCGCTGGGCTTGTCGTTTAGAATGAAGTCCATTCCTTGAATTAATATTGATTTTAAATTATCTTTTTCGAAAATATCTAGTGTATTGGAATTTTTTTCGAATATTAATGTGTATTTTTTGATTTCTGTTTGTTTTTCTTTGCTCGAACTAGTTTCTTTTTCGAAACAGTGTGCCGGGTTCAGCGGGCAAAAGGCCGAAAATGTTAACCCGCCGAGTAATATGCTTAGATATTTTTTTATTTTCATAATTATACCTCCTAAATTTTAAAAATAAACAAAGTTTTCTTGAAATACAAAACTTACAACGAATATTATAACATATTTCTTCGCAAAATAAACAAATATTAGAACAATTTCAAATTAATATTTAGTTATATTTTTGAAATTATAATTTAAAAATAAAAAATGAATATTTCTTGCTCGACATTTATAGCGTTGATTAATTTGAAAATATGGTATATAATTACACCCACCAATAATTTGATGAAGGAAGAATTTTTTATGCGACTTAGCAAACTGATAGAAAATTTAAATATTATAAAATTTGTAGGAAATTTGAACTTAGAAATATCAGACATTGTGTATGATTCCAGAAAAGTAACAAAAAACAGCATATTTGTTTGTTTAAAGGGACACGTACTGAACGGCCACGAATATATCGAGGATGCTTTGAAAAAAGGTGCCGTAGCAATAGTATCGGAAAATGACATAAAAATTTCAACCGGAACATTGATAGTTGTTGAAAACACCAGAAAATTTTTGGCTGAAATGTCTGCAAATTTTTTCGGACATCCCGCAACGAAACTTAAAGTTATAGGTTTAACGGGGACAAAAGGGAAAACAACTACTTCTTTTATGATAAAAAATATTTTGGAGCAGTCAGGTGAAAAAGTTGGGCTGATAGGCACTCTCGGAGTTGTGGTTTCAGACAAAATTATAAAAACAAATAATACTACTCCTGAGTCTTACGATGTTCAAAAGCACTTAAAATATATGGTCGATAACGGATATTCGTATTGCATAATCGAAGCTTCGTCGATAGGATTGAGGGACCATAGAATTAGCGGATTTATTTTTGATGTAGGGGTGTTTACAAATTTCTCCCATGACCATATCGGAGATGGAGAACACAGCAGTATAAAAGAATATCTGGAATGCAAGAGCATATTGTTTAAAAATTGTAAGCTTGGAATTTTTAATATCGACGATAATAATTTTAATTTCATTTCCAAAAATAGTAATTGCCTTGTAAAAACTTTTGGAATTAATAGTGCGGGAGATTATTATGCCTCAAGCACAAAACTTGTAAATCATCGTGGAAGCATTGGTGTGAAATTTGATGTTTTAGGAGATGTTTGCCTAAACGATGTTTATATTCCGATTCCCGGAAAATTTAATGTTTACAATGCATTGGCGGCAATTGCGGTTTGTAATCACTTTAATGTTAGTTCCGACAATATTTTAAATGGCTTAAGAACCGTTTATGTAAAAGGGAGAGTCGAACCTGTAAATGTTTCGGATAAATTTGTACTATTTATTGACTATGCTCACAATGCGCTCAGTATGGAAAATGTTTTAAAAACGTTGCGTGAATACAATCCGAAAAGATTGGTTACACTGTTTGGAGCAGGTGGCAACAGACCTAAAATTCGCAGATATGAGATGGGAGAAATTTCAGGAAAATATTCGGATTTATCTGTTATTACAAGTGATAATCCAAGATTTGAAGAACCGCTTGATATAATTGAGGATATAAAAATAGGTATCAAAAAAACAAATGGTAAGTACGTTGTTATTCCGGATAGAAAAGAAGCAATAAAGTACTGTATAGAAAATGCTCAGGATGGCGATATTATAGTTCTTGCAGGTAAAGGGCATGAAGATTATCAAGAAATAAAAGGGATAAAATATCCTATGGACGAAAGAATTATAATAAGCGAAATACTTAAAGAGTTAAAGCGATAACGAGAGTTGGTGAATATATTGAAAGAAATTAGTATATATGAAATTTTATTGGCTACGGGTGGAAAGTTGGTTTCCGGAAACACAAATGATATTGTGGATTCGGTTTGTATTGATAGCCGTAAAGTTACCAAGGGTGCACTTTTTGTGCCTTTGATCGGAGAAAAAACTGATGGCCACAAATATATACAAAGTGCTTTTGAAAGCGGAGCTAAAGTTTCCTTTTGCCAACCCGATAGATTAGAGGATGCCGATGGAGGGGCAATTATTGAAGTTGATTCTACATTGGACGCTCTCCAAAAATTGGCTAAATATTATAGAAATAAGTTTACCATTCCTTTTATAGGAGTGTCAGGAAGCGTTGGAAAAACCACTACCAAAGAGATGATAGCGACTGTTTTGAGTGAAAATTTAAAAGTTTTAAAAACAGAAGGGAATTATAACGGACAAATAGGTTTGCCAATGACCATATTTAATTTGGATGATACCCATGAAGCTGCAGTTCTTGAAATGGGCGTAAGTAAATTCGGAGAAATGGAAAAGCTTGCTGATATAGCAAATATAGACATCGCTGTTATAACTAACATAGGACTTTCACATATAGAAAATTTCAAAGACATGAAAAATACATGTGTCGAAAAGTTGAAAATGATAAAAAAAGATAACGGAATAATATTGTTAAATGGTGATTCGCCTGTACTTGCCGAAGCTAAGCTCGAAAATTCTCTGCAAAGGATAATATTCTTTGGAATGAATGGTTCGTATCCTTATAAATTTGAAGACATAAGCTTTCACAGCGCTGATACTGAATTTACACTTGTTACCGATAATTTTAAAGATACGGTGCTCATTCCTTGCTTAGGAATGCATAATGTATATAATGCTTTGGCGGCTATAGGTGTTGCTGTAGAACTTGGTATACATTTTGAGGACATAAAAAGAGGACTTATGAAGTTTAAAAATGTCGGTATGCGTCAACAAATATTTAATCTCGGAGATATAGTCCTTATTGATGATTCCTATAATGCAAGCCCGGATTCGGTTAAGAGTTCAGCTAAGATTTTAAGGAATATAAATTCTGAGGGAAAAAATGTTTTGGTTATTGCCGATATGCTGGAATTGGGGGCTCGTTCTAAGGAGATCCATTTTGATACGGGACGATACATCGCCATAGAAGGAGTGGATGTATTGATTACCATAGGAACTCATGCAAAATATTTATCTGACGGAGCTTTATCGGTAAAATCAGATTTACAATCTTATCACTGCAATGAGAATAAAGAAGCTTTTGAAATATTAAAAAATATTTTAGAAAAAAATGATAAAGTCCTTGTGAAAGGCTCACGTGGTATGCACACAGATGAAATTAGTGCCAAGATAAAAGAATACTATTCAGAATAAGTAAATTTAATAGATGCTCATGTTAAATGAGTATTTATTTTGTGCAAAAAACAAGTGTTATTATTATTTATTTTATAAAAGAAGTAGAAGATTGCACATGTTTATTTTAAAAAATCGTTTTTTGGTTTAAAATTAAAACAGAGTTTTTAATTTGAAGGTGAAAATGTGAAGTCTGTAGATTTAGAAAAAGCAATAGAAGCGTCAAAAAAAATGTTTGAAAGTTTAGAGTTGAACGTCTTGGAAGAAACGCCCGCAAGATTTGTTAAAATGATTCGTGATATGACTTTGTATAATAACACATCAAACAGCGAAATTGCTGATATGGTAAATAAAATTTTCCCTTTGAACTTGCAGCCGCATTCTAAAAATGTTGTTATTGTAAAAAATATAGATGCGTTTAGTTTATGTGAGCATCACGTTGCTTTAATGTACGATATGAAAGTTTCAGTTGCATATATTCCGACAGAATTTGTTCTTGGACTCTCTAAAATAGTCAGAATGGTTGATATGGTCTGTAAAAGACTGCAATTACAAGAACGAATATCTTCCGATATACTCGAAATTATGAAAATTCTTACCAAAACCGAAGATGTTGCGGTAATGATAAAAGCAAAGCACAGTTGCGTTACCGCCAGAGGTATAAATAATATTTCGTCTGAAACAGTTACAACGTGTTTTAGCGGTAAATTTGAAAGTGATATAAATACTCGAGTAGAATTTTTGAATTCTCTTGATAAATGATATCAACCCGGAGGTGAAAAAATGAGATGCTTATGTGACGTAAAAAATATAAAGAGTATATTATCTTGCCATGGTTTTAAATTTTCTAAGTCCTTGGGGCAAAATTTCATAATAGATCCGTATGTTTGCCCAAATATGGCCGAAGCGTGTTCCGATAGCAGTAGTTCCGGAATTATAGAAATAGGGCCGGGAATAGGTGTTCTTACGGTGGAACTTGCCAAAAAATTTAAAAAAGTAGTTTCCGTTGAGATAGATAAAAGGCTGATACCGATTTTGGAAGATACCACCTCAGATTTTAGTAATATTAAAATAATTAATTCAGATATATTAAAATTGGATCTAAAAAAATTGATAGATTCTGAGTTTAAAGATTTTGAACAGATAAATATTTGTGCAAATTTACCATATTATATAACTTCTGAAATTATAATGTATATTTTGGAAAACGAGGAAATACAAATAAATTCACTTACTTTAATGCTTCAAAAAGAGGCTGCCGAAAGAATTTGCGCCTCTCCGGGTACAAGAAATGCAGGAGCGATTAGTTTAGCTGTGAGATATTATGGAACTCCTGAAATATTGTTTGATGTAGGCAGAGAGAGTTTTATGCCTGCTCCTAATGTGGATTCAGTGGTTATAAGGATAGACATGACCCATGCAATGAAGAGTATTGTTAAAAATAAAAAGATGTTTTTTAGGTTAGTTAAATCCGCTTTTTCTCAGAGAAGAAAAAATATTTTAAATTCTCTTTCTTCTCAAATGGGAATTTCTAAGGAAAGAATAAGACAGATTTTGGAGTTGTCAAATGTTGACCCTTCTTCCAGAGCAGAGCAGTTGAGTTTTGAAGATTTCGCCGAAATATCGAAAAATTTTTAAGTTTAAATCCATCACTGTATTACGGTGATGGATTTTTTAAAACTTTACTTATATTATAAATTATTTACGATTTTTTTAAAATCTCTTCCACGTTCTTCGAAATTTTTATAGCTGTCAAAACTTGTACATGCAGGTGAAAGTAAAATCGTATCTCCCGATTTGGCGCTTTTCCAAGCGGATTTCACGGCTTCTTTCATACAGTCGGCGTGTATTATTGAGAGCTTTTTTGAATCGTAATTTTTAGAATTTATTACATCACTTTCGATTTTTGATGCGGCAGGCCCCATTAATATTAGTGTAGAAACTTTCTCGTTGATTTTTTCTGCAAGTTCTGTGAACGGCACTTTTTTATCGTGTCCTCCTGCGATTAAAATTACCCTTCCATCAAACAACGACAGTGCTCCTTTTATTACTCTTGTTGGGCTGGAAGCAATTGAATCATTATAAAACGATATGCCATTTATTGATTTAACAAATTCGATTCTGTGTTCTACACCCGAAAACGAATTTGCGACATCTTTTATATTTTCACCTGATACCAAGCTTTCTACCGCACAAATTGCCGCCATATAGTTTTCTACGTTGTGCATTCCCGGAATTTTTATATCTGATAAATTGATTATTTTTTTGTCTTTCCCGAATTTTGAAAAAATTATATTTTTATTTTCATCTATCCAAGTACCTTGCTGTATTTTTTCTTTTGTACTGAAAAATAAAATTTCTCCTCGAGCCTTATCAGACATTGTATTAGTTATAGAATTGTCATAGTTTAGTACTGAAGTTGAAAATGCATTTTGGTGCAAAATTATTTGTTCTTTTGCGTGGATATACTCGTGCATATCTTTATGAACATCCAGATGATTTGGAGAAATATTTGTTACTATTGCTATATCAGGGCTTTTTCGCATGGAAATTAATTGGAAACTTGATAATTCCACTACTGCAAAATCTTCTTTTTTTATATTTTTTATCTCAGGTAAAAGTGGTTTTCCTATATTTCCGCCGACATAGACTTTTTTGTTTCCGGATTTTAAAATTTCTGATATAAGCGTTGTGACGGTTGTTTTTCCGTCGCTGCCTGTAACTCCTATAATTTTGCATGGGCATATGTCAAAAAATATTTCCATTTCAGATGTTATTAATGCACCATTTTTTTTCGCTTTCAAAATGTTTTCTGATAGAAAATTTACTCCCGGACTCCTTATTATTACGTCTATATGTTCATTCCATATACTTTTGTCCGCAAGTTTTAAAAAAATATTTTTGTTATTTGATAAGTCTTCCAAAATATTGTGGTCAATGCATTCCTTGGCCTTTTCGTCATAAACAGTTACCGGAATATCTTCGTCGGTAAGCATTTTTATAAATGGCAAATTGCTTCTTCCGATGCCGTAAAATACAATTTTTTTGTTTCTTAATTTGTTTATAAGGTCGTGATAATTTTCTTGCATATTTTTCTCCTTGAGTTTTAAAAATTCAATGTAAGCACAAAGAAATTTTAACTCTTAATAAAGAATATGTCTACACTCAAATTGAATTCCTTGCATTTCTAAAAGCTAATAAAATAAGCGTTTATATACCCTAAAGTTCCGTTTTTTTCGGCTACGTACCAATCTTCCCACTGAGACAACAATTTGATTTTCTCTCCCTCTGTTAATGTTTGGACTATTTCTGATTTTGTATTTGGTCTTTTGAATATGTTTGCATCTTTAATTGCTCTTCCGTAAATCACTCCTATATATGGGATGAATGGTATTCCGAAATATTCTGTGATCGACATGATAATTGCTGCCGAAAGACTTTCGACATTATTTCGAAGCCATTTAAATTTTTCTTCGTCTGAGCAGTTTATTTTTATTAGTATATCTTCTTCAAAATCGTTTTCAGAGGCTTCTGTTGTCTCTAAATTTGTGTTTTGGGGGATTATATTTTTTAAATTTATCTCTAAAATATTTTTTAATCTTTGAGAGTGAGGTTTTCCCGATTTATATGATATAGAAATTATATTTCCGGAGTTTTGATCATTTTCACTATCTATTTGTAGTTTTATATTCGCAAAATCCGGCAAATTGTCAGAAGTATTTTGCATGACCATTTCTTTTGACAGATTAATAGCGTTGGGATTGAGCAAATTTTTAATTTCAGAAAAAATTAAATTTGAATAATATTCGCAGTTTGATCCGCTTTTTTTTGATGGATAATCGATTTTTGTGTTGAGATAGATTTTCGGCATGAAATTTCTCCTTTATTTATTTTTTGAATTTTGAAAATATTTTTTCTGTTGGAACTCCGGGAGGTCGTATAAATCTTTTCAGTCCAAACAAGCATTCCGGATTTCTGGAAATTGTATTTACTTTGCTTTCGCACAAAAAGGTTGCTTTAAATCCCAAAGATTTTAAAATTTCTTCTGAATGATCGCTCTTTGCGCCATAAGGATAAAAAAATGCAGTAGGCGTGAACCCTATGTTTTTGGATATTAGTTCTTGAGATTTATTGATGTCTTCAGATAAATTTTTTTTATATTCTTCCTCAGATTCATTGTATTTTTTTGTACATCCTATTCGAGATTTTTTATTTGAGTGCATATTATAGGTGTGATTTTGAATTTCAACCAAATTTGATTTATGCATTTCGGATATTTTTTCCCAATTTGCATGTGCATAGGTTGGATTTTCGTCGTGAATTTTGGTATACTTTTCAGCTTCTTTTGCGATTGGCGAGAATACAAATTTTGCCTCGTATTTTTTGGCAAGAGGAAAAGCATATAAATAATTATTAAACGCTCCGTCATCAAAAGTCAGTAATATCGGCTTTTCGGGAAGATCTTTTTTATTTTCGGTGTAATCTATGAGGTCTTGAACGAGAATGGTTGTGTATCCATGACTTTTAATATATTTTAAATCTTCTTCAAAAGTTGCTTGAGATATTATAAATTTATTATTGTTTTCCGGATTTTTTAAAATTAAGTGATACATTAATACCGGTAATTTTTTTTCTTGGCTGCAATTTTCAGCGCATTCGGCATTGGATTTTATCCCGGATATTACGATAATAAGAGTTACTGTGGATATAATTGCCGTTAGCCACAGAGCGATTTTTAAGTTTAAAATTCTTTTTATATGCACTTATAATCACCTTTGATAATTACTTTTTAAATTATATGTTAAAAAGAATAATTATTATTACACTTGAAAATATATTTGCTTAGGAACTTTGCGGCAGAAAATTTGTTATTAAACAGTTGACAAAAAAATATATTTAATGTAAACTTTAAGTATACTGTAAAGTGATTCGCTTGACAGTATATGAGAAGTGGGGTTGCACATGCTAAACAAAGATTTAAATGTCGCTATGTTGCTGGATATTTATGGGAAATTATTAACGCCTTCTCAAAAAGAATGTTTAGATTATTATTATAATCAGGATTTTTCGCTTTCGGAGATAGCAGACAACGTCGGGAAAACACGTCAAGGAGTGTTTGATTCCATAAAACGTGCTGAGGCAATTCTGAAAGATGTTGACCAAAAACTTGAGTTTTCTCAGAGAAGAAAGAATCTTAGGAATCGTGTCTTAAGTTTAAAAAAACTTTTGGAAGAAATGTCTCGGAACGATGTTTCACAAAGAAAAGAAAGTAATTTGCAAAAATCTTTGGATATAGTAAATCAAATTTTATTGGAAGAGTAAGTAGGTGATTCTTTGGCTTTTGAGAGTTTATCGGAAAAAATTTCAGCAGTATTCAAAAAACTTAGATCTAAAGGTAAGCTAACCGAATCAGATGTGAAATCTTCTATGAGAGAAGTAAGGATGGCGTTGCTGGAAGCGGATGTAAATTATAAAGTTGCCAAAAAATTTACAGGTAATGTTGTCGAAAGAGCTATCGGAGCGAAGGTAATGGAGAGCTTGACTCCGGCTCAAATGGTAATAAAAATTGTAAATGAAGAGTTAACTTCGCTCATGGGTTCCGATCAAACAAGATTAAATATTGCGTCTAAACCTCCCACAATTGTAATGTTATGTGGTTTACAGGGTTCCGGTAAAACAACTCATGCTGCAAAACTTGCGCTTATGATGAAAAAGCAAGGGCGAAGACCATTGCTTGTCGCTTGTGACGTATATAGGCCTGCAGCGATAAAGCAACTGGAAATTTTGGGATCTCAGATAGGAGTCCACGTTTTTGAAATGGGAACCGAATCGCCCGTAAAAATATCCCGGTCTGCTGTTTTGTACGCCAAAGATTACGGATATGATGTTATTATTCTTGATACCGCAGGTAGGTTACATATTGACGAGGAGCTAATGAACGAGCTTAGAAATATAAAAGAAAACATAAGTCCTCAAGAAATTTTGCTTGTGGTAGATGCGATGACGGGTCAGGATGCCGTAAATGTTGCAAGCTCTTTTGATAAGCTTCTTGATATCACCGGAGTTATTTTGACGAAGTTAGACGGCGATACTCGTGGTGGTGCCGCTTTATCCGTAAAGGCTGTGACAGGTAAGCCCATAAAGTTTATAGGAACCGGCGAAAAAATGGCAAACTTAGAAGAATTTCACCCCGACAGAATGGCTTCCCGAATATTGGGAATGGGAGATGTTTTAACTTTAATTGAGGATGCCGAAGCGAATTTTGATAGAGCACAAGCTGAAAAAATGGCAAAAAAATTAGAAAAGAACACATTTGATTTGGAAGATTTAAAAGACCAGATGATGCAGATCAAGAAAATGGGACCTTTGAAATCTATACTATCTAAGCTTCCGGGCGTAGAAAAACAACTGAATGGAATTGAAATAGACGATAGAATAATCGACAGGATGTGTGCTATAATATTATCCATGACGCCTTCAGAGAGAAAGAAGCCGTCCATTATAAATCCGCAGCGAAAGAAGAGAATTGCAGCGGGTTGCGGTTTGAAAGTAGAGGATGTCAATAAACTTCTCAAACAGTTTGAGCAAATGCAAAAAGTAATGAAAAAATTTGGAGGAAAAAATAAAAAAAGATTTTCTAAATTTGGATTTCCAAAGTTTTTTTAATAGCGTGAGAGCGTTATTTTAAATATAAAAATTATTAGTATCATGGAGGAATGTTAACAATGGCAGTTAAAATTAGACTTAGAAGAATGGGTGCTCACAAAAAACCTTTTTACAGAGTGGTAGTTGCAGATTCCCGTTCTCCACGTGACGGAAAATGTATTGAAGAAATCGGATTTTTTAATCCTATGGTTGAACCTGCAGAAATTAAAATTGATATGGAAAAAGTTGAAAAGTGGATTGCAAATGGCGCTCAACCTACAGACAGAGTGAAAAGTATTATTAAAGGTTTAAAAGAAGAGAAATAATAAAATAATAGTTTTCTGAAGGAGAGGAATATTTAATGGAGGACAATATGGAGAATCTGTTAAACATACTCGTTAAGGACCTTATTTTGAAACCTGAAGCTTTAAGAATTGAAAAAGCAGATCCGGCCACCGATGGGTTAATAGTGTATAGAGTGGTTGTAGATGAGAGCGATATGGGCAGAGTTATCGGAAAGCATGGACGTACTGTTGCTCAGATTAGAAGTATTGTTAAAACCGCAGCTTTAAAAAATGATATGAAAATTGCTGTAGAAGTAGGTTAGACAATCTAGGGGCGCGCTTGGAAAATTATCCGAGCGCATTAGTTTTCTTTGCTACTGCGATTAAGGAGGAAAAATGTCGAAGAAAAATTATTTTTGCATTGGAAAAATAGTTGGAACTCGAGGACTGAAAGGTGAACTGAAAGTTGAAACTTATACAGATTTTCCTGAGGATTTTTATGAAATAAAAAATATTTTTTTAAACATAAATTCCGAACCATTACATGTTAAAAGTATGAGAGTTCACAAATCTCAAATTTTGATGTTGCTAAACGATGTTCAAAATTGCAATCAAGCTGAGCTTTTACGAGGGAAGTTTTTATATGCTTTCCGAGAGGATATTCCGCTGACCGAAGACAGATTTTTTATAGAAGAGATAAAAGGTTGCATGGTCGAAGATGTAAACACTCATAAAATTTATGGAACAGTAAATGATGTGTTCAATACAGGCGCAAATGATATTTACAGTATTGTGGATAACAAGAAAAAAGAATATCTTCTTCCCATAATAGAAGGAACTATCCAAGAAATAGATTTAGATAATAACAACATAATTATTAATCCTATTAAGGGTGTTTTTGATGAAGATTGATATAATGACTCTTTTCCCTGATATGTGCGAAGCTTTTCTGTCAGAAAGTATAATCGGGAGAGCGAGAAAAAAAGGAATAATTGACATTAAGTGCCATCAAATACGAGATTTTGCAAACGACCGACACAAAAGGGTTGATGATACGCCCTATGGTGGCGGAAAAGGCATGGTCATGAAAGCTGAACCTATTTATAAATGTTTTGAAAATATATGCGATATTCGTGGTGGACGTCCGGTGGTTGTTTATATGACTCCCAAAGGGCAAGTCCTCGACCAAAAAAAAGTGATAGAGTTTAATTCCATGGAAAATATTGCAATTTTATGTGGTCATTACGAAGGTGTGGATCAGCGGATTATAGATGAAATTGTTGACAAGCAAATTTCGATGGGCGACTATGTTTTGACGGGTGGTGAAATACCCGCAGTTGCTTTTGCTGATGCAATTTGCAGAGTGGTTCCCGGTGTTTTGTCGGAATCTGTATGTTTTGAAGATGAGAGTCATTTTAATGGGCTTCTGGAGTACCCTCAGTATACAAAACCATACATGTGGAGGGGCAGAGCAGTACCGGAAGTGCTTGTTTCCGGGCATCACGCCAATATTGAAAAGTGGAAAAAATCTCAGTCAATTTTAGAAACTAAGAAATACAGACCGGATTTGTTTAAAAATTATTTAGAGAGTAAAAATTTAAATTAATATTTATATCTAATGAAAAATAATAATATTTTTGACATATCATACAACAGGAACATTTTAAAAATCGTAGCAGCAGGTAACTTAGCTAAAAAACTTATTTTTTATTGACTAATTGTATAGTTGTGATATAATATAGTATTGTAGAGATGTATGATGAAAGTTAAAAATATATTTTTAATACTTTTAAAAATAGATAAGAGGAGAGAATGTTATGTACGTAAAAGAAGTAGTAGTTCAAAATCAAGTAGGACTTTGTGCTAGACCGGCTACTTATTTTATTCAAAAAGCCAATGAGTTTAAGTCGACTGTTTGGGTTGAAAAAGAAGAAAGAAGAGTAAATGCAAAGAGCTTGCTTGGAGTGTTATCGCTTGGAATTATCGGTGGCACAAAGATTAGAATCATTGCTGATGGAACAGATGAGCAAGAGGCCGTGGAACAAATTGTAAAGTTGGTTGAATCCGGTTTTTCTGCTACTGCAAGTTCCAATTAAGTTTTATAGAAAAAAGTTCCCATATACTATATGGGAACTTTTTATATTGCTTCGAGATATATTTGAAATTTTTTAGAGCTTTCATCATGTTTTGCACCGATAAGTTTTAATTTTTGTTGAGGAGATACTACAATTTCTTTCTGAAATCTTTGAGGAATTTTATATATTTTTGCGCTGTTTAATTTTATATACATATCTATAGTTCCAAATTTTGAGATACAATTTATGTCGGTGGTTGTACTAAGAAAAGCTTTGTCACATATAATTTTACCTATGTTATTGGTTACTATTTGTTCCAAGTCCCGAAAATATTCATTGTTAACATATTGTGAGCAATTATGAGAATATTTGTTTTCTGGGCTGCCACTTCCAATGATATATTTCCTGTCCCAATTTTTTTCTACAATTCCTGCTTCATAAAGAAGGTTTGAAATAGCTTTAGGCCATGTTTTTCGGTAAACCATACTAATATCATGGCTGTTTTTAAAATGTTGCCCCAAATAACTATATCACTTAAAATTTCCAATTTTTTATCGTTTGTTAGTGCAAGCTCAGGATCGTATCTTAAATAACCATTGTATAATAAATGAAGGCGCTGAAAATTGCCCGGGCTTCCTGTATATTTTTCTGAAATTTTTTGTGCAGAGTCTTTTGAGATGTCCATTTTTAATTTTTGGTACAACATTTTGCAATTAGCAAATTTAGAAAATTTGCAACGCTTGTCCTTTTTTGCTCCTTCCAAAGATAGCGCTGCTAAAGATCGTGGTACTTTTTTATCGTTTACATTGGGAATATCTGTGCTGAATTTGGGCTTGGAGTGCTGTAAATTCGAGCTTGGTAAAGGAATATCGTTTGAGCTCAGAGTAATTTCGATGTCAGACAATTCATCATCTGAGCTCAGAGTAATTACATCGTCAGACAATTCATCATCTGAGCTCAGAGTAATTACATCGTCAGACAAATTACTGTCTGAATCTATGCGTTGAGAAGAATTTTTGGATGGATTAATGGCAGTGAGGCAAAATGGGTTTAAAATAGAGATTATTGTTATAATGCCGAACAAAAACATAATATATTTTTTCATTTTTTTCTCCTTTGATATATATTTAGTTAACTTAATTATAACATATTTTGTCAAAAAAGCAACTTCATAATAAAAAGCTCTCGCTTTTTGCAAGAGCTTCTGAACTATATTTTTTTTACTATTTTTCCGTTGTTTTTTAAAATTGAGTTTTCTTCAATAACTCCTCTTACCATTGAAGTAGGATATACGGTTGAATTTCTACCGATAATTGTTCCTGGATTAAGTACTGCATTGCATCCTATTTCGACTCCATCTCCGAGAATCGCTCCAAATTTTTTTAAGTTTGTTTCTATTTTTTCCCCTTGGAATTTAACCGATATCAAAGATTTATCTGATTTAACATTCGAAGTTATTGACCCTGCGCCCATATGAGCTTTATATCCTAAAATTGAATCTCCCACATAATTAAAATGTGGAACTTGGACATTATCGAACAAAATAACATTTTTTAATTCTGTCGAATTTCCGACTACACAATTTTTTCCCACTATAGCACTTCCTCTTATAAAAGCGCAGTGGCGAATTTGAGCTCCTTCCTGAATAATTGTAGGACCCTCTATATGAGCTGAAGGAAAAATTGTAGCTTTTTTTGATACCCATACATTTTCTGATATTTGTTCGTATTCTTTGAGAGGAAGGGTAGGGCCAAATTCTTTAATAAAATCTTTTATCAAAGCGAGAATTTCCCAGGGATAGTTTATTTTTTCAAAAATTTTTTTGGCTATAGTATGAGATGTGTCCAGTAAATGATCGCAGTTAAATGGCATTAATTTTTCCATAAAATATAAACGAGCTCTGTCGGCTCGTGTCCTCCTTTAATATCTTATAATTTGTACTCCGGAAAGCAAACAGTAAATTCCGTTCCTTCTCCGACTTTGCTCTTAACATCAATACTTCCGCCGTATTCTTCCGCAAAATTTTTTGCTATTGAAAGCCCAAGTCCGGATCCCGGAATGCTTAAATTTTTAGCAGATACAGATCTATAATTTTTTGCAAATATTTTGTCTAATTCATTTTCTGCAATTCCCATACCGGTATCTTTGATTTTAATACTAACTTTGTCATTTTTTTGAGTAACATTTATGTATATTTTGCCTTGTTCTTTATTGTATTTAATAGCATTTTCCAGAATATTTGTAATTATTCGAGAAATTTTGTTTTCCGGAATCGAAATATATATATCGTTGGAGTCTACATTGAAGATAATTTCCACGTTTTTCTTTGATGCCAGAGGGGACAATGCTTTAACATATTTATTTATTTGTATGTTAACATTGCATCTATTTAGACACGGAGTAATTAAATTTTTATCAGAAGATTCAACAAGTTCCTCTATCAAATCTAAAAGTCGTTGAGATTCGGAGTATATTATGTCCAAAAATTCATTCTGAGATTTTTGGTCATAGGTGCCTTTTTTTAGTAACTCAACGAACCCCATAATAGATGTTATGGGTATCTTTAGATCATGAATAGTATTTTTTAATTTATTTTGATAGTCATTATTCTCCATTCTAACACCTCAGGCAACACAAATTACTGCGTTGCCTTTTTCTTTCTCATATTTTATAGTAATTTTAAATCTCGTCCTCAGAAGCAAATCTGTAGCCGACACCACGTACGGTAAGAATATATTTTGGATTTTCAGATTCGTCCTCTATTTTTTGACGAAGGTATCTTATGTGAACATCGACCGTTCTGGCATCACCGCAAAATTCAACGTCCCATACTTTTTCCATTAGTTGGTCTCTGTTTAGAACACGACCTTTACTTAACATCAACGACGTAAGTAAATCGAATTCTTTCATTGTCAGATCAACCGGCTTATTGTTTTTGCTCACAGTTCGTCTTGCCAAGTTCACTGTAATTTCTCCGCAGGTGATAATATCGTTGCTTGGATTTACAATGTTAGAATACTCTTTTCGGCGAATTAAAGCTTTTACTCTTGCACATAGTTCTTTTAAACTAAATGGTTTGGTTACATAATCGTCTGCTCCCATTTCCAATCCTAAAACGCAGTCTACTTCATCGTTTCGGGCTGTAAGAAGAATTATGGGTACAGTTTTGGTATCTTTGTCCAGTTTAAGTCTTCCGCATATGCTTAAACCGTCCGGAGCAGGCATCACCCAATCTAATACTATAACGTCCGGCAAACGTCTTTGGACCGCTTTCAGCAGTTCTTCACCTCCGGCGAACTCCTGAGTATCAAAACCATATTCTCGAAGTGCTAATGAAGCCAATTTTCTTATATTAGGTTCATCATCCACCACATAAACTAGACTACGTTTATCTTCTGACATAATTTAACACACTCTCCTAACTAAAAACTTAACATAATGGATTAAGATAAAATTAAAGGTCTATTAAAATGCGGATTTTTTTAATAAAACTATAACTCTCTTTAATCTATATGTATTATAATACAAAAAGAAAATAAAAACAAATATTTTTAAAAAATTTGTTACTGATAAGATTAATTTTTAATATTCAAACTATATTAATCTGTAATTCGCCAACAAATTATATAGTATAAACAAAAAACTACTTATCGTTTTCTTTTGCTTTCAAAATTTCAATATTTTAAAATTATTAATTGAAAGTTTGAATAATATATAAATTTAATATTTTACAGTATAGCATTATTTTTTAAAAATTAATAGGGTATTTTGCATAATAAATTTAAGAAAAATTTTATCATATTTTTCTATTGACAAACGTAAATATATGTAGTAGAATGAATAACGTACCTGAGATTAATAAGAATATCGCAGAATGGAGCAGCCTGGTAGCTCGTCGGGCTCATAACCCGAAGGTCGGTGGTTCAAATCCACCTTCTGCAACCAAGTTCGTCTTGAATGATTAGATTCAAGGCGTTTTTTTGTGTCTATAATTTCTTTTTACGAAAAATTCAAATAAAATTTCGATAAGAAGCATAAATATGAGAATAAAGGAATTTTCTAGAAAAGAAAACATCCGAAGAGATTCTCCGGATGAAGTTTGTGGACTTATTTTTCATTAATTATTATCATTTACCGTAAAACTGTTAATAAAAAAATCCAATCGATTTTGAAGTTTCAGTATATCGATGAAAAATTCCAAACAAGTATTTTTAAAAGGTACCAAATTTGAAATATGTATGAAGTCCTTGTGGTCGGGGGCAGTTGCTATTAAATGATTGTTTACTCGTAGAAGTATTATATTTGAAAAATATCTGAAATTTTCTGAGTCCGAATAGTTAAAACAAAAACTATTTAAAAAATTATATAACTCATTGTATTCTATTGCCGCAGAATTGTACCAAAATGTTATGGGAAATAAACTCTTATTTTCCGTACAGTTAAATTGAAATTCAGATGCTTTTATGTTAACACAAAAAGTTAATAAAAATATGGATACAATTATTTTTTTAAAAATCTTGATCATTTATTCGAAAACCCCTTTAAATCAGTATGATACCTGTATTTTAGCGTATATTTTCAAGAGGAACAAGTAGAAATAAAAAGCTTAATTTTAAAAAATAGATATAATGTCTACAAAATAAAAGTTGAAAATTTTTAAATTGGAAATTTTATGGTATTTTTCAAAAAATTCGTGTAGATTTTTAGAGTCATATGTCGAAATCGAGTAAATAATTATCATAATTTAATTTTTTTAATTCTCGAAACATGTCGAAATTCTTTCCTTGAAATAATTATGGAAATTTTTTACACTTAAGGTGTACAAGCAGGAGGTGATAAAACATGAGTACACAAAATGTATATGTAAATGAACTTACTTCAATGGAGGGAAAAAAGATAGAGTACAGAATCACTGCCTGTGAAAAAGACGGCTGCAAGCAGTATGGAATACAGGTCATTACGGACGCAAAAGATTATCACGAGGAAGAAACCGTGGATATGATTTCGCCTGACAGAGATTTTGTCGAAGAAATAATTACCTATCTGTACCAAAACTCTGTTGATACTGTTCATTTCAAAGATGTGCTGGATGACTATATTCTTAAAAGTGAAAAAGTGGATTAGTTGTAAGCTGAATCGTCTTCGGATTATTCCGAGGGCGAATTTTTTATAAATAATTATAAAATTGACTATTATGCAAAGTCGCAGTATAGTTATAATTAATATAAGAAAAGGAAATTGAAAAATATGAAATTTAGAATAGAGTCCGATTCACTTGGAAAAATAAACGTTCCCGCCAACAAACTTTGGGGGGCGCAAACCCAAAGAAGTTTGGAAAATTTTAAAATAAGTTCCGAGAAAATTCCTTTGGAAATTATTTACGCTTTAGCCCATATAAAAAAAGCTTGTGCAGAAGCAAACTTATTTTTTAAGAAACTTGACCAAGAAAGATGTAATCTCATCATTGAAGCTACAGATAGAGTTATAAGTAGGGAGTACGATGACAATTTTCCTCTGTCTGTTTGGCAGACCGGGAGCGGTACGCAAAGCAATATGAATGTCAATGAAGTAATTTCTAATTTATGCAAATTTAAAAATCCCGAAATTAAGGTTCATCCCAATGACCACGTTAACATGTCGCAAAGCTCCAACGATACGTTTCCCACAGCTATGAGAATTGCGGCGATTGTGTATATTGAAAATAAATTACTTCCTTCTCTTGACAGATTGATAGCCTCTTTTAAAGATTTGGAGTTAAAAAACAGAGAGGTAATAAAAATAGGGAGGACGCATCTTCAAGATGCTGTTCCTATAGGATTTTGGCAAGAAATTAGCGGTTGGAGAAATGCGATTGAAGTTTCGCGCGATATGATAAAATCCGGTTTAAAATTTTTAAGAAAAATAGCCATTGGAGCAACAGCAGTAGGTACAGGACTAAATTCTCCAAAAAATTTTGATAAAGTTGTTTGCGAAATTCTTTCGAAAAATTTAAAAATATCTGTAGTTCCTGATGAAAATAAATTTCACGCTCTTGCTTATTTAGACGCTTTTGTAATTGCACATGGCGCTCTCAAATCTTTGGCTGCAAATCTTATGAAAATAGCAAATGATATCAGATGGTTGTCAAGCGGTCCCCGGTGCGGCTTGGGAGAAATAAAGATTCCTCAAAACGAACCCGGGAGTTCCATAATGCCGGGAAAAGTTAATCCTACTCAGTGCGAAGCGATTACTATGATAGCAGTACAGGTAATGGGTAATGACACTGCAATAGGTGTGGCTGCTTCGCAAGGTAATTTTGAGCTCAATGTTTTTTTGCCTGTGTGTATCCATAATTTTATGAATTCTCTTAAAATTTTGAACGATGGCATACTTTCCTTTGAGGAAAAATGCATACGAGGAATACAGCCGATTAAAGAAAAAATGTTTGAGAATTTAAATAAATCTCTTATGCTTGTTACCGCACTAAGCTCTAGGATAGGATATGAAAATTCAGCCAAAGTGGCAAAAAAAGCATATGAAGAAAATTTATCGGTTAAAGATGCCGCTTTGAGCCTTAAACTCATGAGCAGTGCGGAAATTGATCAAATTTTAGATCCAAATAAAATGGTTTAATTATTCAGGAGGAATAATATGGAAGAAAAAAACGCATTAAAACTTCACGAAAATCTTCATGGAAAAATAGAAGTTGTTTCAAGGTGCGATATTAAAACGAAAGAAGATTTATCTTTAATATATACTCCGGGAGTGGCTAAAGCTTGCGAAAAAATAAAAGAAAATTACTCTGAGTCTTTTAATTTGACAAGGAGATCAAATCTTGTTGCCGTTATTACTGATGGTAGTGCGGTGTTGGGACTAGGGAATATAGGCCCTGCGGCCGCTATGCCTGTCATGGAAGGAAAATGTGCTCTTTTTAAAGAGTTCGGTGGAGTAGATGCCTTTCCAATTTGCGTAGATTCAAATGACACCGAAGAAATCATAAAAACTATTTTTTTGATATCCAAAAGTTTTGGCGGGATAAACCTAGAAGATATATCTGCTCCCAGGTGCTTTGAAATAGAGCGCAGGCTTCAAGAAATATGCGATATACCTGTTTTTCATGACGATCAGCATGGCACGGCGATTGTTGTGGCAGCAGCGCTTATAAACGCTGTTAAGTATGCTAAAAAATCGATGGGAAAATTAAAAATAGTGATAAACGGAGCGGGAGCCGCCGGAATAGCAATTGCAAAATTATTATTGTCCATGGAATTTGGAGATATAATTCTTTGTGATATAAACGGAATTTTAGATTTGCAAGATTCCGGTTTGAATGATGAGCAGAGGCAGATGTGTTCTGTTACAAATAAGAGCCAAAAAAAGGGTAAATTAATGGATGCTTTGGTCGGCGCAGATGTTTTAATTGGTGTTTCTCGTGGGAATTTAGTAAGTAAAGAAATGATTTCAAAGATGAATAGTCCCATTGTGTTTGCCATGGCTAATCCTGTACCGGAAATATATCCCGAAGAAGCCTATGAGGCCGGAGCGGTTATATGTGGCACAGGGAGATCGGATTACAAGAATCAAATAAACAATGTGTTAGCTTTTCCGGGGATTTTTAAGGGCGTTTTGAAGAATAATATAAAAATTATAACCGAAGAAATGATGAAAAAAGCAGCGTTTGCCATATCTGACATGGTGAGCGAGAGTGAAATTTCTCAGGGAATAATTGTACCGGACGTTTTAAATAAAGGAGTTGCAGATAAAATTGCTGAAGAAATTGCAAAGTGAAAATTCTAAAATGAAAAAGATAAAAAGCTTTGAGGTTGATCATACCAAAATTGTGCCCGGCATGTATATTTCCAGGGTAGATCAGGATATTGTCACATATGACATAAGAATGGTACAGCCTAACGGAGGCATATACCTTGAAAATGACGGGTTGCACACTTTTGAACATCTTTTTGCCACATATGTCAGAAATTCTACATTTGAAAATAATATTGTCTATGTCGGGCCGATGGGATGTCGCACGGGATTTTATTTGCTGGTTAGAAATATGTCAAACGCCGATGCTATAAAATTGGTTTTAAATTCAATGAAATTTATTGAAAATTTCGAGGGGGAAATTCCCGGCGCAACAGAAGTTGAATGTGGTAATTATAAGGATCATAATTTGAACAAAGCCAAATTATATGCCGGATTTATGAGAAAAATTTTAGGAAATTATACTGTGTATATGCTCAAATATTAAGTAACTCTTATTTTTATTTTGCATAAAATGTTAGAAGTAATTTGTGTGAAAGGAGTTATATAAATTTGAGAAAAAGTTATATGACCAATATGAGAATTATGAATAATGCAAATTCTTCAAATGATATTTTTTCTTTTAACATAGAAGATTTAGCTTTGAAAAATCAAAATTTCATAAAAGTTATGTGGACAGGAAAACATATGCAACTGACTTTAATGTCCATTAATCCCGGCAGTTCTATAGGTCTGGAAGTTCATCCCGATACTGACCAAATTTTAAAAATAGAATGCGGTACAGGTCAAGTGCTTATAGGCAAAAGTAAGGACAGACTTTCTTATCAAAAACGTGTTAAAAAAGGAGATATAATTATTGTCCCTGCGGGTATGTGGCACAATGTAATAAATTTAGGCAGAGAATGCATAAAGTTATATTCAATGTATGCTCCTCCTGCACACAAATCAGGTATGATACATAAGACCAAACAAGATGCGAAAGAGTAGTATTTTATCATAGAACTACTCGTAATATTTTACTTGAAATTCAATTTGAATAGGAGTAAAATAGTCTAGATTTGTGTATAAAAAATAAAAGTCTAACTAATATATATTGTGTTAGGCTTCTATTTTTTTCAAAGTTTATAAATATATGGAATGAGGAAATGAAGTATGGTTAAAAAAATTTTGAGTTTTGGAGTGGCTTCCGTGATTATTGCCGGAACGATGCTTAGTTCCCACGCAATGATTCCATCGGAAAAAGTCGAAGCTTCGGGCGATGTAAATTCCGTTTATTGCGTTGCTCCAAAAATAAATTCGCGTATTATAATATGGGAAGATGAGTTTTTGAAATTCTCAAAGGACGATAACAGCAGGAATTTGCTGAGTAGATTTTTAAAAATGTACTCTGAAGTGTCGTATTGGGATAAAGGAAATACAGGACTTTTGAAATTTTATTCAAATTCTCGAGAAAATATATATATGGCATATATAATAAAAAATTATAAATGTATAAAAAATCTTAAAGACGTACCTTCATCTGAAGTTATTGCAATGAAGAAGCCTTTTTGCAGTGAAAAAATATCAGATTTAAAAATGAATTTTATATCTTTATCCAAAAAGTACATATCTCAGGATTATTTTATGTTTTTTGAAGATAGCAATTGGATGGTTTCTTGTACGACTGATTTTTGGAATAGTACCGAACTAGGATTGTTGTATTGTAACAGTCAAGTTGTATGTGACTTTATTGATAAATTCGTAAAATTAAACGATTTCGGTGATACAAACTGATGAATTGGAGCGCTTTACTTGTTTAAAGCGCTATTTGTTTTTATTGTGAAGATTAAATAAGTTGATTAAAATATTTGAGTAGTATAAAATAATAATTATTAAGACGAAAAAGAGGTTGATATCAATGTCCACAAATTATAATGATACTTTAAATCTTCCAAAAACCGAGTTCCCTATGAGAGCAAATCTTCCCGACAGAGAACCCGAAACTTTAGATAAATGGGAAAAGAGTAAATTATACGATAAAGTAATTGAGAAAAATCAAGGAAAACCAAAATATATTTTGCACGACGGCCCTCCGTATGCAAACGGAGATATTCACCTTGGGCATGCACTCAACAAGGTGCTTAAAGATATAGTGGTGAAATATAAAAATATGACAGGGCACGAAGCGCCATATGTTCCCGGGTGGGATACTCATGGCCTCCCGACCGAAATCAAAGCTCGTTCGAAAGTGGGAGCAGAAAAATCGAAGCAATTAACAAATTTGGAACTTCGAAAAATATGTAAAGAATTTGCTTTGGGGTACGTAGAAAAGCAAAAGGAGCAGTTTAGACGTTTGGGAGTCCTGGGCGATTGGGACCATCCTTATGTAACTTTGTACCCGGAATATGAGGCTGAACAGATAAGAACATTTGCTAAAATGGCATGCAAAGAAGGAGTTATTTACAGAGGTCTTCGCCCGGTTCATTGGTGCCCTTCGTGTGAAACAGCTCTTGCCGAAGCCGAAATTGAATATAGCAACGATAAATGTAAATCTATATTCGTGAAATTTAAAGTTTCGGATGATAAATCTAAACTTTCAAAATTTAATATCGATATTAAAAATACTTATTTTATAATTTGGACTACCACTGCATGGACTTTGCCCGGTAACGTTGCGATATGCGTAGGGCCTGATTTCGAATATGCTATTATTAAAAATGGATCGGAATTTTATATTGTGGCGGATGTTTTGAAAGAAAAAGTTATGCAGGCAGGAAATATCGAAAATTATGAAGTCGTTGGAAAAATAAAAGGTTCTGACCTTGAACTTATTGAAGCTGAGCATCCTTTTTTAGACAGGAAGTCCATTGTTATATTAGGGGATCATGTTACCGTGGAAAGCGGAAGCGGATGCGTACATACAGCGCCGGGACATGGTATGGAAGATTTTGATGTTTGCAAGAATTATCCTCAACTGCAGATAATTGTTCCTGTAGATGGCGAAGGAGTTTTAACTCAAGAGTCCGGGTTGTTTAAAGGTTTGAAATTTAATAAGGCCGGTGAAGAAATTTGTAAACTGTTGCAAGAGAAAAATTTACTTTTTGCATCTAAAAATATAGATCACCAATATCCTCATTGCTGGAGATGCAAATCGGAAATTATTTTTCGTGCAACAAAGCAATGGTTTTGCTCGGTAGATCAGTTTAAAAAAGAAGCTTTGAACGCCATTGAAGGCGTAAAATGGAATCCTTCATGGGGAAGAGAACGAATGATTTCGATGATAAGCGAAAGAAAAGATTGGTGCATATCCAGACAAAGGATATGGGGAGTTCCGATTCCGATACTTTTCTGTGATGATTGTGAAAAAGAAATAATAGATGAAAAAATAATGCTTAATGTTGCTGATATTTTTGAACGTGAAGGTTCTGACGCTTGGTATAAATATGATTCAAGTTATTTTATTCCTGAGGGATTTAAATGTCCACATTGCGGTGGCGTACATTTTACAAAAGAAAAAGATATAATGGACGTTTGGTTTGATTCGGGAACATCTCACGCAGCTGTTTGCAATGCAAGAGAAAATTTGGGTTTTCCGGCCGATCTTTATTTAGAGGGCGCCGACCAATATAGAGGATGGTTCCAATCATCGTTACTTACTTCAGTAGCGACTACAGGGAAATCTCCTTACAAGAACATTGTTACTCACGGATGGGTAGTGGACGAAGAGGGCAAAAAGCAATCTAAATCACAAGGAAACGGTGTTAATCCGCAAGATGTAGTTAATAAGTATGGTGCCGATGTACTAAGGCTCTGGGTTTCATCGGCGGATTATCATGCTGACGTAAAAATGTCCAACGAAATTTTAAAACAGCTAAGTGAAGCTTACCGAAAAATAAGAAATACCGCCAGATTTATTATGGGAAATTTATTTGATTTCGATCCGTCAAAAGATATGGTTAAAATAGACGAACTCTCGGAGCTTGACAAATGGGCTCTTGCTAAATTAAATGAAGTTATAGATAAGACTTTAAAAGGATATGAAACTTTCGAATTTTATAATGTTTTTCATGCAATACAGAAATTCTGCATAGTTGATATGTCCAATTTCTATCTTGATGTTTTAAAAGATAGATTATACGTTGAAAAATCTGATGGATTTAAGCGTCGCAGCGCTCAAACCGTAATTTATATAGTTCTAGACAATCTTGTAAGAATGATTTCGCCGGTTCTCTCGTTTACTGCAGAAGAAATATGGAAATATATGCCGCATAAAAAGGGTGAAAATGAAGAAAGTGTTTTCTTGAATGACATGTGTAAAAGGGTTGATATTAATATTTCCTGTAAATTTATGGAAAAATGGGATAGGATATCTAAAATCCGTGATGAAATAAAGAAAATGCTTGAAATTCAGAGAAAAAATAAAGTTATAGGTTCTTCTTTAGAAGCCGATATTGAAATCTTTGCAACAGGAGAATTGTACAATTTTATAGAAAATAATCTGGATGAGTTAAAATCTGTGGTAATTGTTTCGGGCATAAAAATCGCAGAAAACGGTGTAGGAAAATATAACGTTGAAGGAATAGATGGGTTGTCGATGAATATTTCTCATTCTGAGTATGAAAAGTGCGAAAGATGCTGGACGTATGATAAAACGGTAGGAAAAAATCAAGCTCACCCAACAATTTGTGAAAGATGTGTGAGCGTTTTGGAATAATTTGTTAAGTATGGAGGAAAGTTTTTATGTTGACATTTTTGATTATTACATTTCTGGTTCCGATTGTAGATCAATTTATAAAGTTCGGAGTTAGGATGAATATTGCAGAAAATTCACAAGTTGAAACTTTCCTCCCTTTTTTAGCTTTAACAAATGTAAAGAACTTTGGAGCTGCTCTGGGAATATTTTCTAAGGGAAGATGGATTTTAGTCGCAGTCACTTTGTTTATAATGATGTATTTCATATATTTAATATTTATAAAAAAAAATCGAAACCGTCTATTTTTGACAGCTTCGTCGCTAATTATAGGTGGCGGGATAGGAAATTTGATAGATAGATTCATGTGGGGTTACGTAATTGATTACATATCTTTATCTTTTTTCCCTCCCGTATGTAATTTTGCGGATTATTCCATCACCATGGGGATAGCGTTGTTGTTCTTATTTGTATTAAAGGCCGACAACAAAACTTTATCAAATTTTATTTGATTTCCTGCATAAGATTTTTGATTTCTGTTTGACACAAATTGTCATTTAGAAAATTGATCGAGTAAAGCATTATTCCGTCAAAGTTTAAATTTTGAATTATTTTGAATTCTTCTGATAGTATTTTTCCTGAAGAGTTCCAGGTTTTTGCGTCTAAATCTGTTCCTATTTTATAAAGCGCTAACCCGGCATAAATTTTTTGAGGAGCATTCCCGGAAATTCTTTTCCATTCATTGGCGGCTTTTTCGAAAGGCATTTGTGGGCAATCTATGCTCCAATACAATTGAGGGCAGATGTAATCTATATATTTTTTTTCGAGCCAAGTTTTAGGGTCAGCGCCTATTTTTTGGCATTTTTTTATGTTTCCCGGAGGAGAGATGCCGAATTCCACATTGGGATTTATAGATTTTATTTTTTCGTTAACTTCAGCAATGAGCAGATTTACATTTTCTTTTTTTGATAGATAATTGTCTTCTTTTTCTGAAATTTTATAATCTTCCGGGTAAAAATAATCATCAAAATGAATAGCATCTACATTATAATTTTTAACGATTTCTTCTACACCGGACGTTATTAAATCTCGTGTTTCTTTGTAAGACGGATCATAATATATTCCGGACGGAGTTTTTATTATATGGCTTTCAGGTTGGTTGTAGTAAGGGTTGTTGGCGCTTAAATTTTCGGGGGAATTATTTAATTGTATTCGAAGAGGATTTATCCATGCATGAAAATTTATATTTTTTTCGTGGCAGGATTTTACCATATATTCAAGCGGGTCAAATCCGGGGTTTTCTCCCTGAACTCCGGTCAAAAGGTGGGACCATGGGAAAAAATTAGATTTATAAAGAGCGTCGCCATGCGATCTTACATGAACTATTAAAGTATTGATTTTGTGAGCTTCTGCCGTAGATAATATATTTTCAAAAGTTTCGATAAATTTTTGCTCTGTGTTTTCTTTAGAACAAATATTTAAATCCAGATACGACACCCATGCTCCGACCATTTTTTGTTTGTTTATTTGAGTAGTTTCCAATTTTTCCGGAATATTTGAAATAAGTTCGGGCGAATTTGCGGAAACTCCGTTTTTATGGGTATTTATATACCTACATATACTTATGACAGACATTAAAAATAAAACAGAAGCAGCAAAAGAAATCACTTTTTTATGTATAAAAAATTTCATGTCAAGCACCTATAATTTTAATTTTTCAATAGTTTCTCTCATGTTTTTGGAATTAAAAATGCAAGTCCCGGAAACAACTACATCCACGGGATAATTTTTTATCGTTTTTATGGTTTCTAAATTTACTCCGCCGTCAACTTCTATAGTGACATTAGGTGCATTTTCCTTTATGTATAAAGTTTTTTCCATTTGTTCAGGCATGAATTTTTGCCCTCCGAATCCCGGCTCCACAGTCATTATCAGAATTAAATCTATGTCATTTAAATACGGAGTAATTGCGGATATATCTGTCGAAGGTTTTATTGAAATCCCTACTTTTTTTTTGTGGGATTTTATTTTTTCAATAGTTTTAGCGGTATCGGAATCTGATTCCAGATGGAAAGTTATTATATCTGCGCCTGCATCGGAAAATTGAGATATGTATTCCAAAGGATTTTTAATCATTAAATGAACGTCAAATGGTAAATTTGTAAAATTTCTTAAAGATTTTATAATCGGAGTTCCAAACGATATATTAGGCACAAAGATTCCATCCATTACATCCATATGTACCCAATCTGCGCCGTTATTTGAAATTTTTTTAATTTCGTCGCCCATGTTCGAAAAATCACAAGCGAGCATTGATGGTGCTATTTTCATATTGTTCAGCGGAAATTTATTCTCTATTTCCGCAAAGTCACTTCCTTTTTTTAGTATAAAGATATTATCTTACAAGACGAATTTCTTGGCAAGTATTTATATTTTATCATTTGAATTAAAAAAAGTATGTCGAAATTTTTAACCGATTATTGCTATATGTCATAGTATAATAATGGGAGGATGATAAAAATGAAGACAAATAAAAATTGTACTTGCGGATGCGGTGTTACTGCGGCAATTTTAGGCATAATTTTCGGTATAATAATAGCTGTGTTATTTTCTTTTGGATATTTTAGCTTTATTTTTCCGGGATTATGGATTGCTTTTTCCATTGCTGCCGCAATACTTGTATATCTTATGATATTAATGCCCATATCAGCTTGCGGAGGATGTCCGACATTGTTTCAATGTTTAAGAAAGAACCTTTCGTGCCTACTTGTAGGAGCTGTAGGAACTATAATTTTTGTTATAGCAGCACTTACCACAACGCTTCTTGTTGAATCAACCGCATCCATTATATTGATAGGAATCGTAGGGTTCTTCTTTGTGTTTTTGCTAAGCAGTATTATCTCATTTTTTAAATGTTTAGTTTAAAAAATTACTTTTTGATTAGCGGCTCGATTTAAGAGCCGCTTTTTTGGTTAAAAATATCGGTGGAAAAATAGTTCGCTTTCTGGTAATATTTTTATAAAGGCTGGTGAATTTTAATATATGTTTAAAATAATGAAAAAAGAAATCTTAAATGAATATGTGACGAAGATGACTATTTATGCTCCCGTTATTGCCAAAAATATATTTCCCGGGCAATTTATAATCCTTCGGGTTGACGAGTTCGGCGAGAGGATTCCGCTTACTGTTTTTGATTATAATCGTGAGCTTGGAACGATAGAAATAATTTACCAAAAAGTTGGCCTTACAACTTTTAAGCTGGACAAAAAAAATCAAGGTGAATATATATCAGATGTTGTCGGACCATTAGGTAAAAAAACAAATATCCAAGGGTTTAAAAAAGCTATTGTGGTTAGTGGCGGCGTTGGTAGTGCGATTGCTTATCCTGTTGCAAAAGCATTGAAAAATTCAGGGTGCAAAGTTGATATCGTTGCAGGATTTAGAAGTAAAAATATTATAATACTTGAAAACGAAATGAAAAATATTTCGCCGGCAGCCGATATAGTGACTGATGATGGCTCTAACGGCAGGAAATCCTTGGTGACAGTTCCTCTTGAAGAAAAATTAAAGAACAATATTGATTATGACTTGGTGTTCACAGTTGGCCCGATTCCTATGATGAAAGCTGTGTGTGATATAACAAAAAAATATAATATAAAAACTGTTGTAAGCATGACTGCCATTATGATTGATGGTACGGGAATGTGTGGAGGTTGCCGGTTAAATGTCGGGGGAAAGATTAAATTTGCATGTGTTGATGGCCCTGATTTTGATGGTCACGAAGTAGATTTTCAAGAAGCATCTTGTCGCACCCAGACTTTTATTAATGAGGAAATTCGTTCCAGAGAAAAATATTGTAATTTATTTAAAGGTGTTAATTTATGATAAATAAAAGTAAAATTAAAGAAAAAATGCCGGTTATAAGTGCAGAAAACAGAATTAAAAATTTCGATGAGGTAGAGCTGGGGTATTCAGAAGAAAGTGCGATAAAAGAGGCGTCAAGATGCCTTGAATGCAAAAATAAGCCTTGTGTTTCAGGTTGCCCGGTAAATGTGGAAATTCCGAATTTTATAAAAAAAATACGAGAAAAAGATTTTTCAAAGTCATATGAAATAATTTGTGAAAACAATTCATTTCCTGCGATATGTGGACGTGTGTGCCCTCAAGAAAAGCAATGCGAAAAAAAATGCGTAAGAGGTAAATCCGGTGACCCTGTCGCAATTGGAAGATTAGAAAGGTTTGTTGCAGATTGTAATATTAATGAAAAACCAAAAGATTTAAACATAAATTCAATAAACTCGCATAGAATAGCAGTGATAGGGTCGGGGCCCTCAGGACTTGCGTGTGCCTCAGAACTTTTAAAATCCGGATGTGACGTAACTGTTTTTGAAGCTCTCCATGAGCCGGGAGGTGTGCTTTCGTACGGAATACCTGAATTTCGCTTGCCAAGGAATGTTTTAAAGAAAGAAATTGATAATCTGATAAAAAGAGGCTTAAAAATAGAAAAGAATATTATTATTGGAAAATCATTGTCAATAAAAGATTTGTTTCAGTTCGGATTTAAAGCAGTATATATCTCGACAGGCGCAGGTCTCCCTAAGTTTATGAATATACCGGGCGAGGGTTTGCCCGGGGTGTATTGCGCAAATGAATTTTTGACTCGCATAAATTTAATGAAGTCTTACAAAGAAGAGTATGATACTCCCATAGTCAAACCTCAAAGAGTTTTGGTTATAGGTGGAGGAAATGTTGCCATGGACGCAGCTCGTTGTGCCAGAAGGTTAGATAATAATCCTCAAGTAACAGTTATGTATAGACGAACTGAAGAAGAAATGCCCGCTCGCAAAGATGAAATTATTCATGCCAAAGAAGAAGGGATAGAGTTTTTATTTTTAAGTAATCCTGTGGAATTTTTTGGAGAAAACGGAAGAGTTTGCGGAGCGAAATATAACAAAATGAGGCTATGCGAGAAAGATAATGATGGTAGAAAATCTGTTGTCCCCGTATCTGATGAAAAGTTTGAATTTTTTGCCGACACGATAATAGTGGCTATAGGGAACGATTCCAATAAGATAATAAAAGAAGCATCTGATAATATAGATTTTGATTCTCACGGAAGAATAGTGGTAGATCCCGAAACTTTACGAACTTCGCAGCCTTTTGTTTATGCGGGAGGTGATATTGTTACCGGAGCAGCTACTGTTATATTGGCTATGGGCGCCGGGAAAAAAGCTGCTAAGCAGATAATTCATGATATAAACAATAATTTATAGGGTGGATTTACTATCGAATTTACTATTTTAAACAATAAAATAAGTTTAAATTTTTATTTTATTGCCATTCTTGTTTTTATGGTGGTTTCGGATGATTCCGGACTGGTGATTTACGGATTTATTTCAGCGATTTTACACGAGATAGGACATATTGCGGTAATGATCTATTTTGGAAAAAGTATAAAAAAAATAGAATTTGGATTTGCTAATATTGATTTATTTATGGAGCAGAAAAAATCGGCTTGTAGTCCATTTGAAATGGTAATGATATTTTTAAGCGGAAGTTTGTTTAATTTTTTGATTTCGATGTTCTTTAAAATTTTATATTTGGTCTTTGGAGTTACACTTTTAAATGTAATTTTTTATCAAAATCTCTTTTTGGGAATTATAAATTTACTACCGATTTATTCTTTAGACGGTGAACATTTATGCAGAATATTTTTAGAAAGTAAATTTAATGACAAAAATACCGATAAAATCCTTTTATTGCTGTCATTTGTATTTACAGTTCCTACGCTAATAATCGGATTTTTGCTTTTGTTTCATTCTAAATATAATTTTTCGCTTTTTTTGATTTGCGTTTATGTGATATCCCTCTTTATTTTTAAAAAAGATATATTTTAAGTTAAAAGGAGAATTTTTATGAATTTTGTGGAAATTAACCCTAAAAAAGAAAATTTTATAAATCCTTTCTATGAAATAGGGACGGATTGGATGCTGATTTCTGCAGGAGATAAAGAAAAATTTAACACTATGACCGCAAGCTGGGGAGGATTGGGGATTTTATGGAATAAAAATGTGAGCTTTGCTTTTGTAAGACCTCAGAGATATACGTTCGAATTTCTTGAAAAATATGATTATTATTCACTTTCGTTTTTTGATTCGAGTTTCAAACCCGTTTTGAAGTTTTGTGGAGAAGTTTCCGGAAGGAATACAAATAAAGTAAAAGAATCCGGGCTTACTCCTGTTGTAGATAATGAAGCGCCATATTTTAAAGAGGCTAAAAAAGTATTTATTTGTAAGAAAATTTATTCTCAGTTCATAGATTCCTCGTGTTTTATAGATAAAAATATTCAAAATAATTACGAGAATAAAGATTACCACAAAATGTATGTCGGTGAAATAGTGAGATATAAGGTGAAAAAATAATATGAAAAAAACAGTAGTAATTACCGGCAGCTCGTCAGGGATAGGTGCTGCTACGGCGATTGAATTTGCAAAAAGCGGTTGTAATGTGGTCATAAATTACAATAATTCAAAAGAAAATGCTCTCAAAGTTTTGGAAAAAGTCAGGGAGTTTGGGTGCTTGTCCATAGCTGTGCAAGCGGATGTGTCCAAAGTCCGTGAAGCGGAGATATTAATCAGTAAGTGCGTCGAACAGTTCGGAGGGGTGGATGTTCTTGTAAATAATGCGGGAATTTCTGAGTTTAAACTCTTTACGGATATGACGGAACACGATTGGGATAAAATGATTAAAACTAACTTGAGTTCAGCTTTCTATTGCTCTAAATTTGCTGTCAAAGAAATGCTGAAAAAGCATAGCGGAAAAATAGTTAATATATCTTCAATGTGGGGAATGACGGGAGCGTCATGCGAGGTTCATTATTCAGCGGCAAAAGCAGGTATGATTGGATTTACTAAAGCTCTGGCAAAAGAGCTGGGGCCATCCGGAATTAATGTGAATTGTATCGCCCCCGGAGTTATAGATACGGAAATGAATCGAAATTTATCGAGCGAAGATATGCTTGCTTTAATAAACGATACACCATGCGGAAGAATAGGCACTCCCGAAGATATAGCTAAATTGATATTATTTTTGACTTCTGACGAGAGTTCATTTATTACCGGACAGGTTATAGGATCTAATGGTGGTTTTTTAATCTAATTTTTCAATTAAATTTATTGTTTCACTGTAATTTTTGCAGAAAATTTCACAAATTTTTCTTGTTTCTTTATCCATGCCGCAGTCAATAAAAATTATTTTTGACGTATATATTTTATGGGCTTTTTTTAGTTCAAGGATTATATTCCTTATGATAAATTCAATGTCTTCTTTGTGACCATTAATGGGAACGTAAAAAGTTTTTTCAGAGTGAAAATTATTTTTTTCATTAAAAAAGTTGTAAATTGAATAATTAATAATATCCGAAATTCCTAATATTATAAAAATTCCAAAAATTATACAGCATACTATCTGGTACACAAAATCACCTCAGTTTATAGTATGCTGTAAATTTTTTTTTGGAATAGGTTATTTAATGAGACCTTTTGGAATGCTCAGGGTCATCTAGGAAAAGTAGCGATATGCACCATACGGAAGCGATTGAAATTATAACATACAAAATTCGGCTAATGACAGAATCTTGCCCTCCAAATATCCAAGCAACAGCGTCAAATTGAAAAAATCCTATCAATCCCCAGTTGAGCCCTCCGAGTATGCATAAAATCATCGCAATTTTATTTATTGTTTTCATTAGAACCTCTCCTTATAAGAATTATATCTATATTATACTCAAAAATTAAATAAAAAATCAAATTACTGTTTTAAATATATATATATAAGTATATGTTTTGTAAACAATTGCACATGCCTTGAATATAACGTTATGTTTTGATAAAATTATAAGTATAAATCTAGTTTCGGAGGAAAATAAATTGCCAAATTTTTTAAATATTCATGAGTATGGAGTACTTCAAGAGGAATACTGTAAAAAAATAGAAAAATTTTACAATAACTTATATCCTGATAGAAAGAAATTAGTATACGTAAGGACTTACGGATGTCAACAAAATGTTTCGGACAGCGAAAAGTACATAGGTATGCTTTTAAAGATGGGATTTGAGATTACGGATTTGCCTGACAATGCCGATGTGATTCTTCTTAACACGTGCGCAATACGAGAAAATGCTGAAAACAAAGTGTTTGGGAACATAGGGTGGATAAAAAATATAAAGAAAAATAACAAAAATTTATTTGTCATTGTGTGTGGTTGCATGACGGAACAAGAAGTAATCGTTAAGAAAATTAAATCTACCTATTCTTTTATAAATTTGGTCTTGGGAACGCATTCTATATTTAGGTTTCCGGAATTGTTCTATAATTCTTTGGTTAAAAGCTCCAAATCTCCGATGTTTTCGGACGATAAAGAAGATTCAATTTTAGAAGGATTTCCTGAATACAAAAATAATAAGCTAAAAGCTTTTCTGTCAATTATGTATGGTTGCAATAATTATTGTTCGTATTGTATAGTGCCGTATGTGCGCGGAAGAGAACGAAGCAGGGAACCGTCTCAAATAGTATCCGATTTCAAAAAGCTTTTGGATGCAGGGTATAAGGATATTACGCTTCTTGGGCAAAATGTAAATTCTTACGGTAAAAATTTAGAGGAAAATATCGACTTTTCGGATTTATTGAAAATGCTTGATGAATTTGAAGGAGATTATACAATAAGATTTATGACATCTCATCCCAAAGATGCGTCCAATAAACTTATCGATACAATTGCGGAAAGTAAACATATAGCTCATCATCTTCATTTGCCTGTTCAGTGTGGCAGTGATCGCATTTTAAGAGAGATGAACCGCAAATATACAAAAGAATCGTACATGAAAATAATAGAATACGCAAGGGAAAAAATTCCTGATATTATGTTTACAAGTGACATAATTGTAGGATTTCCCGGCGAAACCTACGAAGAGTTTTTAGAAACGGTCGAATTAATAAAAAAAGTTAAATTTGGGTCACTTTTTACGTTTATTTATTCGCCCAGAGAAGGAACCAAAGCTGCAACTTTGCCTGATAATATTTCCAAGGAAGAAAAGACAAAATGGCTTTTGGAGCTTTTAAAAGTTCAAGAAGAAATTTCAGAGAATCTCCATAAATTGATGGTGGGGCAAGATTTGAAAGTTCTTGCTGAAAGTTTTGACGAGAAATCTTCAACTCTTTTGTGTAGAACATCAGGAAATGTGGTTGCTGAAGTGGATGCTCCACGAAACTTTTTAGGAAAATTTGTGAATATTCACGTAACAGATTCAAGAAAAGAATCAATTTCAGGTACTATTATAGAGGAGAAATAGATTATGGATATATTGACACTTGCAAAAGAATTAGGAAATGCCATTCAGCAAAGCGAAGAATACATCGATTTTAGAATAAAAGAGCAAAACGTTGAATGTGACACGGAATTACAAAAAGAAATTGAAGAATTTAATTTGAAAAAAGTTTCAATAAATCATGAAATTTCCAAAGAAGATACGAATCAAGAAAAAATTGACAATCTTAACAGCGAAATCAGTGATCTTTATTCGAAAATAATGAGCAATGAAACTATGCAAAAATTTAATGAGTCGAAGCAAAAATTTGAAAATATTTTAAAAAAAATTAATTTAATAATAAGCGGATCGGCTTCCGGCCAAGATCCCGAAACAATAGATGTAACCTCCGAAGATTTGTGCGGCGGAAACTGTTCTGCGTGCAGCGGATGTAATTAAAAGATGTTTAAAGTGAGTGAATAAAATGGTAAAAATTTCCCCAATGATGCAGCAGTATTTAGATATAAAAAACAAATATAAGGACAGTATTTTATTTTTTAGGCTTGGCGATTTTTATGAAATGTTTTTCGATGATGCCAAATTAGCCTCAGAAGAATTGGATCTTACACTGACCGGCAAAGATTATGGTCAAGATGAGCGTGCGCCTATGTGCGGAGTTCCTTATCATAGTTGCGAATCATATATATCAAGGCTGGTGTCCAAAGGTTATAAAGTTGCCATGTGTGAGCAGATGGAGCTTCCCTCAGAAGCTAAAGGACTCGTTAAACGTGAAGTAGTAAGGATTATAACTCCCGGCACGGTCACAGAAGACAGTATGCTTGATGAGTCCAGAAATAATTATTTGGCGTCTGTTTATTATTCTAAAAAATTAAGTAGTGCAGGAGTATGTTTTTGTGACGTTTCAACAGGTGAATTAAAGGTGACCGAAGTAAAGGAAGATTGCCCTGAAATATTGAATTTATTAAAAAATGAAATGGGAAAATTCAGCCCCACCGAAGTTTTGGTCGGCGGAGATATTGAATTTCTGGAACCTTTGAAGTCATTCTTTAAAGAAAAACTTTGTTGCAGGATAGAAGTTTTAGAGGAAGACGTTTCACCGGAAAAGTCAAAGAAAATTATAAATGAGCATTTTAAAAATGACGAAATCAAAAAATGGAATAAAGAATCAGCGCTGAGAAGTCTTGGAAATTTATTCGAATATCTGAAGCAAACTCAAAAAAATGATTTGAGCAATATTAAAAATATTTATTTTTTCAACAGCACTGAATTTATGGGTCTGGACCTTAATACTGTGCGCAATTTGGAAATTGTGGAAACTATGCGTTCCAAGCAAAAAAAGGGGTCGCTTCTTTGGGTGCTGGACAAAACAAAAACTTCGATGGGCAAGCGGTTACTTCGCTCGTGGATTGAAAGGCCGCTTATCGACCTTAAAAAAATAAGCTATAGGCAAGATGCCGTCGAAGAGATGGTGAATGAATTTGAATTAAAAGATGCTCTTCGTGAAAACTTATCCGGTATTAGCGACATACAAAGATTAATGACCAAAATAAGCTATGGAACAGCAAGTCCTAAAGACTTAAAGGCATTGTCTGCCACCCTAAAAAAATTGCCGGAAATTAAGTACAACTTGTTTAAATGTAATTCTTATCTTCTAAAAAAAATGTGCGAAAAATTTGACCTCTTAAAAGAAGTCTACATGCTTATAGAGGATGCTATAAAAGACGACCCGCCGTTTATAGTCAGAGAAGGTAAAATAATCAAAGATGGATACAGTGCGGAGGTGGACAGCTTAAGAAAAGACTTACAGGGCGGTTCGGGAATTGTTGCAGATATTGAAGAAAGAGAGAAAAAAAGAACAGGAGCTCCAAAATTAAAAGTAAAATATAATAAAATTTTTGGTTATTATATAGAAATTCCTAATTCTTATAAAGGGCCTATCCCTGAAGAATATATAAGAAAACAGACTTTGGCTAATTGCGAAAGATATATAACCGATGAACTAAAACAAGTTGAGTCCAGAATTCTTTATGCCCATGATAAAATCAATGAGGTGGAATACAGAATTTTTGAAGATATTCGAAAAAAAGTAGCTGAAAATTTAACAAGAATAAATGCAGTCGCATCCATACTTTCTAATTTGGATGTTATTTTGTCGCTTGCCGAAGTTGCATATTCGAACAATTATGTTAAGCCTGCTATAAATTCGGATGGAATTATTTCAATCACAGAAGGCAGGCATCCTGTAGTAGAAGTTTTGCTTAAAGGGGCACCGTTTGTTCCTAATAATACTGAACTCAACGAAAAAGATGATATGATATCCATTATTACCGGGCCGAATATGGCGGGAAAATCAACCTATATGAGACAGAATGCATTAATAGTTTTAATGGCTCAAATGGGGAGTTTTGTGCCGGCAAAAGAAGCAAAAATAGGAATTGTGGATAATATATTTACTAGAATCGGTGCATCCGATGATTTGGCTTCGGGGCAGTCTACTTTTATGGTAGAAATGAATGAGGTAGCCGATATTTTAAAAAATTCGACTTCTAAGAGCTTGATTATTTTAGATGAGGTTGGACGTGGCACTTCGACTTTTGACGGTATGAGTATAGCAAAAGCTGTATTGGAATATATTTCCAAATTTATCGGAGCAAAAACTTTGTTTGCGACCCATTACCATGAACTTACTACTATGGTTGATGAGTTTAAAAATATAAAAAATTATAATATAGCTGTAAAAAGAAGAGGCGATGATATAACATTTTTAAGAAGAATTGTCCCGGGTGCCGCTGATGAGAGTTATGGAATAGAAGTTGCCAAACTTGCCGGTGTTCCGGAAAATATAATAAATCGTGCCAAACAAATTCTTAAAAAAGTGGAACAAGAAATTTTGGAATCTAAAAACGTAAACAAAAAAATATCTCATACAGAAAGTCAAACCGCACAGCTGGAATTTTCCGACATGTGTTTACCATATCAAGAATTTGTAAACCATTTAAAAAATTTAGACGTAAGCGTTTTAACTCCGATAGAAGCAATGAATATGCTTTATAAGTTGGTAAAAGAAGCCAATCAAATTTAGTAATTAAGAGGAACACATAATGCGTAAAATTAATGTTTTGAACAAACAAACTGCACAACTTATTGCTGCAGGAGAAGTTGTTGAGCGTCCGGGATCAGTTTTTAAAGAGCTACTTGAAAACGCTATTGATTCCGGAGCAACTCAGATTATCGCAGAAATAAAAAACGGCGGTATAAAACTCATTAAAATTTCAGATAACGGATGCGGAATATACAGGGATGACGTAAAAAATGCTTTTTTGAGGCATGCCACCAGTAAATTAAAGACCGCTGACGACCTGGAAAATATAAATTCTTTAGGGTTCAGAGGAGAAGCTCTGGCTTCGATTTGTGCTGTTTCAAAATTGGAAATAATAACAAAGTCCTGCGAGGAAAATACAGGAAGCAGATTTTTTGTGAACGCCGGTGTGCCGGGTGATTTTTCTGAAGCAGGATGTTCAAACGGAACCACAATAATTGTGAAAGATTTGTTCTATAATGTACCTGCAAGGATGAAATTTTTGAAAAAAGATGCAATAGAGGCGGGAATTTGTTCTACAATTATTGATAAATTAATTCTTTCTCATCCGGAAATTTCATTTAAATTTATAAAAGACGGGAAAGAAATTTTAAAAAGTTCCGGAAATGGAAAAATTTCTTCAGCCGTATATTCTGTGTATGGTAAAGAGTTCCATTCACAAATGATACCCCTAAATTATGAATACGCAGGGATAAAAATTAGTGGTTTTGTATGTAAGCCGGAATTTTCCAGAGCAAATCGAGGAATGCAAAATTTTTTCGTTAATAATAGATACGTTAAAGTAAAAATAGCAAGTGTTGCGGTGGAAGAGGCTTTTAAAAATTTATTAATGTCAGGAAAATTTCCGTGCTGTGTCGTGTATATTGATATTTTGCCCAAATTTGTTGATGTGAATGTACATCCTGCTAAAACTGAAGTCAAATTTGTGGATGAAAAATCGGTTTTTGATGCAATTTATTTTGCTGTTAAGAGTGCAATTATGAAGAATAATGAAGAACAATTTTTATTATCTTCGACAAATAATAATTGCTTTTCAGAGAAGCTTTGTGATTCTTACGGTTCTTTTGCTTTAGAAAAAAATCATGATTCTAATTTATATGCTAATTCACCTTGTGAAGTTTTAACAAGTAATTTTGCAAACAAAATTTTTGAAAAGGATTCAACTTCGACTGTCAATACCGAATTCAAGAAGGCCGAGGAAAAGCCGGCAATTGCCGAAGAAAAAATTTTTTCTGATCTACCTATAAAAAAAGAAGAGAAAATTATTAAAAATTCTCAAGAAAAAATTAATATCGAGAACAAATTTTTAAAAGAAGATATAAAATACGAGCAAGTTGAAATTGACAATTCCGGAGATAATAGTTTTAATAATAATCCAAAAATTATAGGCGAAATATTCAGCTGTTATATAGTATTGGAATCAGGCGATAAAATGATTTTGATAGATAAACATGCCGCTCACGAGAGATTGATATTTGAAAAATTAAAGAAAAAGCTGCACGTTAATGGTTCACAAACGCTCATTAAGCCTGTGGTTGTAAATTTAGAAAAAGAAAAATATTTTGTGATTATAAGCAATTTAGATTTGTTACTCGAAGCAGGAATAGAGGCTGAAAATTTTGGAGAAGGAAGTATAATAATCAGAGGAATTCCTATGTATGTGGCGATAGATGAAATTGAGGATATGGTGATAGAAATTTCTGATTATATATTTGAAAATAAAAAAGATATAAATGCGAAAAAATTGGATTGGATTTATCATAATATTGCATGCCGAGCAGCCATTAAAGCAGGGAAACCCTGTTCTGCGGAGGAAATTAAAAATCTTGTTAATGAACTTTCAAAAGACCCTCAGGTTAATCATTGTCCTCATGGAAGGCCTATATATGTTACGATGGATAAAAAATTTATAGAAAAGCAATTTGGAAGGATTTGATTATTTTGTCTGAAAAATTAATTCCTGTTGTAAGTATTGTGGGTCCTACAGCATCGGGGAAAACTGAACTTTCTATAAATTTAGCGAAAAAATTTAACGGAGAGATAATATCGGCTGATTCGATGCAAATATATAAAGAGTTTGATATAGTAACCGCTAAGCCGGCAATTGCCGATTTGAAAGCTGTTAAACATTATTTGATAGGGGATTTAAGCGTTATTAATGAATTTAGTGTTTCCGATTTTGAAAATTTTGCTTCGCAATACATAACAGACATAAATAACAGAGGACGTTTACCATTTTTGGTGGGAGGAACAGGGCTTTATTTAGACTCATTGCTTAAAAATATAAAGTTTGAATCTTCAAAAAATTCGGATGAAAATCTAAGAAATGAATTAAATAAAAAAGAAAATGAAGAACTGTTTGAAATTTTAAAAAAAATTGACCCCGAAAGTTCTCTTAAAATTCACATCAATAATAAAAAAAGAGTCATAAGAGCAATTGAATTTTTCTATATTGCAGGATATCCTATTTCGGAGCAAATAGAAAATTCCCGAAAAAATCCATCTTGTTATGATGTCTGCAAAATAGGGCTAAATTTTAAAAACAGAGGTATTCTGTATGAAAAAATTAATTCCAGAGTAGATAAAATGTTTGATATGGGAATTGTTGCCGAAGTGGAAAACGTGAGGAAACTAAATCCCGGAAAAACCGCTTCTGAGGCTATAGGATACAAAGAAATTTTGGATTATATCGATGGAAATATAAGTTTAAGCCAAGCAAAAGAAAATCTTAAACAAGTTACTCGCAGGTATGCAAAAAGGCAATTGACGTGGTTTAGAAAAGACGAAAAGATACATTGGATATATATAGATGAGTTCGAAAATTATCAAAAAATTGTAAGTGAAGCTGAAGAAATTTTAAAAAAATTTGTATCAAAGGGATAAATGTATATGAAAACTAAAAAAATTAAAAAGATTGCTATAATTTGCCTTTTGCTTTTAGTGTTGTTAGTTTTAATATTTTATTTTCTATATAAAAAGAAATTTAGTATAGATTTCCAAATTGCAGAATTGCATGAAGTTAAAGATAGCTTTCGAGTTAGCGGGATTGTAGTTAGAGATGAAGAAATAATAACCACTCCAATTGCTGATAAATCTTCCGTTAAATATCTTTTGAAGAATGGAGATAAATCTCCGAAAAATGGGGTTATAGCAGAAGTTTATGATTCGTCTGAGTCTGCTAAAGTAAGCTATAGAATAGATTTTTTGGACCGAGAAATAAAAATTTTGGAGAAATTAAATACTTGTAAATATAATTTTTCTCAGAGTGTCAATGCTTTAAATAAAAAAATTAACGAAGAAGTAAAGAACTTACTTATTTCGGTCAATGATTTTCAAGTCGAAGATAGTATAAATTTAAGAAATAAGATATTATATTTTTTAAATGAAAAGAAAATAATTTTGGGAAAAAATATAAATTTTGAAGATAAAATTCAAGAGTTAAAAAAAGAAAAAGATAGATTATTTTCTTTGAATCCACGCATTATTTCAGAAATTAAGTCGCCCGATTCCGGAGTGTTTTTCACGGATACAGATGGTTATGAGGAAGAAAATATATACAAAAATTTGAAATATGGAAGAACTAATTTTTCAAATTTAGATGCTATAGACAGAAATACAAATGATAATGGAGCGATTGGAAAGTTGGTAAAATTATGTACATGGTATATCATTTGTGAATTGAGTAACGAACAGTCCGGGAAAATTTTTCCGGGGCAGGAAGTATCAATAAGCGTCGAAGGATTGGATACTGTAAAAAATTTACCATGTAAAATCGAAAGTTTGAATAATTCGAGTGATAGCACCAAAACTACGGTCCTAATTTCTTGTAACTACATGAATGAGCATATTGCTTCGCTATGGAATGAAGATTTTATCATGGAATTTAACAAGTATTATGGTCTGGAAGTTGATAAGGAAGCTGTTTTTAAAGATGATTCGAGTGAAAATCAGTTTGGTGTGTATGTGTCGCATGGAAATTATTTGAAATTCAAAAAAATTAATCCGGTTTATTGGAAAGAAGACAAGGTGATTTGTGCCTATGGAAATGATGAATATATTGACGAAAATTATTTACAGGTTGGAGACAAAATAATAAAAGGTTCAAATTTGTATCCGGGCAAGAAAGTGAAGTGATATTATATATAATTAATAAAATTTAATATTAAAATTCATATATAAAGATTACTTTTATATAAATAGGGTTTAAAATATAAAAAATATTTAAAATGCATAATAATTTTTACACTTTTTTCAAAATGATGATTGACATTTTTTTAGAAACAGTTCATAATGATGTTGTAAATGCCTCAAAATTGGCAATTTTATTAGTTTAAGATTAATTACACCATATCAAATTTAAGAATTAAAATAAAAATGGGAGGAATTATAAATGGCAGGATTAGTAGAAAAAATTAAAGAAATGTGGTCCCCGTCGGATGAGTACGAAGATTATGACGATCAAGAAGATTTTGGTCAAAATGAAGATTCTTCGCGTGAATATAAGTCAAAAAGAGACAGCAGAGTAATTAGTCTACACGATTCTCATAAATTGAAAGTGATACTTGTTAAACCGGAGCGCTTTTGCGAAGATGTGAAAAATATCGCTGATGAGCTGTTGAAAAAGAATACTATTGTCCTTAATTTGGAAAAAGTTATAAAATCCGAATCAAGAAGAATGATCGATTTTTTAAGTGGAGTTGCTTATGCTAATGGAGGTCAAATAAAAAATGTTTCTGCAGATACTTTTGTTATAACTCCGTGCAATGTGGATTTGGAAGGTGACGATTTTGTTGGAGAGCTCGAAGGGCAGGGAATATATTTTTAACATGCTATTTTTTTAAAAGTGATGTCAAGAGGTGAATTTTTTTGTTAAGTATTGATGATATAAAACAAGTTAGTTTTAGAAGAGCTAATTTTGGAGGGTATAAACCTGAAGATGTAGATGCGTTTGTGGATGATATCCAGGATTCTTATGAGAAGATATTGGAAGAAAACAGAAAAATGCATGCTGAGATTGAAAATCTAAAGTCTAAAATAGAAAAAATTTATTCTGAAGAAGGCTCCATCCGTAAGGTACTGTTGAATGCTCAAAATGTTGTTGAAAGCTCACTTAATCAAGCTAAAGGAAAAACTGAAGAGATGGTAAAAGAAGCTGTAAAAAAATCGAACGACCTTATAGACAGAGCGAAAGAGGAAGTTGAAATTCAGAAAGAGATTTCAGATAGGTTAAAACTCGAAGCAAAAACGCTTAAAGATAAATTAAAAAATATTTATAAAGAACATATGGAAATAATAGGGAAGATTCCGGGCGACGTGAGAGCTGAAAATGCACAACCTGAACCGAAAAAAGATTTTATTGATATATCAAGCGAAAATGTTTCAGGTGGGGGCGACAATGTTATTCAAATTGGCATAAACGAAAAAAAAGAGGATGTTCCTGAATTAAAATTTGGTAAAGATTATAACATTGAGGACGAAAGTAAGCCCAAGGGAGCGTTTTCCGGTTTATTTAAGAAGAAAAATTAATTGAATATTCAAATCATTGGTAAGTGTGTCGTTTGAATGTGATAAAGTTCAAACGACACATATTTTTAATTTATACTTTACAATTATGATTAAAAATGATATAATATTATTAAATAAATTAAGAAAATAAAGGTGGAACTAACAATGATAAGTAAAATTAAAGAAGTCTCTTGCATAACATTAGCAGTGGTTTCTGCAGTATCGATTGGAATGTTAACAACTAAAGCTTGCAACACTTTAAATGGAATAAATGGTACTGTTAATAAAATTGATAGAGTTATTGAAGATAATCGTCATGGTATAAATAAAATTATAGATAATTCTGCTCAAATATCTTCGAACATTAACCTTCGGAGTAAAGAAAGCTTATTTAGCTTAGCAGTTAAGAAAATAAGTACCGGCAAAGATAATATCGACAAAGATGATGGTACAAAAGGAATGACATATCTAGATCAGTGCCTATGGGATGCTGAAGCTTAATAAAGTTCTTTTTGGTCACGCAATGTAGTTTAATGTAACGATCTAAATGGAAAAAGTGAAGCAATGATTTAAGATAATCATTGCTTCCTTAATTTTTTGAAAAAATTTGATAGTATTTCAGAACATTCATTTTGAAGGACGCCACCACAGACAAGGGGTTTGTGGTTGTAAGGTAAATCAAATAAATTTATCACAGACTTACATGACCCGGATTTTTTATCAAAAGCTCCGTAGACAAGCCGTGAAATTCTTGAATTTATTATAGCTCCGGCGCACATGGGGCAGGGCTCTAAGGTTACATACATTGTGCAGTCTGTTAATCTCCAGCGCTGTAGATTGAGACACGCATAGTGAATAGCTTCGATTTCTGCGTGACACAGTGAATTTTTTAGTGTTTCTCTGCGATTTCTTCCACACGATATTATTTCTTTGTTATAAACTATGACGGCTCCCACAGGCACTTCAAGCTCTTCGGAAGATTTGTGTGCCTCGTTGAGAGCTTTTTTCATGTAGAATATATCGTGTTCTTCCAATTTTTCCATTTAAATTTCAACGCCTTTTTTAATATCGGATTTAGATTCAAAATAATTCCTGTCTATGTCTATTATACACTTATAATTTCCGTAGAGGGCGTAAATATTTTCGGATACAGACTTTTCTATTTCGTCGTCGGAAGATTCTATGTCGTACGGAATGGATAGATGAAATAGTAGAGTGGGTCTTTTCCCCGGAATTATTCTAAAATCGTAAATTTTGGCACTTCTGTGCAAAAGTTTTACTAGCTGGGAGATTTTTTGTCGTACAGAATTTATTTTTTCGTCGTCCGTAATTACAGGATCTATGTGAATTATAGATTTGCAATTAAATTTTTCTTTTAGTTTCTTTTCAATTTTATCTATGGATTCGTGCAATTCCATAATATTTTTGTCTGCCGGCATTTCGGCATGGAAAGATAAGATGCTCGTATTAGGGCCATAATTATGAACAATCAGATCGTGGATTCCTAAAATGTTGGGCGATGACAAAACTACTTCGTGAATTTTTTTTACAAGATTCGGGTCCGGAGAAGCACCCAAAAGTGGATTTAAAGTTTCTTTTATCATTCCGACGCCGGTGCAAATTATGAATATTGCTACAACAATTCCCGAGTATGCATCGACTGAAATTTTTGTAAAGTAAGTTATGGCCATTCCTAAAAGTATGGCTACAGTCGCTATTACATCGCCTAAACTATCAAATGCTGTTGCTTTTATCGCTGTGGAATCCAAAATTTTACCAATTTTTCTGTTAAACATGCAAAGCCATAGTTTCACTACCAAAGATCCCACAAGTATCAATGTTGGAACGAGAGCCATTGTTGTTGGTTCGGGATTGAATATTTTTTCAATTGAAGATTTTATAAATTCCAATCCCATAAAAATTATAGCGATAGACACTATGAGCCCTGAAACGTACTCTATTCTTCCGTACCCGAACGGGTGTTCTTTGTCTGCGGGATTTCCCGAAGCTTTAAAACAAATAAGCGTTACTATCGAAGAAATAGCGTCCGAAAGATTATTAAAAGCATCGGCGCTTATTGCTATCGAAGAGGTAATTATTCCGGCGAAAAATTTCCCTGCGGAAAGAAGAATATTGCAGATTATACCGGCGTAACCACTTAGCATGCCTAAGCGCCTTCGAACTTCAGAATTATTTTTTTTAGCTTTTTCCAAAACAAGTTTTTTTATTATGTAATCAGTCATTTTATTCGCAGATAATAATTTACCTACTCTGTCCTCCCTCGATTAGAATCTATACTTTTGGTAAATCATTATACTATTTTTTTTAACTTTTGTTAATAGGTTTAGAAGTGTTTTTACTGATTTTTTTTCTATATTTAATAAATTCGTACAAAATATATGAGATAAGTCCTAGTGATATAACCGAAATTGATGCAATTAAATATATATTAGGGGTATTATTACTTGTTTCATCTTCTGAAATTAAGTTTTCTGTAACGCTTTCAAGGTATTCATTTTTATCGAGATTTTCCGGTGAGAATAATTCTTGTTTCTTTTTATTTTTGGGTGAAGATTGTTTTGATTTTTTAGAAGATTTTTTATTAGCAGATTTTCGAAAAACTTCAATTTCGTAAATTTGTTTTACTTTGAGTTGCTTATTGGAAACCGTTATTTTAAAATGAGTAGTTTTTCCTGCGGCATTTAGTTTTCTTCGGTTTATTTTTACATCAAAATTTTCATTGAGAGGAGCAAATTCAAAATCCAAGTATTTTGTATCCGATGGGACGCTCATGCTATAATTAAATTGATTCGAAGAAAATTCAGGGGATAAAGAGCCTGTGTCGGGAAGCAAATATTTTAATTTGCAATTTTGTATTTCCGGATTTTCTATAATATTAACTCGTAAATCATTTGAAGCTAACTTTTCTTTTGAATCGCAATTAAAAAATTCAGTATGTAAAACAATATTTTTTGGAGTTGTTTTTTTATAGGTTTTTAAATAGATTTCATAAAGAGTTATTTCAGAATTTTCCGATAAAATTTCTTTTAATTTTTTTGGATTATACTTAATATTTATTAAATTTTCTTTTGTTTCTGTTTTTAGCTGATTTCTCGAAATAGGTTCGTGGCTCAAAATTTTTTTCAATCTCAGTTCTGAATCGGTGTAGGAAAGATGGCATTCAAATCCTTCTAACAGCATCCCCGGCGAAGCATCGTGGAGAATTATTTCTATTTTTATTTCGTCTCCGGGCAGGTAGGTCGTACTTTCAATTCTAGATTCCAAATTATAATTATGAGCGCTTGATTTAAAGGGTACGAACAATGATATTATTAAAGTTAATAAAAAAAACCTGTATTTTTTCATAAAATCCTTCTTTCAAATGTGGTATAATTTTTTTAGAATATGTAGTATAATATAATTTTGAGAGGTGATAAAATGAATTTTATAAGTGATGCAATGACAGCGGAATTACAAAACAATCTAATGTTGTTTTTAAAAGCTTTGTTGATTTTTTTGGTAGGTTGGTGGATAATAAATAAAGTATGCAAACTTGTTTTGGTGTTTTTGCAAAAAGCAACTTCTCAAACCAGCTTTGCGTCATTCCTGAATTCGGTGCTTAAATTTTCGCTCAGAATACTGTTAATCGTTAGCGTGTTGGGATATTTAAAGTTTAATGTTACTTCTTTAATAGCGGCGATAGGAGCCTCGTTTGTGGCTATTGGAATTTCTTTGAAGGACAGCATATCAAATATAGTCGGTGGAATAATTTTGGTAACAAACAATCCGATTAACGTGGGAGATTATATAGAATTTGAGAATGTTTCAGGAAAAGTAGTCAAAATTGAAATGCTTTTTACAACTCTTAAGTCTTCTGAGGAAAATAAAATGGTTATTATCCCTAATTCTAGACTTGTTTCAAACAACATTACCAGAAAAAGTCCACACGATATAAAAGCTGTAGAATTCGATACAGATGTTTCTATTTTAAATAACAAGGCGGATTTTTCGAAATTTTTTGCAAAAGAATTTATTTTAAATGATAAAATTTTGCAACTTCCTGCGCCTAAAATTCGGATCAAAAATGAAAGTGAAAAAACAAATATTCATATAAAACTTTGGTGTCAAGCGCAGGACGAGGAGGTGGTGAGAACTGCTTTGGAAAATTCTTTTAAAAAATTTTGTAAAAAATACAAAACCGACAAATTGTAAATTAATAATATGATAACATTTTTTTAATATAAATTCAAGTATAACTTTTAAAAAGGAGATGCTCATATGGCAGTAGACACATTTTCTGCGGGGGTAGCACCCGGCGGACTCAGAAATATTCAGGAAATTAAGATTCTTATATGTTATATTTTTGATAAACTTGATAAACCTTTAACAAAAAATGATGTTACATCTATATTGCAAAGTTACGAGATAGCAAATTATTTTGACGCCAGTCAAGCTTTTTCTCAAATGGTTTCTCAAGGTAATTTGAAAGTATGCGATGATGATGACAATTTTTATGTAATTACTTCGCAAGGAAGGATAATTTCGGAGGAACTCAGCGGCTCTTTGCCGGTGACAATCAAAGAAAAATCTTTAAAAAGTGCCGAAGGGTATTTTAAGAGATTAAAGAGTGAAAAAGAAAATACGGTAAATATGGTTAAAACCGAGTGGGGTTACATGGTTAAATGCAAAATTTCCGGTGGAGATTTTGATATGCTTGAGTTGGGAGTATATGCCCCCGATATAAGTGCGGCATCTATAATTAGAGATAATTTTTATAAGAAACCTGACGAAATATATAAAAACATCCTTACAATGTTAACTCAAGGTGAGTATTAGACCACAAATTCTTGACATAATGCCATATTAGGATATAATAAATCTATATGTTAACGTTTTGGGGAGTGAGTTGTGCGTATATGGAAAAAAGGGATATAAAGTCCATGACTCTTGAAGAAATTGCTTACGATATGGCAGATCTTTCTCTTGAATCTTATCGTGCTGCTCAAATTTACAGATGGATAGTTAAAGGTTCGGAAAATTTTTGTGAAATGAAAAATATTCCCAAGAAATTGATTGCGTTATTGAGTGAAAAATATTATATTGCTTCTACTAAGATAAAAGTCAAAAAAGTTTCAAAAGATTCTACTGTCAAGTATCTTTTTGAGTTGCAGGATGGTTTGTTAATAGAAGCTGTTGTTATGAAATACGTTCACGGATATTCCATGTGTATATCTACTCAAGCCGGATGTAAGATGGGATGTGCATTTTGTGTTACAGGAAAAAACGGATTTAATAGAAATTTAACGCCTTCCGAAATGATATCGCAGATTCAGGTCGCAGAGAAAGATTTGAATATCAGAATTTCAAATATAGTCTTGATGGGAATGGGCGAACCTCTGGATAATTATGAAAATGTTTTAAAATTTTTAAAATTAGTCTCTTCTGAAGATCATTTAAATATCGGAATGAGGCATATTTCGCTTTCTACATGCGGAATTGTGGACAAAATTTACGATTTATCCAAACGAGATATGCCTCTAACGCTATCCGTATCTCTTCATGCTCCAAACGATAAGATTCGAAACCAAATAATGAAAATAAATAAAAAATGGAACATACATGAGTTGATAGATGCTTGTAAATTTTATTTAAATCATGGTGGAAGGAGAATATCGTTCGAATATACCATGATAGAAAATTTTAATGACACAACTGAATGCGCTAATGAATTAGCTAAATTGCTCAAAGGTATGCTTTGCCACGTTAATTTGATACCGCTTAATGAAGCTCCTGAAAGCAGTAGTTTTAAAAGTAGCTCCAAAGCTAGGATATATTTGTTTCAGAGTATTCTTCAAAAGCGTGGAATAAATGCTACCATACGCAGAACTTTAGGGAAAGACATAGACGCAGCTTGTGGGCAGTTAAAGGGCAAGTACAGAAATTAGGGAGGTCGGCAACTATGCTTAGTATTTTTAGCAAAACCGATATAGGAAAAGTTCGTAAAGTGAATCAGGATGCCGTGAAAACGGAAGTGATATCGGATAATTTGGCATGGTCCGTTGTTTGCGATGGAATGGGCGGACAGGCAGGCGGAGATATTGCGAGCAATATGGCCGTTATTATGATTTCTAAGTTTTTGTCTGATAATCTCAGTGAGTTAAAGACTTCGGACGAAATAAAGTCGGTGATTTATGAAGCTGTCAGTAGTGCAAATGACGCTATTTATCTTAAATCCAAAAAAGACAAAAATCTGAATAACATGGGCACGACAGTTGTTGTGTGCGTTATAAATATGGGCAGACTATATGTGGCTCATATGGGGGACAGCAGAGCATACTTAATTTCCGGAAACAAAATATCCCAAATTACAACAGACCATTCGATGGTTCAAGAAATGTTAGATAATGGCAAGCTTACTGTCGAAGAAGCTAGAAGTCATCCCCAAAAAAATATAATCACGAGAGCACTGGGTGTTAGTTCGGGAATAAATTTAGAATATAATATTGTTGAAAGTGTAAAAAGAGGGGATATGATTCTGTCGTGCACAGATGGACTCACAAATGCTGTTGAAGAACAAGATATTTACAATATTTGTAAAAAACATAAGAGTAAGAACGAAGCGGTAAACGAATTAATAGATGCGGGAAACAAAAACGGTGGAAATGATAATATAACAGCTTCCTTGATTTATTGTTAAAATGGATTTTTTTAAGTATAAATTTCAAATGAAATGGAGAGAAAAATTTGGATAAATATACAGGAAAAAGATTAGACGGAAGATATGAAATTCAGGAATTGATAGGCGTTGGAGGCATGGCCGTTGTATACCGCGCTTACGACATAATTGAAGATAAAATAGTAGCTATAAAGATTCTAAAAGACGAATTTTTAGGAAATAAAGAATTTATCCGCAGATTTAAAAATGAATCTAAAGCTATCGCTGTGCTTTCGCATCCTAATATAGTGAAAGTATACGATGTCAGTTTCGGAACTAAAATACAATATATAGTTATGGAATATATAGATGGTACTACTCTGAAAGAGTATATATCTCGTAGGAAAGTTATAAATTGGAAAGATGCACTTTATTTTGTAAATCAAATTTTGTCCGCTCTTAGGCATGCTCATAATAAGGGCGTAATCCATCGTGATATTAAGCCTCAAAATATAATGCTTTTAAAAGATGGAACTATAAAGGTTACTGATTTTGGAATTGCACGTTTTTCTAGCAATGAAACTCAGACAATGACAGATAGAGCCATTGGTTCAGTGCATTATATTTCTCCGGAGCAGGCAAGAGGAAGTATTATTGATGAGAAAGCCGATCTTTATTCGGTTGGAATTATGCTTTATGAAATGATCACCGGAAAACTTCCTTTTGAAGCTGATAATGCAGTTTCTGTCGCAATTATGCAAATGCAAGCTACTCCGAAACCTCCTCGTGAAATTAATCCGGACATTCCTAAAGGCTTGGAACAAATAATCATGCATTCTATGGAAAAAGATCCGGCACGAAGGTACGAATCTGCCGAAGAAATGGCGAATGATATTCATAAGCTTCAAGAGAATGCGGATGCTGTGTTTAAATACAAACATTTCGACGATAATAATCCGACCAGATATGTAGATAAGTTAGAAGATGTTTCTTCAAAAAAGTCAAATTATGGTGACGATTATAATTACAGAGAAACAAAGAAAAACAATAAAACCAAAGTGGGATTTATCGCCGCCGGAATTGCCACTGTGGTAGGGTTGTTTGCGCTTTTGTTTATATTTTTGAATTACTTTGGATCATGCGGAAATAGGTTTACAAAAGATGTAGACGTCCCTAATTTGATAGGAAAAACTTTATCGGAAGTTCAAGAAAATCCCGAATACAAATTTGTGTGGAAGATAGAATCTGTTTATGACTCTACAAAGCCCGACGGAATAATACTTGACCAAGATCCTTTACCCGGTTCCAAGAAGATTAAAGAAGACGGGACTATAACTCTTAAGGTCAATAGTCCGGGGGTCTTGATTGCTGTCCCTAATGTCAAAGGTCTGACGGAGGATGTTGCTAAATCTAAGCTTACAAACGCAGGACTTAAGTATGAAGTTCTGATGGTTATGAGCGAGGATGTAAGCGAAGGGATAGTTTCAAATGTAAGTCCGCAAGAGGGAAGCAAAGTTACGTCCGATACCACTGTAAAACTTTATGTAAGCAAAGGAAAAGGTGAGGAGAAAGTTTTGGTTCCCGACGTAATAAATAAATCTTTGGCTGCTGCTAAAAACGAAATTATAGCGGCAGGTTTGAAAGTGTCTGATAACGTTTCTTCAGAAGACAGCGATAAGCCCAAAGGGACTGTAATTACAACTGATCCGCTACCAAGTGTCTTAGTTCCGAAAGATAGCACTGTTAAAATTGTAGTAAGTACAGGTGTTAAGCGTGAAAAAACTGTAGAAGTGGCGGTTGATTTGCCTGCTACCGTTAAACATGAAGTTGAGGTAACTTATTATATAGATGGTGGCTTGGAAGGAAGCAAAAAAGTAGTACCTGCGTACAATGGCAATTATTCTATATATGTTAAGGGAAATTCCGGTACGAAAACTTTGCACGTGAAGCTGGATGGCGCTGATTATAGAGCATATAAAGTGGATTTCGATAATAATAAAGTAATAAAGACATTTGCCGACGAATATAAAGAAAGTTCTACCGATAAGGTGACCAAGGTAACTAATAAGGTAGAAACAGACGAAAATAAAATTTATAACAGTTCAGCAAGTAAAGATTAAATAGAAGGACGAGGAATGCATTTTGAGCAAAGAAAAAATTGTTATACACGGGGGAAAAAAATTAACAGGGAGGGTTCCCATTAGCGGAGCAAAAAATGCAGCAGTGGCAATATTACCGGCTGCTGCGTTGAGTGATGATGTGTGTCGAATTGAAAATGTTCCAAATATAAGCGATATTACTCTTATGTGCCGAATTTTAACGGACATGGGTGCGAATGTCCGAATGATAAATAAAAACACAGTAGAAATCGATCCTCGAAGAATGGTATCTTCGGTGGCTCCTTCCAACTTGATGCGTAGCATGAGGGCGTCAAGCTATCTTTTGGGTACGCTTCTGGGGAAATTTTCTAAAGCCAGTGTATGCCTACCGGGCGGATGCGATTTTGGTGTAAGGCCTATAGATCAGCATTTAAAAGGATTTGCCGCTTTGGGAGCTGAGTACAATATTGACTCCGGAGTAGTAAATGTCGAATGCAAGAAATTGGTAGGAACCAATATTTATCTTGATGTAGTATCGGTCGGAGCTACGGTTAATATTATGTTGGCGGCGGTCAAAGCGGAGGGGCTGACAGTTATAGAAAATGCAGCAAAAGAACCGCACATAGTTGATTTGGCAAACTTCTTGAATTGTATGGGTGCAGATGTTTGGGGAGCAGGTACAGATGTAATAAAAATAAATGGTGTTAAGAAGTTGAAAGGAGTTACTTATTCAATAATTCCTGATCAGATTGAGGCCGGAACTTATATGGCGGCTGCAGCGGCCACAGGCGGAAACGTAGTGATAGAAAATGTTATTCCAAAGCACTTGGAATCAATCACTGCGAAGCTCGAAGAAATGGGAATAAATATTGAAGAATCCGATGAATCCGTAAGAGTTAGCTGCGATAAAATTTTTAAAAAATGTAATATAAAGACTATGCCTCATCCGGGATTCCCAACGGACATGCAGCCTCAGATAACAACTCTTTTATCTATGGCTCAAGGCACAAGTATTGTAAATGAGGCTGTTTGGGATAATAGATTTAGATATGTTGAAGAGTTAAGGCGTATGGGTGCTCAAATATCAGTCGATGGTAAATTGGCTGTGGTTGAGGGTGTTAAAAAGCTGACCGGTGCACACGTTAAAGCAACTGATTTAAGAGCCGGAGCGGCACTTATTATTGCCGGGCTGGCTGCCGATGGCACTACAACTATCGAAGATATCCAACACATTCAGCGAGGATATGAAAATATAATAGAAAAGCTTAAAAATTTGGGAGCAGATATAAGAATAGTATCCGAGCCCCAAAAAGAAGCGGAAGCGTTGTAGTGTTTATGTACAATGTTCAAAGGAGCCGTTTGGTTAATTATGAAAATATGTCCATTATTTAGCGGAAGCAGTGGAAATGCAACTTATGTTGAAATTGACAACGAAAATGGGATTTTAATAGATTGTGGGCGAAGCACGAAGCAAATTGAAAGCAGTTTAGATAAAAATGAAATAGATATAAACAAAATAAGAGCTATTTTGATAACTCATGAACACACGGATCATATTTCGGGTTTAAAAGTATTTTTAAAAAAGCATGATGTGGCGGTATATTCATCTGAGGGTACTATGAATTTTCTGAAATTCAGGGGGATTATATGCGAAAAAGATACTTCATTTATTTTGCAGGCCGGCAAAGAGTTGGATTTGGGATTTGTTGGAGTAACCCCTTTTGAAATTCCGCATGATTGTGCTCAAGCAACGGGATTTACATTGAATGATGTTGCGGGAAATTCGTTTGCTTTATGCACTGATTTGGGATACATTTCGGAAAGTACTAAAAATGTTATTTCAGGTTGCAAAACTGTGATGATTGAATCAAATCACGATGTGATGATGTTGCAAAATGGTCCATATCCCTATTATTTAAAAAGACGTATTCTCTCAGATATAGGCCATTTGTCTAACGAGTCCTGTTCGGAAATTTTACCATATTTGGTTGAAAAAGGTTGCAAAAATATAATACTTTCACATTTAAGTTCTCACAATAATGTTCCTGATCTTGCTAAGCAGACGGCAATATCCGGCTTGCTCGAATGTGGAATACGTGAAAAAATAGATTTCAATATTTTTGTTGCGCCAAAGTCCAATGATGATAAATTTAGTTGTATTGTATAAATACAACTATTTTTTTGATATAAAATTATTTATAATATATCCTATTGCTATGATGGAATAAAAAGTTATAAACCTAGACAGCAGCATAGCGCTGGTTATTTCTTCTGAAGAAAATATTGAAGAAAACAGCGACAAAAAGCTTTCTTCCGCCGTTCCACAAGACCCGGGCAGCGGGGTGAAAGAAGAGGTTGTGTTAATTATTGATTGAGTGCATAGGATTTCAAATATAGGATTTACGGGATGATTGAAGGATTTAAATATGAAAAAGGGAACTGAAAACAAAAAAGTTATCTGAAAAAAACTGCAAATCCAAATTTTCATCGATAAAACTTTATTTTTTTTAACTTTTTTTCTTGTATGATAAATATTATTTATTTTATTTTCGAATTTTATGACAATTTTTAAGATTATCGTTTGATCTTTTATTATTTTTAATTTAAACAGTAGATTTAAAATTATTTTTAAAGTTTTTATTATTAGATTTTTTTTGAAAAATATAGCTTTTATTGTCATTAGCGTCACAGCTTGACATATAAGTCCCATAATGACCATGAGCATAATTTTAGGGTAGTGTTTTTCGATATGGTGACGATAAATTAAAAAACAAGTTAAAGAATAAAAAAATAAGCAAGTTTGGTAAATAACATATTTTTGAAAAAGTATTAGTACCGCTTTTTCTTTAGGTATATTTTTTTTGCTGAGTCGCAGTATTTGCGCTGGTTGGGACCCCATCCCCAGTGGTGTTATTGCGTGAAAATATTGCCCACATACGGAAATTTTAAAAAACGATGGAGGCCTGTGGTTTACTGAAGAAGAAATTGCATTTGAAATAAGTTTTATTGATAAACTATCAAAATACCAAGATATTATCAATGAAAAAAATGCCATAATTATCCAAAATGCGTTCAAATAAGGGAGCGCATTTAGCAATTTTAAATAATTATTATTATCTATAAAAAAATAAAATATAATTCCTAGCGATACAAGCAGAAGAATTATATTCATTATTTTTTTTATAGTATTTTTATGTTTATTTATTTTAAAAAATAATTTCTTCATACAAATATTATTTATCATTTGTATGAAATTATGCTTTGTTTTTTTTGCTTTTTTTAATTTTGACTTTGATTTTTTGAGGAGGTTCTTTTATAGGGAAAAGTATTTTAGGAACGTCTTCTTTGGTAGGTGTGAATACATTTCCCGAGAAATAACAAATGGATTTTGTTGCAGAATTCAAATTTTCTAAGAGCTTATTGAAATTCATTGCTTTTGCGTGGATCATAAGTATATAGTAGTAGCTTACAAATTTTACTTTCTGAGAGTACAGCCAAAGATGAGTGTTGTAGTCTTTGTAGGCATTTTTGTTTTCTAAAAAATTTCGAATACTTCCAAGGGATTTTATAAAATCGTTTACTTTAGCTGTATTTATCGAGTGAAGGATGCTGGTTTCTCGGCTCGTGTAGTTGTACAAGGCATCTGGAATAACAACAATCTTATTTGCGTAGAAAAAAAGTTTTGGAGAAGCGGATATATCTTCAAAATACATTTCATCAAATTTAAAATTGTTCTCTGAAATTAAACTTCTTTTTATTAATTTGTTCCACACGAAATAATGAATTCTTACGTCCAAAATTAGTCTTTTTAATGCCTGCTTTTTTGTGTAAATTCCCTTTATCGATTTAAAAGGTAACTGAATTTTTGTATCTTTTTCAGGATAATATAGTTTGAAGTTGCAACATGCTATATCTGCCTTATTTTTTTCAGCTGCCGTGTACATGCGTTCCAAAAATTCCGGGTCAATAAAATCGTCGCTGTCCATAAAAGCAATATATTTCCCTGTGGAGATTTTTAAAGCAGCATTTCTAGCTGCAGCAGGGCCACGATTTTTTTGTTGTATAAATTTGAAATTTTTATTTTTACCGCAAAACTCTCTTATGATTTTTATACTGTTATCTGTGGAACCATCGTCCACGAGAATAGCTTCAAAATCTTTGAATTTTTGATTTTCGACCGAAGTTAAGGCTTTCACAAGATATTTCTCTACATTATAAATTGGAATAATTAGGCTTATTTTCGGGGTAGTTTTCATTTTAAATTCTCCTTTCTTGTTTCTTTATTTGTAGATTTCGGAATTCTTATAAATGGAGCGCAAACTATTATTGTGAGTATATAACTTATAATTCTCCATATCAGTATGGCGGATTTTATTGTGTTTGGAGTGAAAAACGTTTCGAAAAATACATAAAAACTTCCTTCTGCGGCGCCTGCACCTGCCGGAAGTGGCATAAACGAAGAAACCATGGTTACGAAAGCTTGTCCTGTAATCATGTCGAAAGCATTTACGGAATTAAAGTTGAAAGCTCGGTAGATTGTGTATGACACTACAAAACTTAGAGTTAATTGAGCCACTGTTGCACCTACTACTGTCCACAGCGATTTTTTATTTTTATATAAATAAATATTTGCGTCGTAAAAATTTTTTAATTTTATTTCCAAGTCTTTTAACTTTTCTTCCGGATTTTTTATTATTTTTATTTTTGAAAGCAGATTATATATCGCCTTCATTAATCTTGTTGTAATTTTTTTGTTAAATGACAGGAGATACATTAATGAAATTACCAGAGCATGTGAAAAGAAGCCCAAAAGTGCCAGAATTATCATGATTTTGCTGTTTTTGGTGTTGAAAATATCAAAATTACATATAACAGCCACCAAACTATAGAGAGTTATTGTGGATTGATAGACCAAAAATTTTTGCACGATAATCGAAGATGCAGTTCCTGTATTTACATTTTGTTTTTTTAAACAATATAATTGCATGGGTTGGCTTCCGGCCGAAGCAGGTGTCACTACACTGAAAAACTGGCCTATGGCCGTGCATTTGAGTGCTTGACCGTAGGTGTAATTTTTAGAATAATTTTTAGTTAAAGTATAAAGCGCAAAGCCGTCGGCAGCAATATTTGATAGGTGGCAAATCACTCCGAAAATTATCCATTCCCAAGAAAAAGTTGCGGCACTTTCCAAAAGATTTATCAATCCGTTTTCCGAAGCTAAAAAATAAATAATAAATCCTACTGGTACAAGTAGAAGAACTATATTAAAAATTATTCTGATAAAAGACCTTTTTTTCATAATGCTCCTTATTCCTAAACAAATTTTTTGATTTAAAATTTCCTCTAAAAATAGGATAACTTTATTTGGCATAAAGTCAAGTATTTATTCATATATATAAAGTTTAAAAATAATTATCATAGTACAACTCCTCTTGAATATTATGCCCATTAGATAATGCTTTTTGTAAATAAAAAGTTTTTGTTATTGGGAGTGAGTGGTTTTATGTCTAAATTAGTGATAGAAGGTTCAAGAAAATTGGAAGGCGAAGTAAATGTACAAGGAGCTAAGAACAGCATACTTCCTATTTTGGCCGCTACCATTATGTGTGAAGGTGAGTGCGTTATACACAGGTGTCCTGAAATTTCGGATGTTTATGTTGCCATTAAAATATTGGAGCATCTTGGATGCAAAGTATTATTCGAGAATAATACAGTAGTTGTAAATTCAAAAAATATTTCCAAAAACTATATACCTCACTCCTTGATGTGTGAGATGAGATCCTCTATAATATTTCTTGGAGCACTTATTTCATCATTGGGCAAAGCGAGACTTTCGCTCCCGGGAGGATGTGAACTTGGCCCTAGGCCTATAGACTTGCATTTAGAAGGATTGCGCCAAATGGGGCTTAGAATTATAGAAAGCCATGGTTTCTTGGAGTGTGAATCTTCTCGGGCGGGTCTTATAGGGTGTAATATAGGCTTGTCCTTTCCGAGCGTGGGAGCTACCGAAAATTTGATTCTTGCTGCTGTAAAGGCCAGGGGCACAACAATTATAACCAATGCTGCGAAAGAGCCTGAAATTATTGATTTGGTGACATTTTTAAATAAATGTGGGGCAAAAATAAAATGTTCTCATAACGGCATTATAGTTGTGAATGGAGTGAATAAATTATATGCTGCCGAGCACACGGTTATTCCTGATAGAATTGTGGCCGTTACATACATGGCGGCTGCCGCTTCTACCGCCGGAAGTTTGGTGATAAACAATTTTGTGGAAGGCAATATGGGTTCGCTGATGCCTGTGTTTGAAGAAGCGGGATGCGTAATGAAAATGATTGGTGATAATTCGCTAAAAATAGATGCACCGGAAAGGCCGTATTTTAACCGCTTAATCCGAACAATGCCATATCCCGGATTCCCAACGGACGCCCAAGCGCCTGTCATGGCGATGTCGGCAATTGCGGACGGAACAAGTGTGTTTGTAGAAAATATTTTTTCAAACAGATATAAACACGTCGGGGAACTTTTGAGGTTGGGAGCTGACATAAAAGTTGAGGATAAAGTTGCTGTTGTTGAAGGAGTTAAAAAGCTTTCGGGCGCCGAAGTTAAGGCAGGGGATTTGCGTGGTGCGGCATCGTTGGTTGTTGCGGCATTAGGGGCTGAAGGTACAACTCAAATTACGGGGCTGGATCATATTGACAGAGGATACGAAAAATTAGAGGAAAATTTTTTGAGCATAGGAGCTAAAATAAAAAGAATATGAGGGTGTTTAAGACTTGAGTGAAAGAAAAAATTCAAAAAATTACGAACATAGAAGAAGAAAAATGAAAAAGAAATATGCAAGAAGAAAGTTTGTGAAGCTTTGTGTAAAAAGGTTTACAATAATATTTGTTTTGGCTGTTGTACTTTTTTCTTTTGCGATAGTCTTTAAAATGGCACTGAATTCAGTTTTCAGAGTTAAAAATATAAATGTTCAAGGGAGCACTTTGTACGATGATTCTGAAGTTATAGAGGCTTCGGGAATTAAAATAGGCGATAGTCTTATTTTTAAGAATAGTAAATTTTACGAAGAAAATATTTATAAAAACTTAGATTACATAGACAGCGTCAATATAAAAAAAGATTTTTTTGGAAATATTACAATAAATTTGGAGCCTGCAAAAATTTTATTTTCTATTGTTCAAGATGAAAAATATTATTTAGTTAGTGAAAGAAATAAAGTCTTGGGAATTATGGACGAACTTCCGCCTGAGGTCGTGGTAGCACAGGGAATTAAGTTTGAAATTTCAGAGAATAAAATAAAATATAACGATGAAATAAAAAAACAATTATTTTTCAAAATATTAGAGAATTTTAAAGAATATGGCTTAAATTACGTAAGAAAAATAAATGTCAGTAATTGCGAAAGTTTGGAAGTCGTTTATGACGACAGGTTGAATATTTTGCTTGGTTCCGAGGAAGATCTTAAGTATAAAATTTCGACCGCCAAGGAAATTATAACCGGGAAGCTTAGTGCGACTGATAGGGGGACGCTGGATTTTAGAAGTTTAAACAAAGAAAATAGGTCATATTTTATACCTGATAAAAATTAATTCACGGGTTGCTTTATGTAGGCAACCTCTTTTATTTATTTTAATTTTGTGATTTACTATTAATAAAATCAAAATTAAGGAGACGATTGAAATTTTTAAATTTGACGAAGAAATAAATTTGATATCCGAAAAAGCTTTTAATCTTTGTAAAAATCAATTTTTGGGTATAGAAGAAGTATCAAAATACAACCAAGAAAAAGTTTTGAAAGCGTTTATCGATTGCGAAGTAAGCGAAAGCCATTTTTTGCCAACCACCGGCTATGGATATAATGATAGGGGGCGAGACAAATTAGATGAAGTGTTTGCTCATATATTCGGTACGGAAGATGCACTGGTCAGACATAATATTGTTAGCGGAACTCATGCACTTACAGTTGCTTTGTTTGGAGTATTGCGCCCCTTCGATAAAGTGCTTTTTATTACAGGTAAACCTTATGATACGCTAAGTGATGTTATAAATTCGGGGCAAAAAGATGATGGCTCTTTAAGCGATTTTAAAATTGAGTGTGACTATATAGACTATGACGAAGATATGAATCGATACAAAGAAAACATAAAAAATAAGCTAAAAACAAAATACAAGCTAGTCTATATTCAACGTTCCAGGGGTTACACTTTGAGGGAGTCTTTGTCGATAGAAAAAATAAAAAGTATTATAGAATGGGTTAGGACTTTTTCTTCTGATTCGATTATTATGGTTGACAATTGCTACGGAGAATTTGTTGAAAAGCTGGAACCTACTCAAGTGGGAGCGGATTTAATTGTTGGATCTCTCATAAAAAATCCGGGAGGAGCAATTGCGCCCACAGGAGGATATATCGCCGGCAAAAAATCATTGATTGAGAAATGTGCGTGCCGATTAACCTCTCCGGGAATTGGAAAAGAAATAGGCGCAAGCCTCGGAGTAAACAGGGAATTGTTTATGGGGATTTACAATGCTCCGCATGTTGTCTCGGAAGCTGTTAAGGCCGCTACTTTTACTGCCGCTGTTTTTGAATTGATGGGATACAAAGTGTTTCCTAAGTATAACGAAGGTCGTTGTGACATTGTTCAGTCTGTGATTTTAGAAAATGAAAAATCAATGATAAATTTTTGCAAAGGAATACAAGCCGGTTCCCCTGTGGATTCGTTTGTTTCTCCCGAACCTTGGGACATGCCGGGGTATAGCGACAAAGTAATAATGGCCGCAGGGACCTTTACTATGGGAGCCTCGGTAGAGCTGTCCGCAGATGGGCCTTTAAGGCCTCCTTACGCAGTATGGGTTCAGGGTGGAATTAATTTTCACAGCGCCAAAATCGGCATACTAAAAGCGGCTCAGAAAGTTTTAAAAGGATAATAAGTACTATTTTAAGTAGAGAATATCATAAATATCTTATATCATTTATTTTAAGGAGAGATTATATGATGTCCTGCGAAAATAAAAATTCTAAAACCATGCCTCATCAGCTTACTCTTGACAATAGGAAATTATTAATTTTAACCGGAGTTGCAGAAGTTGACAGCTACGATGAAAAAGCAATTACCGCATATACTGATTTGGGTGAACTTTGTATAAAAGGAGAAAATTTAAATATAAAAAAACTTAATCTTGAAATGGGAGAGTTGGAAGTAGATGGGTTGATTTCGTCTCTTTGCTATAAAGACGTAAGCATAAAGGGGTCGGGGCTTTTTTCGAGATTATTTAAATGAGGCGGAAATATATGAACGAAATGTTAAAAATGCAGCTTATTATTTTTGGAAGTTCGTGCGCTCTAGGAGTGGCTTTGGGATTTATATATGATTTGTTTAGAATAGCAAGAATGATTATAAATCCTAAAAATATTGGGATTTTTATCCAGGATGTTGTGTACTTTATACTTAGCGGTTTGATAACGTTTATATTTGTTTTGTGCTTCAATAGTGGTGAGGCTCGATTTTATATATTAGCGGGCGAGGGCATAGGCTGGATTATATATCATATAACTATAGGTGATTTTATATATAAGATTTCAGGGAAATTGGTTACAATTTTCAGAAATAAATTTTTTGAGATTATCGGGAATTTAAAAACGTTATTAAAACCGAAAAAATCATAAAAAAATTTATATAAATATAAAAAATAAACAAAAACTCAAAAAACACTTGAATTTGTGTTATTGTTTATTGCATAATAGTTGTATAAAAACTTTTATGTAGTATGAAGGTGAGTATAATTAGGCTTGTATTTAAAAGGAGAAAAAAGATATTTTTTAAGTCGATACTTGTATTGTTCGCTTTTTACGTGATATACTTGTTCATTAATCAGCAAATAAAAATAAAAATCAAGAAAGATGAACTTGCGAGCATTAACAGACAAATTATTGCGGAAAAAGAAAAAAAAGATAGTATCCTAGAAAACAGTAGTAGCAAGCAGAGCGATGAAAATGTCGAAAATTCCGGTGTAAGAGTTTTTGAAAATGTATCGCAGTAATGTTTTTAAATATATTTAAGGAGGAAGTAAATTTTTTATGCAGCTTGAAGTTGGTGCAGTGGTGGAAGGGAAAGTTACGGGTATAGTCCCGTTTGGCGCATTTGTGGATGTTGGTGAAGGCAAATCCGGGTTGGTTCATATATCAGAAATTTCTGATGTTTTTGTAAAGGAAGTTAGCGATCATGTTGAGGTAGGTCAAAATGTTAAAGTTAAAGTTATAAAGATGAATGCTGACGGAAAAATAGAGCTTTCTATGAAGCAAGCTATGGCAAGAAAAAATCCGGAAAAGAAATTTGTTTCTAAGAAAGAAAATGTTATAAATAAATCCACAAATTTTGAAGATATGATGAATCGATTCAAAAAATTTAGCGAAGATAAACTTTCAGACATAAAAAGAAAGCAAGAAGGTCGCAGAAACAGAAATTCTCACAAAGGAAACGTATAAATTAAAGGTGCAGAAAAGTCAAAGCTTTAGTGCTGAGCATAAAGGCTTTGACTTTATTTTTGAGTTTAATAAAATAAATTTTTTAATCTATTGTAAATGATTTAAATTTAATGTAAAATTATAGTTTGAAAAGAGTGTTTTTCAGGAGGAAATTAATGAATATAAAATTTACAAAAATGCACGGCTGCGGAAATGACTATATTTATATAAATTGCCGTGAGCAAAAAATCGATAATCCTGCAGAAATCAGTTCTGCTTTGTCTGACAGAAGGTACAGCATAGGCGGAGATGGAATAATTTTAATAGCGCCGTCCGATTGTGCAGATGCCAAAATGAGAATTTTTAATAAGGATGGCAGCGAGGGGAAGATGTGCGGAAATGGTATTCGGTGCGTTGCTAAATATCTTTATGATCACGGATTGACATCTGTTAAAAACAATATAAAAATAGAAACGCTCAGCGGTATAAAAACGTTGGACATTTTGGAATATAATAAAAAAGAAGCTTTGGTAAAAGTGAATATGGGCAAGGCCGAGTTTGATCCACAAAAAATCCCTATGATATTCGGAAAAGACAGAGTTATAAATGAGCCTGTGACAATTTCGGGAGAGGTTTATAATATAAGTTGTGTTTCGATGGGAAATCCTCATTGTGTTATTTTTGAAGATGAGATTTATTCAGTTAATGTAAAAGAGATCGGTTCGAAACTTTCTGATGGCAGTATGTTTCCTGAGGGAGTAAATGTCGAATTTGTAAGTGTAAATGATAAGAATAATATTTCTCTGAGAGTTTGGGAAAGAGGTAGCGGAGAAACTTTGGCGTGCGGAAGCGGAGCGTGTGCAAGCGTTGTTGCAGCGGTTGAAAATGGATTCTGTGAAAAAAATAATGATATAACCGTACATTTACGTGGAGGAAAGTTAATTGTAAACTATTCTGATGAAGGCGTGTTTATGACAGGAAATGCGGTAAAAGTATTTGAAGGAGAAATAGAAGTATGACAAAATATGTTTTCGTAACCGGAGGAGTAGTTTCCGGATTAGGCAAAGGAATAACGGCGGCATCTTTGGGGCGCCTGTTAAAATCCAGAGGTTTAAAAGTAATGGCTCAAAAGTTGGATCCTTACATAAATGTAGACCCGGGTACAATGAGCCCTTATCAACATGGCGAAGTTTTTGTGACTGAAGATGGAGCTGAAACAGATCTGGATCTGGGACATTATGAAAGATTTATTGATGAAAATTTAAATAAATATTCTAATCTTACAACAGGAAAAGTTTACTGGAATGTTCTTCAAAAAGAAAGAAGAGGGGAATATTTAGGAGAAACTATTCAGGTGATTCCGCATATAACCGATGAAATAAAAAAATTCATATATTCGGTGGGGAAAAAATCACAGGCGGATGTTGTAATTACAGAAATCGGAGGTACAACCGGAGATATAGAAAGCCAGCCGTTTCTTGAAGCTATAAGACAAGTATCTTCAGAGGCCGGAAAAGAAAATTGCATATTTATTCATGTGACTTTAATTCCTTATATTGCCGGTTCAGGGGAATACAAGTCCAAGCCTACTCAGCATTCCGTAAAGGAGCTTCGCTCTCTGGGAATAAATCCTGATATTATTGTTACTCGTTGTGATAAGCCGATTGACAAGACCATACGAGAAAAAATTTCGCTGTTTTGCAACGTTAAGCCTGATTGCGTGATTGAGAATATAAATGTTTCATCTCTTTATCATGCTCCGTCAATGCTCGAAAACAGTAATTTTTCCGATATAGTTTGCCGTGAACTTAATCTGGATTGCCCTAAAGCAGATATGAAAGAATGGAACGAAATGCTGGATAGGATAGATAATCGCAGCAAGAAGGCAAAAATAGCAATAGTCGGAAAGTATGTTCAACTTCATGATGCATATCTGTCGGTTGCTGAAGCTTTGAATCATGGTGGATTTGAAACCGGTACTAATGTAGAAATAAAATGGGTGGATTCTGAACTTATTACCAAATTTACAGTTGAAGAAACTCTTGGAGATTGTGATGGGATTCTTGTTCCCGGAGGATTTGGGGGAAGAGGAGTTGAAGGTAAGCTGGAAGCCGCCAAATATGCTAGGGAAAATGATGTTCCGTATCTGGGAATATGCCTCGGAATGCAGTCTGCGGTTATAGAATTTGCGAGAAATGTTTTGAATTTTGAAGATGCAAATTCAGAAGAATTTGACGAAAATACTTCACATAAAGTTATTCATCTGATGAATGACCAAAAAGATCAGACTCAAAAAGGTGGAACCATGAGGCTGGGTGCCTATCCTTGTACAATAAAAGAAGGCTCTTTAATGCAGAAGGCTTACAACAATCATGAAGTATTTGAGCGCCACAGACATAGATATGAGTTTAATAACGAATATCGAGAGATTTTTGAAAAAAGTGGAATGAAAATCACCGGAGTTTCTCCTAATGGTGTGCTTGTTGAAGCTGTTGAAGTACCGAAATGCAAATTTTTCGTAGGAGTTCAATATCATCCTGAATTTAAGAGCAGACCAAACCACGCACATCCTTTATTTAGAGAGTTTATTCGTGCAGCAAGCCATGAATAGTGATTAAGGAGAGTTTAGATGATAAATTATAATAAAAATTTTGACGATCTTCAAAATAATTATTTGTTTGCTGAAGTAGCGAAAAGGGTTAAAAATTATAAATCTTCTCATCCTACCGCCAATATCATAAGTTTGGGTATAGGAGATGTTACACTTCCTCTTTGCCCGGCCGTTGTGAAAGCTATGCACGAGGCAGTTGATGATTTAGGAAAGTCAGAAACTTTCAAAGGATATGGGCCATATGAAGGCTATGAGTCTTTGAGAAATTCTATCCGAGAGTATTACAAAAGTTTTGGTGTGGACATTGATTCAGACGAAATATTTGTATCTGATGGTGCCAAAGGAGACACTTCGAATATACAGGAAATATTTTCCTCTAAAGGAAAAGTTCTAATCACTAATCCAACTTACCCTGCGTATTTGGACAGCAGTATTATTATGGGCAAGCAAGTGGATTATTTGGACGCAAATGAAGGAAATAATTTTTTGCCGATGCCTGATTTTTCTGTGGACGCCGACATAATTTATTTATGTTCGCCCAATAATCCAACCGGTGCGGTCTATGATAAAGAAAAATTAGAAAAATGGGTTGAATATGCTCTGGAAAAAAGAGCAATAATATTATTTGATGCCGCCTATGAATCCTTTGTAGAGGATGAATCTTTGCCACGCAGTATATTTGAAATAGATGGTTCAAAAAATTGTGCGATCGAAATATGTTCTTTTTCTAAATTTGCCGGTTTTACAGGAGTCAGGTGCGGATATATGGTTGTGCCTAAAGATTTAAAAATCGGTGGTAGAAACGCAATTGAGCTTTGGAAAAAAAGAATATCCATTAAGGAAAATGGCGTGTCATATATAACTCAAAAAGGTGCAGAAGCAGCATTATCTGAAGAGGGACGTACACAATTAAAGTTTAACATCCGTTATTATAAAGATAATGCAAGGATATTGATTGATGCTTTGAAAAGCATGAAAATATGGTTTATCGGAGGAAAAAACTCTCCGTATATTTGGCTTAAATGCCCTAATAACATGAAATCTTGGGAATTTTTTGATTTTTTGCTTGACAAAACTCATATAGTCGGAACTCCGGGCTCGGGGTTTGGTACAAACGGAGAAGGATATTTTAGATTGACATCCTTTGGAAGTAGAAAAAATATTTTGGAAGCAGTTAAAAGACTAAAAACGTTGAATTTAAAAGGAGAAAATTAATATGGCTTTTGATAAAGACAAAGCACTTGAAACAGCTCTGGGGCAAATTGAAAAGCAGTTTGGAAAAGGCGCCGTTATGAGATTAGGCAGGAATAATAATATGCATGTGGATGCCATATCAACAGGTTCGCTGACTTTGGATATAGCTTTGGGAATCGGTGGATTGCCGAGAGGACGCATAATTGAAATATATGGACCGGAGTCTTCGGGTAAAACTACTCTTGCGCTGCAATGTATAGCTCAAGGACAAAAAAATGGCGGAAATGCGGCTTTTATAGATGTAGAGCATGCTCTTGACCCTGTTTATGCGTCAAATTTAGGAGTTGATATCGATTCTTTGTTAGTTTCTCAGCCTGACACAGGGGAGCAAGCTTTGGAAATAACAGAATCTTTGGTTCGTTCAGGAGCCATTGATGTGATAGTTGTAGACTCTGTGGCCGCTTTAGTCCCCAGAGCTGAAATAGAAGGAGAAATGGGAGATTCTCATGTGGGGCTTCAAGCAAGGTTAATGTCACAAGCTTTGAGAAAATTAGCAGGAGCAATATCAAAATCAAATTGTGTTGCTATATTTATAAATCAGCTTCGTGAAAAAGTTGGTGTTATGTTCGGAAATCCTGAAGTTACTCCCGGAGGACGTGCTTTGAAATTTTATTCTTCAGTAAGGATAGACATAAGAAGAATAGAAACTTTAAAATCCAATGGAGAAATGATTGGTTCCAGAACACGTGCCAAGGTAGTTAAAAACAAAATTGCGCCTCCGTTTAGAGAAGCTGAATTCGATGTAATGTATGGCCAAGGAATTTCTAAAGAAGGAGAAATATTAGATTTGGCGGTTAAATTGGATCTTATTCAAAAGAGCGGTTCATGGTTTGCGTGCAAAGATAAAAAATTGGCTCAAGGTCGTGACAACACGAAAGAGTATCTGAGGAATAATCCTGAATTTACCGCCGATTTAGAGAAAAAAATAAGAGAGTTTTCTTCGGAGATTTATGAAACTCCTTCAATGTCAAGAAATACAGAAGCTAAGACTTCGGTTGACGAAGTTAAAGAAGAAAAAAGTAATTAAAATTTGAAAAGAGGCATATATGAAAATTACAAAGTTAAATTTTTCCAAGAAGGGCAATGTAGTTATATATGCCGATGAAGAATATTTAATGAGTGTGCCACACGAAGTGTTTTTGAAGTCAAAAATAAAATTAAATTCTTGCGTAACGAAAGAAGAAGTCGAGGAAATTTTAAGGAATTCTAATAATTATAATGCGAAGGAGAAAGCATTTCGACTTCTCTCTTTCAGAGCTCATTCAAAGCAGGAGCTTAAAAATAAAATAAGAAGAGTTTCTGATGACGCCTCTGCCGAATCAGCAACTCAAAAAATGGAAGATTTAGGGCTTATAAATGACAAAAATTATGCTCTTACATACGCAAAAGAACTTTTTTTCAGAAAATTTTATTCTATAAAAAGAGTAAAATATGAGCTGTCTAAAAAAGGCATCGACAAGGATATAATTTTAGAAGTAATAGACGAAATTTCGCCTGACGAAGAAGATATTTTGAAAACTGCTTTTGATAGAAAATTTTATAATAAAATAAAAACAGAAAAAGATATGAACAGGGCATATATGTATTTTGGTCGATTGGGATATAGTTTTTCGCAGATAAATTCACTGTTTAATTCTGTTGATTCGGATGATTATTAATCAATTATATGAATTATTATGCAACAAAAGGTAAAGGATTATATATGAAAAATATTGCAAACAAGCTTACTGTTTTTCGCATGATATTGGTATTTCCTATAATTATTTTTTTGTCGTGCGATTTTATAAAATATAAATGGGTTTATTCATTTATCATATTTTTGGTAGCGTCTTACACTGATCATTTAGATGGAAAACTAGCCAGAAAGCAAAATAATATAACTGATTTTGGAAAAATAATGGATCCTCTGGCAGATAAATTATTAGTAATATCTATATTCACTTATTTTGTTGGATTCAAAATAGCTCCGATATTACCGGTTGTTTTAATGATAATGAGAGAGTTTTTTGTTACTTCTATGAGATTTTTAGTTACAACAAATGTCGGAAGTGTTATACCTGCCAATATTTTCGGGAAGCTTAAAACAGTTTTTCAGATGCTCACCATAATTATTATTATGTGTTTTGAAATATATATGGAAATCACAGGTAAAAAATTAGATATACCTGTGAATGTTCTTTGTAGTTTGTTGACATGGATTTGCGCTGTTTTTTCGGTGAGTTCGGGGTGTAT
>JBJEZK010000007.1:0-201241 GCA_051887355.1 Acutalibacteraceae bacterium
TACAATACTCTTACAAGAAAAAAAGAGGAATTCATTCCTATAAATAAAGATGAAGTAAAAATATATGCATGTGGACCCACTGTTTATAATTTTATACATATCGGTAATGCTAGGCCTATATGCGTGTTTGATGTTTTGAGAAGATATTTAAATTATATTGGATATAATGTAAAATTTGTACAAAATTTCACCGATGTCGATGATAAAATAATAAAAAAAGCAAAAGAAGATAATAGCGATTTTTTAACTGTTTCTGAAAAATATATAGATGAGTATAAAAAAGATGCCGGAGGTTTAAATGTCCTGCCGGCAACGTATCATCCAAAAGCCACAGAGAATATTGCCGAGATGATAAAAATAGTTCAAAATCTTATAGACAAAGGATTTGCTTATGCTCTTCCCAATGGAGATGTGTATTTTAAAACTCGCACTTTTAAAGATTACGGAAAATTATCTCATCAAACTATTGATGATTTGCAGTCCGGAGCTAGAATACAGATAGATGAATCTAAAAAAGACCCATTGGATTTTGCGTTGTGGAAAGCAGCTAAGCCCGGTGAACCTTTTTGGGAAAGTCCGTGGGGAAAGGGCAGGCCGGGTTGGCACATAGAATGTTCAGCCATGGCATCTGAATACCTTGGAAAAACTATTGATATACATTGCGGAGGTCAGGATTTAATTTTTCCGCACCATGAAAATGAGATTGCTCAAAGTGAGTGTTGTTTTGGAACTAAGTTTGCAAATTATTGGCTTCACAATGGCTATATTAATGTAGATAGCAAAAAAATGTCAAAATCTTTGGGAAATTTCTTTACAGTAAGGGATATTGCGCAAAAATACGGATATGAGCCGATAAGATATCTTATGATTTCTTCGCATTATAGAAATCCGGTAAACTACAGCGAAGAAATTATTGCTCAGTGCGCAGCTTCTCTTGAAAGGCTTCGTAATTTTAGAGAAAATTTGGATTTTGCTCTAAAAAACGCTAACGACGAAATCGGTAATGAGATAAATTTGAGCATATATAAAAATAAATTTATTGACGCAATGAACGAAGACTTAAATACGGCAGATGCTTTAGGAGTTATTTTTGAAATGGTTAGAACGGTGAACACGGAGATTATTCAAAAGAATAAATTTAATAAAACTTTTATAGAAAATCTTATTAATTTATTCGATGAATTGTGTGAAGTTTTGGGCATTTTATATGACAAAAACAGATCGAGTAATAATTTAATTACTCCTCAAGAGATTGAAAATCTTATAAAAGAACGTGAACAGGCTCGTAAAGATAAAAATTGGGCTCGTGCTGACGAAATCAGGGAAGAACTTAGTTCAAAAAATATAATTTTAGAAGACACGGCTAGCGGAACAAAATATACTTTTAAATAGATGGTGGTGAGGAAGGCGATTTTTCGCTTTAAAGTATGAATCCCTCAATTATAACATTAGATAGGATAAATATTTCGTTTAATAATGAAACCATACTTAAAAATTTTAGCCTTAGCATAAAAGAAGGGGAGTTTGTTACTCTCCTGGGGCCTTCGGGGTGTGGAAAGACCACTACTTTGAGGATTATCGCAGGCTTTTTGACTCCTGATAGCGGTAATATATTTTTTAAAAATAAAAAAATAAATAAAGTTCCTGCACACAAAAGAGCGGTAAATACCATTTTCCAAAAATATGCTTTATTTCCTCATTTGAATGTGTACGAAAATGTAGCTTTTGGACTTAGAATTCAAAAAAAATCAGAAAAAGAAATAAATGAAAAAGTGAACGAAATGCTAAGAATGGTTAATCTTGACAAATATATAAACAGGGATATAAATTCACTTTCCGGAGGCCAGCAGCAAAGAGTGGCCATTGCAAGAGCTTTAGCAAATAACCCTAAGGTTTTGCTGTTGGACGAGCCACTGGGAGCTTTGGATCTTAAATTAAGAAAAGACATGCAAACAGAATTAAAAAATATACATAAACGTACAGGAATAACGTTTGTACTTGTTACTCATGACCAGGAAGAAGCCCTTTCGATGTCAGACAGAGTTGTTGTTATGGACAAAGGAAGAATTCAGCAAATAGGTACTCCGCAAGACATATACAATGAACCTAAGAATGCGTTTGTAGCTGATTTTATCGGTGAAAGTAATGTGGTCGAAGGTATTATGATTGATGATTATAGAGTTAAATTTGCCGGAAAAGAATTTAAGTGCTTGGACGAAGGCTTTGAAAAAATGAGTCCGGTGGACGTAGTTATTAGGCCTGAGGATATAAAAGTTACAAAACCTGAAGATGGTGATATTTCCGGCAAAGTAATTTCGGTTACTTTTAAAGGGGTTCACAATGAGATAATAGTGGATGTTAATGATTTTAAGTGGATGATTCAAACTACTCAAAGTCAAGAAGCGGGCGATGAAATAGGTATGGTTTTGTGTCCAAATGATATTCATATAATGAGGAAATCTTCTTATTCAGATGAAGTGGGAGATTACAGTGCGTTCAGTGATGAATTTTATGAAGAGCAACATCCTCATTCCAAAAATTAATGCAAGGAGGGTGCCGTTTGAAAATCAGATTTAGCTTGTATCCATATCTTTTATGGATGTCGTTTTTTGTAATTATTCCCCTAGCTTTGGTGGTGGCTTTTGCTTTTTCAAATTTCGATGGAGCTTTTACATTTGATAATATTATTTGTGCTTCCAAATATTCTTCTGTGTTTTTAAGATCTATAATTTTCGGAGCGGCATCCACTTTTGTATGCCTGATTTTGGGGTATCCTATGGCTTATTGTATATCTAAAATTAAGTTTAAATTTCAAGGAATTTTTATAATGCTCTTGATGGTGCCAATGTGGACAAGCTTTTTGCTTAGAACATATGCATGGATGACAATTTTGGAGTATAATGGGCTATTAAATAAATTATTTGTATTTTTGGGATTCAGCAAAATAAATATGATAAACACTCCGGGAGCTATAGTTTTTGGTATGGTATACAATTTTCTTCCCTATATGATATTGCCTATTTACACTGTGATATCCAAAATAGACAAAAAAATAGTAGAAGCTGCTCAAGACCTTGGGGCGAATAAATTTAAAATATTTTCTAAAATTATTTTGCCATTAAGTATTCCCGGGATAGTTTCGGGAATAACCATGGTGTTTGTGCCGTCAGTAAGTACTTTTGTGATTTCTAAAATGCTTGGCGGAGGGTCAATACTTGTTATAGGAGATCTTATTGAGATGCAATTTTTAGGAAATTCGTATAATCCTCACGTTGGCTCTGCCATTTCTCTTATTCTTATGGTGATAATCTTTCTTTGCACCGGTATAATGAACAAAGTGGATTCCGGTTCAAACAAAGAAACCATGGTTGTATGATTGAAAGGGGATAGCTTATTTGAAATTTTTACATAAAATATATATGAGTTTAATATTTGTGTTTTTGTATGCTCCTATATTTGTTTTGATAGTGTTTTCTTTCAACGATTCCAAAAGCCGAGTTATTTGGTCGGGGTTCACATTTAAGTGGTATTATAGGCTTTTTGAAAATCAGGAAATCCTGGCAGCTTTTTACAACACAATTATAATTGCCACTGTTTCGGCGTTGTTGGCCACGATTCTCGGAACAATTGCATCCATTGGAATAATGAAAAGCAAAAAATGGACTCGCAAAATAATAATGAATATTACAAATTTGCCAATGCTTAACCCTGAAATTGTTACAGGTGTGTCGCTGATGCTTTTATTTGTGTTCATGTATAATAATTTTGGGATTTTAAAACCGGGTCTTTTTACGCTTATTTGTGCACATACTACATTTTGCTTGCCGTATGTTATTTTATCGGTTATGCCTAAATTTCGTCAGATGGATTCTCATATATACGAAGCAGCCCGAGATTTGGGATGCAATGCTTTTGTTGCATTTTTTAAAGTTGTGCTGCCTCAGATAATGCCGGGAATTATAACGGGAATGATAATGTCGTTTACAATGTCTATCGACGATTTTGTCATAAGCTATTTTGCAGGTGGAACAGTGGAAACTTTGCCTATAGCGGTTTATTCTATGACAAGAAAAATAGTAAGTCCGGAAATAAATGCATTATCGACCGAATTGTTTTTGGTTGTTTTTGTACTTCTTGTTGTAATAAATTTAAGGCGTAAAAATGATAATTTAGAGTTTTCCAAAAAATAATATTTTTAATCTGTCAGGGGAATGGTAAAATGAAAAAAAATTTGCTTGCAATATTTTCTTTTTTAGTAGTAATTTTATTTTTTTCTGGTTGCTCTTCTAAAGAAAAGGAAGATGAAAATACTATAAATGTATATAATTGGGGAGAATTTATATCTAACGGCGTAGATGGTAGCCTTAATGTTAATAAAAAATTTACCGAAGAAACCGGAATAAAAGTAAATTATAAAACTTTTCAGAATAATGAAGAGTTGTTTGCTAAAATTTCAGGTGGCGGAGCGGATTATGATGTTATTATACCGTCAGATTATATGATATCCAAATTGATAGAAAAAGACATGCTTGCAGAAATTAATTATGAAAATATTCCCAATTACAAGTATATAAGTGATGATTTTAAAAATTTAAACTTTGACCCGTTAAATAAATATTCTGTACCTTATATGTGGGGATTGGTGGGAATATTTTATAATAAAAATGAGGTAAAAGAAGAAATAAACTGGGATATTCTTTGGAATGAAAAATATAAAAATAAGATTCTTATGTTCGATAATGCCAGAGATGCGTTTGCGATTTCTCTTTTGAGAAATAATTGTTCGATTAATACTCAGGACAAAAATGAGTGGAGGCAAGCGGCGGATGAGCTAATAAAACAGAAGCCCTTGGTCCAAGCTTATGTAATGGATCAAATATTTGATAAAATGGGTAACGAAGAAGCTGTTTTGGCTCCGTACTATGCCGGCGATGCCGCTTCCATGGTTAAGAATAATTCTAATATCGGTTTTGTAATACCTAAGGATGGAACGAATCGTTTTGTGGATTCTATGTGTATACCAAAGTCTTCTAAACATAAAGAATTAGCGGAAAAATACATAAATTTTATGTGCAGTACAGAAGTGGCTTTGGCAAATGTAAACAAAACAGGCTATTCAACACCACATATAGAGGCTTTTAAAAATCTGGATGATGAAACGAAAAACAATAAGATATTTTATCCGGATTACGAAATAATTAAAAATTCCCAAATATTTACTAATGAGCCTGACGATATCAATAAGCTTATGGATGAGCTTTGGGTAGAAGTTAAATCTGGTGGAATTTCAGATAGTCCCTGGATTTTGCTGGTGATTTTGGCTGGGTTTGGTATAATATATTTGGCTATAACTTATATATTAAAGATAAAAAATCAGCGACCAAATTAAATTAGAAAAATTATATAAATTTTTAGGTGAAAATTATGATTTCTATAGCTATAGACGGCCCTTCAGGTTCGGGCAAAAGTACAATTTCAAAAATTTTATCCCAAAAACTAGGATTTATGAATTTAGATACAGGGGCTCTATACCGAGCTTTAGCGTATTATTTGTTTAAAAATAATATTGATTATACCGGTGGTAAACTTGAGGAAATTTTAAGAAATATAAATATAAAAGTGGTTCATGAAAATTTTGTTCAGCGTACCTATGTGAACGGTGAGGATGTAAGTGACTACATTAGAAGCCCTGAAATTTCTTTGATTGCTTCCGAAATTTCATCTTTCCCTGATGTCCGTGAATATTTTCTGAATTTTCAAAGAGATTTTGCGAAGAGCCATAATGTGATTATGGACGGAAGAGATATTGGAACTGTGGTTTTGCCGAACGCTGATTTAAAAATTTTTTTAACATCTTCTGCAGAAGCAAGAGCTAAGCGAAGGTACGACCAATTGGCAAAAAACATAAATAATAAAATTAGTTTTCAAGAAGTTTTTGATTCTATCTCAAAAAGAGATTATAACGATATTCACAGAAAAAATTCTCCTCTTGCTCCGGCGAAAGATGCTTTGAAGTTTGATAATTCGGAGCTGAGTTTATGTGAAACGATAAATCACCTTTTATCTGTAATTAAGGAGCGTGTAAATATTGAATCAAAATAAACTTTTGTATCGAACAATTGTTTGTTTGATAAAGCCTTTTGTATCTATATTTTTTCCATATGAATTAAAGGGAGCTGAAAAGTTAAAGAATTTCCGGGACGGACATATTTTATGTTCTAACCACCTTTCGAATTTGGACCCTATTTTTTTGGCAATTGTACATTTTAAACCTATTAATTTTATGGCTAAAGCGGAGCTATTTAAAAGTAAATTATTTGGTAAATTTTTAAGTGCAATAGGAGTTTTTGCCGTGAATCGAGGCAAAAGCGATTCCCGTGCTCTTGAAAAAGCATCTGAAATACTAAAATCAGGAGAGGTGCTGGGTATATTTGTTGAAGGAACTCGTTCTAAAACGGGCGATTTTCTTCGTCCAAAATCCGGGGTCACTGTTTTAGCCCATGGAACTTCGTCGCCGATTATTCCTGTCTGTATAACTGGCGGCGGAAAAAATAACAGAATAAAAATGTTTAAGAAAACAATTATAGAATACAATTATCCGATATTTCCGGAACAGTTGAACATTAAAGAAGGTTCGAGACAGGAAATAAAAGCGGGAACGGCTCTGATTATGCAAAAAATTAAAGAATTAAGACATTAAAGGGAGGAGATTTAAGATAGAAATTATATCTGCAAAAACACAAGGTTTTTGCTTCGGTGTAGATCGTAGCATAAAAATAGTTAATAATCTTTTGAAAGAAAATAAAAATATATGCACTTTAGGGTCTATAATTCACAATCCTGAAGTTGTAAAAAAATTGGAAACTAAAGGAGTTAAGATTATTGGTGATCCGTCAGAACTGCCTGACGGATTTTCTTTGGTTATACGTTCGCATGGTGTAAGCAAAAATATATTGGATTATATAACCGAACGCTCGTTGGATTATAAAGATGCAACATGTCCGTTTGTGAAAAAAATTCACAAAATTGTGAAAAATAATAACGATAAAGATATTTTATTGGCTGCCGGTAGTGAAAATCACCCCGAAATGATAGGGATAAGGAGTTATTTCAATAAAAAAAGTTATGTGTTCAGCTGTTTAGAAGAGTTAAGGGATATTTTTAAAAATCATCCCGAGATAAAAAATAAAAAGATTATAGTAGTTTCTCAAACAACTTTTTCTTATGAAAAATGGTTAAAATGCACAGAATATTTAAAGGGCGCCTTGACAAATATCTGTATATTTGATACAATTTGCAGTACAACTTATCTTAGGCAAAAAGAAGCTGAAGACATAGCGAAAGTTTGTGACGTTGTCTTAGTCGTTGGGGGGAAAAAAAGTTCGAATACAAACAAGCTTTGTGATATTTGCAGTAAATATTCGAAGGCTTTTTTGATAGAAAATGAAAAAGAATTATATTGTTTAAATTTAGAAAATATACACAAAGTAGGTATAGTGAGCGGCGCTTCAACTTCTATGGACGCTATAAAGAAAGTTAGAATTTATCTTGAGAATAATTGTGAATAATATTCAAATTATTTTTTGTTGGAGGTAATTTTAATGAGTGATATGCAAAAACTTAGTGCAGAAGAATTATTGGAAGTATCCGGCGGAAGAGAAATGCGAAAACCATTCATGACTCAAATAAAAATTGATAAAAAATCGGAACATAGCGATGACCAAAAAAAAGATGCGGAAAAAGTATTTCCGCTTGGAGAAGGATTATCTGATTAGATATAATTGTTTTTGAGGAGGGCATAGTGCTACTCCTCCATTTTTTGTTACTTGCACCATCTCTTCTATTGAACCACCATTTTCAATTTGAACTCTTGGCTCAATTGTGTACACTCCATTTTCTTGTAGCATCATTTCGGATCGTTTGTGTCCACGAGGAGACAGACTTGTGCCGGGACTGTGAGCATCTTCACCGACAGGGTGTCCCGTTGCGTGATTATAATCAGGATATCCATTTTCAATTATGTAATTTCTGACCAATTGATCGATATCGCTTCCGCATTTGCATGGTTTTAAGTTATCTATACCGATTTTTATGGCTGACACCAGTGTGTCAAATACTTTTTTTATATTTTCGGGTGCTGATTTTTCGTTTTGACGCAATGCGTAGCCCATACGTTGAATATCACTTGAATATTTTTTGCCGTTTTTTGTGTGTATTTTTACTCCAAAATCAAAATAAATCGTATATCCGGGCTTTAAAACAGTATTTCCGGCGGCGCTATGGCCTCCTTTTTTTAAATTTGGTCCAACCAATACAACCGGGCAGAGATCTTTTTCCCAAGAAAATTCTTCTTTTATGATTCCGTATTTTTTAAAATAAAAAGGTTTTTTTTCGAAAATTTTATGTGTTAAGAACGATATCTGTTTTTCTGTCATGCCGATTCTAATTTTCCTGAAAGTCATGTTTAATATTTCCAACGCTCTATTTGCTGCGATTTTTAGATATTTTATGTCTTCGTCGCTTTTTTTATCCATCAAAGAATAAATAATTTCATCGGCGGAGTTAAACGTGGGGGTGGGGCATCCGAATTTGTTGTAGAATGCCGTTATATTATCTTTTAGAAATCTGAAAGTTCCATATCCTATTATATCTGTTTGAGAATCTCTCTTGTCAGAAAAATTGAAGAAAAGTTTATTTGGAAAATTCAATTTTTCCAGTGTGCTGGTGATATTTTCTATTAAAGAACTTTCTCCTGTGTACAGTTTGATCTTTCCGTTAAAATTTTTTACATTTTCGTAATCCAGACTATGTACTATTAAAAAATTTTCTGATCCGGTGATTATAGATATTGCAGGGACTATTGTTTTTGAAGATATGAATTTTTTAAAATATGGATCACAGTTTTCGGCTGAATACATAATCCATGCCGAATTATTATTTTTTAATTGAGGAATGTCATTCATACATTATCGTTACTCCTTGATTTTAATTTGATTATCAATTACATTATGATTTATAAAAATATGAAATTCAACAACAAAATAAAAAAGAGGTGATATTAATTAGTCGACTTAAAATATTATGTGAAATGTCTGTTATTATTTCCTTGAGTGTGATTTTAAGCTTTTTTATTATTTTTAAGCTCCCTTTGGGAGGGAGTGTTACTCTTGCCCAAACACTGCCAATAATATGGTTTGCGCTTCGAAGAGGGTGCAAGTGCGGAATGGCCGCTTCTTTTATATTTGGAATTATAAAATTGATTTTATCATTTAATATGCCTGTAGCTGACGATATGTATATTATTTTATATGCTTTGATTTTGGACTATATTCTTGGTTACATAGTTATAGGGATGACCCCCTTATATGTGAAGAAAATTGAAAGTTTTAGATATAAATTGATATTTGGTGGTTTTTTTGCAAATATTTTACGATTGATTATTAATATAATTTCCGGAGTGTTGGTGTGGGGTCGATATTTGCTATGTCATAAACATGTTTGGAGTTATTCGATAGCTTATAATTGTTCATATATGATTCCGGAAATTATAATAACGGCAATATGCTGCTATTTTGTTTCAGAATATAAAATATGTTTTTGATTTACATCTTTTTTCACAATATATCTTTTATTTAATAATATATTGATGAGGGAAGGTGTATTTTTATGGCAATAAAAATTTTTATAGATCAAGGTCACAATCCCGGCAATATAAATGCGGGAGCGCAAGGATTTGGAATGAGAGAGGAAGATATAACTTATAATGTAGGTAGATATCTTGCGGATATTTTAAATAATGATTCTAGGTTTGAAGCAAGGCTTTCGAGAAATTCTCCTGATGAAGTGTTGGGAACAAGCAATACCACAAGTTTGGCGGCTCGTGTTAATGCGGCAAATTCTTGGCCGGCAAATTATTTTTTAAGTATACATGTAAATGCCAATGTGAACCCTGCTATAAATGGGTCCGAAGTGTATGTTTATCAAGAGTACTCGCAGTCATATTATATGGGAGAACAAATTTTAAATTCGATGGTAAACGTTGTCGGTACTAAAGACAATGGGCTAAGAATAAGGCCGTCGCTTTATGTTCTCAGAAAGACAACTATGCCTGCTGCTTTAATAGAGTTAGCATATATCACCAATGAATCCGATGCGGAAAAATTAAAAAATGATCAGTACTTGTTTGCAAGATCAATTTATATAGGGCTTCTGAATTATTTTGGATTGTGATTTTGGGAAAAATTTAATTCATAGGTTGAAGTAAATTAATTTTAGTGATAAAATCATGGGGAGTAATATTATTTAAAAAAATCGGGAGGAAATTATGGACTTAGAAGTAGCAGAACTTATAAATGATCAAATTAATAAGGAATTTTATTCAGCATATTTGTATCTGGATTTTGCAAATTATTATGGTTCGGTTGGACTTGATGGATTTGAAAATTGGTATAAAATTCAGGCTCAAGAAGAAAGAGATCATGCACTTTTGTTCTATCAATATCTTCAGAACAGCGGAGAAAAAGTTACTCTGAAAGCTATTGATAAACCTGACAAAATTTTAGACAATAATATGGTGCCCTTATTGGCCGGATTGGAGCATGAAAAATATGTAACGGAGTTAATTCATAAAATCTATGCAGTGGCTTTTGAAAAGCACGATTTTAGAACGATGCAGTTGCTGGATTGGTTTGTGAAAGAACAGGGCGAAGAAGAAAAAAATGCAGCTGATTTAATAACAAAAATGGAATTATACGGAACTGATTCCAAAGGGCTTTATATGCTTAATAATGAGTTGAAATCTCGTGTGTACGCAGCTCCTTCTTTGGTTTTGTAAATTTGAATACTATATAATTAAAACTGCTAAGCCTTATAAGCTTAGCAGTTTTAAATTTCTCATAAATGGAAATATAAATATAAACAAAAACCAACGATGAACCGGTGTACTCGAATTAGATTCAACGCTGATTCTGGAGCGGAAGACGGGATTCGAACCCGCGACATTCAGCTTGGGAAGCTGACGCTCTACCTCTGAACTACTCCCGCAAATATACTAACAATAATGTCGAGTCAAAGTTAAAAACTCGGACTCGACACAAAAATTGGTACCGGTGGCCGGACTCGAACCGGCACGGTATCGCTACCGAGGGATTTTAAGTCCCTTGCGTCTACCTATTCCGCCACACCGGCTAATATTCTCTTGCGACCCTATACCAATTCACAAGTCACAAGAGTTATTATAAACAATACTAAATTGAAAGTCAAGAGTTTAAATCGTTAAAATTTAAATTATTTAAATTATATCCGTCTTTTGCAATTTGATTTAGAGTACTGTCTACACCGGAGGACAAATATTCATTTTTTAAATTTTTTTCTATTTCTCGTGCCACATGCTCTTCTGAGAGAGATTTATGCCTGATTTTGTTGACGAGAAACGAAATAGATCCTTCAGTGTTTTCTTTGTAAATGGTTGAATTTAGATATTTATCACATGAAATCTTTAGGCTTCTCAGAAATTCAGCGTACTCCTTTCCTGCAAAATGTTCGGTTTCATCACCCTTTGTTCGGCATTTTACTATTAACGGAAGATCTTTTAATTTTTGAATTAGGGTTCTGATTGCTTGTCTGATTTCAAAGTCTAATTCGATAAAACATCGTTCTTGAGATTCTCCAAATTGTTGTTTTTTGAATGCATTCAGCTCTTGCAGTAAATTTTTTATTATTTTTTTATTCCACATGTAGCTCCCATTTTCTAAAAAGTTTGAATCTATAAATCCGTTCATATATTACTCTCCTTATGTTAATTATTTGCAAGTTCTTTCCATTTGTCAACGGCATAATTTGCGATGGCAGTGTAATCACTTTGTCCCCAGGTCATTTTTGAAAGATACTCGTCTATTAAGTGTTTTCCTAAATTTTCTTCACACCAAGATTCCGGCGCTCCCAAGTATGCGCAAGGAAGGATGTGATCTTCTTTTATATATTCAAGCATAGAGCGAGAAAGCGGATTGTCTATGGATTCGCTCGAATTTATATCATAAGGAGTAAATCCAAATTTTGATACAGTGTATTTTTTTGCAAGTTCTGAAGTTTGAACCCAAGTTAAAAAGTCTTGAGCCGCTTTTTTTTCTTTGTCGGAAGATTTAGCGTTTATACAATAGTATTTTGGAGAGTAGATAGGAATTGAAGAATGCATATTTTTAGCTATATTTTGAGATGACGTGATTTCTTGTTCAGACATAGGAATCTTTATTGGGATAAAAATGCATCTTTTGGCCACTAATGAATTAAAAGTAGATAGAGTTGTATAGTCTTGAGTGCTTGCCAAAAGGAAAACAGATTTTCCGTTTATAAAATTTTTTATAGATTGGCTTGTACTATTTTGGGTATTGCTTATAAGCTCTATTCCTCTTGATATAGCATTATTTGCTCCTGATACATTCGATGTTATTAAATCCAAAACTTGAGCAAATTTATACATAGGATTGAAAAGGTCATCTATTTTTTCACTGTCAGCAATATTTGCTTCAGCCGGATTTTTAAATGTCGATGCCAGGGCTATATTTGCTAGATATGTCCCTGAATTTTTTTTATTTCCTCCCGCAAATGAGAATATCCCTGTTAATTTTTGGCTTAAGTCACCTTTTGAAGGAGAAAGTGAATATTCTTTCCCGTTTAGAGTGAACGTGTAAATTTGATTGTTGCTTATATAGGAATTTAATGCATCGACCATATTCGAAAACTCTTCGTATGAGCATTTTTGGAGGTCACTTTGAACATTCCTATGTTTTTCGCCCCCGAAAAGTGAAGAAATCATTTTAGGATCTACTACAAATCCATATGCTTCCGTGCTGTAAGGAATACCGAAATTATCGGTTGTGTTAGAACTTAATTTTAAACAGTCAGGTATGTTGTTTGCTACTGTTTTGAAGGAATCTTCTGTAGCGTTACTAAAATCCCAAACCAAAGATTCCGACTTGTAATCCTGTAATTCGTACAAATTGTTAACAGTGAATATATCCGGCGGATGATCTGAATTCAGATATGATTTTAAATTTTCTACATTGTTTTTTTCTTCAGAGGGAGTAACTGTCCTAATTATTACGCCGGTTCGATTTGTATATTCATCGCACATGGCTCGAAAATCTGTTCCTATGTCCGGATCTGCATTGTACACGAAAATATCATAACTTTTTTTTGTAGATGAGGAGATATTCTCTTCACTAGGTTCAGATTTGTTGCCACAGCCACTGAAAGCAAATGTAGTTAAAGTTAAAATAGCTACAATGGATTTTAATTTTCTTTTCAAACGATCATCCCCAACAGTATTATTTGTAGACTTTTCAAAATTGATATATTTCTATATAAAAAAATAGATATACAACAATAATATATTATTTTTTTATATAAATCAATATAAATATAAAAAATATTTTTGTTCTAATACTTATTTTATTTCCATATCTATTTTATAGAGGGTGGTGGACAAGGTGAAAAATAACGAATGTATAAAATTGAAAAATTTTGAAAATGCTATTTCATCTTTAAGCGAAAACATTGCTTTTATTTTTAAAAACATTTCTGATGATATAAAAATCAGTGCTAGAGAGATAAGGCTCAGAATTAATAGTCCGTTAATGATAGTATGCGATAACAAGAGTTATTTTATTGATTCTGCAGGAAATGCTGTTGACTTTTTTGATGAAAAAAGACAATTATTTATGATAACCTCGGAAGAATTAAGTTGTGCATTTGAAAAAATATGTAATTATTCGATTTATAGTTTTGAGAATGAAATAAAAAACGGATTCATTACTGTCAGAGGCGGACACAGAATTGGAATTGCCGGCGAGGTAGTTATTTTTAACGGCAAAATTACCGGAATGAGAAATATATCATCATTGAATATCAGGATAGCCGGGGAATTTGTTGATTGCAGTAAAAATGTGTTTGATAACATAAAATTTCAGGCCGGTGGAGCTTTGATAGCAGGGCCTCCTTCGAGTGGAAAAACTACTTTTCTGAGGGATTTAGCTTTAAAGTTTTCTACCAGTTCTCTGCTTGGATTTCCTAAAGTGTCTATCATAGACGAAAGGTGCGAAATAGCTGCGTTTTCTAAAAATGAATTTTACATGAATATTGGATTTAGCGATGTTTTGTCTTTGATGCCTAAAGCGGAAGGAATATTGCAAGCTACTCGATGTTTGTCCCCGGATATTATAATTATTGATGAAATCGGCACAAAAGAAGAAGCAAAATCGGCGGCAGAAGCCTTTAATTCCGGAGTAAGGATAATTTCTTCCGTGCATGCTTCTGATTTAAAGGAGCTTTTAAATAAGCCCCAGACTCAAATTTTACTTTCATCAAAAGCATTTGAAACTATTGTTATTTTGAGTGAATCGTTTTCCAAACCCAGAATTTATAAGGTAAGTGATATTTATGATAAAAATAATAGGATTTGTAATTGTGGTGATGTCAGGCGCTTTAGGAGGATTGGCGGTACACGAAAAACAATATAAAAAATTAAAGTTTTTTGAGCAGTATGTAGATTTTATTGTAAGCATCAAAAATGAAATAAGATATTCCGGAAAAAATCTTTGCGACATACTATCAAATTATAAATGTGATTATCCTTTTAAAAATTATATTGATAAAAGTATAGAAAATTTAAGCAGATTTTCTTTTGAAAATTCTTGGGAAAAATCTTTTAAATTTTGTTCGAGAGATTTGGGGATTTCAAGTGAAGAAAAAAATTTGATAATTAATTTTGGATCCGGTTTGGGGAAAAATGATATCCAAAGTCAAATTTATTACTGTGAACATAATTTGGAAGCTGCCAAACCTTACTTGGAAAAAATGCGGAGCAATTACCATCTAAGAGGTAAATTGCCAATAATCGTGGGGATTTCGTCAGGTATGATTGCTGCTCTTCTAATTATTTAAGATTTATGAAAAGAGAAAGGAATTTTAATATGAATATAGATTTGATTTTCAAAATAGCTGCTGTGGGTATAATCGTTGCTGTACTAAATCAACTTCTTATAAGATCCGGCAGAGAAGAGCAAGCTATGATGACGACGCTTGCGGGCTTGATAGTGGTTTTAATGATGATTATTCATGAAATAGATATGCTTTTTAAAACGATAAAATCTGTATTTGGACTCTAAAATTGAGGCGGTATAAAAATGAATATTGTATCTATAGCCGGGGCGGCGTTGATTATTGCTACGGTTTCAATAATGCTAAAAAAATATTTACCGGAGTATGGAATGCTCATAAGCATATCTGCAAGTTTAGTTTTGGTGTCGGTTGTACTTATGTATGTTTCTCCTATCATTGATAAAGTAAAGAGTATAGTTTTACATACAAAAATTGATTCTGATTATATTTTTATACTATTTAAGTCTTTGGGAATATGCTTAATAACTCAGTTCACTTGTGATTCGTGCAGAGATGCGGGAGAAAATTCTCTGGCTTCTAAAGTTGAACTCGCAGGAAAATTGGCTGTACTTGGGTGCGCTTTCCCTCTTTTCGAAAACATTGTCAATTGTGCTTTAAATTTGATAGGAGCTCGAATGTAAAATGAAAAAATTTTTATTTGGAGTTTTAGTTTTAGTTTTTTGTTCGATTTTTCCGGTGAATGCATTTGAAGCGCATGATACAAATGAAATTTATTCCCGTCAGTTGAGAGCAATAGAAGGAGATAAAATTTTTTCCGAGTTACCTCAAGAACCCAAAAAAATGCTTGAGAATATAGGAATAAAAAAAGTAGATTTATTCGACATAGCAAAGCTGGACTTAAAAAAAGTTTTGAATGAAGTTATAAAAATAGGTAAAAGAAAATCTGTTTCTCCGGTTCGTTCTTTGTCCCCAATCTTAGCGGTTATTCTTGTGGTTTCAATCTTGAAATTTTTGAAAATTTCTCCTGAAAACAGTGCCGTGTCTACCGTGATGGACTGCATAGGAACAGTTTGTTTGTGCACGGCTTTAATATCTCCGATTGTGAGTTTTATATACATTGTTTCTACTGTAATTCAGAGCGCGGCCAGGTTTACTTTGGCTATTGTGCCGATAATTTCAGGGATAATGTTGGCTTTGGGTCATACCATGTCTGCAACTTCTTATCATGTATTGGTTGGAGGTGCCGGACAAATCGTTTTATATATATCGCTTAATTGGTTGGTTCCCGTTTTAAATGCTTTGCTTGGAATTTCTTTGATTTCTTCGGTATCCTCTAAAATTAACCTTAGTGGCTTTTGTGATGAAATACGAAAAATTATAAAATCCTTTTTAAAAACCGCTTCGTCGTTATTTGTTGGAATTTTAACACTTCAAAATTTAGTTGGTAATTCGGCAGATAGTTTGGGTGCAAATACAGTTAAGTTGACTATAGATAGCTGCGTTCCAATTGTTGGTGGAGCGATAAGTGACGCATTCTTAACTATCCGTGGATGTCTAAAGCTGCTTAAAGTGGGGGTGGGTGCTTTTGGAATAATAGCAGGTGGAGCTATATTTCTGCCTGTGATTATAGAATGCTTTTTTTGGATATTTTATCTAAGCGTATGCAAATCTGCAGCAGATATATTGGAAGTTAAAAAAATTTCCGGTCTTTTAAATTCAGTAAGAAATACAATTTCACTTTTGTTGGCGATATTGCTGTTTTCTATAGTTGTATTGTTAGTATCTGTAGCTGTGGTCTTAATTATTGGGAGGTGAATTTCAATGAACATTGTGAAGAATTGGTCCGCAGTGCTTTCAGGTTCGATTTTGGTTTGCATGATTTTGGAGTTTTTAATTCCCCCGGGCAAAATCGGTAAATCTGTGAATATTGTTTTAGGAGCTTTTGTTATGTGTTCTGCGATAGGATGCCTTAAATCGTTTAGTATGAGAAATTTTAAATCGGATTTTAATTTAAAAAATTTTGAATTACAAGAAGAAGAAAAAGCAAAAAAATTGGAGTCTGCTACTGAAGAAATTGTAGCTCACCAGATGGAGTCCATTATCCAAAGAATTTTGAAGGATATAAATATTACTTATAAAAAAATTGAAATATTTATGGATAGAAATGAGGACAACTGCATAGTAATGATTATGTGCAAAATATATATATCAAATCCATCCGCAGAAATTTGCGAAAAAATAAAAAAAGCAGTTGACGATAAGCTTAATATCAGTACCGAAATTGTAGGTATTTAATAATTTAAAAGCTTAAAAATATAGGAGGTAGGTATAAACGTGAATTTCAATAATTTTGAAAGTATAAAAAATTATATCCATAAAATATTGTCGTGCGAAAATCGCAAAGGGATTGTGATAGGCGTAGGCATACTGGGAATTGTTTTAATTGCTTTTTCAAGCTTTTCAGGAAAAAATGATAAATTGGTTTCAGCTTCTAAAACGGATAATAAACATGCGACTGAAATAAAAAGAGAAAAATTGGAAAAAAATTTAGAAAATATCGTGTCGAGTATTCATGGGGCCGGAAAATCCAAAGTTTTAATTACATTTGAAAATTCGTCAGAAACCGTTTATGCAACAGAAGAAAGAAAAAATAAAGAAGAATCCGAAGATAAAGCCGGGGGAGAGGTTACTCGCAAAAAGGAGAGCAACGACTGTGAGAAAAAATATATTACAATTAAAGATTCGGAAGGGACAGAGCATGCGCTGGCCGTAACCGAAATCGAGCCCAAAATAAAAGGGGTTATTATAGCATGTGCTGGAGGTGATAATCCCATGGTAAAAAAAAGAATAGTGGAGGCAGCTACCACAGCTCTTAGCATTCCCTCAAGAAGGGTGTGTGTTACAAAGTCCGGTTAGGAAAAATACAAGGGCATTTAATATTAATAATTTTAAAATTGGGGGAAACAAAAATGAAATTTCACAAACGTCAACTTATTCTGGCATCTTTGGTAACGGCTTTAGGTGTAGCGGTTTATCTAAATTGGCAATTTTCCGATACAAAAGGAATTGGCGCTTCAAATGTTTTAGAGTCGACGAGAGAGCTCGGGGAAGCAAGGTACGTTAACAGTTCAAATTTGGAAGAAACTGATGACAAAGAAAATTCATCTAAAAAATTATCAAAAGAATCTATGGAGTTTTTTGTAGAGGCAGAGGAAAATCGCCAAAAAGCAAGAGAAGAAAGTGAAGAAAAGTTAAAAAATTTAATGTCTGATTCAAAAATTCCCGAAGAAACAAAAAAAGAAATAAAAGATAGACTGGATGATATTTCTCAGAATATCCAAAAAGAGTCCAACATAGAGAATTTAATACAAGCGAAGGGTTTTGGAAAGTGTATGGTTTATCTGCAAAATGGAGAATGCAGTGTAATTGTAAGCCCCAAAACTTTAAACGAAAGTTCTGTGATAATAATAAGAGATATTGTTTCGGGGCAGGCAGGAGTAAATTTTGAAAAAATAAAAATTACAGAATCAAAGTAATTATTTAAAAATTAAAGCACTTTTCGAAAATTGCATTTCGAGAGTGCTTTTTGATAGTTATTATCCGTAAACAATGTTGTCTGTGCAAGTTTTGCTTGAGAATATTTCAAGTTCCGGAAATTTTTTTGTAAGTTCATTTTTTAGCGGTTCGACAATAACATTTTCTGTTTTGAAATGTCCCGCATCGACAATCATTATAGGTAATTGATTGGCTGCCAATATTTGGCTGTGTTTTATTTCTCCCGTAACCAGTGCATCGGCGCCTTTTAAGTATGCTTCTTCGTAAAATTCTCCTCCTGATCCGGAGCAAACTGCTACTTTTTTAATTTTTTTATTTAATTTTGTGTACCTTATGCCGTTGCATTCGAGGGATTTTTTTACGTGCAGTGCAAATTCTTCGCAATTTAGTTCGGAGCTTAAATCTCCTATAAGTCCAAGAGGTAAATTTTCTTCATACGTCAAAGCTGTTAAATTGCTTAAACCGAGTGATTTTGCTAAGTGAAAATTCACTCCTTTTTCAGCTACATCTAAATTTGTGTGAGCACAAATTACGTGGATATTGTTTTTGCAAATTAAATCCGGAAGAGTTCCAAATTCAATTTTTTTTATAGCATGGAATATAATGGGATGGTGGCTTATTATAAGGTTTGCGTCGAGCGAGGACGCTTCTTCTATCACACTTTTTGTTATGTCTAAGGTTACCAGTACTTTTTGTACTTCGCTGGATGCATTTCCTATCAATAGCCCACAGTTATCGAATTTCATGGATCTTTCAAATGGAGCGATTTCATCTATAAATTTAAATATGTCCTTTACTTTAATCATAATTATTTCTCCTTTTTCAATATGTTTGAGAGATGAATCAGTATGTTGTTAAAATAGTTTTCTTTTTCGAGATTTTGTTCTGCGTGAGCACCTAATATATGGTTTTCTATATTTTTAATTTGCTTTTTGATGAATTCAAAAGCGTCTTTACTTAGATTTTTTTCGAGTTTTCCGATGTATAATTCATGTGGAGCGAGAATGCATTTTTCCCCTGTAAAAATTGTATCAATTATTAAGTATGATTTTCCGGAGCATTTTACAGCCAGTTCATTTTTTATTTTGTATCCGTTCGATGCTAAAAATTCATGTAATTTTTCTTCGTATTTCATAGGATTTAGTATGAATCTTTTTTTATGAAGTTTTTCTTTCCAGGTGCAGCTATTTAATATGTTCGATATCATATTTCCGCCCATTCCGGCGATTATAATTTCATCTGCTTCGGCTTCTTGTATGTTCAACAGCCCGTCGGAGAGGCGAGTTTCAATGATACTTTCAAGTCCATAATTTTTTATATTTTTTTGTGCATTTTTTAAAGGTCCGATGCTTATATCGCAGGCAAGCGCATGTGATATTTTTTTCTGCATGGCTAAATATATGGGGATATACGCATGGTCTGTCCCGATATCCGCGATTTTTGAGTTGAAAGATACCATATCTGCGCATTTTTTTAATCTGTTGCTTATTTTAAAATTGTTCATCTACAAATTCACCATGTTTATATTTTTGAAGTAAAAAATTAAAAGCTACGTTCATTATCGTAGCTTTTAATCTCAAAGAGTCGGGAAATTATTGTTGATCTCCGTTTTCTTCTTTCATTTTTGCAAAGCATTCGCTGCAGTAAACAGGACGATCTTCGCGTGGTCTGAAAGGAACCTTAGCTTCTCCGCCGCAGTTAGCGCATTCTGCTATGAAAATCTCACGATCTTGTCTGCTTGCATTTTTGCGAGCATCCCTGCAAGATTTGCATCTTTGCGGTTCATTAACGAAACCTTTCTCAGCGTAGAATTCTTGTTCACCTGCTGTAAAAACGAATTCGTTTCCACATTCTTTGCAGGTTAGAGTTTTGTCTTCGTACATGATGTATACCTCGATTCTTGGAATATAATGTTTTGCCCTAGGACGGGTTCGCACCGACACCTCTGATTTACAACGCTCTGCTATACTAAGCTACTTGGGCATATATTATTCAACTTAGTCAAGTATATATGAAGTCAAAGAGGAAGTCAACAATTTTTATAATTTTTATATATAAATTGTTTAGTATGTAGAGCTTGGACTAAAAAAATGATTGATAATTTTAATGTATGAAGTTAATTTTTGTGATTTTATAACTTAATTTTTACTAAATTTTAGCGGTAATTGTAATAATTGTCGATCCCGGCGTTGTTGTTACTATACCGGTATTTTTGTTTTGTGTGAATTTTGCAGGGGGAATTGACAATGAAAAATCACTATTGTAGGAGGGTATTGTTATTTTTCCATCTATATATGAGTAATTTTTTGAACTCAACGGTTCTGAATTTACGGAAACATTTAAATTTAGGGGAGCAGGATTAAATTCATCGCTGAATGCAACGCTTTTAGCTTCTATATTTCCGTAGTTGTACATAATAAAATTATACGTGATTATTTCTCCCGAAGTAATTGAATTAGGATACATGTATTTTATGAGGTTCACATCTGCCTTTTCATTAATATATATAGTGTGGGAAGATTCTATGCTATTTATCATATTGTCATAGGTAAGAGAAGAGGTGTTTTTTAGATATGACCCCTTGTTTAGGTTTGCGCATTTATTTACTTTTGTGCTGTAAAAGATGAGAGCGTTTGAAAGTGCCGGTATTTCTTCTATATTAAAAACAATTTTGTTTGAAAATATATCTGCTTCTATTTCGGAAAAAAATTTACCTCCAATGTAAATTTTCGAAGTTCCTGTATACGAAAGAGGGGTGATGATTTTTTGAGTTATTTCTGAATTTATATTATGGGAAGCAAGATTATTACTGATTTTTATGTTTTTTATGTTTTTATTTTCGTTATTTGCGACGGAAATTATATACGTTATTGTATCGCCGAAAGAGTACGAATTTTCCACTGAAGATAATTTCATATTTAGTGGATCTTGTAAAGTGGCAAATGCAGCATTTGATAAAACTTCTTCTTTTTTTGAGCCGTATTCAAAAGTAAGAGAAGCAGAATTTAAAATTTGAGTGGGCATTAAGTATACCTCCGTTATGAGTTGGATTTTGATTTTGGGAAACCCCTGTTATTTTAATATATTCAACGGAATATAAAAGTGATAAAATCGCAGAATTGTATAGAGAAAATTAAAGGTTAAATGTAATTTTTTGTAATCAAAATGTAAACTTTGAAATTTTACGTTTTGCACAAATAAAATATTAAAATATGAGTATAAAAATCAAAATGATATAAAAATAATGAAAAACACTAAATAAAATTATAAAAATTGCCAAATTTTCGTCAGAGACGTATATGAAAAATAACTAATTTTTTTAATTTTGATAGCTTGACAAAGTGCAAAATGTTTAATATCATGCTAAATAGGAGTTGATTAAACAGCTGCTGCAAGGTTACAAATTTGGAACAAATAACTACTTTTTTGATAGTAACTTTAAAAGTGAATACATAGGAGGTATGTATGAAAATTAGCGCAAAAAGGGAGATCAACAAACAGATAAAAAAGATAGTGGCTCTAGGAGTGATGGGTGCAATTTGCACGGTTTCTGTTTTCTCTATGGGCACTTTGTCTCACGAAGTTACAGTTGATGTGGATGAAAGCATTAAGATTTCTCATACTTTCAACACAGATACTTATAAGATTTTGGAACAAATGGGAATAGGGCTGTCGGAAAACGACACTGTTGACAGGCAGGACGGAGAAAATGGAGATATAAAGCTTGAAGTGAAAAGAGCTTTTAATGTGGTCGTTGTGAAAGGAAATGAGGAAAATTCAATTATGATTTCTTCCGGTACCGTGAAAGATGCCATAGAAAAATCTGGTATTGTCCTAGACAAGAATGACTCTGTAAATTATCCTTTGGACCGGGATTTAAATTCTGAAATGAAAATTGTTATTACACCAAAGGTAGAAATTAAAGTTAATTTTGGCGGAGAAGAAAAAAAGTATTTTGTTCCTGTCGGTAAGGTGTCCGAAGCTATCGATTACTTAGGCATTAAGCTTGCATCCACTGACCTTGTAAGCGCAGATATGGACTCAGATGTTTATGAGGGAATGGATTTGACTATAAATAAAGTTGAATATCGTGAAATAACGAAAAAAGAAGAAATTCCTTTCAATACAGTAGTAAAGTATAGTAATTTAGTAAGCGGAAACGATTCTGAAGTTAAATCAACAGGCAAAAAGGGCGAAAGAGAAATTGTATTAAGAGAAAAAGTTGTTGACGGAGTGGTTACCGAATCTCAAGAAATCAGCAACCAAGTTATAGTTGCTCCGGTTGATGAAATTGTTTTGAAAAATTCAAATTCGGCGTCTTCGAATCCGAAAAGTTCATCGATTGATGATAGTTCCGGAAAAAATGTTTTATCCGGTTCTGCAACGGCTTATACTGCCGAATGTGGAGCAAGGACTTCAACCGGTGCTGTTCCAACCCAAGGAGTTACGGTGGCAGTAAATCCCGAAATAATACCATATGGAAAAAAGCTTCTCATAAAGTCTACGGATGGTTCTTTTGTATGGCACGGAGTTGCTCAGGACACAGGTGGAGCTTTAAAAAGAGGAAGTGCGCTTGTAGATATTTATATGGACTCAAGGGTCGACTGTATAAAATTTGGAAGAAAAAGAGTTAATGTATATTTTGAGTAATTGGTTTTGATATAAAATTTATTAATTAAAGGTATTCACGTTCTTCGAACGTGGATATTTTTTATTTTTATAGTTTACGCAGATGACAAAATATAATGCTAGTATTACCAAAAGTACACTGCCTAAATTTGTTGAAGAAAAAGCAACTTGAGGTTGTGCGGATACATTTAAAAATGTAGGATAACACTGCGGAAGTAATTCTAATGTTGCCGGAACGATTATAACTGTAAGAAAGCCATTTAGCAGTCTATAGGCCGTGAAGTTTGTGAAGTTAAAATTGTCTTTGCCGAAAATTGATTTTATTTGGAGGTGGGCACAAATACCTCCGAATCCTACTGCGAATAAAATTATACCGGTGGATGCATTTTTGGAAATGACTTCATTGCATCCCGAAGTCATTTCCAATATGGAAATAAAAATCGCACGGAAATCATTTGCATAATTGTTGGAATAGAAAAAACAATTTAGAAAATCTTTTTTTAGAAAAGTAGCGTTTAAAATTTCGATGACAGTATAAAATGTTATTATAAGAGCACTCATGTTAATTATTGATATCGATGCATCAGAACAGGATTGTACAATTGAATCGGAAATATTTATTTTTTTATCTTTACATATGTCTTCGGTTGAATAAAATTCCAATTTTTTTTTTCGTGCAAATATCCCGGAGAGTATTCCTATAAAAATTGATAAAATCACTTGGGTGACAAAAATTAAATATCCCAGTCTGTAATTTTTTAAAAGTATATTTCCTACAATTTCTATTATAAAAGCGGGTCCCGCATTAACTGCAAAAGACATTAGTCTGTTTAGTTGTTCTGTGTTTATTTCGCCTGAATCATACAAGCTTTTTGCGCCACGAGCTCCTACAGGGTACCCTCCTATAAGACTTAAAATTATGACGGGAGCGGTGCATCCGGGCAAATAAAACAGAAATTTGGTAGTGGCAGTTGTAAATTTTGATAAGTTTTGAATTAGTCCTGAATTTACGATAAATGACGTGAATATCATAAAAATAAAAAGCGAAGGAATTAAAGTATTTGCGCAATATAATATTCCTTTTCGCGCTCCTACGGATGCAGAAGATATATTTGATATTATTCCTGCCGGGATAAAAATCAATGTAAGTAGAAGAAAAGCGGATTTTAAGATTTTAATATTTTTTAAATAATATTTCATTTTTTATCACCCTATAAAATATATATGAATTAGGAATCTACTTTTATTTGTTAAATATTTGATTGGAGATTTTATCATGCAGAAAGGTGGCGGCTTACATATGAAGAAAAAATCTTCTTTTCAAAAAGCAAAGAAATTATTGTCGGACTGGAATAAGTCGCCTCTCGCTGACATGTTAAGCAGCACACGAATTGAATTTAAAAGTAACAAAGAAGTTGTTGTAGAGGGCTGCAAAAGTATTGATCAGTACGATGAAAATATGATTAAAATAAAGGTTGCCAAAATGGCGATATTATTTTTTGGAAGAAATTTAGAGCTTAAATGTATGACTTCTGATTCCCTGGTTATTTATGGATTTATCACATCGGTTGAGTTTGTCACTTGACGAACAAAAAAACACAAGATTGATGGGAGTGCAACAGAAATTGGTTTTAAATATTGTACGATGGTTTTTGGGGTATATTTCATTTGAAATCGAAGGCGAGTGCGCAGAAAAAGTTATAAATAAGTTTATCAAAGAAAAGATAAGTGTATGGAACATAAAAAAAATCGGAAAAACTTTTTATGGTAGAGTTCTGGAGCCGGATTTGAAAAATTTCGAAAAAATAGTCACAGACAATAATTGCATTTATAAAATCAGAGGTGAAAAAGGATGGCCATTTTTTAGAAATAAATACCGAAAAAGAATAGGATTTGTGATAGGTGTAGTGTCTTTTTTGTGCGTTATTTATTCATTTTCGTTTTATATTTGGAGCGTAAAAGTGTATGGAAATGAAAATTTAACCAAAGAGGAGGTTTTGAAAACCGTAAAAGAGTTGGGAGTTTATCCGGGAGTTTCGAAAAAAAGTATAAATTTTCCTTTAATTGAACAGATGGCTATGATAAAATTGAAAGACGTGGCGTGGATGTCAATCAATGTTTCCGGGAGCTGCGTCAATATATCTTTGAAAGAAAAGTTGAAACAACCGGAATTTGTTACCAAGGGCGAGCCTTGTAATATAGTCGCCAAGTGTGATGGGCAAATTGAAAAAATAGAAACATATAGCGGAACGGCCTGCGTTAATGTTAGCGATGTGGTTACTCAAGGTCAACTGTTAATTAGCGGAATTGTAGAAAATCTTAATAGTGAAAATTCTTTTGTATGTGCAGAGGGTAAAGTTTTTGCTAAAGTGAGAAAAAATATTATTCAAAAAGTAGAAATTAATCAGCCAAGAGCTCGAGATACAGGAAAAGTGATAAAAAAATATACTATTTATATTTTTGACACCAAAATTCCTATAGGAAGCCACAAGAATATAAGTGATAATTACAGATTAGAAGAAAAGGAAAATAAAGTAGTGATTTTTGGCTTTGAATTACCTATTAAAGTGAAAAGTGATGTTTATAATGAACAAATTTATGAAGAAATTTCTTTGTCAGAAGAGGAAGCTTATGCGGAGTTGGAAAAAAGCATGGCTGCAAGGGAAGAGGAGGAGCTTTTGGGATGCGAAATTTTAGAAAAAAAATCAGAAAAATATGTCGAAGGAGAGCAAGCAGTTATGAACAATACTTACCTTTATGTGGAAAATATAGGTAAAAAAGAAAAGATTTTATTTGAAGATTAGTAAAATATTCACTAAAAAGTAAAAGGCGTGTTTTGGCATCGTAAAATTATTTTATATTTATAATAAAGTGTTTGACAAGATAGAAACTTTGCATTATAATTAATATTTGTAAAACATTTTGCAAATGCGCCTTGTGACATTAAGAAAATTGATTTGTTTTAACAAAAAATCTTGTAAAATAACGAGAAATCGTATCAAATTAGCCAAAGAACGTATTGTTAAGAGAATGTTACGAAACTTATTGTTGATAATTAGCGGATAAAGCAAAAGTTTTTTAGTAAAGAATAATAAAATTTATATGAATGAAAAATTTCTTGTGTATTAATTCAGGAGGATGAAATTTAATGGTTGTTGACAAAACTAGGGTTATTATAGTGAATAGACAAAAGGAGATAAAGATTCCGACGGGAATTCGCATGCTTATAAGAAGATGCTGTAATGCAGTGCTTAAGCTCGAAAAATTTAAAGGTTCGGCTGAAGTGAGTGTTACCATAGTTGATAATGCGTACATACAAAGTTTAAATAAGCAATATAGAGATAAAGACGTGCCTACTGATGTGCTTTCGTTCCCTATGGGCGAAGGCGGAGTTTACGAAGTTGACCCTGAAACTAATTCTCAAATTTTAGGAGATATAGTAATTTCTATGGAAAAGGTTTTGGAGCAGAGTAAATTGTATGGACACAGTTTAAGGAAAGAAGTAGCATATTTGACTGCTCATGGAATGCTCCATTTGCTTGGATACGATCATGAACAAGGCGGAATTGAAAAAATGCGTATGAGAGAAAGAGAAGACAGAGTGCTTGATTTGCTGGGATTTTCTAATGCAGTTTCCTATGTATTGGACGAAGAAGAAACCGAGTAGCATGAGAATTTTAAAAAGTTTTAAGTATGCGGTTAGGGGTATCATTTATACCATAAGAAACGAGCGAAATATGAGAATACATTCGGTCGTTTCTCTTTGTGTTATTTTTCTTTCTTTCTTTTTTAATTTATCTCCGGAAAAGTATTGTATTTTAGGCTTGACCATATCTTTTGTGGTTGTTACCGAAGTCATAAACAGTGCGCTGGAAAGTTTGATGGATTTATGTGCAAAAGATTACAACTCGACTGTCAAATCAGCCAAAGATATGGCTGCAGGAGCGGTTCTGATAGCTTCTATCGTAGCTTTTATTGTCGGAGTGATATTATTTAGCGACGTTGAAGGCTATAAAAAGTTAGGTGATTTTTGTATTCGGTACCCTTGGGTTATTTTTCCGATATCTATTTGCGTGGTGATGGGATATTTTTATATATTCTTAGGGCCAACCGAAGTTAAAAATAGAATGAAGCTAAAATTTAAAAATATAGCAAATAAGTTAAATATTAAAAGGTTTAACGGGAGGTAAATTTGGACAATATAGACACAAAATCTTTATTTATTTCGGTGGTAGGGAAGCCCAATGTAGGAAAGTCTTCTTTAGTTAATATGGTTGTAAATTCAAAAATTTCTATTGTTTCTCCTAAGCCGCAAACTACTCGTGATAAGATTATAGGAATTTTTACAGATAATGGCACGCAACTTGTTTTTGTTGATACACCCGGGCTTCTTTCTCCTAAAAACAGGCTGGGCGAGTATATGGTTGCTCAAATAAATAGTTCTTTTTCAGGCGCAGAAGCTATTTTGCATGTTGTTGATGTTAGAGATAATTTGAGCCAATTAGATAAAAAATTAATTGAAAAATTTAAAAAATTGAGTATACCTGTAGTGCTTGTCATAAATAAGATAGATTTGTTAAGAGATAAAACTTTGCTGATTAAAGAAATAGACAAGTGGAGAAACGAATTTTCTTATTCGGATATAATTCCGGTTTCTGCAAAAACAGGGGATGGTAGAAAGATTTTAATTGAGGAATTGACTAAGTTTGCAATGCCATCGGTATTCTTTTTTGGTGAAGATGACATAACTGATAGGAGTATGCGGAATTTAGCAGCGGATATAATAAGAGAAAAGCTTCTATATGCTTTAGATAAAGAGTTGCCCCATGGAATAGCTGTTTCAATTGAAAGATTTAAGTACCGAAACGACACTTTAGTTGATATGGATGCGGTTATTTACTGTGAAAAGTCCAACCATAAATCCATGATTATAGGAAAAAATGGAAATATGATAAAGAGAGTCGGAACATATGCTCGAAAAGATTTAGAAAATATAATAGGTTGTAAAGTAAATCTAAAATTATGGGTAAAAGTTAAGGAAAATTGGAGAAATCGTGAAAATATTCTGAATAATTTGGGATATAACGAGTTTAATATAAAGTAAACAAAAATATTTGTTAAATTATATTAAAATTTTTAAAATATATCTATATTTTTTATTTGAATAGTAGTATAATGTCCTTTAGAGATAGGCTTAAATTTTTAAAAGTTTATATCTCTAAAGGAGGCATTTGAGATGATGGATAACAATTCGGCATGGGAAAAATTTCAAGAATCAGGTAGCGTGATGGATTATTTGAAATACAAAAAATCCGGGGTTGAAAATTTGCTCCCTGCTTTTAATAAATATAATGACTCTCAAGGTGAGAAAAATGCACATAGAAATAAAAGGGATAATCATTAAAGAGGCTAATTACAAGGATAATGATAAAGTTTTGACTATATTTACGGCTGAACGTGGTGTTATTTCTGCGGTTGCTAGGGGCTGTAAGAAAATAAAAAATCGAATAGGAGCAATGCTTCAGGTGTTCTCGTATTGCTCTTTTGTGCTGAGCACAACTTCGAATGGATATTTTGTGCAGGATGCTGTGGTGAATGAAATTTTTTTTGGATTAAGGGGAGATTTGGAAAAACTTGCTTTAGCACAGTACTTTTGTGAACTCACTCTTGCACTCTCTCCTGAGTATCCCGATTCGCAAGATTTTTTGAAGTTACTTTTAAACTCGTTGTTTTATATATCAAATGGTAAAAAGAATGATAAAGTTTTGAAAAGTATTTTTGAACTCAGAGGATGTTCGATGTGTGGATATGAACCGAATTTAGTTGGTTGTGCTGAGTGCAAAAAATATATCGCCCCTACAATGAATTTTTCTATTGATAAGGGCGTTTTAGTGTGTGAAGAGTGCAAAAAACGTGAAGAAAATGCTATTTTTTATAAGATTTCGGAGCCTGTTGTATTGTCGTTAAAATATATTGTGTACTCTCCGATTGATAAAATTTTTTCATTTAAAATATCAACTTCATGTATAAAAATTCTTTCTAAAATTACGGAAATATATATAGTATTCCATTTGAACTGTAAATTTAAATCTCTTGATTTCTATAATAGTTTAACAAATCTGAATTAATCTATTTATATAATTTAAAGTATTGGATACAATGAAACATGTTACTATTCCGGTAATCGTAGGTATTAAAAATGACAAGACAGTCCATTTTATACTTCCGGTTTCTTTTTTTATTGTGAAACATGTTGTGCCGCACGGAAAATGCATCAGTGAAAACAACATTACGGAAATTGCAGTTATATAAGTCCAACCATGTGCGACAAGGAGGCTGTGGAGCTGTAGTGAATTTTCCAATTCCATTAAGCTATTTCCGCATAAGTATCCCATTATAATTATGGGAAATACAATTTCGTTTGCAGGAAATCCAAGAATAAATGCTATCAGTATGGTTCCGTCCATTCCTATTAATTTTCCGAATGGATCCAAAAAATCTGATGCATAAGTAAGAATGCTTAGGTTATTTATTTTTATGTTTGCCATAACCCAAATCAAGACTCCTGCAGGAGCAGCGACCATTACAGCTCTTCCGAGGACGAATATAGTTCTGTCAAACAAAGATCTTACCAGTATTTTACCGATTTGAGGTTGCCTGTAGGGTGGTAGCTCCAAAATGAAAGATGACTGCATGCCTTTTAATAAAGTTGCAGAAAGAATTTTTGAAATTAATAAGGTTATCAGTATTCCAAAAATAATTACGCAGGTTAATATAGTGGTCGAAATGGCTGAATTTAGCAAGGTTATGCCGTTTCCTATAAAGAACATAGTGATTATGGAAATCAGGAGAGGAAATCTGCCGTTGCACGGAACAAAATTATTGGTTAGAATTGCTATTAAACGTTCTCTGGGGGAATCTATGATTTTGCATCCGATGACTCCACATGCATTGCATCCAAATCCCATGCACATGGTTAAGGATTGTTTTCCGTGAGCTCCGCATTTTTTAAATATGTTATCCAAATTGAATGCTACTCGTGGTAGATACCCAACATCTTCCAAAAATGTAAACAAAGGAAAAAATATGGCCATGGGTGGCAGCATTACCGAAATTACCCAGGCAAGAGTTCGATAAACTCCCATGACTAGCATTTCAGAAAGCCAAGCCGGTGAATTTATGTAATAAAAGAAATCAATTAACTTATTTTGAAGCCAAAACAGTCCCGATGCAATAATTTCGGAAGGGTAATTTGCTCCTACGATTGTTATCCAGAATATTCCCAAAAGCATTAGAATCATGATGGGGAATCCTGTGATTTTTGAAGTTAGTATCTTATCTGTAAGTCTATCTTTGTGATCGTAATTGTTATTTTCAATTTTAACACAAAGTTTATATATTTTTTCTGCTCTTAAAATTAAAGTTTTGGAAATTTCATTTGATATAGAAAAAGATTTTTTAAATCTAAGTTCTTTTTGGCATAATTTGAATATTTTTTTGAAAGATTTAGATTCAAAAATATCTTCGTGAAGATATTTTTCTATAGATTGAGAAATACTTTGACTATTTTCCAAAAGTTTCAATGATATCCAGGATTTGTCTATGTTTTTAAAGGATTTTACAGGGATATTTTCTTTTAATTTTTCTACTGCTTTAGATAAATTTTCAGGGTATTGATTTTTAATTTGAAAGGTTTTAATTTTTTTTTCGCAAACTTCTTGAACAATTTTTTTTAATTCCTCTATTCCGTGTCCTAAGCGTGCGTTTGTCGCCACTACAGGCACTCCAAGTTGCAAAGATAGTTCATCTAAATCTATGTGAATTTTCTTTCTTTTAGCTTCGTCTATTAAATTTACACATACTATAGCTTTTTTTGTAACTTCCAGAATTTGCAATGCCAAATTAAGATTTCTTTCCACGCACGTAGCATCCAGGGTTATTATCACTGCGTCGGGGTTTTCAAAACATATAAAATCCCTGGCAATTTCTTCTTCGGGAGAATTTGCCGTCAAAGAATATGTACCCGGAAGATCTGTTATATAAAATTTGGTGCCGTTGTATTCATATTTTCCTTTAGCACATTCAACTGTTTTGCCGGGCCAATTTCCGGTGTGTTGATTTAGACCGGTTAAAGTGTTAAAGACTGTGCTTTTTCCAACATTTGGATTTCCGGCGATTGCTAAATTATAGGTAGATAGATTTTTAGATTGACTCTTTTGATTTTTTATCTTGAATTTTGAACTTTTTTTGAGTATGCTCATATGCTTACCAACTCCAATAAAAAATTACATAGATTCAACTATTATTTTTTTAGAGTCTTTGTTTCTTAAAGCGATGACGCTCCCTCGTACAAGATAGGCAACCGGATCACCGGCAGGACTTTTTTGAAGCGTTTTTATTATTGTGCCGGGGATTATTCCTAAATCTAAAATTCTATGAAATATTTGATTTGAAACATTGACGGAAATCACCTTGTATTCTTTGTTTTCTTTGGATTTTGATAATGGATGAATATTAGATTTCATATGTTTCTCCTTCAAAAAAGTTGTTTTTATACAAATTATGAAAGAAAAGCATAATTGGTTCATAAAAAAAGCGCCGATATTTATCGGCACCTTAACTTTTTAATTTTAGCTTCTCTTTTATTTTTGGGAATTCAATAGTTTCTTTATTTTTTTGAAGTCAATATTTCCTTCTGTTGTGCTTTCACCTTTATACAACCAGCCGTTTTCCGTTAACATTTTTTCAACGGAACCTGCTGGAACTGTTGCTTTAGTCATATCCATAGTCATTGCTTGTTTTAAATGGTTAAAGTAGTAGTTTCCACTAATTACTTCCCCTAAACATTTTGATAAGTGTTCAAATTTCTTCTTGTCGCCTTTAATATCTTCTTTTATTTTTTCCAACATTTCAGTACATTTGTTTCTCAGAGTAGTTTCGTTTGGCTGTGTATTTCCAAATTCCTTTAAAAAGTCTCTATAGTCTTGTAATTCTTTATCAGTAGTTGTAAAGCGCTCTTTCGTACCACTATAGGGATCGATTGTTGCATTATGTTTTATACATATATAAGCTCGCAGATAAGCTCTGGTATATTGGAACATTTTTTTCAATGAACTATTGTCGCCATCGAGATCCTTTGATTTTTTGTCATGTTTATAATCTTTTTCTTTGCCATAAAAATATTCTTTGTTAAGGTCATTGATGGTGTTTTCATCGTCTATTCCCAGGCTTTTCATATAATCTGTGTTGTTTTCTTTTTGATATAATTTTCGAAGATTATACAGATTAAAATCACCTTCAGGAGCTGAGCATAAAATTAAATTTTTAATATCTTTTTTGCTGTAGGATGATTTATCGCTGTCTTCTGGTTCCTCATTGTCTTCTGATTCCTCATTGTCTTCTGGTTCCTCATTGTCTTCTGGCATGTATTTATATAAATCCATTAAAGCTTCTCCGATTTTTTGCAAGAAATCAGATTGGTACATTCTACCAATTAATACTCTAGACAAATCTGACCATTTAGGCTCTTCAATTTTCTCAGTTGTATCATCATTTCCTGCAGGTATACCTTCCGATTCAGTTGGATCACCGTCTTTTCCTTGTTCATCTTTGGAACTTTCATTGGGTTTTGTTGAAGGCTCTTGGCTATCACCGCTATTTTTGTTATCCGGAGGGTGAGATTCTGAAGGTTCTGAAGATTCGGAAATGATTGCAGAGCTGAGTTTATTTTTAAAATCTCCTGTTGAAATGTTAAAATTATATAAGCTTGTTTTATTAATGGAATCAAAATTTTCCTTATATTTTTCTAAATCATCACTTTTGACACTTTTGTCATTTTCGTCATAAAGAGTGAATTTCTCACATAGCGATTGGAAAATATCTTGCTGTTTTTGTATGAATTCCTTTTTTAGTTCTTCGTGTTTGAGACGCAACTCATCTTCATAGTGCTGAATGATTTTATTTTTTATGGTACCGTTTTTATCGGTATTATCTGTTGAGAGTTTTTTACTTACATCAGCAGTCTGATTGTTAAACTCGTTTATTAGTTCACTTAGGTTATAGGCAAGCGTTGGGCCGAATGGGATGTTGGCGCCGTTGTTTTCTATTTTTTGGGTATCTTTTCCGGTTTCTATTGTGTTCTGACTTTTTGTTGTTGTTGCTACGTTATCTGATGAAGTATTTGTATCTGTATTAGAGGCAATATTGGAATTTGAACCGCTTGTTGTGCTGCTTGCAGGATTTTTTTTGTTTTCGTCAGCAGGATAAGCTGTGGTAGGATATAAAATTCCTGACTCACCGATGATTTCATTGTTTACTGTAACCAAAAAACTCTTGTTTTCAGGGATATCGATCAAGATGCCAAATCTTCTAAGTTTGTCTATATCGGCACGACATAATTTATCAATTTCCCCTTGTTTTTCTTCAAATTTTGCGTCATACTCTTCCTGCAATTTTTTGAGGTTGTCAATTAATTCGCTCACGTTTACTTTTTTGGGGGGACTTTCAGATGAATTATTGGATGAACTTTTGGCGTTATCATTTACTGGAGATAATTCGGAAGTTGAATCTTCTTCGGTACCTATATTCTGCGTGGACTCTTCTTTTTTTTGCTGAACTATTTGATTTTTAATGTACTTGATCATATTTTCGCTATTTGGTTTGTTTTGGACAGTTGCGTCTTTTTTGTCGTTTTCTGATTTCATTGATTTCCCTATAATTGGTTCTTTTATATCTTTATTATTATTCAGGTAGTTCCAATATTTTTCTCCATGATCTTTTTCTGCGTATTGAAGATTGTATCCTACGCCTCCTAATACAAGTTTATCTGATTTTGTGGTTGGTTTAATTTTTTTAGCAGTAAACTCTATATTTTTTTTAAATTTTTTAAATTTTTCCGGAGTTGAAAAATTATCTTCAACTAGTGTAGGGTCGTAATTAGTATTATCTTCAGAATTTAAGTCAATCCCCAATTTTCCTATTTTACGCTGATGATTGCCTATTTCATTAAAAATTTTTTTGTCAAATTTTCGGAATGACTTAGAAGTTTTTTCGAATTCATTTTTAATATTTTTAATTATTTTCTTCTCATCGTTTTTGTCGTTATCAAAAGTTGGAATACTACTCATCATATTATGTTTTCCCCCTTATCATATCGTTATCTCTTGGCAAGTCCTGCACCTAATAGAGCAGTGTTACTTATCTTGCTCATAGTTTCGTAGCCTTTGAGTTTGGCTCGGAGTTTGCCTTTGATCCCATTAGGATCGTTCGCTTCTTCTCGTATAGTTATACTTACTTCGGCTTTCAGTGGTTGCCCCCAAGAAGAAAACGCACGATATGTTGGACTTAGAATTTCTATAACTCCATAAAATTCAAAGTTGCTTCCCCACTTAAACATTACATGTGGTAAACTAGAGCTCCTGGAAAAATCCACTAATTTTTTCAGGGATGAGTATTCACTGTTTTCTAAATGAAAATCACTCATAGATCCCAAAAATCCACTCATTGATCTTGCATTATACTCGTCATAAAAATCATAATACAGAGTCATAGAAAGCGAGCTACTTTCATCGTGAGATGAGTACGATTCAAGAGATGGCTGATCGAAGTTTGTTATTCCCACTATAGGAGTTTTAACGGGAGCTGAATGCTGTAACACTAAATCACTGGGATTGATTTGTACAGGAATAACTTCGCATCCAGAAAAACTACCATCTGGTTCTAAATTTGCTATTGTGAAAGTCGCTTTCTCAACTACGCTGTAATCATTTAAAACTCCGGTGCGATAAGAATTACCAAAAAGAGAACTTCCGAGCCCTGCTACCATAGATTTTAATCCCATAAAATCAACCCTTTACGTATTTATATTTAATATAATCATAAGTTTTTTGTTAATTAACTTATTATTATAAATTTTTCACATATTATTATACTCGCTCACTTTTATCGTGTCAATATACCTTGGTAAATAATTTGGAACTTATTTTTACTTTAAAAACAGTTGTATATGTGGTACAATTTGATTTTAACATATGATTTTTAATTTGGAGGAAGCAGTTGAAATTAAAATTTACTAAATTATCAATAATTTTGCTGGGATTTAGCATGTTGTCGGGGTGTAGCGGCGCTAACTTTTTTGATGTTCAAAGTGCAATGAATGTTCCTAAATTGCAAGGAAATCAAGAAGAAGTCAAAAAATGTGTTACGGAATACATGAATTCGGATTTGATTTGGAAATACACTTGGTTTGAAAACGGATATGCGGCCGTGATAAAGTGCGATTTCGGGCGAGAGGTAACTCCTGTATATGTTGCGTGTTGCCAATCTCCGGAAGAATCCAAAAGGATACATATTTTATTTATAAATAAAGTTGAAAAAAATTGGAAGGTTGTTTACGATTCCATACATTTTGCAGATGATATCGAAAACATAGAACTGGAAGATATTGACAACGATCAAATCAAAGAAATAGTTATATACAATAAAAATTTTGAAAATACCGCTAGGACAGCGAGATATTATAAATTTGAAAACAATATTATAAGAGAAATAAAAAATATTAATTATTAAGGAGAAATTTTAATGAAACGTGTTTTGGTAGTAGAAGACGAAGAGGCTATAAGAGAATTTGAAGTTATAAATTTGCAAAGATCGGGATATGAAGTTGTCGAAACGGACAGCGGTGAAAAAGCGCTCGAAATGTTTGATAGGTACAACGGAGATTTTGATTTGGCTGTGCTTGATATCATGCTTCCGGGGATTGACGGAATGAAAGTTTGTAAAGAAATCAGGAAAAAAAGCGACAGTATCGGCATTATACTTTTAACTGCAAAAACTCAGGAAATGGATAAAATAAGCGGCCTGATGTTGGGAGCGGATGATTATATAACGAAACCTTTCAGTCCATCAGAGCTGGTAGCGAGGGTGGATGCTCTTTACAGGCGAGTGGCTCTGAATATGATGAGAAGTGAAAATAAATTTCAAGATGAAATAAAATTTGGAGAATTTGTTTTAAATTTAAGAAATCGAGCTTTGAAAAAGAGAGGTAAAGTTATAGAACTTACTCAGGTGGAGTTTCAAATTATGGAGTATTTTTTTTCTAACCCCGGTACTGTATTGAGCAGAACTCAAATTTTGCAACATGTGTGGGGTGAATCACATAAAGGTGAGGAAAAGATAGTTGACGTTAACATAAGAAGATTGAGAATGAAAATAGAAGATACTCCATCCGCTCCGAATCATATAATTACTGTGTGGGGTATGGGATATAAGTGGGAAAATTAAAAGTGCAGAGGGTTTTATGATGGGTTTCAGAGGAATAAAAAAGAGATGGATATTAAATAGTTTGGGTTTTACAGTGTCAATTTTTACAGTTCTTGTTATTGGCTTTGCGCTGGTGGTGAGGGGATATTTTTACAGTGGTATTCGGCAAACTATAAAAGGCCGAACCAATGAACTTTATAATATTTTGAATGGCCATTCCATAGATAAAGATTTTAAATTTTTGGATATAGCAAAAGTTTACGTTGAAAATTTTTCAGATGATAAAATTATGGAACTGATGGTTTTTGATAAAGAGAATAATATAATAATTACTTCGTCAGGTTTTTTGCCGGAGTACGACGAGATTATGCCTGATTTCGATAAAGCTCGTACAGATTCTAAAAATTTGGGAATGTGGGAAGGAAGATCATCCATCGGAGAAAGACTAATGGCTGTTACGAAATGTATTTATGATGACAACGGCAACTTTTTGGGTGCGGTAAGGTATGTTGTTTCTATGGAAGAGGCTAATTATAGGGTAGTTTTAGGAACTTTGATTATAATTTTTGTTGAAGTTGTTGTGGTCTTATTTATGATAATTTCGGGTATGTATTTTATAAAGTCTATCGTTAGACCTGTGAGCGAAATTTGTAAGCAAGCAAAGTTAATAGCTCAAGGAGATTTTCATATAAAAATAGAGAAAAAATACGACGACGAAATAGGAGAATTGACCGATACCATAAATTACATGGCTGAGGAACTTGATAATTCCGAAAAAATAAAAAATGAGTTTATTTCTTCTGTTTCTCATGAACTTAGAACGCCATTAACAGCTATTAAAGGCTGGGCTGAAACTATGCAAATGTGTGATTCTGATCCGGAAACTATGAAAAGGGGGCTTGATACAATAGTAAAAGAGGCAGGAAGACTTTCTTGGATAGTGGAAGGACTATTGGATTTTTCGAGCATAAAAGAAAAAAGGATAAAACTTTTTAAAGAAAAGATAGATATTTTGGCCGAGCTTGGAGAAGCGGTATACATGTTTAAAGAAAGGGCGACAAGGGAAGGAAAAACTCTTATATACAATGAGCCAAAAGTTATACCCGCTGTAATTGGTGACAGAAACAGGCTTCGACAGGTGTTTATAAATATTATTGATAATGCCCTGAAATATACTTCAAGCGGCGGCGGAATTAGTGTTGACGCCGGAGTGAAAGATGATATGCTGTATATAAGTGTTACGGATAATGGATGCGGTATACCTGCAGAGCATCTACCGAACGTTAAGAAAAAATTTTACAAAGCTAATTATCTAAAAAGGGGATCTGGTATAGGGCTGGCAATAGTTGACGAAATAATTGCGCTTCATGGTGGGAATTTGCAGATTATTAGTGAAGAAGGGTTTGGCACAACGGTAATTGTGAACATTCCTGTGGCCCCTTCTACAAAACCGGGCGAATAAGGGGAATTGTATGACGTGGAAAGAACTGTATATCAAAACTGTTGATAGTTTAAGAAAGTTGGAAATAGAAGAGAATAAGTCGGAAGCAGATATAATATTTGAAGATTATTTTGGTATGGATAAAATAAAAATTATTTTGCAAGGTAACGAAAAAACTTCTGAGAATGCAATTACTAAGATAAACGAAATATTAGCCAAAAGAGAAAAGGGAATACCGATACAGTACATATTGGGAGAGTGGAATTTTAGAAATTTAAAGTTCAAAGTCGGAGAAGGAGTTCTTATTCCTCGAGATGACACGAATGTTCTGATAGATGCTGTAAGTGAATTTTTAAAGTTTAAAAATAATCCTTGTATAATCGATTTGTGCAGTGGCAGTGGGTGTGTGGCAATTTCTCTGGAAAAAGAATTAATTCTTCAGAATCCTGAAGTTTTTGGAGTTGAACTTTCCGAGCAAGCTCTTGGCTATTTTAAAAATAATATTGAAATCAATCATAGCCGGGTTAAGGCGATTAGCGGTGATATCTTAAAAGTTTATAGTGAATTTTGCGACGAAAAATTTGATGCTGTAATATCAAATCCGCCTTATATTAGAACGAGCGAGATTGAAAATTTACAGAAGGAAGTTAAATTAGAACCAAAAATAGCACTTGACGGCGGGGAAGACGGACTTTATTTCTATAAAAGTATTTGTAAAAATTGGATTTCTAAGCTTAAGGCAGGTGGAATAATGGCACTCGAGATAGGTTTAGGCCAGGAAAATGAAGTTAAAAAATTGATGGAAAAGTCGGGATTGTATTGCATAAAAACTTACAAAGATATAAATAATATTGTTAGAGCAATTAGCGGAATAAAAAAAGCGGCACTTTAAGAAGTGCCGTTTTCGTAATCATAAAATATTTTTATAATGATTATAAAATTTTTCGAAAGTTCCTTGCTCAAGGGCTTCTCTTATTTTTTCCATCAAAGTATTATAAAAATATAAGTTGTGCATGACAGCTAATCTCATTCCGAGCATTTCTTTGCTTTTTAACAGGTGTCGTACATATGCTTTGGAGTGATTTTTGCATGTTGGACAATCGCATTCAGAATCCAAAGGAGAGCTATCTCGTTCATATTTTGAGTTAAGAATATTTATAGCTCCGTGCCAGGTGAAAATTTTCCCATGACGTGCATTTCTGCTTGGCATAACGCAGTCCATCAAATCAACACCCCTGGCTACTGCTTCCAAAATATTTAATGGAGTTCCCACTCCCATTAGATATCTGGGCTTATCCTCAGGCATATAAGGTTCTACAGTTTCTATAATTTCATACATTTCTTCTGCGGTTTCTCCTACAGCTAATCCTCCGATTGCATAGCCATTTAAGTCTAGCTCTCGAATTTTCTTCATGTGGTCGATTCGAATGTCTTTATAAGTACTTCCTTGATTTATCCCGAAAAGCATTTGTTCTTTGTTCAAAGTGGTATCCATCGAATTTAATTCATCTATCTTATTTTTGCATCTTTTTAACCATCTAACGGTTCTTTCACATGAGTTTTTTGTGTAGGAATATTCTGCCGGATTTGCGATGCATTCATCGAAAGCCATTGCTATGGTTGAAGCAAGATTGGACTGAATTTGCATGCTTTCTTCAGGCCCCATGAAAATTTTATGTCCATCTATATGAGAAGAAAATTCCACTCCCTCTTCTTTGATGTTTCTGAGTTTAGCAAGCGAAAACACTTGGAATCCGCCGCTATCCGTAAGAACCGGACCTTTCCACGAAGTGAACTCCCGTATTCCGCCTTGGCTTTTTACTGTTTCATCTCCGGGTCGCAAATGCAAGTGATATGTATTGCACAATTGAACCTGGCATTTAAGATTTTTTAAATCTATAGCCGAAACAGCTCCTTTGATTGCTCCACACGTAGCTACATTCATAAATCCCGGTAATTTTATGGTTCCGTGGGGAGTTTTAAATTCTCCCAATCTTGCATTTAATTCTTTCTTTTTTAACGTGTACAACTAAACATCTCCATTTTATATTGATAATTATTTTAAATTAAAGTATTGTAAATTTATAATTTTTAATTGAAGGGTTTGATATTGATGATAAAAGCGTTTTTGGCTATAAAATATTACGAAGACATGAGAAACAAAGGGTTGATAGAAGAAATATACTCGGCTTTAAAATTTCAAAATATAGAAACTTTTGTTTTCGCAAAAAATATCCAAAATTACGGACCTTGCACGATGCCGGGCGCAGAAGTAATGAAGATAGCTTTTGATACTATAAAATCTTCGGATATTTTTATAATTGATGCTTCTGAATTAAGCATAGGAATCGGCGTGGAAGCCGGGGTGGCTTATTCCAACGGTATACCGATATACCTAATTGCCAATAAAAATTCATACGTTTCAGATTCCATAAAAGGGATTTCCGAAAAAATTTTTTTGTATAATCATCCCAAAGAAATTCAAAACTTTGAAATTAATTATAAATCATGTCTTTCATAGTATAAAATCCAGGAAGCTTGTCCTGCAAGAAATATGCGGCTTTTAATGCACCATTTGCAAAAATATCACGTGATTCGGCATGATGAGAAATAGTTATCACTTCTTTGTTTCCGGCAAATATAATTTCGTGGTCTCCGGGAATTGTGCCTCCTCGCAGAGAATGGATCCCTATTTCGCTTTTTTCTCTTGGTCTGCGAATTGAGCTGCGATCATAGATAAATTTTTTATGGTTTTTGCATGTTTGCGATATTTCTTCAGCTATCATAAGCGCCGTTCCGCTCGGAGCATCTATTTTTTGATTATGATGTTTTTCTATTATCTCTACGTCAAAATCTTTCTCTAGGACTTCAGTGGCTTTTTTAGCTAGCTCAATCAGCAAATTCACGCCCAAAGACATATTTCTTGAATAGAAAATGGGTACATTTTTAGAAATTTCCTTAATTTTTTCAACTTGCTCATCGCTGAATCCCGTGGTGCATAAAACCGCAGGAGTAGCGGTTTTCGTTGAATATTTAAGTATAGAATCAAGTGCAGAAGGATGAGAAAAGTCTATTATTGCATCGGCTTTTTCTTTTATATCACCTATAGAATTGTAAACCGTGAAAGCTTTATTTGAATCTGTTACTTTGTCTACTCCTGCTAAAATTGTGCAATTATCATAATTTTTTGCAGCATCAATAATTGCTTTTCCCATTTTTCCGTTACATCCGCAAATTATAATTTTCATAATCGTCCTGGCCGTTAATTAATTTTTTTAACGGCCTTTTTCACCATCCGTATTTTAAATTATTGAGTATTTTTGCAATACATTTACCAAGTATTTGTAATTTTTTTCATTTAATTTATAAAGAGGAAGTCTGCATGGGCCGCACTTGTATCCTTTTAGATTAAGGGCTTCTTTGACCGGTATCGGATTAACGTCGCAGAACATGGAGTTCATGAGTTCCAAATATTTTATTTGCATGCGAGTACTTATTTCTGTATTGCCGTCAAAAAATTCTTTGATTAATGTATGGCATTCTCTTGGGCATATGTTTGAAAATACCGAAATTACTCCTATGCCGCCGAGAGATAAGATAGGCACGATTTGATCATCATTTCCTGAGTAAACGCTAAGATTATTTCCGCAAAGTGAAATTGTTTTTGCAACCGATGAAATATCTCCGTTGGCTTCTTTTACTGCGCATATATTTGGATGTTTTGAAAGTTCCAAATAAGTTTCGGGTTTTATATTGACACCTGTTCTGGACGGAACATTATATAGAATTATAGGGATGTGCACTCTATCTGCAATGTATGTATAGTGATTTATGATTCCTTCCTGAGAGGTTTTGTTATAATATGGTGTGACAATCAGAAGGCCGTCAACACCCAAATTTTCGGCTTCCAGGGAACGTTTCAGAGCTGTTTTGGTACAGTTACTTCCGGTTCCTGCTATCACCGGTATTCTTCCCGAAACTTTTTTTACAGTGAAATCCACTATCTTATGATGTTCCTCGTCTGATAGAGTGGCCGATTCTCCTGTTGTTCCGCAAGTTATAATTGCATCGGTTCCGCTAGAAATTTGAAATTCTATAAGTTTTTCAAGCTCCTCGTAATTGACACTTCCGTCATCATTCATAGGAGTCACAAGTGCAACTCCGGCGCCTTTGAAAATGATTTTTTTCATAATGAAAATACCTCCGATTTTATAATTTTTTATCTATATAGCCTTCACGACAGAGCATTTCTGCAAGCAATATTGCGCCTCCTGCAGCTCCTCGCACCGTGTTATGACTCATACATACGAATTTTATGTCGTATTGAGAATCTTCTCTGATTCTGCCTATGCTTATTCCCATACCATTTTCTAAATTTCGATCTAATTTTATTTGAGGACGAGAAGGGTCCTCGAAATAATGGATAAATTGATTTGTAGAGCTTGGTAAATTTTGACTTTTTTCATGTCCTTTGAAATTTGTAATTTTTTTGATTGCTTCTTTTATGTCGGGAGCATTTTCGAAAGAAGCAAATACAGCAGCGGTATGGCCGTCGCTTACCGGCACCCTAAGGCATTGCGAAGTTATTTTGATTTCAGAGTTAAGGACTATTTTTTCTCTCTTGATTTCTCCCCAAATTTTCAGAGGCTCGATTTCAGATTTTTCTTCTTCGCCACTTATGTATGGAATTATATTATCCTTCATTTCGGGCCAGGTGTCAAAATTTTTTCCTGCGCCGGAAATCGCTTGGTATGTACAAACCAAAATATCTTTGATTCCAAATTCAAAAAGAGGGTGAAGTGCAGGTACATAGCATTGAATGGAACAATTCGATTTTACGGCAATAAATCCACGTTTGGTTTTTAGCCTTCTTTTTTGGTACGGAATGATATTGATGTGGTCTGCGTTTATTTCAGGAATTATCATAGGAACATCTTCCGCCATACGATTTGCGCTGTTATTTGAAATCACAGGACACTCCAATTTTGCGTATGTTTCTTCCAGTTCTTTTATCTTATTTTTATCCATGCTTAGAGCGCAAAATACAAAGTCAACTTCTGAAGCTATTTTTTTTGCATCTTTTATAGCGTCTGCAAGAATTAAATTCTTACATTTTTCAGGTATGGGAGATCCCATTATCCATCTTTTATCCACAGCTTCTTCAAATGTTTTCCCTGCGGAATTTGCACTTGCGGCAAGCATCTTTATTTCGAACCACGGGTGGTTTTCCAGCAAAGTTATAAATTTTTGGCCTACAGTTCCCGTAGCGCCAAGTATTCCGATATTGTATTTATTCATAATTTTTTTGAGCTTAATAAATAAAATTTTGCTCAATTCACCGCCTTCTATTTTAACTTTTCTTAATTGCCAGAGTCTTATAATATCATTATATTTAAAACTCTGTCAAATTGATTGTTTTGGATTTAAGTTTTTTAGTTTCTTTGTTATAATTACTATATGCTATATTTTATACTTAATTGTATTTGGAGGAAAGTAAATTTTAATGGACAAGATTGAGAAAAAAGAAAGCAAGTTAAACAATAAAAGTGATTTTGACTATTATTTGCCCGAGGAACTCATTGCTCAAAGGCCATTGGAGCCCAGAGATTCTTCAAGATTGATGGTTTTAAATAAAAAGAGCGGAGAAATTAATCATGACCACTTTTTTAATCTTACAAAATATTTATCACCGGGCGACTGCTTGATTTTGAACGATTCCAAAGTTCTTCCGGCAAGAATTTTTGGAAAAAACAAATCTACAGGATATGTAGTTGAGTTTTTGCTTTTGAAGCATATGGAAAATAATTTGTGGGAAACCCTTGTCAAGCCCGGCAAAAAGGCAAAAGTCGGATTTGAATTTGTTTTTGAAAGCGAAAGCGGAGAAAAAATTTTAGAATCAGAAATAGTAGATATTCTTGATGACGGAAATAGAGTGTTACGATTCAAAAATACCGAAAATTTTTTTGGCAATTTAGAAAAAACAGGTCAGATGCCTCTTCCGCCATATATAAAGGAAAAGCTCAAAGATAAAGACAGGTATCAAACTGTTTACGCAAAGGATTTAGGGTCTGCCGCTGCACCTACAGCGGGTCTGCATTTTACTCCGGAGCTTCTTGAAAAAATAAAACAGATGGGCGTAAATGTAGGCTATGTTACTCTACATGTGGGGCTGGGAACTTTTAGGCCTGTAAAAGAAGAAAATATAGAAAATCACAAAATGCATTCAGAATTTTTTATTATGCCTCAATCTACTGCTGAATTAATAAACCGTACCAAATCCGGTGGAGGCAAGGTTATTTCGGTGGGAACCACAAGTTGTAGAGTTCTTGAGTCTGTTTATAAAAAATATGGGGAAGTCAGAGCATGTGAAGAATCTACAGAAATATTTATAAAACCGGGTTACGAATTTGGAGTTATTGATGCATTGATTACAAATTTTCATCTTCCCGAAAGCACGCTTATTATGTTGGTATCTGCTTTTGCGGGTTACGAAAGCACCATGAATGCTTATAAAGTTGCAGTTGAAGAAAAATATAGATTTTTCAGTTTCGGAGATTCCATGATAATAGTTTAGGATATATTTGAAACCATTAATGTAAAAAATATCTTGATTTTCAAACTGTTTTGTGTTATATTTTAAAATGTTGACTACACACGTCGGGGAAATACAAAATACACAGGTGGCGCAAAAGCGCTTTAGCTCCGGCGGAGGAAAAAACCAAGGAGGAATATTAATGCCAGTAGTATCAATGAAACAATTGTTAGAAGCAGGTGTTCATTTCGGGCATCAAACACGCAGATGGAATCCTAAAATGGCGGAGTATATTTTTACGGAGCGTAATGGTATTTACATTATCGATCTTCAAAAAACCGTAAAAAAACTTGACGAAGCTTATAATTTCATCAAAAAAATCACCGAAGAAGGAAAATCGGTATTATTTGTAGGCACAAAAAAGCAGGCTCAAGAGTCTGTGAAATCCGAAGCAATTAAGTCGGGCTCTTATTTTGTTAATGCAAGATGGCTTGGCGGAATGCTTACAAACTTCTCTACAATCCGCAAAAGAGTGGGAAGATTGAATCAACTTAAAGCAATGGAAGAAGATGGAACTTTTACTCTTTTACCAAAAAAAGAAGTTGTTAAATTACGCCTTGAGATAGAAAAATTAGAGAAATTTCTTGGCGGTGTTAAGGATATGAAAGAACTTCCTGGCGCACTTTTTGTGGTTGACCCCAAAAAGGAAAGAATTGCGATTGCAGAAGCCAGAAAACTTGATATACCGGTTGTTGCCATTGTTGACACCAACTGCGATCCTGATGCGGCTGACTACGTCATTCCCGGTAACGACGACGCAATACGAGCGGTTAAATTGATTTGTTCTGCTATTTCACAAGCTATAATCGAAGGTAAAGAAGGCGAAATATCTGAATCTTCTGAAGAAGTTACAGTGGATACGGAACTCGAAGAACAAATGTTAGCCAGCGATATAGTTGAAGAAGTTGAAAAATAATTTGTTAAGATTATAAAATCGGAATCTTTGTCGAGTTTTTTCGGCAAAGTTCGATTTGTTGTATTTATGGTTATAAATGGGAGGAATTGTAGTGAATTTTACAGCTCAAGATGTTAAAAGTTTAAGGGAGAAAACCGGTTGTGGGATGATGGATTGCAAAAAAGCGCTGTCCGAGTCTAATGGCGACATGGAAAAAGCTATCGATTTTCTGAGAGAAAAAGGTCTTGCTGCCGCCACTAAAAAATCTTCAAGGGTTGCCGCTGAAGGATTAGCGATGGCTTATACAAAAGAGGACTCTAGTGTTGGTGTTGCCATAGAAGTTAATTCTGAGACCGATTTTGTAGCAAAAAATGCGGATTTTCAATCGTTTGTAAAAGTCTGTGGAGAAACGGTAATGGAAAAAAATCCTTCTACCGTAGAAGAATTAATGAAAATTACTCTTCCTAGCGGAAAAACTGTTGAAGAATTGCTTCAAGAAAAAATTTTGACCATAGGTGAAAACTTGAAGATAAGACGTTTCCAACGTTTTGACGGAACAGTTGCGGGATATGTTCACGCTGGCGGAAAAATTGGTGTGTTGGTGAAATTTGACATAGAAAACAAAGAACTTTCACAAACAGAAGAGTTCAAAAACTATGCCAAAGATGTTGCTATGCAGATTGCGGCAGCAAACCCGTTGTATTTAAATCCTTCGGATGTCCCTGCCGAAACGATTGAACACGAGAGAAAAATTTTAAAAGAACAAATAGTGAATGACGGAAAACCCGAAAATATTGCTGAAAAAATTGTGGAAGGCAGAATTGGAAAATATTACAAAGAAGTATGCCTTAATAAACAAATTTTTGTTAAAGATAGCAACGTTAATATCGAAGAGTACACAGATAAAATTTCTAAAAATATTGGAACTAAAATTTCTATAAATAATTTTGTTAGATTTGAAAAAGGCGAGGGAATCGAGAAAAAAGCGGACGATTTTGCTAGCGAAGTTGCAGGTATGATAAAATAATTTAGATTGTATTTTCGTAACTTTTGGCGTGAAGCCGGAGGATTCCTATTTATGTTTGAACTAGAAACGAGATATGTAGATAAATTTATAGATGACGAATATTTGAAAAAATTTAACAAAAAAGTTAAATTGATTAGTAAAGAATTGCACAAAGATTGTAATAACGAAGTTGATTACAGAGGCTGGATTGATTTGCCGGTTAATATTTCCAAAGAAGAGATTGAAGATATACAAATGTCGGCAGACAGGATAGTTTCAGATTCGGATGTATTTATAGTCATAGGGGTGGGCGGTTCATATTTGGGTGCTGCTGCCGCAATTGATTTTTTACATTCCTCTAATTATAATTATTTGTGCAAAAATACTCCAAAAATCTTTTTTGTGGGCAATAATATGAGCGAAAGTTACATTTCTGAAATTTTAGAAATATGTCGTTCTAAAGAAGTTTCGGTAAATGTTATTTCTAAATCCGGGGGAACTATTGAACCGGCTGTATCTTTTAGAATTTTTAAAAATTTTCTAGAGAAAAAATATGGTAAAGATGAAGCAAAAAATAGGATATATTGCACAACAGATCGTGTTGAAGGATCTTTGTTGAAAATAGCTAAAAAAGAAGGGTACAAAATTTTTAATATCCCACGAAATATCGGAGGACGCTATTCGGTACTTACAGCCGTAGGATTACTTCCCATTTGTGTAAGCGGTGCAAATATTTCCAAAATTTTGAACGGCGCTCGAGATGCTTATTTTAAATATATGAGCAATAATTTAGTGGAAAATGATTGTTATAAATATGCCCTGATTAGGAATATTTTGTACAGAAAAAACAAAACTGTGGAATTGATTGTGGGCTATGAACCTAGACTTTCGATGTTTTTCGAATGGTGGAAACAATTGTTTGGGGAAAGCGAGGGAAAAGCCGGAAAAGGAATTTTTCCCACGTCAGCAATATACTCCCGAGACCTTCATTCTCTTGGACAATTTGTACAAGATGGAAGTAAAATTTTGTTCGAAACTATTTTAAAATTTAGAAAAAAATCAACAAAGTTAATAATTCCCACAGAAAGCGATGATTTGGATAACCTGAACTATGTGTGTAAAAATTCAGTGCAACAGATAAATGATATTATTTGTGAAGCTACATTGGAGGCACATACTGCGGGCGGAGTTCCGAATGTAGTTATGTCCGTGGACGATTTTTCAGAATATAATTTAGGATACTTAATATATTTTTTTGAGAAAGCTTGTGCGGTTTCGGCAAAATTGCTAGGTGTAGATCCTTTTAATCAGCCCGGAGTAGAAGCTTATAAGTCTAGAATGATTAATATTCTAAAAAATCAATAATTATATTGTAAAAAAATTAATAAATCAGTTGACAAATGTTTAATATAAATGTATAATCAAACTACCGGTTTGTAGACGGATTTTTGGTTGTGTTTAAGAGGAGGTGCCACGTAATGGCAATAGTACCTAAGAGAAAGCATTCAAAAGCAAGAAGAAATACCAGACGTTCAAATGTTTGGAAGATAGATGCTCCTGCTTTGAGCAGATGTGCGAAATGTGGAGCTTTTAAGCTTATACACAGAGTTTGTAAGTCTTGCGGCTATTATAAAGGAAGAGAAGTTATTAAAGTGGAAGCGTAGTTGCTTTGTACTATAGAGGTATGGTAGAGGAGGAGTGATCCTTCTCTATTTTCTTCAGAAACTAATATATAAATCAGGATGTGAAAAAATGTCGAATCCCATAGTGGCGCTGGTCGGACGGCCGAATGTAGGAAAATCTACTTTGTTTAATAAGCTGATTGGTAAACGTGTTTCTATTGTTGACGATTCTGCAGGAGTGACTAGAGATAGAGTTTACGGTGAGTGTGAATGGAAAAATAGAAAGATATCTTTGATTGATACCGGAGGCATAGAAACTGCAAAAACCGATGATGTTATTCTTAGAGGAATGCGTCACCAGGCCATGCTCGCCATTGATGTTGCGGATGTGATTGTTTTTGTTGTTGACGTCAAGTCCGGGTTGGTTTCTTCCGATAAAGAAATTGCTTCGATGCTTACTAAATGCGGTAAGCCTGTGGTGGTTTGCGTCAATAAGTGTGATAATATCGGAAATGCTGATTTCAATTTTTATGAGTTTTACAATTTAGGATTGGGAGATCCTTTGCAGGTTTCGTCTGTGCACGGACATGGCACGGGTGATCTTTTGGATGAAATATTTAAGTATCTACCGGAGTATGAAGAAGAAGCGAACGAAGATGTAATTTCAGTTGCTGTTATAGGGAAGCCGAATGTTGGAAAATCTTCACTTGTAAATTATATTTCGGGTCAAGAAAGAAGCATAGTGTCGGACATTGCGGGCACTACGAGAGATACTATAGATACTTTGGTTTCAAATAAACATGGAAAATTTAATTTTATAGATACAGCAGGGATCAGAAAAAAGAGTAAAATAACCGAAAAAATAGAAAAATATAGTATAATAAGAGCAAAATTAGCTATAGAACGTGCAGATGTATGCGTTATCATGATAGATGCAAAAGAAGGCCCTACTGAGCAAGATACTAAAATTGCCGGACTTGCGCATGAAGCCGGAAAAGCTTCTGTTATACTGGTAAATAAATGGGATGCAATAGAGAAAGATAACAAAACAATGGACAAATTTATGGAAAAAATCAAGAAAGAATTTTTGTTTATGTCGTATGCTCCTATTGTGTTTGCTTCTGTTAAAACGGGTCAACGAATCGGAAATATTTTTGAAATTATTGTGAAAGTTGCAAATAATAATTCTATGAGAATTTCTACGGGTGTACTTAATGATATTTTATCTAGGAGTGTTGTAAAAACTCCTCCTCCTACTCATAAGGGCAAACGTCTTAAAATTTATTATATGACTCAGGTTGCTGTGACTCCTCCTACGTTTGTGTTTTTCGTTAATAAAGCGGAGCTGTTTCATTTTTCGTATCAGCACTATATCGAAAATAATTTGCGCAAAACATTTGGATTTGAGGGTACGCCGATAAGATTTATAATAAGAGAGAAATCCGAAAGAAATTTTGAGCGTAATATATGAATTTGGCATTCTAAAAGGGGAATTTTTGGGTTATGATATTAGAAATATTATCATATTATTGGCTGGCTATACTGTTTGTCGCAGCAGGCTCATATTTGATTGGTGGGATAAACGCTTCTATTTTAGTTACAAAATTTTGGAATTCCGGGCAGGATATTAGAACTATGGGAAGCGGAAACGCAGGTTTTACCAATGTATTGCGTACGCAAGGAATAAAAATGGGAGTGGCAACTTTTGCGATAGATTTTTTAAAGGGAATTATAGCCGTGTGGTTTTGTGAGATTGTGTTTTCAATTTTTCGTGTTAATTTAATGGGAAATAATTTTCCTATAGAAATTTTTTTGAAATACTTAACGTGTCTTATGTGCGTAATAGGTCATATGTTTCCTTGTTTTTTTGAATTTAAAGGCGGAAAGAGTATTTTGGTTACGTGGTCGAGTATGCTTCTCATTGATTGGAGAATATTTGTGATTTTGATATCGGTATTTTTAATTACTCTGTTTTTTACAAAAATCGTTTCTTTATCTTCTATAATTTCTGCGCTAATTTTACCGATTTCAGCCTTTGTGTGCAATTATTTTATAGATTATAAGCAGACCGGAAATATTTTGGTTATGTATATTCCTTTGATTTTTTGTGTTGTGATATCTACGCTCGTGATTGTTAAGCACCATGGGAATATTTTGAGAATAATAAAGGGCGAGGAAAAGAAATTAACTATAAACAAGAAATTTAAAGGAGATTTGATATGAAGTCTTATGTGATACACTTTGTCAGACATGGAATGACAGAGGCAAATGTAAAAGGTCAATATGCTGGTTCTTGGGATGTTCCTATTTCTGATGAAGGAAAGAAAAAGCTTAAAAACTTAAAAAGCAAATATGAATATCCGGTTGCTCGGGAGTATTATTCAAGCCCACTTTCTCGTTGTATAGAAACTTGTGCTATAATATATCCGGAAGCAAAACCTATCGTCGTTGATGACCTTCGAGAATGTAATTTTGGAGATTGGGAGAAAAAAACTACCAAAGAATTATATTCTTATCCTGAATATTTAGAATGGATAAAAAATTCTAAGATTTCGCCTCCAAATGGAGAATCTTGGGATGATTTCTACAGGAGAATATCAAATGCTTTCGAAAATATAGTAGAATCTTTGATGAAACGAGGCGTGACTTCTGCATGTGTATTTACTCATGGAGGAGTGATAATGTCGTTGATGGCCATGTATGGTATACCTAGGGCTAAGCCTTTCGATTGGATGGTTGAAAATGGCTGTGGATATTCTATTAGGATTACTCCCGGACTTTGGATGAGAGACAAAGTTTTCGAAGTTTACCAAAAAATACCGCTTGGCTCAAATGAAGAAATAAGCGGAGAATTTAAAAATTTAATAGATAATTTAAAAGATAACAATGATTAAAAAGGAAGTATAAAAATGAGTGATTCAAGTAATTTAAGGAATGTAGCAATAATTGCACATGTTGACCATGGTAAAACAACTTTGGTTGATCAAATGCTTAAACAAAGCGGAATTTTTCGTTCCAACGAAAGTGTTGCGGAGCGTGTTATGGATTCAGGTGACCTGGAGAGGGAGCGTGGAATTACAATTTTATCTAAAAATACTGCCGTTATGTACAAAAATACTAAAATTAATATAGTTGATACTCCTGGACACGCAGATTTTGGAGGAGAAGTAGAAAGAATACTTTTGATGGTTGATGGGGTATTGCTTTTGGTTGATGCTTTTGAAGGTTGTATGCCCCAAACAAGATTTGTGTTGAAAAAAGCTCTTAAACTAGGTAAAAAGCCTATAGTTGTGGTAAATAAGATTGATAGACCCGGTGCCAGACCGGACGAAGTTGTTGATGAAGTTTTAGATTTATTTATCGAACTTGGAGCCGATGAGGAACAAATAGAATTTCCTGTTGTGTACGCTTCGGGAAGAAATGGGTATGCTTTCACGGACGAAAGTGATGAAAAAAACGACCTAAAACCATTATTTGAAACAATTGTTAATGAGGTTCCTGCACCGAAAGGCGATAAAAATGGTTCTCTTCAAGTTCTTATTTCAAACATAGATTATGACGAATATATTGGGCGTATTGGCGTTGGAAGAGTTGAGCGAGGAAGTATAAAAGCCGGGCAAAACGTTGTCAGATGTACCAACGATGGAGTAAATAAAAACATTAGAATAGGAAAAATATATAAATTTGAAGGTTTGAAAAGAGTTGAAGCTGAAACTGCCGAACTTGGTGAAATTATTTCTGTTTCAGGTGTAGAAGGTTTAAATATCGGCGAAACTCTTTGTGATCCTTCAAATGTAGAGCCGTTGCCGTTTGTAAAGATAGATGAGCCTACAGTTTCTATGAATTTTATGGTGAATAATAGTCCTTTTGCAGGGCGTGAAGGAAAATTCGTTACTTCTCGAAACATAAGGGACAGACTTTTTAAAGAAGTGGAAACGAATGTTTCCATGAGAGTGGAAGAAACTGATTCGGCAGATACGTTTAAAGTTTCGGGTAGGGGAGAACTTCATCTTTCTATCCTTATCGAAACTATGCGTAGAGAAGGTTATGAATTCCAAGTTTCAAGACCTCAAGTAATTATGAAAGAAATAGATGGCGTTTTATGTGAACCGATTGAAATTTTGACGGTTGAAGTTCCTGAAGAGTATGTTGGAGCCGTAATAGAAAAAATAGGGGCAAGAAAAGCCGAAATGGTTAACATGACCCCGAAAGATAGCGGAACGACGCTAATTGAATTCAGAGTTCCTTCGAGAGGAATAATAGGTTATCGTTCGGAATTTTTAACGGATACAAACGGAAAAGGAATTTTAAATCAGGTTTTTGATTCGTATGAACCTTATAAAGGTGAAATTGTTCAGCGCAGACACGGTTCTTTAGTAGCTCACGAAACGGGAGTTTCAACCGGCTACGGATTGTTTGCGGCACAAGACAGAGGCCGGTTATTTATAGGCCCCGGTGTTGATGTGTATGAGGGCATGGTTGTTGGGTCCACCCCCAAGGCCGAGGATATCACGGTAAACGTTTGCAAGAAAAAGCACGTCACAAATATGCGTGCATCGGGTTCCGATGAAGCTTTGAAATTGACACCTCACAGCGTTTTGAGCTTGGAACAATCCATCGAATTTATAGACGATGACGAATACCTGGAAGTTACTCCGAAGAGTATAAGAATAAGAAAAAGAATATTGGATAAGACCATGAGATTAAGAAGCAAAGTTAATAAATAATTTGACTGCATCCACGAGTTAATTGTGGGTGCTTTTTATTTTTTTATAAAAATATACAAAAAACACTTGACAATATATATATATATATATAATGAACACATAAATCTTATGAAAGAGGTGTTCAAAATGAGTATAGTTGATCCAATTGATAACGCTGAAAGACAATTAAGTTTATTAAGAAAAAATATAAAGAAAAGAGCGGTAGCACATAGCAAAAAAGGTAAGGTAATTTTGAAAATATATAATGCCGCCGGTAAATGTTCATATAAAAATATTAGTTGTTGTACCAACCCGTATATAGATCTGTGTGATAAACTGAAATTGCTTACTAAAGAAATTGACAAAGCTTTGAAAATTAAAGATTTATATTCGGAAAATTTGAAAAAAGTAAACAATTTTTTTAAAAATGCTTTAAAAAACTTAAAACCATATTCAAAGACACTGAGTGAATTTGTTAAATTCGAAGCAATAAAAAAATTTGATGAAAAAGAATGTAGTGCAACCTTGAATACAATGAAGAATTTTACAGATAATTTTGATAGCTCATTGAATTGGATTGAGCGGTATCAACATAGTGAAGATGCTAACAAATTCGATGATGAATATAGTAAAATTTTTAAGGGCAACAATGATGTGAACACTACAGATGTGGACACTATATTTGAAAAAAAGAAAAATGAATTGAAGAAAATTGTAGAGTCATTTTTAGATAAAGTATTTTGTGTAATAAAATATTTTAGATATGCATGTAAGTTATATTTAGACAGAAAGCGAAGTGAAAATAAAGAATCTGATAGGGTGAATTCTAAGTCTCTTAGCGAGGCTTTGTTGAAATTGAAAAAAGCAGCAGAAGAAAATTTAGAATGTTCGAGCATTTCTTTTATAAGAATAAAAAATGGGCAACAAAAAAATGCCGAAGTAATAAAAGAAGTAATAAAAAAAGAAATACTAGGTGAAATAAACGGATGCGAAAAAACATTGTCGCTTTTTTCTGGCGGAAAAAGGATAAATAGTTTTGGAAAATATTTTAACAAAAGCGATTTTAAAAAATTTAAATTAGCACTTAATAATTTGAAAAAGTATCTAAATGATTTTAAAATGAAAGTGGCGCAAATATAAGAACAAAAAATAGTTGATTAAAAAAAAATAATATGTTATAATACTCCATATGTGGGCATAGTATTGCTTGCAGATATTTAAATATCAGCATTCCTCTGCTTTAAGACTTGAGCACGAATGTATAGATTTTGGAGGAAATTATGGATTTACTAAAAAAAATTTCAGAGTCTTCATTAAAAGAAACATTGCCTGAGTTTAATGTTGGTGATACAGTAAAGGTAGATGTAAAAATTAAAGAAGGCGAAAGAGAAAGAATTCAGGTCTTTGAAGGAACTGTTATTGCTAAAAAAGGAAGCGGAATCGCTCAAACTTTTACAGTGAGAAAAGTTTCTTATGGTTTTGGAGTAGAAAGAATTTTTCCACTTCATTCCCCGAGCGTGAGCGACGTTAAAGTTGTAAGAAAAGGTCGTGTACGCAGAAGCAAGCTTTACTATTTGAGAGATCGTGTAGGAAAAGCAGCAAAAGTCAAAGAGAAAATTGTTTAACAACAAGGGGGATTATCCCTCTTTTTGTTGTGTATAACAAAAATAATTAGTTGTGTAAAGGAGTGTTGCGTATGTACGGATGGGGAAAAAAAACAGATAATAATGTTTCTGAAATTAAAAAAAATTCACATAAAAATCCTGCCGGAGAGTTTTCGGCATTTTGTTTCGAGTGGCTGGAGTCGGTAATTCAAGCTATAATTTTGGTCGTATTCCTGATGACTTTTATTTTTCGATATATGAGTGTTGTCGGAGATTCTATGCGTGAAACTTTGCACGACGGAGATAAGTTAATTGTTTCGAGATGGAATTATACTCCTGATAATGGAGATATAATTGCAATAAGCCGTGGTCAGCAGATAAATAAACCTATAATAAAAAGGGTGATAGCAACTGAAGGCCAGACTCTCAACATTGATTTTTCGACCGGAACAGTTATTGTAGACGGCTCGGTTGTTGATGAATCGTATATCCGGGAGCCTATGACAACTCGTGGAGATGCTGAAATACCTAGTGTCATTCCTAAGGGATATACTTTTGTAATGGGGGACAATCGAAATTATTCTGCCGACAGCAGGTACAAAGAAGTTGGTTTGATTGACAATAGAAATATAATAGGTAAAGCTGTTTTTAGAATTTTTCCATTCAGTAAGGTAGGATATATTAGTTAAATTTTAGTTGAAGGGTAGAGTAGTGTTGCACGGATTAGACGAAAATATTGATGATAGAAATTGTAAATTTGTTAATCCTGCAGGTAAGTTTTCTTCGTTTTTCTTTGAGTGGCTGGAGTGCATCATTCAAGCAGTCATTTTGATAGTGATTTTGATGACATTTGTTTTTAGGATAGTTACCGTTGAAGGCGAGTCTATGCGAGATACTTTGTATAGTGGGGACAGACTTGTAGTTTGGAGATGGAATTATGTTCCGAAAGATGGAGATATTGTTGTTATTTCTCGGGGGCAATTCGTTGATAAGCCAATAATAAAGAGAGTTATAGCAACGGAAGGCCAGACGCTTGAGATTAATTTTTCAGACGGAAAAGTTAAAGTTGACGGGAAAATTTTAGACGAAAAATATATTAAAGAACCTATGTGGTTACAGGGTGATGCCGATATTCCTTATGTAATTCCCAAAGGATATAGCTTTGTAATGGGTGATAATAGAAATCGTTCTGCGGACAGCAGATTTGTGGAAGTCGGTTTGATACCTAACCAAAATATAGTGGGGAAAGCGGATTTTAGAATTTTTCCATTTAAATGTGTGGGAAGAGTTTATTGATTTCATGGCAAAAAATTTTTGAACTTACTGTTTCTAATGTGAGATAGTTGCACGAAAAAAATAATAATTCAAGCAGTTGCCTAGAAATATTGATTAAATGTAAAATAAATTTTGAGAAATAAAATAATTTATATTTGATAGTGGTGTTAAAACCGGCTGAAAATCAGCTGGTTTTTTGTGTAATCACAAATTTTTAAAGCACGTAATACATTAATAATATAGCTAATTTAGTTGGTGATGCTATGAAAAAATTATTAGTGTTTATTAGTGCTTTTTTTATGCTCTGCTTTCAAGGATGCAAATTAAACACTTTCGAATCTAAAGTAAAAAAAGTAAAGCTTAACGAAGTTACACGGTCTATTTTCTACGCCCCACAGTATGTTGCAATGGAACTTGGATATTTTAAAGAAGAAAATATTGATATTGAATTGGTTACCGGAGAAGGCTCCGACAAAACCATGACTTCGATTTTATCTTCTCAAGCGGATATAGGGCTTTTGGGCTCATCTTCTGTAATAAGTGTATGTGAACATGGGAAGGAACATTGCCCTATGATTTTTGCGCAACTTACTAAAAAAGATGGAAGTTTTTTGGTTGGAAGAGAGAATAATTTCGACTGGAATGATTTGAGAGGTAAAAGAATTATCGCCGGACGCAAAGGCGGAGTTCCCGAAATGGTGTTTGAGTACATTTTAAAAAGCAAAGGTTTTGATATAAACAAAGATCTTGTTTTATTAAATAATATACAGTTTAATTTGATGGGAATGGCGTTTAGTCGGGGCGTGGGAGATTATGTTTTGTTATTTGAGCCTACATCTTCAACTCTAATTAAGGAAAAAGGATTTTATAAACTGAAATCATTGGGTAAAGAATGCCAAAATATGGTTTATACGTGCTATTGCGCTTCGGAAGAATACATTAATAATAATCCGCAGACTATTTTTAAATTTACGAGGGCGATTTATAGGGCCCAATTGTGGGTTGCGAGTCATTCTGCAGATGAAATAGCAAATTTGATACTTCCATACTTTATAGACCTTGATTATAATTTGGCAAAAGAATGTGTAAAAAATTACTTGGAATCAGAAGTGTGGTCTTCGACGCCGGTGATAAATCCTGAAGAATTTGATTTAATTCAAGATGTGATGATTCAGGCGGGTGAATTAGGTGCTAAGATAGACATGAAAAAATTGGTAAATAACAATTATTCTATGGAAGTGGTGAATTGACTAGGTTAAAAACAGAAAGGAGTATTTAATATGGAGAAGATAAATAAAAATAAGGTACTTAAAATTCAAGATCTGTCAATAAATTATCATTCTGCTTTAAGTGAAACCGTAGCTATTAAAAATATGAATTTTGATGTTTATCAGGATGAATTTGTTACCATTGTGGGGCCGAGTGGATGTGGAAAAAGCACCTTTTTGTCGGCAGTTTCAGGTTTAATCAAGCCGTCCGAAGGAGATATAACCATAAATTCAAAAAGTAAAACTTCTCAAACTGTTGGGTATATGTTTCAGCAAGACTGTTTGTTTCCGTGGAAAACAATAAAACAAAATGTTTTGCTTGGTCTTGAAATAAAAAATATGAAAAACAAATATTCTGAAGAGTACGTATTAAATCTTCTGGATAAATATGGTCTGTCCAAATTTTTAAACTACTATCCTTCGCAATTGTCGGGAGGAATGCGCCAGAAAGCCGCCCTTATTCGAACTCTTGCGTTAAACCCTGAAATTTTGCTTCTGGATGAGCCTTTTTCAGCTCTTGATTATCAAACTAGGATAAATATATCGCAGGAAATATGTGAGATTATTAAAAATGAGAAAAAAACGGCTGTGCTTGTGACTCATGACATATCTGAAGCTGTAAGCCTTTCGGACAGAGTTATAATTTTTTCTGCGCGCCCAAGTAAAGTAAAGAAAATTTTGGATATAAATTTTAGCAAACCTAATATTTCTTTCCACGAAAAAAGAAAAGATGAAAAATTTAATAAATATTTTGATATTATTTGGAGTGAACTTGCAAATGAAGAAGCTAAAAATAAATGAAAAAAATTACACTGATGAACATAAAAACTACATAAAAAAATTAAAATTAAAGTCTTTACAAGTGCGTCTGACTCAAATAGGAATATTATTATTTTCTGTTATTTTTTGGGAAACCGCTGCGCAGCTAAAGTGGATAGATGCATTCATTTTTAGTTCTCCGTCAAGAATTTTTTGTACCACCATTTCGCTTATAAATTCAAATAATCTGTGGAATAACGTGATTTGTACTTTGTGTGAAACAGTGGTAGGGTTCGTTTTAGGGACTGCTTTGGGCGTTGCATTCGCAATTTTGATATGGTACTCCGACTTTGTTTTTAAGGTGAGCGAGCCTTATCTTGTGGTTTTTAATGCACTACCTAAAGTTGCTTTGGGCCCCATTATTATTGTGTGGATGGGATCGGGAATAAATTCTATAATTATAATGGCTTTGTTGGTTTCTGTGGTGGTGTCTACGATCAATATCTTATCGGGATTTCAAAATGTAGAAAGAGATAAGATATTTTTATTGAAATCTTTCGGTGCAAATAAACTTCAAATACTTTGGAATTTAATCCTTCCTTCAAATATTTCAACGATAATGTCAACTCTTAAAATAAATGTAGGAATGTCTTTAATAGGTGTAATTACCGGAGAATTTTTGGTTTCCTCCGAAGGGATAGGCTATCTGATAGTTTATGGTGGCCAGGTTTTTAAACTTGACCTTGTAATGACAGGAATATTTGTACTTCTTGTTATAGCGGCTGCTATTTATTTGATAGTGGCAAAATTGGAAAATATATATCTTAAAAATAAAAAATGACTCACTATTGTTAATCACTTTTGATATGTATAAATCATATTATATAAATGCGCAGATTATATAATAAGCGCAAATAATAATAAAGGATAGGTAGGGCTCTATGAATGATTTTATTAAAGATACTTTAATCAGTCAATACGGAATAAGTCCGCTTCCAAATGACCCTGTTGTAGCTATGGCTTATGTGCCTTTTCAAGTGGCTGATAGTGTATATAGCGCTGAACAAGGGTTAGCTTCCGGTACAATGTTCCCGGAATTGAACAAACCATTCGAAGGGGAAACTGTGGAGGGAAATGTCAATGAATGAACGTGAAATGATGATGAGACGTATAGCAACGCTGGATTTTGCGATAGTTGAACTTAATTTATACATGGATACACATCCCAATGACACAGAAGTGAACGCAAAATTAAATGACTATAAGAAAAAAAGTGACGAATTAAAAAAAGAATATCAGGATAAATATGGTCCAATAACGTCTAAGACGATAGAGGATAACAGATATGGTTGGATTGCCGACCCTTGGCCCTGGAATAATTCAGAAAGCGGTGAAGAATAATGTGGGTTTATGAGAAAAAGTTGCAATATCCGGTTAATATAAAAAACCCTAACCCTGCGCTTGCTAAAATGATAATAACTCAGTACGGAGGTCCTGATGGTGAGCTGGGAGCTTCGCTTAGATATCTGAGCCAAAGGTTTTCTATGCCTTATCCCGAGCTTAAAGCAATACTTACAGATGTAGGAACTGAAGAATTAGGGCATCTAGAAATGATAGGCGCTATTGTGTATCAGCTTACAAAAAATTTGACGCCGGAAGAAATTGAAAAAAATGGTTTTGCAGATTATTTTGTAGATCATACTACAGGTGTGTATCCTACATCGGCCGGCGGGCAATCTTACACTGCCGCAAGTATGCAGGTTAAAGGAGATCCAATAACCGATTTGCATGAAGATTTAGCAGCAGAGCAAAAGGCTCGTTCTACATATGATAATATTTTAAGATTTTGTGATGACCCTGATGTTAAAGACCCTATAAGATTTTTACGAGCTAGAGAAGTTGTTCACTATCAACGCTTCGGTGAAGGGTTACGGCTGTGTACTGATAGATTGGACAGCAAAAACTTCTATGCTTTCAATCCTTCTTTCGACCGAAAAAAGGGAAAATAAAAAAACTTAATATGATTAGCAGTGTCTTTTTCTTTGAAGAAAAGACACTGCACTTTTATTTCCAAAAACAAGTCAAAATAAAATTTTCCCAATAAAACTATTAAATCCACACAAAATTAAAATTATAAAAGAGTTGATTTCTTGATTTTTGTCAATATATATTTTTACAATTAAATGATAAAATGTAGTTACAGTGTAAAGTTTTGAGGAAGGGAATTTGAAGATTATATGTCAAAAAAATTTGTTAAAATTATTGTAGCGTTGGTAGTTATTAGTAGCTTAAAAAATGGTCTTGAAGCAGTTTGCCCCAGTATGTCAGCAAGATGTCATCCCAGGCCTCCTCAATCAAGAAAGTTTCAAAATGTAGTTGATGGACAAAGATTGAAAAGGAGTCCGGTTGTTCCACCTCAATCGAAAGGGCCTCAAGCAGTGATCAGTGTGCAAAACTTTCAGCTCTTTAAAATATTATTTTTCGGAAACTTAATATTAAAAGACATATCATCAGGAAAGTATTACCAGAATTACTATTATAGAAAAGGAACAAAATGTTCCGAAGATATCGAAACAGAAATTTACTGGCATAGAGATAGTAAATTTAATGTATATAGTTTCTTTAATTCAAAAGAAAAATCCTTTGAAGGAGAAGGAGTTTGTTTACTTTTTTATGATAAAACCGCTGTAGAATGCCCTGTTAAAGATTCTATGAAGTACGATATTATAGCGGTAAGATTGCCAAATAAAATTGATTTTAATTTTAAACAAGGGGACTTCTCTCGTGAAGATGATGAGAATATAGAAAAATTTGTCAATAATCATATAACTTCTCGCGCCGGATATGGGTGTTTTGTGGATAGCGAATGGATGATATTTTTCTCGATGGATTTTTGTAAAAAGCATCCCGACTATATTTCGGCAGAAAATTTTAAAGAATCTTTAAACAAGCTTATTGATATGCTTTATGATAAAGGGTATGATTCACTGTCTTCAAAAATATTTCATGAATATGTGAACCAAAAAAAGAAGCTAGGATAAGCTTCTTTTTTGTGATTTTAATTTGTTAAATAAAATTTTATCAAAGTTCTAAGAAATTCATATCTATCTATTTTTTTTATCAGATTTCTTGCATCATTATGAGTAGTGATATAAGTTGGATCTTCGGAAAGAATATATCCTACTATTTGATTGATAGGATTGTATCCTTTTTCAAGTAACGCATCGTATACCTTTGATAGAATCACCTTTGTGTTACTCTCTCTGTCACTAATTAAGGAAAATGTTATAGTTTCGTCAGACATATTATCACCTCTTGCTTAATATAGTACAAGATTTTGAAATTAAAATCAATACTTTTGTTTTTACACTAATTCTTTTAAAGATTGAAGTGCCAAAAAATAACTTTTTTTACCAAATCCTACTATCTGACCTACGCATACATCCGATATTACACACTGATGTCGGAATTTTTCTCTGGCGAAAATATTTGTCATGTGTGCTTCTACAAAAGGGATTTTCACAAAAGATATAGCATCCCTCAGTGCATAGCTGTAATGTCCCAGTGCACCGGGATTTATCACGACTCCATCAAATTTTTCTTTGGAATCATGAATTTTATCAATCAAAGCACCTTCCCAGTTGCTTTGAAATACCTCGCAGTTGAATCCGATGGAGTCTCCATATGAAATTATTTGAGATTTGATGCTTTCTGCAGTTTCTTCTCCGTAAATTCCCTTTTCACGGATACCTGTCATATTTAAATTAGGACCTAAAATTATAAGTACATTTTTTTTCTTCATTTTCTGCTCCTTTTAAGGAATGATTTTTGTTAATTTAAATGTATTTTTTTGTTTTTTAGTATTTTATTTTTAATTGGTATTTCTAAAAATCTTTTTAACTTCAACATAAATGTTTTGCTTTTGCTTACAGGATCAACCAGTATAGATTTTATTCCAAGAAAATTTGCTCCAAGGACATCTGTAAAAATTTGATCTCCGACAATTATAATTTCTGACTTTGGAATCCCTAGTTCGTGTATTGCTTTTTTAAATCCGTGACTAAATGGTTTTATTCCGAAAGATATATAAGGAAGATTGAGTAATTTTGCAAATGATTCTACTCTTTTTTTAAAATTATTTGAAACTAAAATCAATTTTACGTTATTTTGTTGAATAGATTTTATCCACAATATAATTTTTTCATTGGGAGTGGAACTTTTATGTGGAACTAAAGTATCGTCTATATCTAATATAATACCACGTATATTTAATTTTTTTAATGTGCTTATACTGATTTTATCTACTTTGTCTATGTAAAAAGAGGGATAGAAAATTGACATGAAAGGACCTCCGACGAAGATTTTTATTAATTATTAAATACATATTCCCCCTCAAATGTATGTGACATGAGGGGGAAATATTAAAACTAAGATTTTAACTCAATTACCATTTGTTGCCGTTAAATCTATTGTTTTTTTTATGTCTTCTTGCTGCTTTAGACTTTTTCTTGCGCTTTACGGAGGGTTTATCATATGCTTCTCTTTTTCTTACTTCGGAAATTATTCCCGAGCTTTGTCTTTTGAACTTTCTGAGAGCATTTTCCAAAGAGTCAATCTTTCTGGTTTGAAACTTTTGTTCATCGGATGTTTCGGAACTCAAAGAATTAACCTCTTCATTTTTTTCAGCCGAATATTTTTGCTCACCGCTTGTAGAGCTGCTAATTTCAGCCTTAATTTCCTCTGCCATTTATTTCCCTCCAATCGTTTATAGTTTTGTATGTAATAAGACGTCTTCCCTGAAGCCGCCACCACGATTATAACACACAACCGATATTATATACCATATTGACATTGATTGTCAAGAACTAACTTGTTTTTATTTTTACAATATTCAGATTCATTTTTTTACCTCAAATGCAAATACTATTTACATTGCAAATTTTAATAGATATAATAAAACATAGTAAAAAATCTTTTAAAACAAATTTACGAGGTAAGATTATGGGACTAGATAAAGTTTCGGTTGTTATACCTGTGCGAAATGAGGAACGATACATAAAAGAGTGTTTGGATTCTTTGATAGATCAAGATTACCCAAAAGAATTTTTAGAAATTATACTTGTGGATGGGCTATCAGATGATAAAACTTTGGAAATAATAAGCGACTATGCGAAGAAGTATTCGTTCATAAAATTTTATTTAAATCCTCATAAAACTGTTCAATATGCTATGAACATAGGTATAAATAATTCTTCGGGGAAATATATTGTTCGTATGGATGCTCATGCTTGGTATGCAAGAGATTATATAAGTATGTGTATTAAATATCTCCAAAAGACAAAAGCTCAGAATGTTGGCGGTACAACTGTGGTTCGAGGAAAAAACCGTATGCAAAAGGTTATTGCTGCGGCTTATCATTCTCCATTTGCTCTTGGTGGAAGCAAACATTACGACGAGAAATTTGAAGGGTTTGCCGATACGGTTGCGTGGGGAGCGTTTGAGAGGGAATATTTAGTAAAATTAGGCATGTACGACGAGAAACTTCCTCGCAGCGAAGATGATGACTTGAATTTTAGGATTGAAAAATCCGGAGGAAAAATTTTTATAACACCAAAAATAAAAAGTATTTATTATCCAAAAGAAACTTTAACAAAACTTTTTAAGCAATATTTTGATTACGGAACTTGGAAAGTTGCAGTGATTAAAAAACATCGTAGACCATCTCGAATAGTCCATTTAACACCAATGCTTTTTGTTTTGTTTATCGTTTTATTCGGAACATTATCTTTTTGCTTTGAGCCGATTTCAAAAATATTTTTTGGGGTAATGTTGATTTATTTTATGCTTGATATTTATTTTTCTTTTAGGAATAAATATGCAAAAAAATTTAGCGATAAAATTCTTCTGGCAATAACTCATTTTGTTATTCATGTTGCTTACGGATTTGGGTTCTGGAGAGGAATTTTTAAGTTCATAAATTCGAATTGGAATTAATTTTTTAAGAGAAGGTGTATTACGATGGAAGATAAAGATAAATGCATAAGTTTATCTTCGGAACAGCTCAGAAATTTGCAACTTAAAGGTCTTGAAATTTTATTATATTTCAAAGAATTTTGTGAAAAACATGGATTGCTGTTTTATTTTTGCGGGGGGTGCTGTATCGGAGCTATCAGGCATGAAGGATTTATTCCCTGGGACGATGATGTAGATGTTTTTATGCCTCGTGATCACTATGAAAAATTATTTGTGCTTTGGGATAAATATGCCGATAAGGAAAAATATTCGTGCAACAGAACAACAAAAGATAAGTATATGGGGAACATAATGACGACTATAACCGATAACGAAACTACAGTTGTGCGGCCTTGGCAAGTCGGAAAAGACGGCGGGCGAGGAGTAATGATAGATATTTTGCCGCTAGATGGCTGTGCGCCGCATGGAATAAAAAGAAAAGTTCAAATGATGTGGAGCATGATATTTTCACTTTATTGTTCAAAAATGGTTCCAACAAAACATGGTAAATTCGTTTCGCTGGTTTCAAAAGTGCTGCTAAAACTTGTTCCGGGCGACAATTTGAAGTACAAATTATGGAAATTTGCAGAGAAACAAATGTCTAAATATGAGATAAAAGATTCTGAATATATCACTGAGCTTTGTGCAGGACCGGGCTATATGAAAAACGAGTATCCCAAAGAAATATTCGATCATGCGGTGTATAAAAAATTCGAAGGCCATATGTTACCTGTACCTGTGGGATACGATAAGTATTTAAAAATTGCCTTTGGAAACTATATGAAGTTTCCTCCGAAAGATAAGCAAGTTGCACATCATGATATAATCTATATGGATCTTGAAAAAGGGGAAAAATAATTTTGAAAAAGGCGTTTTTAGTATGGATTTGTATAGTTATCGGTTGTTTTTTTGTTTTTTTGCTTACACTATGTTTTGGAAAATCTCAAAGAGTAATTTGCATGATAGAGCAAAAAACATTTTCTTTTTTGCTGGTGAGAGGCGAGCTTAAAGAATGTTCATTGAATATGTCATGTTATATTGAAAATTCTCAAGAAGAAAAAATTATGTATATAAAAAATAATATTATCGGGAAATATTCTTATAATTATGATACTATAGAGAAAATAAAGGAATACCTGTCTTTTAATAACGGAAAGATTGTTTCGATAGAAAACGGCGGATATACTTTTATCGGACTTGGTTGGTTAAGTAAGCAGTTTAAGAATTTAGGAGGTAAAATATGATATTCGGAGCAATAGTAGCCGGGGGAGTAGGAAGTAGAATGAAAAATCACGATTTGCCCAAGCAGTTTCTTCCGCTGGGCCCTTCGGGAAAGCCGATTATAATCCACACTCTGGAAAAATTTTTACTTTGCAATCGTCTGGATTGCATTTATTTGGGCGTGCATAAGGACTGGATAGATTATACCGAAGAAATTTTGGAAAAATATTGTTTGAATTCTAATAATATTTTTATTGTTGAGGGTGGTGGAGATAGAAATACTACCATATTAAATATAATAAATTCTATTGAAAAAAATCATGGAGAAAGTAGCGAACATATTATAGTAACTCATGATGCTGTTCGACCTTTTCTGACAGTCAGAATGATAGAAGACAATATTGATGCTGCTATTGAATGCGGAGGTTGTGATACGGTGGTTCCGGCGATCGATACAATAATAGAATCCCAAAACGGAAATTTTGTATCCTCAATCCCCAATAGAAATTATATGTATCAAGGTCAAACTCCTCAAAGTTTTAATATGTCCAAACTTAAAAATCTTTATAATGAACTTACTACGGAAGAAAGATCAATTTTAACAGACGCTTGTAAGATATTTTTGTTTAGAAATGAGCCGATTAAGCTTATAAAGGGTGACACTTTTAATATAAAAATAACTACACCCGGCGACTATAAAATAGCTTCTGCTATAGTTGGAGGAAATTTAATTGATTAATTATATTTACGAACTTGTTGCTCCGGGCATGTTTTCGATTAAATACGAAGACATGAATATAGACAAAAATGTTATAATAAAGCCCGAATATATGGCGGTGTGCCACGCAGATCAGAGATATTATCGTGGGCAGCGTCACACGGATACACTTAAAAAAAAGTTGCCCATGGCTCTTATTCATGAGTGTATGGGTAGGGTGATTTGTGACTGCACCGGTACCTATAAAAGTGGTCAGAAAGTTGTTTTAATTCCGAATGTTAGATCAAAAATTTCGCAGGAAGGAATATATGAAAATTATCAAAAAGGAGCAGCTTTTTTGTCTAGTGGCAAGGACGGGTTTATGAGAGAGTTTATTAATCTGCCTGCAGATAGGGTTGTTCCGATTGACGGGATACCCGGAAGTATAGCTGCAATTTCGGAATTTGTAAGCGTTGGGGTACATGCTGTAAGGAGATTTAAAAATTCTTCTCATAACACTAAAAAATCCATAGGAATTTGGGGTGATGGGAGCCTGGCATATGTTCTTTCATGTATCATTAAGGCAGAATTTCCGGATGCGACCCTGACAGTTATTGGAAGAGATTACTCAAAGCTTTCACAATTTACATTTGTGGATAACACGTATTTTTCGTACGATATTCCTGAAAATTTTAACATAGATCATGCTTTTGAATGTGCCGGCGGAGAAGGAAGTTACTACGCCATAGATGACATAATTCGATATATTAATCCGCAAGGAAGCGTTATGCTTTTGGGAGTAAGCGAAAATAAAGTTGCGATAAATACACGTGATGTTTTAGAAAAAGGATTGACTTTAATTGGATGCAGCAGATCGGGTAGGGAAGATTTTGAGCAGGCGGTTAAATTTCTTGAAAAGAATAATTTTCAAAACAGAATAAAAAGAATTATTTACGAAGATTTGCCCGTGTCTTCAATTCAAGACATTCACCGAGTTTTTGAAACAGATTCGTCAACTGCATTTAAAACATCATTTAAATGGGATTTGTAAAATAAAATTGAGGAGAAAAAATATTGATGAAAAAAATATGTTTTATTGGATTCGGTCTTTTTACGATAGGCGGATGTCAGAGGGTAACGATATCTCTTGCGAATAATCTATGTGATAAATATGAAACTTACTTGCTTTCTTTGTGTGAGATTCCTAAAAATCATGGATATGAAGTAGATAAAAAAGTTAAAGTTTACTCTTTGGGAATGCCGTTGGACATAAGAGCTCGTCAATCTTTAATGGTAGGACTGGAAATAAAAAAATTTCTGGATAAAAACGGGATAGATATTTTATTTGTGGCAGGCTCTTTACCTATTCCGGTAGTGTGTGCTTTGAAACCTTTTGTAAAAACAAAAATAGTTTTTTGTGATCACGAAAATTTAATGGGAAGAGATAAAAAATCTATATTTTTCAGAAGGCTCGCATGTAAAATTTGCGATAAGGTTGTTGTGCTAACTGACCAAACTCTCAAAGATTATAAAGATAAATTTAGAATTAGCGACAAAAAAATAAGCCAAATATACAATTTTATAGACTGCCCTCAAGTTGAAGATTGTGATTTAAATTCCAAAAAAATAATTTCTGTCGGAAGGATAAGCTCCGAAAAAGGATTCGATATGGCTGTGGAAGTGGCAAGTGATGTGTTCAGTAAGCATCCTGAGTGGCAATGGCACGTTTACGGCGATGGGCCAGATATGAATAAAATAAAATCTAAGATCAGAGAATATAATTTGGAAGGTAAATTCATCATGAAGGGAGCGGATAGCTCGGTAAGGAATAAATATAAAGATTATAGTATTTATGTTTTGCCGTCTTATCGAGAGGGTTTTGCTGTTGTTTTGCTTGAAGCAAAGGTCAGCTCCATGCCGATTGTAAGTTTTGACTGCAGTTGTGGTCCGTCAGAGATAGTTAATAGTGGAGTAGACGGATATCTAATCTCGTGTTACAATAAGAGGGATATGGCCGAAAAAATTTGTAAACTTATCGAAGATTGTGATTTAAGAAAGTCATTTTCTTATCACGCAAAAGATAATTTAGAAAAATTTGGCAAAAATGTAATTATAAATCAGTGGGTAAATTTAATAGAAGAGTTGTAATATAGGAGGCGAATGAAAAAATTGAACATATTTCTAAAAGACAGGTACTATGAAAAAGCTAGATTTAGTTATATTATAGCATTTTTAATATGTTTAATTGTGAGGGCGGTAGGATGCTATTTATTTGCTCCGCCTATAATTGAGGTCTGTGTTTTTTCTGCTTTAGCAATTTTGGGGTCGGTTTTTATTTTATGGGGGGTATTGGTTAGACGTATAGAAATTAATTTTAAAAAATATTTTTTTCAGATACTATTTTTGATTTCGATAATAATTTCCTCGATTCTAAATATAAGGTACGGTTTTTTTAGAAATTTTAAAGATTTTTTATGGATGGCAATTAGCTTTTTTGTTTTGTTTTTAGCTACCACTAATGTTAAAAAGGAAGAAAAATATAAATTTCTGGTTATTATGCAAAATATAATAATTTATGCATGGCTTATTTTGTCTTTCGCTTCCCTGGTAACTTTTGTTTTTCAAATTAATCACATTTTTCATATAAGAGAAGGATGTTGGGTAGGAATAGGCAGCGTGGAAGGAAGGCTTTTCGGTGTTTTTTTAAATCCTAATAGTGCGTCTATAATTTCATTAATTTCAATCATATTTTCTATTTTTCAATTGGTTTCTAATATTGAATTTTCCGTTAAGAAAATTATAAATATTCTTAATATAGCCGTTCAATTTTCGTATATAGTTTTAGCGGAGTCGCGTGGAACAGCTGTAGTGTTGGTTTGTTGTTCGTTTGCGGTGACTTTTTGGTGGATATATAATAAGATAAACTTTAAAAAATTTTATAGGATTATTTTTTCATTATTTATAGCCATATTTTCGTGCATAGTTGTGGTTTTATCTATGAAGTTTTTAAATTGGTTATTTTATTGCTTGGCCAAGTTTGTACAAAATGCAATTTCTTATGGTTTGGAGAAAACGGCTAAAAATATATCTGTTCAACGAACTGATTATATCGAAAATAACGATATATCTAATTTGAGGTTTAGAATATGGTTTAGTGCTTGGGAAATTTTTAAAAATAATTGGCTTTTTGGAGTATCTTCCGGTAATGTAGTAGAATATGCAAAAGATGTTTTACCTGAAACATTTATTGCAAAACGAAATTATGCCAGGGCTCATAGCGTGTGGATAGGTCTCCCTCTGTATACAGGAATTTTTGGCGCCTTGTCTATGTACGCATTTTTTGCAATAAATTTTTTCAAAACATGTAAATACTGCATTAAAAATTATTTTTCGGCAGTTACAAAAAAATCGAATCATATGCTGATGGTTTCGGTGTTGTTAACTGTTGCCATTTGTATATATGGTTTAGTTGAATCGGAATTATTTTTCGTTAATTCTATGTGCTCGTTAATTTTTTGGGTGTATTTTGGATTTTTGGTGGATAATTTGAATAAAAATACCAATTAGGAATTCGGGTGTAAAATTACTGTTTTGTCGGAGTGAATTTATGAGAACTAAAAATTCTTTTATGAATATATCTACAAGCATTATGTCGTATGCCGTAATTATGCTTGGTAAATTTATTACTCAGGGTATGTTTACAAAAATTCTGGGAATAAATTTTGCGGGACTTGATGCAAATTTTGGAGCTGTAGTTTCAATTCTTGCAATTGCCGAACTGGGATTGGGCGTAGGAATAGTTTATAAACTATACAAACCGATTGCCGAAGAGCAGTGGGACAAGGTTTCGGTGATTCTTTGTTTTTTGCGTCGTTGCTATATCTTTATAGCTATAATTATTTCGGCATTGTCGCTTGCTTCGGCTTATTCGGTAATTATTTGGATAGGGGAAGATTTTTCAAAAATTTGGCTTTTGCAAATCTATGTTTTATATGTAATTGACTTGCTATCGTCTTATTTGTATTCCCACAAAAGATCTATGTTTATTGCTGATCAAAAAAATTATATTAACAATAGTATTCATACGTTTTCTCAAATCGGAATGTTTGTATCACAAATTTTAGTGCTTAGTTTGTTTCGTTCTTTTGAATTGTATTTAATTTGTAGAATAGTTTCCAGATTGGCGGAAAATATATTTATCTCCTATAAATTTGATAAAAAATACAGTTTTGTAAATTTAAAAATTAAAGAAAATCTATCCAGAGTTGAAAAAAAGGATTTATTTAAAAATATAAAAGCTTTGTTTTTTCATAAAATTTCGGCGTTCGCTCCCAGTATTTCGATATTTATAATAAAGAATGTAGAAAAATTGCGAGAGGTCGGTATATTCAGCAATTATAACTCAATATCTAATGCGTTGGCGACAGTTACAGGTGAAATTTTTAATGGAGTATTAGCTAGTTTTGGTAGCCTTTTGGGAACTTCAGATAGAAATAAAGTATATAAAAGTTTTAAAATGTTATATTTTTTAAATTTTTTGATGTATTCGTTTATCATTCCGACTTTTGTATGCCTTATAACTCCTTTTGCGGTTTTGTGGACCGGCAGTGACTCTATTTTCCCTATAAGTACCGCAGTATCAATTGCGGCGTACTTATATGTATACGGAATGAGACAATCGATAGTAATGGTAAAAGCAAGTGCCGGAATATATGACCAAGACAAGTATTTGTCTTTAGTAGGACTTTCTATAACTTGCTCTTCATCTTATATTTTGTCGCATTACTTAGGTGTCACCGGTGTCATGATAGGAAATATTTTGGGAATATTGCTGGTACCGTATTGGGTGCAGCCATATCTCGTTTATGGTGAAATATTTAAGAAAAAATCAATATTGTACCATCTGAAATTTATATTGTACACCGGTTTAACTGCCGGATATAGTTTTATTTGTTATGAAATATGCAATCTTATGAATAATTTTGAAATTTCCAATCAAGTTTCTATGTTTGTAAAAAATATAATGAGATGTGTGCATATCAATTCAAATATAAACACAATATTTATTTCACAAGTAATCGTAAACTTATTAATATGTATTGTTGTGCCAAATGTTTTAAATATAATAATTTTCTTTAAAACTTCTGAATTTAAGGACCTATATTCAATTGCAAAAAGCTTTGTAAAAAGAAAAAAAGTAAAGGAGTGATTATTCTATGGATACTGTGCTCCAACTAATTGTTTACTTTGTTCAAATAACCCTTCCTTTTTTAGGGGCATTGATAGTATGTTGTGCGTTTAGGTCTCTTTTTTCAAATCTTAGCTCAAAGCATCCTTTAATTGCTCTTGTAAATAAATCCACCGGAGAAAAAATACCCATAATGTATTGGGAAAATTCCATCGGTAGAGATAGGCACTGTGATGTGGTTGTAAATAATCCCGCTGTTTCACGTGACCATGCTGTTTTTTATAGGCGAGACGAAGGGTGGATTATATCGGATACAAATTCCAAGGGTGGAATTTACTTAAATGGAAAGCTTCTAAAAAGTGACGAAAAAGTTTACATAGATGATATTGTTAAAATCGGAGGAATAGAGTATGAACTAAAGAAAGCCGATATTTTTAGTAAATCTCGTCGAGTAAATCTCGGAGATAAAGAAAAATTTTCGGCGAATTTTTCTTTGGTAGTTTTGATAACTATTTTTAATGTTTTGGCGAGTGGAACTTTGTGTTTTTCAAAAGGCATTTTTAATTTTTCACCGCTGTATATTTTAGCTTCACTGTTACTGATTTTATGGGGAACTTTTGTGGCAAATAGATATATTTTTAGGCGAAAAAATTTTGAACTTGAAGCTTTGGGAATATTTTTGAGCGGGATAGGGATTTTAACATCTGCAGGGACCGGAGATACGGGTGTATACATCCAAATTATATCTTTAGCAGTGGGAATTATATTTTTTGAACTTATTTTACTTTTCATAAAAGATCCGGATTTAGCCATGAAATTTAGGCCATATATTGCAGCGGCGGCAATTGTGCTTTTAGGTATTAATTTGGTATTTGGAAAAGTAAAAAACGGATCCCAAAATTGGATTATGCTTGGCGGACTGTCTTTTCAGCCTTCTGAGCTTGTAAAAGTAGCATTTGTATTTTTTGGTTCATCTACTCTTAAGGGAATACAAACAACCAAAAATTTAACGGGTTTTATTCTTTTTTCCGCTTTGTGTATGGGAGCACTTTTTTTGATGGGAGATTTTGGAACCGCGTGTGTATTTTTTGTAACTTTCATTTTAATTTCCTTTATGAGGTCGGGAAGTATAAGAACGGTTATACTGACTTGCTCGGCTGCAGCTTTGGGAGTTGGATTGATTTTGAAATTTAAACCATATATAGTTACCAGATTTTCTGCTTGGAGACATGTTTGGGAGCATGTAAATGATACAGGATATCAACAAACAAGGGTTTTGACGTATGCGGCGAGCGGAGGATTGCTTGGACTGGGCTTAGGTAAAGGATGTTTAAAGAAAGTATTTGCGTCTACCAGTGATTTGATTTTTGGTATGATCTGTGAAGAATGGGGACTGATAATGGCAATTCTTGTGCTTATGACTATTGTGTTTATAGGATTTTATGCAAGAAGCGCAAGTATAAGGAGTAGGTCGGCATTTTATGCGATAGCTTCTTGTTGTGGCGCAGGAATGATGGTTTTTCAAATGATGTTGAATGTTTTTGGAGTGGTTGATATTTTTCCTCTTACAGGTGTAACGTTGCCTTTTGTAAGTTTGGGAGGTTCTAGCTTGGTGTCTGTATGGGGGGTACTTGCTTTCATAAAAGCTTCTGACGAAAGGACATATGCTTTGAAAAGATAAGTAAAAAAAGAGGCGATTAAAGATGAGAAATACGAAAGTTAGATCTATACTACTTTATTTACTGATATTTATATTTTTTTGTGGGATATCTTTTTTTATATATGAATTTTCTACGAAAGCCGGTGAATGGGCATTTTCTCCCGTTAATAAGCATATTTCCGAGGGAGGAATGACAGGAGGAAAAATTGTAGATATTAATGGTGTTGTGCTTGCAGAAACTGTAAACGGCAAGAGAATTTATAGTGAAAATGAAGATATCCGAAGAGCGATGCTTCATACGGTTGGTGACGGCTCGGTTTTGATACCTACCTCTGTCCAAAGCAGATATAGTGATGAATTATTTGGGTATAATTTTGTGACAGGATTTGGCGCTCCTGATATGATTAATAACAATAAAAACTTGAAGCTTACGCTGGATAGTAAAATTTGCGCTGACGTAGCCAAGAGTTTTAAAAATCAAAAAGGAGCTGCGCTTGCATACAATTATTTAACCGGTAAAGTAATCTGTATGGTTAGCTTACCGAATTATGATATAAATAACAGGCCGGATTTGAGATTTGATAATAGCGAAAAATACGAGGGAGTTTATTTGAACCGCGCAATCTCATCCGTGTATACTCCGGGTTCTATTTTTAAAATTTTTACAACGGCAGCGGCGCTGGATTTGATAGACAATGTAGAAAACAGAATTTTTGAGTGCAACAAAATAAAAATTGTTGACGGAGAAAAAATAACTTGTATGGCAAGCCACGGAAAAATCAATCTCAGGGATGCTCTTGCAAAGTCGTGCGATATAGTTTTTGGAGATTTGGCTATAGAGCTCGGAAAAAATAACATGAAGGAAAAAATGAAAGAATTTGGATTCAACAAGCCTCAGTATTTTGAATCTTTGAAAGTTGCTCAAAGTAAATATGATGTAGATGATGCGACCGGAGGAGATTTGGGATGGTCGGGAATAGGGCAATACAAAGATCAAGTCAGCCCTTTGCATATGTTGCGTGTGATGGGAGCGATTGCCAATAAAGGTATATCAGTTGAACCTTTTGTAATTAATTCTACATTTTTTGATGATTCAAGCGAAGATATGCGTGATTTTTCCGGTGTGGGGTCCACTGTTATGATGAAATCTATGACAGCTGATAAAATCAAAGAAATGATGAGGTATACAATGAAAAATCAATACAAAGATTCTATGTTCGGAGGCATAGAAATGTGTGCAAAAACAGGGACTGCTGAAGTTGGAGAAGGCAAAAAGCCACATGGATGGATGGTTGGTTTTTCGTACGACAAAACTTTTCCGGTAGCATTTTCTGTTGTGGTAGAAAACGGAGATTTTGGTATACGTTCCGCCGGCCCGATTGCTTCGAATATGGTCAAAAATATAAAAAAAGCTTATAAAATGTAAAATATTTTTACTTAAAGTTCTATTTTCAAAATTTCTTGACTTTTTAAAATCTTTGATATAACATAACTTGTGTATGGTATACAAAATTGAATAAAAATAAGGAGGAGCATTATGGAGCAGAATAATATGAATAATGGCACTGAAATTCAGAATAATGATGCAGTTTATCAAAGCTCGGATGAATATGTGTTGGAAACTTCTCATCTGACTAAGGCATATTCTCGCAAAAATGTGGTAAATGATTTGGATATGAGGATAAAAAAGGGTGACATTTACGGGTTTATCGGTAAAAATGGCGCAGGAAAAACTACTACCATAAAGATGATCGCAGGTATGGTTTCACCTACTTCCGGCAATATAAAAATTTTTGGAAAAGAAAATTTGTCTGAACCCAGAAAAAAAATAGGTTGTATAATTGAAAACCCGGCATTTTACCCTTATATGAGCGCACATGATAACATTGAAGCTCAGCGTTTATTAAAAGGAGTTAAGGACAAATCTGTGACTGACGAGCTTCTGGAAATTGTGGGTCTTAAGGATGCAGGCAAGAAAAAATTAAAAAATTTTTCATTGGGTATGAAACAAAGACTTGCCATAGCGCTGGCATTGGTCGGTGATCCTGAAATATTATTACTTGATGAGCCGATAAATGGCTTAGATCCTTCAGGAATAAGGGAAATAAGAGAATTAATTTTAAAATTAAGCAAAGAAGCAGGTATTACTGTTTTAATCTCAAGTCATATATTGGGCGAACTTACAAAGATTTCCTCAGCTTACGGCGTGATTAAAAATGGAAATTTGATCAAACAATTTACCAAGCAAGAATTAGAACAGCAAGTAAGACCAAATCTCAAGATGAGTGTTAATGATATAGAAAAATCTGTTGCTATTTTAGAGAAAAATTTTCCGGATATAGACTTAGATGTTCGAGATGGAGAAATTATAATTTACAATATGATTGATGATTTTAGAAATATCACGAATGTTTTAGAAGAATCTGAGATAATTATACAATCTTTGTCCAAAAGCGAAGGAGATTATGAGAATTATTTCATAAATCTTATGGAAGGAGAAATTAAGGATGAGTAATTTACTTAAATATGATTTTTATAAATTAATTCGCAGTAAATCGTTTTATATTTGTGCAGCAATTTCACTTGTGATTTCTACGCTGACCGTTTTTTTGTGCGCAACGGGATACAACGAAATAGGTTATAATATGTTTAAACCATACGACAGTTTAATGGGTATTTCTGATGGCTTGTCTTCCGTTACTTTGCTAATTACTATTGCTATTGTTATTTTTATTCCTTCGGATTTTAGTTTTGGAACTATAAAAAATATGATCTCCGCAGGAGCAAGCAGAATAAATATTTATCTTTCAAAATTAATAGTTTCTTGTGCGATAATATTTTCTTATATGGTTGTTAATATAATCTGTTGCGGAATAGTTGGCGCATGTATGGGAGAAGTGGGAGAATATACCAGGGATACGTATTTAACCCTGTTGAAAATGTTTGGATATTCATTTTTAGCCCAATTGGCGTTGGCATCGTTGTGTGTAATGATTAGCTTTTTGATTAGGAAGAAAAGTGTGGTTATTACTGTAGCAATTTTATTAAATACTATTGGCACGAGCTTCCTTGCATCTATTATAGATTTTTGCGTTAAGCGTGTCACTTCGATAGAAGATTTTTCGTCAATTAAATATTTTCCGCTTTCGTATGTCGGAGTGGGTATGGGTATAGATTCCATGCCGAAAAACGATTTAATAACCTCGTTAATAGTATTTGGAGTTTATGTCGTTTTATGTACTGTAGTAGGAATGATTGTATTTAAAAAAGTAGATATAGAATAAAAATAAGTTTTATAAAAAGTCTCACTCATTAAATATGGGTGAGATTTTTTATTTTCTTCCGGCTCCTACATGTAAACTATAGTGTAATTTTAAAATCTAGTACTGGACGAGGATCAGTTGTAACCATCTTTAATAATAATTTTTAAAATTGATTATAAATTTCTTTTTTTGATCATATATATGATTATATTATCAAAAATTAAAAAGGAGAGATTTTTAAATGGTTAACAAAAAAATAATTCGATTATTTTTGGCACAATCAGCCGTTTTTACGTTTTTAAATATGAATTTAAGTGCTACCGATTTTAATTTAGATACCACTTACTATGAATCTTTGAGAAATGTATTGGTACAAAATCAGAATTTAGAAGATTTAGAAAAAAATTTAAAACCTGTTTTAAAAAATTTTTGGTACATAAAAATAGATGATTACATTAAATCCATTGGAACGGACAAGGACAGTATTCAAAAAAATAAGGATGCTTTGATCGAATGCATTGATTTTTATATTAAGAATTTTTCACTCAGAGAAAGACATTTTGGGTATCCTGCAAATATGTGTAAAAGGACACCTTTGGTTAATATCTTCGGTTCTATTGAGAAGAGCGGATTTTTGGCAAATAATTGTGGCGATGTGAATGAATCGGGAAATTATCGTATGGATTCAAAGGAAATTGAAAGGAGCATATTAAAACTGTTTGCCGAAAAATTTGGAATAGAAGATAATTACTGGGGATACATAACTTCCGGGGGATCGGAAAGTAACGAATGGGCAATCAATACTTCTTTTAAGAAAAATCCTGACGGAATACTTTATTTTTGTGAATCTGCTCACTACAGTATATATAAAAATTCGGAATCATATAAAAGAAGAATTATTCCACAAATGTCGGAGGAAAATGAATCTATAAACTGTGAAGAACTTTTTAAACAAATAGAAAAAGATTACAGTGAAACGAAATCTCCCGCAAATATAATTCTTACTTGGGGTACCACTAAATATGGTTCATGTGATGATGTGAAAAAAATAACGGATTTTTTGACAGATAAACATATTCCTTATTATGTTCATGTAGATGCAGCTTTATTTGGAGGAATTCCTAATAATCAAATAGATGCTCCCGTTATTTCTGAAATTAAAAATCTTAATATAGATTCCATATCTACAAGTTTGCATAAGTACATTGGCGTTCCGACAGTTAAAAGTGTACTTTTAAGTACGAAAAAAGCTTTTGGAGAACATGTGGATTATATAGGTCAGACCGACAATACAACTTCGGGCTCGCGTGATATAATGCCGTTTTCTACCCGTCAACAAGTTATTGATATTTTAAATAATTCAAAACCCGGCGATTATAAAAGAAATATAGAGTTTTTTGAAAAATGCCTTAAAGATAAAAACGTCAAGTTTGTAAGAAATGGAAAATCTAATATCTTTGTTGTTGATGCACCAAGTGATGAAGTTTGCAGAAAATACCAATTATCTTGTTTTAAAGATAAATCCGGGAATCAAAAAGCACATATAATTATTTTTCCGTATCAAAATCCGGAAATAATAGAAGAACTGTCTGAAGAATTAAGATAAAGTTAGATGTAAAGTTAGATGGAGGAGAACAATAAATGTTTAAAAAATTTTTTGGTTATTTATTTTGTGTATCTTTACTGGCAGAACAAATGTTTATACCTGTAAAAGCTACGGATCCCAGCACAAAAAATTTGGGTAGTGACACACAGAGTACTTTCAAGATAACTCCCTGGCAGGTTGAAGGAAAAGTGGATTATGATGCTGTACTGGATCAATTTGGAGTTGAACCTCTTAATAGAGATCTTATAGAGCGCTGGGCAAATTTAATGAAGAAATCAGGTAAAAACATAGAACTTCATCCTTGGGTGACTCGAGGAATATTTTTTTCCCAAAGGCATTTCAGTGATATTTTGAATGCTTATGAAGATTATTTAAACGAGAAAGAAAAAAACCCGAATGCCGTGTGCCCCATATTTGTATATACCGGTCGTGGCCCCAGCTCGGACGCTATGCATTTAGGACATTTGGTTCCTTTTATGTTTGCTAAATATTTACAGGAAGCTTTTGATTGCACTGTAGTAATACAAATTTCAGATGATGAAAAATTCTATTTTAAAGACATGAATTTTAAAACTGTTTATGAGTTGGGTCAAAAAAATTCAAAAGATATAATAGCTGTCGGATTCGATCCTAAAAAAACTTTTATATTCTCAAATCACGATTATAGGCTTTCTTGTAGGGAATACGAAGAATTGGTTACCGAAATGAGAAAATGTGTGACATTTCATACATTGAAAAAAGTGTTTGGATTTGATGACCAAGCAAATCCGGGGATGATAGATTGGCCGGTGTATCAATGTGCGGCAGCTTTTTATCAAGCATATCCTCATCTTTTTAAAAAGCCTGCACTTTGTTTGGTTGCTTATGCGGTGGACCAAGATCCGTATTTTAGGCTTTCTTCTCAAATTTCCAATACTTTTAACAAAAGAATACGGAGTAAATCCGTTTCGTCTCCTATCAAACATACATTTAGTCCATGTTCGATAATAGGAAAGTTTATACCACCGCTTACTTTCGATAAAAGCGGAGAATCAAAAGAAAGAAGTACAGGAAAGATGAGTTCGAGCATATCTTCTGAATCGACAATATTTTTAACAGATACCCCCGAGCAAATAAGAAAAAAAGTAAATAAATATGCGTTTTCAGGATCCAAAGGTGATGGCACTTTGGAAGGGCACAGAAAGTCAGGAGGAGATACGGCGCTTGATATTGCATGTCAATATCTGAATTTTTTTGAAACCGATGACAAAGTTTTGAAGAGTATTTACGATGATTTTTCTTGCGGGAAACTTACATGCGGGGATACTAAAAAATTACTTATAGATAGGCTTATTAAAATTGTGGGTGAACACCAAAACAGAGTTTCTGAAATCACTAAAGAAGAAATTGATATGTTTTATTCAAAAGATAAATATTAAATTTTATTTTTTACTTGACAAACATACATCAATATATTACAATGTTTCCACATTATAACAGAAAGGATATTTGCCATGCTTAAGTTGATTGATTTCGTAAGATTTAATAGTTGGCAAAGCCGCTACAAATAAGATATTTGTAGAGGCCCTTTTGGTTGTGTCGCTATCAGATATCTTAAAAATATCTGTAGCGGCTTTTATATTTTAAAGAAGCCGAAACGTATAGGGACGTTTTGGCTTTTAATTTTTTTTAAATAAACTGTGCTTTTTGGACTACAATATACAACGATAGAGGGGTGCAAATAAGAATGAAAAAATTTTTAAAATTGATATTTTGGTTACCGATTTTAGTTCCGATTTTTTTTATAAATTGTAAGAGAGATAATTCTAAAATTAAAATAGGTATAATGCAGATTGTGGAGCACGAATCCCTTGACAATGCGAGAAATGGGTTTATAGACGGACTTGCGGATTTAGGGTATGAAAAAGGGAAAAATGTAGATTTTGATATCCAAATTGCTTCCGGAGATATTTCTAATTGTGCTACCATAGCAGAAAAATTTGTCAATGACAAAAAAGATTTAGTGCTGGCTATCTCAACGCCGTGTGCACAAACTATGGCGAATGCCACAAAGGATATTCCTATTGTAGTGGCCGCAGTAACTGATTTTGAAGGGCTGGGGATCATAAACTCAGAAGAAAATCCCGGAAAAAATGTAACAGGTGTGTCAGATCTTGCACCGACAGATAAAATAATATCTTTGATTAAAAAATTAAATCCCGGTGCGAAAAAAGTTGGAGTACTTTACTCTGTTACAGATTCCAGTCCTCAGTACCAAGCTAAAATTGCTGAAAAAGAAATAAAAAAACATGGTATGGAATGTAGATTGGCAAGTGTTTCTCAGGTAAATGAAGTTGAGCAAGTAGCCGAAAATCTTGTGCAAGAGGTTGATGCTTTGTATACTCCGATAGACAAAATTACTTTTTCTTCCATGCCAAAAATTTCGCAAATATTTTTAAAAAATAAAAAATTTGTTGTTTGCGCCGAAGACGATATGCTTTCAAAAGGTGCGATAGCAACGTATGGAATTAATTATTACAATTTAGGTAAAAATGTGTCTTTACAAGCGTCAAAAATTTTAAGCGGAGAAGAAAAAGCAGAAAATATTCCAATTGAACATATGAAAAATTCTAAACTTAATTTAAATTATGAAATTGCTGAACAACTTGACATAGATGTTATAAGTAATTTGAAAGGAGAAGAATAATGGATATTATAATTTCAACTGTTTTTCAGGGCCTGATTTATGCTGTTTTATGTATGGGAGTATTTATATCTTATAGGGTATTGAAATTTGCTGATATGACAGCCGAAGGGAGTTTTACTCTTGGAGGAAGTGTGTGTGCCGTGATGATTTTACATGGGATGAATCCTGTAGCCAGCTTAATTGTTTCCGGATTTCTTGGAACATTAGCCGGATTTTTTACAGGTATTTTAAATACCAAACTTAAAATTCAGGATATTCTTTCCGGAATTTTAGTAATGATTTCACTTTATTCCGTTAATTTAAGAATCATGAAAAAAGCGAATTTATCTATTTTGGGCAGAGAAACAATTTTTAAATTTAACGGAAGTTCCACCATTACCAATTTTATTTTTGCGTTAGGTATATGTGGAATATTGGTGGTGATTTTATGGCTGTTTTTTAAAACTGAACTAGGGTTGGCAATAAAAGCTACCGGAGACAACGAACAAATGGCCAAATCTTTGGAAGTTAATACAGACTTCAGTAAAATTTTTGCTCTTATGGTAAGTAGTTTTTTGTGTGCTTTATCAGGTGCTCTCGTAGTAGAAAATCAAGGATATTCCGATGTAAATATGGGAGTGGGAGTGATTGTAATTGCGCTTTCTTCCATAATTATAGGGGAAGCACTTATAAAAAAATATACTATGATAATTAAATTGCTAAGTGTTGTTGTGGGCACAATTTGTTATAAATTTATGATTTATTTTGTTCTCAGTTTAGGAATGAATCCGAGTGATTTGAAACTTTTTACCGCACTGATTGCCACAACCTTGTTGGGTCTTCCGAGTGTCAGAAAATATTTTAAAGGAGTGAAAAACAAAAATGTTAAAGCTTGAAGAAATAAGTAAAAGTTTTGGGGAGAGTTCTTCAAATGAAAAAGTTATTTTTGAAAAATTTAATTTAAATGTAGAAAAAGGAGAATTTGTAACTATAATCGGTGGCAATGGTTGCGGAAAATCTACTCTTATGAATTTAATTTCCGGCTCTGTTTTTCCAAAAAAAGGCAACATATTTATAGACGGAAAAAATGTTACCTGTGTTTCCGAATATAAAAGAGCCGAATTTATAGGAAGAGTATTTCAAGATCCTTTGAAAGGCACGGCACCTAATCTTACCGTTGAAGAAAATTTATCTTTGGCACTTTTGAAAGGCGAGAAAAAAGGGCTAAAATTTAGTATAAATAAAAATAAAAGAGAATTTTTAAAAGAAAAATTAAAATCCTTAAATTTAGGTTTAGAAGATCGCTTGGATGCAAAAATAGGGCTGCTTTCAGGAGGTCAAAGGCAGGCTATTACATTGCTTATGGCAACTTTAAAAAAGCCAAAAATTCTTCTTTTAGATGAGCATACAGCAGCGCTGGACCCAAAATCTTCCGACAAAATATTGGAATTAACTAACCACGTGGCAAAAAATTCTGAAATTACTACCTTGATGATAACACATGACGTAAAAAAATCACTTGAAATAGGTACACGTACAATAATGCTAAGTGAAGGAAAAATAGCATTAGATTTAAATAATGAGTATAGAAAAATTATGAGTTCTGAGAAGCTTCAAAAATTATTTGACGATACAAATTCTTGAATATAGCTCTATCGCTCCCGTAAATTTGGAAGCTTATAATTTATTCTTTACAAGAATTGATTTTTTTATCGTAATGTACATGAAAGAAATGATTGCTAATAAAATACTCAGAACAAGAGACACTTTCAGAGAAGTTCCGGGTATCAATAAACTGTCAGTCCTGAAAAATTCGATTCCTGCTCTCAATAAACTGTAAAAGAACAAATATAATGCAAATATGCTTCCGTTGGGTAATTTCTTTTTTTTGCTTATGAAATGGAGTATTAAAAAGCAAATAAAACACCCTAAAGATTCATATAAAAAGCAGGGGTGAACTGTTTTAAATCCTGTGTTTTCGCTGGACATTCCCCACGGAAGCAAGGTTTCTGATCCGAAGGCTTCTTGGTTTACAAAATTTCCCCATCTTCCTACGCATTGACCGATTACAACTCCGAGTGACATTAAATCAAGAACAGCAAATATATTTTTTCCTTTTATTTTTGATATAATTATCAAGCCTAAGATTCCTCCGATTATGGCTCCGTAAATCGCAATGCCTCCATGGGAGATTTTTAATATTTCTGATGGATGTTTAATATAAAAATCTCCGGGATAGAAAATTATATAATAAATTCTTGCGCATATTATAGCAATAAAAGAAGGAATAACTGTAAAATTGGATATATCGTTTGAATTAAATCCAAAATCTTTTTTTCGAGATTCTATATAACAATATGCCAGCAAAAAGCCAATTGAAATTATAATTCCGTACCAGTATATTTTTACGCCGGGGCATTGGAATGCTATAGGATTTATTTTCAAATTAATTCCTAATCCGGGGAAAGAAATATTGTAAATAACGTTATCCATTATTTTGGAGATACTATAGACAAAGCCGAATACTCCGGATCCAGTTTATTTTCCAATTCTTTGTTTACTTCGTCTATGCTGATATTTTGTAAAGTTTCCAAGTAGTTAAAAATTTCTTCCCCCGCCATAGCAAAGTTAAATTGAAATCTTGCTATGGACGATACACTGTTAAATATCTCAAGGCTTTGGCCGTAAATTGAATTTTTCACTCTGTTGAAAGTTTTTTCATCGAGACCGGTTTTATGGATTTTTTCTATATGTTTTTTTATAATTTCGGATGCTTTTTCAGGATTACAGGATTCGCCTGAAAATATCACTGATGCATAACCCGGACCTTCAAGATATTCATCCGAAAAAGACGCCATGCTGATTAAATCTTTTTTAACCAATTCTTCGTACATTTCCGAAGCCGGAGAAGATAAGCAGCTTAGAATCAAATTGTTGCACACGGATTTATTTGTTGATATTCTTTTTCCGGGTTTAATGTTTTCTTTGAAACCTAAGCTGAACATCGAAGTTTCCATGTCAAATTTTTGAATAATTTTAGAAGTTTTTACTTCACGAGGTTCATTGGGGAAGAATCTTTCTATTTCTATTTTTGGAGAATATTTAACTTTTTTATCTACAAGTTCCAATATTTCATTGCAGTCGACATTTCCGACAACACAAAGGCACATGTTGTTTAAATTATAGAAAGTATTATAACAATTATATAAAATTTCCGGAGTTATTTTTGATATGGTTTCCACTGTTCCGGCAGTATCGATTCTTACAGGATTGTTTTGGTAAAGACTTTGGAGCAAATTTATAAAAACTTTCCACTCAGGGCTATCTTCATACATTTTTATTTCCTGAGCAATTATTCCTCGTTCTTTGTCCACGTTTTCTTGTGTGAAATATGGTGTTTGAACAAAATCCAAAAGGATTTCCAGGGGTTTTTCGACATTTCCGGCGCACGAAAATAAATAAGCGGTTTTATCAAAAGTAGTAAAAGCGTTAGCGGAAGCGCCTGTTTTTGAGAATAGTTCAAAAGCATCGCCGTTTTCGCTTGCAAAAAGCTTATGCTCGAGGTAATGAGCTATTCCGTCCGGTACTTCTGTGTAAGAGGGTTGCCCTTTTAATTTGAATTTATTGTTTATTGAACCAAAATTAGTTCCAAAGATTGCGTAGTTGGAACAATATCCCTTTTTAGGATAAACGTAGATATCTAACCCTGAGGGGTGTTTTAAATAGAAATATTCTTCTTTTAGTAGATTATTTGTTATTTTTTTAGGATTCATGATTTTCACCATCGCTTCCCGACAAAGTATATATGGTATCCAAAGTTATGCCGGATGATAATTCTATTACTTTTTCGCGTGTAACTTCGGAAATTTCTTGTATTACATCTTCAAAATTTTTCTTTTTTTCATCAAATGCCTGAGAAAGATAGTACTGACCTAAAGCGCTTAATTTATCGTTGCACTGTCTCAAGCTTTGAATTAAAAACAGCTTGGTTTCCTCAAGATCTTTGTCGGAAAAATTACCAAGAGTTATATCTTTTAGCTGTTCCAGTATTTCGTTTTTTGCTTTTATGACGTTGTGCTTTTCTACTCCACTTTCTACCAGCATAATGCCCTTGTAAGGATTGTATTTCGAAGAGCAATAGTAGCAAAGACTGAGTTTTTCACGTACGTTTACGAATAGCTTTGATTGAGGTGTTCCTCCAAACAGAGCGTTTAAAACTTTGAAAGCTGAAACGTCATTACTTGGCTTTGCGACCTTGGTTCTGAAGCCCATGACAAGTTTGCTTTGTGCAAGAATTTGATTTTCTTCCACAGTGGTAATTTTTTTTGCGGATTTTATTACTTCAGTTGCAGGACCGGCAACGTAATTTCTTTCAATTGTTTTGAATTTTTCTTTTATTTTTTCAACCAGAGGTTCTGCGGCGCTTGATCCCGTCATGATTATTTCTATGTGAGAATTTGAGAGAAGATTTTCCCACGCATAGCGTACATTGTCGTATGTGAGGTTTTTTACATCTTCTGTTGTTCCAAGCTCGTTAAGTCCATATAGCTCATCTTTGCACATTATTTCTTCGCAACGTTGGCGTGCATAAAATCTTTTATCGTTTTTTTCTGATTTTATTTCTTCGATTAATTGATATTTTTCTCGTTCTAAATCTTGTTTATCAAAAGATTCTTTATCTAAATTTGGTTCAAATATCAGCATACATAAAAGGTTAAAAAGGCTCTGAATGTTAGAAGGTGTATTGGGTATAAATTTATCATCAAGACCTATTGCAGACAGTGTGTTCACTTGATAATCTCCGATTTTTGTAACATTTGAAGATATTTTTGAACCATATAATTCTTCCAACTTTTGGTTTATGATTTTCAAAGAAGGATATTGCTTGCATCCATGAGAAAGTAAGTCGGAGAGCAATGCATTTGCAGAGATACTTTCTTTTTTTAGCGGAGAAAAAAATGAGAACGATATGCGGGTATTTTTAAATTTGGTTTCAGGAATGTAAGTAAAATAAATACCTTTGTCAAGTTTAAATACTTGTATATTTTTCATGCTTTTATTTACCTCCTGCGCATCTTTATGTTATTTTTTTGTAATTTCTTTTTTTGCTTTTTCTTTTTTGAAAGTGTGAGTATTAATCCTATTACAGATATAAGTATTAACAAGATACCTCCATATAGAAGCAAAGAACCGTCATAAATAAAATCATGAGCATACTTAGAGGACTTAATAAAATTAAAATTTTCGTTTTTTGAATTTGATGACGATAAAAAATTTATATTGAAGTTTGCGGCATTTGCCCTTAATCCACAAAGCGGCAGTACTACAGCTGCATTTAAAGCAGTTGTAAACATTTTTTTTAGTGCTTTATCCAATGTTATAACCTCCGAAATTTTGCATATAAATTTGTATGCCATATTGTAATTTTGATTACTATATAAGAGTTTATACAATAATTGAAAAATTTTCAATTGCAATTATTTTTGAAATTTATTTTATATTGTATTATACTATAAAAACTGAGGTTATAAACAAATTCGGAAGGAGATTTTTTAAGTTGGAATATACAAAAGTATTGATACAAGAAGCGTTGGAATCCCGTAAAAAGGCGTATACGCCGTATTCTCATTTTAAGGTAGGCGCAGCGCTGCTTACATTTGACGGAAACAAAATTTATGGAGGCCATAACATAGAATGTGCAGCATATTCAGTTTGCAATTGTGCAGAAAGAACGGCTTTGTTCCGAGCTGTGTATGATGGTTATAAAAAGTTCAGAGCCATTGCTGTGGTCGGAGGAAAAGAAGATCATGTGATTGATTCTTATGCACCTCCGTGCGGAATGTGCCGTCAAGCATTAAGAGAATTTGTTGATCCGAGAGAATTTAATGTTATACTTGCGAAAAATGAGGATGAATTTGAAGTTTATACACTTGAAGATTTGCTACCAAATAGTTTTGGACCTAACAATCTGTAAAATAAATGTGAATTGGAGGAAACGTCGTTGGATTTAAAAGAAAAATGTATTGAAATAAGAAAAAATATTTTAACCGAAATAGGCACTTTAGGCGTGGGACACCTTGGAGGCTCTCTTTCTATAGTGGAATTATTGGTGGTTTTGTACAATAATCACATGAATATAGACCCAAAAGATCCCAAAAAAGAAGGAAGAGATAGGCTGATTGTATCTAAGGGGCATAGTGGTCCTGCAGTTTATGCTGTTCTTGCGGATTTGGGATATTTTCCAAAAGATTGGTTATTGACTCTTAATAAACCGGGAACTAATTTGCCCAGTCATTGTGATATGAATCGTACTCCGGGAGTCGATATGACAACCGGTTCTCTGGGTCAAGGTTTTTCTTGCGCCGTAGGGGTGGCTCTTGCTTCAAAATTAAAATCCGATGGTGCAAAAATTTACACTGTTATAGGAGATGGCGAAACTCAAGAAGGTCAAATTTGGGAGGCGGCTATGTTTGCATCTCATAAAAAATTAAATAATCTAATCGCTTTTACCGACTACAATAAACTTCAGCTCGACGGAGAAGTAAAGGATGTTTGCGGTATAGAGCCTCTGGATAAAAAATGGGAAGCTTTTGGTTGGACCGTTTTGACTGTTGAAAACGGAAACGATTGCGAAGAAATAAATGAAGCTATTTTGAAAGCTAAAAATTCAGATAAGCCCGTTATGATAATACTAAATACAGTGAAAGGCTGCGGAATTAAATTTGCGGAAGAAGCCGGAGTTTCGAATCATAGCATGAATGTAAGCGAAGAAATGTTTTTGAAAGGTATGCAAGAGTTGGGAGGCATAAATTAATGGAAATGAGAGAGCTTTTTTCAAATGAAATTGAAAAAATAATGAATAAAAACGACAAAATAGTAGTTTTAAATGCGGATTTAGCCAAGCCTAATGGATTTGGAAATTTACAGAAAAAGTATCCGGAAAGAGCTATTAATGTCGGCATAGCAGAACAGAATATGGCGTGTGTTGCAGCAGGAATGAGCAGTTATGGATATATACCGTTTATTTGTACGTTTACTCCGTTTGCTTCAAGGAGGATATGTGATCAAATCGCTGTATCTGTTTGTTACGCAAAGCAGAATGTTAAAATAATAGGGACTGACCCGGGAATAAGCGCCGAGTACAATGGCGGAACTCATATGAGTGTTGAAGATATAGGGGTTTTAAGAAGTATCCCGAATATGGTAATATTTGAGCCGACGGATAACAACCAACTCAAAAATTTATTGCCTCAGATTATCGATTATAAAGGCCCGGTCTATATTAGAATGTTCAGAAAAACTACGCCCGACATATTTGACGAGGATGAAAAATTTAATCTGTTTAAATCTAAAATAATCAGTTCAGGTAATGATGTAAGTATTTTTTGCTCCGGAATTATGGTTTCAGAGGTCTTGGAAGCAAATAAAGAGCTTGAAAAAATGGGTATAAGTGCAGAAATAATTAATGTTCATACAATTAAACCTCTCGACGAAGAAACTATTATAAACTCCGCCAAAAAAACAGGCGCCGTTGTGACCGTTGAAAATCACAATGTAATAGGTGGATTAAGATCTGCTGTTGCTGAAACTCTTAGCGAAAATTATCCCGTTCCCATGAGAAGCATCGGTATACGAGACGCTTTCGGTCAGGTCGGTAAAATGCCGTTTTTGAAAGAAACTTATAATATGACTTCGAAAGACATCGTAAGTGCAGTTTTGGCGGTCACAAAAATTAAAAAGTAATATTTTGTATTTAAATACTTAAAAGAAAGTTGTAAAATAATTATCGTTATTTTGTTTTATTTATCCGGATATAGGAGTGAATTTTTTGGATAATGTTTGTTGTGTAGTTTTAGCAGCCGGAGAAGGAAAAAGGATGAAATCCAATATTCCAAAAGTACTGTCCTCGGTGCTTTTTGAACCTATGGTAGGATGGGTGGTAAATGCAGTAGTAAAAAGCAATATAAAAAATATTTGTGTGGTTACCGGTTATAGACACGAATTGGTTCAAAAGTATCTTGAAAGCTTAGAACATAATTTGGAAAGTGTTGTACAGGAAGAAAGAAAGGGTACAGCTCATGCCGTTATGACCGCAGAAAAATTTTTAAAAAAGCATATTGACGGAGATGTTTTAATTTTGGGGGGCGATGCTCCGTTTATTGATAAAGCTACAATAGTGAAAGCTTATAAAATTCATAAAAATTCAAATAATTCCGCTACAATTATTTCTTCCAGAATAGAAAATCCTACAGGCTACGGAAGAATTATAAGAGAGCAAAGAGATTATAACGTAGAGGCGATAGTTGAAGAAAAAGACGCTACTTTTAGCCAAAAATCGATAAAGGAAATAAATTCCGGAGCTTATTGGTTTAAGGTTAGAGATCTATTGGAATTTATTTACAGTGTAACCGATAATACGTCACAAAATGAATTTTATTTGACTTCGGTAATAGAACTTTTAATTGATGGAGGAAAGAGGGTTGATGCATTTGAAGCTTCTTCTCCGGATGTTGCTTTAGGTGCAAACGATACTTGCCAGCTCCAAAAATTAAATGAAATTGCACGTAAAAAAGTTTTAGATGGATTAATTGAAAACGGAGTGAAAATTCCGTGCACAGATGGTATAATTGTAGGAAGGTGGGTTCAAGTAGGTTCAGGAACCACAATTCTGCCGGGAACAATACTTACGGGAAAAACTATAATTGGTAGAGAATGCATTATAGGTCCTTGTACTCAAATTATTGATTCTTCTATAGGGGATAATACTGTGGTTAACAACAGCTATTGTAAAAGCAGTGTTATTAAAGATAATCAGAAAATTGGGCCATTTGCATCTTTTTATAAAATTAAGTAAAGCATAAATTTTGCTTTACGGATGTTAAAATAATAAAGGAGAGATAAAAACATGGAATGTCAGGGGCGAGATTTAAGAATTTTTACAGCCAATTCAAATCCAAATTTAGCTAAAGATATAGCAAAAGAATTGGGGTGTGAGCTTGGAAAATCAGAGGTTAAACGTTTTAGCGATGGTGAAATTTCTGTTTCTATTCATGAGTCAGTGAGAGGTGCAGATTGTTTTATAGTTCAATCTACTTGTGATCCGGTGAATGATAATCTTATGGAACTTCTTTTAATGATTGATGCGGTAAAAAGAGCATCGGCTGCCAGAATTACTGCGGTTATTCCCTATTTTGGCTATGCTCGTCAAGATCGTAAAGCTAAGCCCCGTGATCCTATTTCTGCTAAATTGGTTGCCGATCTTATTACCACTGCAGGCGCAAACAGGATTCTTACTATGGAGTTGCATACTTTGCAAATTCAGGGCTTTTTTGACATTCCGGTAGATCATATAATCGCAGCTCCTATTTTTGCTTCATTTATAAAAGAAATAGATGGGTTTAACCCTGAAGAATTCACGGTTTTGGCTCCGGATTTGGGATCGATTTCCAGAGCAAGACAATTTGCAACAAGATTGGGATGTCCGCTTGCTCTTATAGATAAACGCAGACCTAAAGCCAATGTAAGTCAAGTGATGAATATAATTGGTGATGTGAAAGGGAAAAAAATTATTCTTGTAGATGATATTATGGATACTGCAGGAACGATTTGTAATGCCGCAAACGCAATTATTGAAAAAGGTGGTGCAAAAGAGGTGTATGCCTATGTTGCCCATGCAGTACTTTCCGGAAAAGCGAAAGAAAATCTACGAAACAGTTGTATAAAGAAATTAATTGCGTTGAACACGATAGATATTCCTGAAGAAAAGATGCTTGATAAATTTACTGTTCTAAATGTTGCCCCGATACTTTCCGAAGCTATCAAAAGAGTAAACAGCGACAAGCCGATTTCTACTATGATTTTAGAGTAATTGCGGTAATTATATGAGTACGATAGATTATATTATAGTAGGACTTGGTAATCCGGGGAAAAAATATGCCAATACCAGGCACAACATAGGGTTTATGATTTTAGATTACATAGCTCAAAAATTAGATGCGAAGATGACTACCGATAAATTTAGTGGTCTGTGTTCGTTGATATCTTGGAATGATAAAAAAGTTTTGTTGTTAAAACCTCAGACATTTATGAACCTTAGCGGTCGTGCAGTTTTATCGGCAATGTCTTTTTATAAAATCAGTGCGGATAAAACCATTCTGATTTTTGACGACGTGTCTTTGCCGATAGGGAAAATCAGAATAAGAACAAAGGGGTCGCATGGTGGACAAAATGGCGTAAAAAATATATTTGCTCTTTGTGGTACAGATAAATTTCCTAGGATAAAAGTAGGAATAGGAAGCAAGCCAAATGAAGACTGGGATTTGGCTGATTGGGTTTTATCAAAATTTTCAAAATCTGAAATTAATTCCATGCATGAGGTATCCAAATGTGCATATGAAGCCGCCGAAATGATAATTTCCGGCAAAATTGATACGGCAATGAATAAATTTAATTAATGGTGGTGATTGAAAGAGTAACAATGGGCAATTGATTCCCATTATCTCTTTGATGAAAAAGCGTATTGATATCATATTATTTGAAAAAAAATTAGCAAGTAGCAGGGAAAGAGCGAGATGTTTAATTACGGAAAAATTGGTTTTTGTTAATGGTAAAGAAATACAAAAACCCAGTGAAAAATTCGAAGAAGATATAGTGATTGAAGTCAAATCCGGCGGGTTAAAATATGTTAGTCGTGGAGGACTTAAATTAGAAAAAGCTCTCAAAAATTTCGACATAGATATTTCAGAAAAAGTGGCTATGGATGTAGGTGCCTCTACCGGTGGGTTTACAGATTGCATGCTTATTAATGGTTGCAGTAAAGTCTATAGTGTGGATGTCGGACATGGTCAGCTCGCTGAAAAATTACTTAACGATTCCAGGGTTGTAAATTTGGAAGGAACAAATATAAGAAATATAGATGTTCCCTTAATTAGGGATGAAATTGAATTTTTTACGGTGGATGTTTCATTTGTTTCGTTGACACTGGTTATGGAATCGATAAGGAATATCGTGGAGCCCGGTGCGATAGGAGTTTGCTTGATTAAACCTCAGTTTGAAGTGGGTAAAGAAAATATAGGAAAAAATGGTATAGTGCGAGATAAGAAACTTCATATTTTCGCGGTAAATAAAGTATGCAATTTTTGTATAAAAAATGGGTTTGCAATTTTGGCACTTGATTATTCGCCTATAAAAGGTCCTGAAGGAAACATTGAATATCTTGTCCTTGTAAAGAAATCTCAAGCTCCTTACATCGATGAATTTGTGAACATCGAAGATATAGTGGAAGATTCTCATGAAAAATTATAAGTTTTAAGGTGCATTTATGAAAAAAATAGCTGTTGTTTATAATTCATATAAAGAAAATATTTTAAAATATTTGACTGAAATTGTAAACGTGCTGTTTAATTGTAATTTAGAGGTAAGTGTTCTGCGGAACAAGTTGACAGATTCAATGGATTTTAAATTTAATTACGAAAAAAATTTAGATGATCTTATAAAAAAATGTGATGTGGTTCTTGTGCTTGGCGGTGACGGTACCATTATGCATTTTGCTAAAATAGCTGCAATTTATGGAAAATATATACTTGGAGTGAATGCAGGGAGAATAGGCTTTTTGTCTTCGCTGGAGTTAAGCCAAACAGATAAAATTTTTGACATTACCAGAAATAAATTTACTGTTAACCGACGTATGCTTATGGAAGTAAGATACAACGGAAAATCCAAACTTGTTTTAAATGAAGCTGCTTTAATAAGAAATCTCAGTTCCAGGATTTCTGACTATGAAGTGTACGAAAGGAAAAAATTGATATGTAAATATCGTTCGGATGGAGTGATTATTTCTACTCCAACCGGTTCGACTGCGTACTCATTTTCTGCCGGTGGACCTGTTGTACACCCTTCTGTTAATTGTGCTGTGGTTACTCCGATTTGTCCATACTCTGTTTTTTCCGGAAGCATGGTTCTTCCTGTCGATGAACCAATAATTATTAAATATCGTTCGTTTAATTCTGACGATATTGTGATATCTATTGATGGTATAAGTGAAAATTTAAACTCAAAAGAAGGGGAAATTTTTGTTCAAAAAGCTTCTGCTTTTGCTGATTTCATAAATTTTGAAAATGATAAATTTTGTAATATTGATAAAAAAATTTTGAATAAAATGGTTTAATTTTGAAGGGAGGAAGCTTAAATTTTAAGCGCTAATTTATGAAATTTATTCCTGTAGAAGTTTCGGCAAGACATATTCATTTGTCGAAAGATGTCAGTGATGTACTGTTTGGAGAAAATTACGAATTTAGCAAGAAAAAAGATTTATCTCAGCCGGGACAATTTGCATGCTTTGAAAAAGTAACTATTCAAAGTGAGAAAAACGAAATAAAAAATGTAACGATTCTTGGCCCGTTTCGAAAAAAAACACAAATTGAAATATCTTTAACAGATGCTAGAAAATTGGGCGTTTTTCCGCCTATAAGGGAATCGGGCGATTTGGAAAATTCTTCTGCATGCAAAATTATTGGTCCTAAAGGTGAATGCACAATATCTGAAGGTCTAATAGTTGCCAAAAGGCACATCCATATGACGCCGGAAGATGCGGAAGGTTTTTTTGTGAAGGATAACCAAATTGTAAAAGTATTAATAGAAAGTGCGGAAAGAAAAACTATATTTGATGATGTTGTGGTCAGGGTAAGTGAAAAATTTTCGTTGGCTATGCACATTGACACCGATGAAGGAAATGCAGTTAACTTTTTTCCGGATGTAAAAGCACGTTTAATTTATGGCAAAAATCAATTATAAAAAGGTTATTTTTTTAAAAAATATAGTTAATTGTACAAAAAATTTAAAATGTGAATTTTTTGTATTGATTTACGTATAAAAAAGTAGTAATCTACTAAAATGTAGCCACTGAAATCGGCGAGTGGTTTCATATTAGCATAAAAGAGAAAGAGGAGCATAATTTTGGAGTTTAGCCACAAGACTGTTTTGTTGGATGAAACTATAAGAGTTTTAGATATTAAGTCGGATGGCTTATATGTAGATGGTACAGCCGGTGGTGGAGGATTGTCTTATGAAATAGCTTCAAGATTGTCAGATAAAGGAAGACTTATATGCATAGACCAAGATCCTGACGCTATAGAAGTTTGTAGAAAACGTTTTGAGAATTTTAAAAACGTAGTTGTTGTGCAAGGGAATTTTTCCGATATATCTAACATAGTACATAATTTAGGTTATAATTTTGTTGATGGCGTGGTTTTTGATATAGGTGTGTCTTCTTACCAATTAGACGAAGCTGACAGAGGATTTTCATATAATAAAGAAGCTGTGCTCGACATGCGAATGAGCAAATCGGGAGAGTCTGCGTATGATGTAGTGAATTTATGCGATTATGAAACTATTAGAAATATTATAAGAGACTACGGCGAAGAAAAATTTGCTTCCAGAATTGCAAATTCTATAGTAAAATCCAGAATCAAAAAGCCGATTGAAACTACTACAGAACTTTCTGAAATAGTAAAAAATTCCATTCCGGCATTTTCGAGACGTAGTGGCGGTCATCCTGCAAAAAGGACTTTTCAAGCGCTTCGAATTTATGTTAATAACGAGTTAGATAGCCTATCTTCGGGGCTTGACGGAGCTTTTGAAATTTTGAATACCGGCGGGAAATTGATAGTTATTACTTTCCATTCTTTGGAAGATAAAATAGTAAAATCTCGGATGAAAACTTGGTCGCAGGGTTGTGTGTGCCCTCCGGATTTTCCTGTTTGCGTGTGCGGTAAAAGTCCGTTGTCAAAAATCATTTGTAAAAAGGCCGTTAAACCTTCGGAAAAAGAAGTTGATTTAAATTTTAGAAGCAGGAGTGCAAAGCTCAGAGCTTGTGAAAAATTATAAAATGGATGGAGATGTTTATTAAATGTACGATAAAAATGCAGCATTCAATGTAATTCCTTCGAAACATGATAAGCGTGGCCAGGTAGTAAATTTACCAAAAACTTTCAACAAGAAAATTGAAAAAAGCAAAACCATAAAAGCAATGATTTATTCGGCTTTTTCGACTTTTTTTGTAGCAGCAGTCGGGATTTCGGTTTATATTTTTGGACAAGCTCAACTTACAGAGTATACGGATAAAGTCTGTAAAGCTTCAAAACAATTAGAAGAATGTCAAAGCGAAAATATATCTCTTAGTATGAAATATAAAACGGCTGACTCTATTAACCAGAGTATCGGATATGAAAATAACACGAACGTGGAAATAGTGAGAGTTTCAAGTGAAGATTCCGCTTTAGTTAAATAGTTTACATAAAGTAAAGGTGCTTTTGATATGAGGCACTTTTTTTAGTTACTAAAATAGTGCATATTTTACATAAAAAAATTATATTTAATTAATAAGTGTGCAAAACGTAATTTTTGGTTTTATTCGCTTTAATTATCTTTAAATAAGGTTGCAAAAAATTAATTAATTGTATATAATTAATAAAAGAATCGGTGATTTATCTACATTCTGACAAGAAATTAAATACTAATTTAAAAGAAAGCGAGAGATTGATTAATGTCTAACAGAATATTTCAAAATATAGTACGTCAAACATCTGATGTAATGAAAGGAATGGTGGGCGTTATTGACGATTCTTCTGTAATTATTGCCTGTAACGATCCTTCTAAAATAGGTGAAAGCATGAGCTCTGTTAATTCAGAATTGTTTTTGTCCAATGATGCTTTTATATCAGGAAATTATTATTTTAAATCATTCGGAAACCCAACGAGTCCGGAATTCGCTGTATTTGTAACAGGGACTGATGAATCTGCAGCCAGAGAAGCAGCAATTCTAGCCGTAGCCATGAACAGTGTAAAGCAACATCATGATGAAAAATATGACAAAGTTAATTTTGTGAAGAATGTACTTTTAGACAACGTATTGCCCGGCGATATTTATTTAAAGGCAAGAGAAATGAAATTCAATGGTGATGTAAACCGTGTATGTATGATAATAAAAGTTATATCTAAGTCAGATGTATCTCCGTTTGAAGTCGTTCAAGGGCTGTTTCCTGACAAATCTAAAGATTTTGTTATAAGTATTAACGAAACAGATATAGCATTAGTTAAAGAAATTAAAAAAGATACAGATCCGAAATCTCTTGAAAAGCTGGCCGCTTCTATAGTTGACACATTGTCCGGGGAGTATTACACCCATGTGGTTGTAGGAGTAGGAACTGCTGTTAGTGGAATAAGAGACCTGGCTAGATCTTTCAAAGAAGCTCAAGTTTCGATAGAAGTGGGCAAAGTATTTGATACAGAAAAAAATGTCATAACTTACGATCATTTGGGAATTGCCAGATTAGTTTATCAATTACCTACAACTCTTTGCGAAACTTTCTTAAAAGAAGTATTTAAAAAAGGCTCTGTTGAAACTATGGACCAAGAAACCTTATTTACCATTCAGAAATTTTTTGAAAATAGCTTGAATGTGTCTGAAACTTCTCGAAAATTGTTCGTACATAGAAACACCCTTGTATATAGATTGGAAAAAATCAAAAAGATTACTGGATTGGATTTGAGAGAATTTGAAGATGCTATAGTGTTCAAAGTTGCTCTGATGGTTAAGAAATATTTGATGTCCAACCCTGTTAAGTTTTAGTTTAAATAATTTTTGTGATATGTGTTGCTTCAAGTATTTTACAGCAACACATATTTTAGATAGGAGATATTATGATTGAGTTTAAAAATGTAACTAAGGAATACAGCTCTCAGGTAAAAGCTCTTGACGATATAAGTGTTAAGATTCATGAAGGAGAGTTTGTTTTTGTAGTGGGACCTTCGGGCTCCGGAAAAAGCACTTTTTTGAAATTACTTACGAAAGAAGAGGAAATTACCAGCGGAGATATATTTGTAAATAACGAATCTTTAAAGAAAATGAAAAGACGAAAAATTCCGTATCTAAGAAGAAAAATGGGAATAGTTTTCCAAGATTTCAGAGTTATTGAAAAAATGACAGTTTTTGACAATGTGGCATTTGCAATGCACGCAGTAGGAGCAAAATCTAGAGATATCCGAAAAAGAGTGCCATATGTTTTGAATCTTGTGGGTTTGAATGATAAAGCTCGACGCAAAGTTTCGGAGCTGTCCGGCGGAGAAAAACAGAGGGTAGGGCTTGCCAGAGCTTTGGTGAATAATCCCGGGATTATTATTGCGGACGAGCCTACAGGAAATATTGACCCGTCAATGTCTTATGAATTGGTGGAGTTGCTAAGTGAAATAAATAAATGCGGAACTACGATTATAATGGTTACTCACGACATTTCCATTGTTGAAAAATTTAATTTCAGAGTGATTGAAATTTTGAATGGAAAAATTCATAACGACATTCCAAAAAGAGGTGACAATCAGTGAACATACACAGCATTAAATATTTTTTGAAAGAAGGATTTAAAAATCTTTGGATTAATAGAGTCATGTCCGCTGCGTCGATGCTTGTTATGATTTGTTGTATGATATTAACCGGTGGAGCAGTTTTGCTCTCCTATAATGTGAATGCTGCGCTTAAGTCAGTAGAAAATAAGAATAGTATTACAGTTTTTTTGAATAGTGATATTAAGTCTTCTGATGTGAAAAGTGTAGAAGAAAAAATTTATAGTATAGAAAATATTGTTAATTGTGAATATTATTCAAGTCAACAAGCGGCAGAAAAATATCAAGAAGTTCTGGGAACTTTATATGATGTGGTTTGTGAGGAAGACAATCCTTTTCCGGAAGCATTTCATGTTACTATGCAGGACTTGTCTTTGTACAATGATACGGTTTCAGAAATAAAGAGTATCCCCGAAGTGGATTCAATCAGTGATAGAAGTGAAACTGCTCAAAAGCTTACAAATTTGAGTTATCTTATAACTCATGCGGGAATTTGGATTGTTTGTTCGTTGGGAATAGTTTCTTTGTTTATAATTGCTAACACCATTCGCATATCTATGCACAGCCGGAGATTTGAAATAAGCATAATGAAATCTGTTGGCGCTACAAATTCTTTTATTAGGGCGCCGTTTATAGTTGAAGGAATAATAATAGGTTTTGTTTCAGCTGTGTTATCAACAATAATTCTTGATTTAATCTACGATGTATTTTGGTCAGTGGTTTCCGAAATTATGCCATTTAATGGGATATATTGCCAAAATATGTTCTGGAAGTTGTTCTTGGCATTTTTAGGATCCGGAGTAATTTTTGGAATAATCGGAAGCTATATATCCATAAGAAAATATCTTATGAAAGAGGGTGGAGACGTTGTTGCTTGGTAAAAGGACTGTAAATTATGTTTGCTCAATTTTGGTATCCGGGCTGATACTTTCAGGATATGCCTCAGCTCCGCTAGTGTTTGCAGGAAGCTTTGAAGAAAATACTCGTTCTAAATCCGAACTTCAAAAAAGAAAAAAACAGTTATCTGAGGAGTTAAAACAAGCGAGTTCAAAAGTGAATGAAGAAGCTAAAAACAAGGATTCGTTGGACAAGCAGGTAAAAGTTGTACAAGAACAGATAGATGTTCTAAATGCTTACATAAATAATTTAGATAAAGACATTAGTATTTTGAGAGAACAAATAAGTGAATTAAATAACGAAATTCACGAAAAAGTCGAAACTTTGAAAAAAAGTTTAGTTTTAATATACAAAGCAGGCGATGCTTCCACTTTAGATATAGTTTTGGGAGCAAAGGATTTTGAAGATTTTCTTGACAAGGCGGATATAGTGAAGTCTGTAAGTAAAAGTATAAACAACGCCATAGAAGACTTAAAAAATGATTTGAAAAATGTTGAAGCTAAGGAGTCTGAAATTAATCAGATAAAAAAAGATCAAGAAGTTGAAAGAGTAAATTTAGAAAAAAGTCGTGAGGTTTTACAAAATCTTTTAGATGAAAGCGAAAAACTTTTGAATGATCTTCAAAATTCTGAAAAAGAAGTTAAAAAAGCTATAGATCAAAACGATGCTCAGATGAAAGTAATAGATGCAGAGATTCAAAAATATTACGATAATCAAAAAAAGGCTCAAAGCCAGCAGCCGGCTAATGCGAATGTTCCGGTGCAGCTTAGAAAAGGTGGATTTATATGGCCCGTTCCGGGATACAAGACGATAAGCTCAGGTTTCAGCGATACACAAAATCGTTCTCACGCTCATGGAGCTATTGATATTGCCGGAAGAGCAATATATGGTGCCAATATAGTGGCTTCTGCCAGCGGGAAAGTAATAATGGTTAATACTATTGTTGATTCTAACGGAAAAGGCGGAGGAGGATATGGAAAATTTGTTGTGATTGACCACGGGAATGGAGTCTCAACGCTTTATGGTCACATGAGCAGTGTGGCTGTATCTAAAGGTCAATCTGTTTCTCAAGGACAAGTTATAGGGAATGTAGGCAATACCGGGTTTTCTACCGGCCCTCATTTACATTTCGAATATCGTGTAAACGGCGTCAGAAGGAATCCTTTAGAAATAGTATAAGTATTTTGGCAGGAGTGATTTTTTAAAATGAAAATTGTGAGTAAAAAAATTTCTCTGATAACAACTATAGTAATTGTGTTTGTTGTGGGTGCCGTAGTCTATTCTCTGGGATATAAAATGGCCATGAATAAGTTTAATAGTGTGATTTCTTATAATCAAGAGAAGCAAGAAATGTATTCTGCTTTGAGTGAAGTCGACTATAATATTAGAAATTTATGTATAGAAAATATAGATGAAAGCAAACTTATAAACGAAATTTGTAAAGGATATGCTTCTGGAATTAGTGAGAGTTGTGAATTTTTTACAGATGTTGAATATGAACAATTTGTAAATGATAATAAAAATCTTTCTGTAGATATGTCCGATAATATTATTAATTCAAAAATAGGATATATAAGAATAGGTAATCTCGCTACAGGGTTGGGAAAAGTATTCGAAAATAAATTTAAAAATTATATTTCAAATAATATTTTTGATTTTATTATTGATTTAAGAAATTGTGATAAAGGAAAAGACGAAGAGGCTTTTGAGGTTATTAAAAGTATAATTTCTGGTGAAAATATACTAAGCACAATAGATAAAAATGATCAAAAAGATATTGTTTGTTCTTCAAAAACATTGTTGCCGGATATTAAAGTTGTTTGCTTGATTAATAAATATACTTCAGGGCCATCGGAATTGATAGCTTCGTGCATAAAAGACGAAGATAAGTTTTATGTAATTGGTGACAAAACTTCCGGAAATGCAGTGAGAAAAAAGGTTATTTCGCTTATGAATGGAAGTGTAATGTCCTTTCCTGACGCATATTATGTTACAAAATCCAACAATAATGTCTATAAAGTCGGAGTAGTCCCTTCCATGGAATCGTCGATGAGCGAGGAAAAAATAGATTTGTTAAATAGAAAAATGCTTGATTTTAACGAAGATGACCAATTAATAGATGCGGTGAATTATTTTGATTAAGATTTTTTTAAATTTTTTCAAAAGTTTATGTAATTTTATGTTTCCTGGCCGTTGTGCACTTTGTGAGGATATTGTTAGTGAAGATAAACTAATTTGTTCATCATGTGATAAAATTTTAACATTTGAATTTTCTAGAAAGCAGATTGGTATTGTCAATAACAAGAAAATTAATTGTATTGCTCCGTTTACTTATTCCGGTAAGATAAGAGATGCTATTATAAGGTTTAAATTTTGTGGTAAAGTTGGAAATTGTAAGTTTTTCTCTTCTACAATGGTCAAAGCTTTTAAAAATTATCCAGAAAAAGTTGATTTTATTGTTCCTGTTCCGATTTCTTTAAAGAGAAAGATGCAAAGAAAATATAATCAGTGTGAAATTTTGACAGAGGAAATAAGTAAAATTCTTGACATTCCGTATCAAAATGTACTGCTTAAAATCGTTGATAATCCCGCTCAGCATGATATTGCATCCGTATATAAAAGTGAAAATGTAAAAAATGTTTATAAAGTTAATACAAATTTTGAAATTAAAGGCAAGAAGATTTTGTTGATTGATGATGTTTGTACTACCGGAAATACACTTAGGGAATGCTCAAAAACGTTACTGAGTAGTGGTGCCGAAAGTGTGCTTTGTCTGGTTATCGCTTTTGCAAAATGAATATATATAACTCAAAAAGTGCAGATTGAAGTTGCTGCACTTTTAATTTTTTAAAAAATGTTGCAATTTAATTTTAATTATGTTATAATGGTATCATAACATAAGACAAGGAGATATTAAATGAAGAGAATATTAGTTTTCACATTATCTTTGTTAACACTTTTTGGTTCGCAGACTTCAGCTATGGAAAAATCTAAAGTTAAAAAAACACTTTCAAAAGTGTGCACTAAAGTTCTTCCGGCAGTTGCAGTTACTGCAGGGGTTGGATTTTTAGCTAAGGCAATTTACGATAATTTTCAAAAAGAAAGCGAAAGACTTGATGATAGTACTCAAAAAGAAAGCGAAAGGGTTAATACGACTATCCCGAAAGAAACTTTTAATTTGGACTCAAACAAAGAAATAAGATATATAAAATGGCATGGTAATATGTGTTGGTTCAATGCTTCCGTTCTAAAATTATATAATGATGATTTTTATAGAGAAAAACTTTTAAATTTTAATGCCCACGAAAAAAGCGAAAAGAATGTTAATGATAAAGAGGCAATGGAAGCAATATCTTCTTTGATTAAAAAAATTAAAAATTCGAAAGATTGTAAAGTTATAATAGAAGACAGAGAATATGAAGAGATACTGATAAAATTAAAAAGTGCGAAAATTATTTCAAATGATAATAATTTTGGTGCAACGTCAGGGGCTATATATACCGGAATGCACGCATTTATTAACAGATATTTTGATTTAAAAGGTAATGAAACAGAAACACAAAATCCTGAAAAATCTAAAAGTATAATAGTATACAGTAACGGACATTATTATAATTTATATTATGACACAAGCAAGAATCGTCTATATAGTATCGGTATGTCTATTCGTGATTCTTCTGCGATAAAAATTTTAAAAGAAGATGATGATCTTTACAAAGCGTTTATGAATAGACAAAAAGAGACTTTATACATGTCGCATGATGGATACGGATATTACACTTGTGGATACTATATTTATAAAGATAATAAATTGATGACAATGAATGAATATTATGCTAGCGTCTATGAATAGAGATATGAAAAATTGCAGATTTCTTTCAAACAACATATATTGCACTTAGGATGTGTAGCTGTACAAATAGACCTTCCGTGTGCAACCAGCCTGTGGCAAAAGCTTGTTGCTTCACCCACAGGCACTAAATTTTTCATAAAAAGTTCTATTTTAGTAGGGTCTTTCATGTTGTGAAATCCTAAACGATTTGTAAGTCTTGTAAAATGGGTGTCAACTATTATAACATCTTTTTTGTAAATTTCTCCCAGTAACACATTGGCTGTTTTTCGCCCTATTCCGGGTAATGAAGTTAAGTCATCTATATTGTTTGGAACTTTTCCCTCAAAGCAGTTTACAATTTTTTTGCACATTTCTATTATATCCAGAGATTTTATTTTGTAAAATCCGCAAGGCTTTATTATGTTTTGTATATCTTCTATTTTTGCTTCTGAAAATTCGTGTACATTTTTATAATTTTTGAAAAGTTGTGGAGTTATAGTATTGACTCGAGCATCTGTACACTGAGCAGCTAGTCGGGTAGCTATGAGTAGTTGTAAGTCATTTTCATAATTTAGTGTACATCTGCAGACCGGGTATTCTTTTTTTAGAAGTTCTATGGCTAATTGCACTTTTTCTTTAATTTTCATATTTATTTTTCAGTCCTTTTTGAATTAATTATAGCAGAAAAATTTGTTTGTTGTAATTGAATTTAAACAAAAATAATAAGACTGCCCAATATAAATGAGCGGCCTCTATATTTTATTGTAAAAATGTCTACATATTAACAAGGGATACAGCTAAGTATAGCAAAATTATATTTGAAAATAGAATATTAAACTTCCCGTCTGCCTTTAAGTGCTCGAGATAAAGTTATTTCATCAGCGTATTCCAAGGTAGCTCCTACGGGTATCCCATATGCCAAACGTGTAACCACTATGCCTTGTGGTTTCAACAATTTCGAAATATACATGGCCGTGGCTTCTCCCTCGACAGTGGGATTGGTAGCGACAATAACTTCTTTTATTTCATTTTCATGAACTCTTTTTAGCAATTCACGTATACGAATTTGTTCGGGTCCCACGCCATTTAAAGGGGATATTGTGCCATGCAAAACATGGTACAACGCATGAAACTCTTGTGTTTTTTCGATTGCGTTAACATCTCGAGGATCTTCTACAACACATATTGTATGAATATCACGTGAGCCATCAGAGCAGATATCACATATTTTTTTATCTGTAAAATTACAACATTTTTCACAATAATGAATGTTATTTTTGGCATTTATTATAGATTGAGCAAAATCACTAACTTTTTCTTTTGGCATTTTTAAAATCGAATACGCCAAACGCAAAGCTGTTTTGTTGCCTATTCCCGGAAGACTTTCAAAATTTTCTGCAAGTTTTTCAAGAGGTGTGATGAAACATTTATTCATTTTAAAATAGCCCCGGAATGTTCATTTGTTCCGAAATATTGTTCATCATTTCCTCTTTTTCCCGGGTAGCTTTTTTAATCGCTTCGTTTGTGGCTGCAATTATCAAATCGGAAAGCATTCCTACGTCTTCAGGGTCCACAACTTCAGGTTTAATATTAATTTCCTTAATTTCTAATTTTCCGGATATGGTAACTTTTACCGCTTCTCCGCCGGAACTAGCGCTATATTCTTTTTCCTCGAGCTGTTCCGATGCTTTTTCCATTTCTTTCTGCGCTTCCTGAGCTTGTTTTGCGAGTTTTTGAAGATCATTCATTCCTGCTCCGCTTTTAGGTAGTCTAACTTTCATAATTTTTCCTCCAACTTTATATTATTTTTTTGTGCTTTTTCTAATATTTTGTCTAATGGGTCATCTGCGACTTTTATTTTAGGAGTATAAGGACCCAAATTGTAATACTTTCCAGTTTCTTCTTTTATAATACTTTTTATTGCGTTTCTATAATTAGAATTTCTTAAAAGTTCGAAAGCCATTGCTCTTTCAGATTCTATCAATATATAACTTTTATTTTCGTGCGCTTTAGAGTCTTTTAGGGCAATATAAAGCGATTTCAACTCCGGTTTTTCTTTTAGTTTTTCTAAAATTTTTTCCCAAGGTTTGAAATCATCTTCAGAAACGGGTAAACTGAATATTTCTGAAGAAATGTTGATCTTTTGAGGAATTTTTTCTTCATCTTTGCTAATTTTTTTTGCCAAATTTACTTTTCCGTTGTAATATGAATCACTATTATTTTGACTATTTTGTATGCAAAGTTTCACTAAAGTCAGTTCAAGCTCTATCTTACTATTTGCTCCTAATGTTATATTTTTAATAGAATCTTGAAGTATGTCCATCGAATTTATGATATATTGCATATTTAGTTGAGACGCAAACCTTTTTACATTTTCGTCGCCGGAATTTGTTACTTTGTATACCATTATATCTCGATAATAATCTAACATGCTTTCACAAAGAGAGGTGAGGTTTTTGGACTGCATATAAAGGTCGTTTAAAAGATTAAGGCACGATTTTCCGTCATGATTGCATATGAAATCCATGAATTTTGTAAGATATTCAGTACCTGATATTCCTAAAATTTTTTTTAAGGATTCTGCTGTTATATAATCTTTAGATAAATTACAACATTGATCAAGAATAGATAAGGCGTCGCGCATAGCTCCGTCCGCCGAAGTAGAAATTAATTTTAAAGCTTCGTCCTCAATGTATATTTTTTCCTCTTCACATATATATTTTAATCTTTTAAATATATCTTCTGACGAAATGCGATAAAAATCGAACCTCTGACATCGAGAAAGTATGGTTGCCGGAATTTTTTGTACTTCGGTTGTGGCTAAAATGAAAATAACATGTTTTGGGGGCTCTTCTAATATTTTTAAAAAAGCATTAAATGCGCCCATTGAAAGCATGTGCACTTCATCCACAATATAAACACGAAACCTACATTTTACGGGCGAAAATGCCAATTCTTCTTTCATTGCTCTTATGTTTTCCACACTATTGTTGCTTGCTGCATCTATCTCAATTATGTCTAACAAATTTTCAGATTCAGCTTCTTTACAAATTTCACATTTCCTACAAGCTTCACCCGAAACCTTGTTTTCACAATTTACAGATTTGGCAAATATTTTTGCACAAGTTGTCTTTCCTGTACCTCTGGAACCTGTAAAAAGATAAGCGTGAGAAATTTTATTTGAATCAATTTCTCTTTTCAACGTTTCGGTTATATGATTTTGCCCGATTACATCACTGAAACTTTTTGGACGCCATTTTCTATAAAGCGCTTGATACATGCTTTAATACCTCGCTTGCAAAATCAATTCTCAATCATGTAACTTAACATGCAGTCACCGAATTAACTATATCGCACGAAACATACTGCTTAATGCTGCTCGGTTCCCCGCCTGACATGGTTCACAGTCATTCGTCGCATAGCACCCAAATGACTGCATGTCAAATCACATGCATCTTGATTATTTGTTGCACAAGACTTAAAATTAGTATACACCATAATTATATTGAATACAAGAGAAATATTTTATTTTTTTAAATAAATATTTTCTGAAGGGATGAAATAAATTGAAAATTAAAATTGCTCATTGTTCGGATGTACATATTGGAGCGTCGGCATTATCGCTTGGAGATAGATCTCATGAACGACGAAATGAAATCAAAAATTCATTTTTTAAAATAATAAACAAGTGCGAGCTCGAAAATGTTCAGCTTTTATGTGTTGCAGGTGACTTATTTGATAATACCGATGTATTGTTGTCAGAGGTTGAAGAAGTGAAAAATATTTGTGAAAAAGCTCCGTTTAAAATTGTAATTTCTCCCGGAAATCACGACCCGTTTACTGCGGATTCTCCGTATAATTCGATTTGGCCTGAAAATGTGCACATATTTAAGAAAAATAATTTGGAAAGTATAGAATTTCCTCAGCTTAATTTAAGAGTATGGGGAGCGGCTTTTACAGGAAGATATGAAAGAAAAAGTTTTCTTGAAAATTTTAATTTTTTAAAGGATGATTTCGTAAATATATGTGTGCTTCATGCGGAAATATCAGATATGAAAAAAATTTATAATCCAATTACAATTTCTGAGATAGGGAATAGCGGGATGGATTACATGGCTCTTGGTCACATACATAAAAGGAGCGAGATATGCAAATCAGCAGACACATTTTATGCATATAGCGGTTCTCCCGAAAGTTTGGGGTTTGATGAACCGGGAGATAAGGGATTTTATTTGGGCTATGTAGATAAAAATTTTTGCAGTATGAATTTTGAAAAAATTTCTTCCCGAAAATACATAACAAGCGAAATTGATATTTCAGATTGTGATAACGAAAATGATGTGAAAAATGTTGTAATAAATTATCTTAATGATAAATATGAAAATTATTCAGAAAATATCTATAAACTCACGCTGGTGGGAGAAACAAAAGAAAATTTATATATTGACGCTAAAAATTTAGAATCCTTATTAAAAGAATTTGTTTTTTATTGTGTTGTGGTGGATAATACTTTTGAAAAAATAGATATCGAAAAATTAAAATATAGAACAGATTTTAGGTCTTTATTTATTAAAGATATTCTCCATAAAATCGAAAATGAGTCCGATGAAATTCAAGTTCGATTGCTCAAAAATGCTTTAAAATTGGGTCTAAAAGCTTTTGAAAGTGATGTGAAATATAGTGAAAATTAAAAACATTCATATAGTAGGTTTTGGAAAATTTAATGATTTTTCCATGGAATTCAAAGAAGGATTACAGATAATTTATGGGCCTAACGAATACGGAAAATCCACGATAATGGAATTTATAAAAATGATGTTTTATAGTAAAAGGGCAGGCGAAAAAACCACATCTAAAAATCGTTTCTTAAGAGAAAAATACACTCCATGGTCGGGAGGATCTATGGGCGGAAAAATAGTATTTGAGTACGATGGAAATGAGTACGAGATTCAAAAGAGATTGAGTTCTTCGTCACCATCCAAGGATGATGTGATATTTCAAAATATATCAACAGGAAAAAATATTATACTAGGCAAAGGTCAGGAAATAGGTGAATATTTGTTCGGAATAGATATAAGAAGTTTTGAAAGAAGCAGTTTTATGGCCAACATAGGTAAAAGCGATTTCGAAATATATAAAAAAGAAGAAGATAAAACTGCAGAAAAAATTATAGCTAATTTTTCTGAAAATAGTAATTTTACAGTATCTAAGAGATTGTTGGAAGCTATAAAGGATTTAGAAAGTTCAACAAAACGTTCAGGAAAAATACCAAAATTAAAATATGAAATTGATGAGTTAAAGATAAAAATTCACAATTTAAAAGAAAAAGAAGACCGGCAACACAAGATTCAAGAATCTATAAAAAAATTAAATAAATTAAAAGATGAAAAATCAGAAATTGAAAAGTTTTTGTCGGCGGTCAAAAGCGCTAAATATTTGTCAGATATAGAAAGTTTGATATTAGAAAAAAAGGATTATGAAAGTTTAAAATCGAAAATAAATTTTTTAGAGGATTTTTCTGAAAATTATATAAATAATTTGAAATTAAAAATAAAAAACATAGATAATTTGTGCAATCAGTTTACAATGTTAATTCGTTCAAAGCCGAAAAATTATAAAAATTTTCAGAAAGAATACGGCAATATAAAAATTTTGTCATCAAAAATAGATGATGCTAGAGTGGAAATAGATAAATTGAACAATCTTGAAAAATTTGATTATTTGAATAAAAATTTATGCGATAGTGATAATTTAAATGATTTAGTTGATAGTTATCCAGATTTAAAATCTTGTGTAACGCAGGGTAAGTTAAGTAATGTTTTATTGATCTTATATAGTTTAGATATATTTTTTTCAGTGGCTTTATGCATTGTTTTCATGGTACTGGGAAAAGATAATTTCATGTTCTATTTACTTTTAAGTTTAGGCGTATTATCCGGAATAGTAAGTCTGAGTGTGTACATAAAAAAACACAAAAAGATTAATTCTCTAAAAAAACTAGTGAATTTAAATAAAAAGTCACTGCAAGAAAATTTAAAAAAACAGCAAATTAAAATTGAAAAAATTTTAAATAAATTTGAAGTGAATTCAATTGTTGATTTTTACGGGGAAGTTCAGTCGATTAGAAAAATAGACGAAAAATGCGATGACATAAAAAACCAAATAATTACGTCTATTAGAGATCTTATGAAAGATGTTTCTAAAATAAAAATTGTAAATTCTTATAAACAGTGTAAGTTTTTGATCGAAGATTTAGAAAAAACTTATAAAAAAATTTTAATGTTAGAAGAAAAAATAAAAATAAAAGCGAATGTTCTGGATATAAATGATTGTTCTTTGGCAAATTTAAATCTTATAAAAAACAAAATGAAGCCTAAAATTAATTTTCAAGAGTTGAATAAACTAGAAATAGATCACAAAATATCTAGGCTGAAGAATTTAAATAATTTGGATTTGGAAGAAAAAATATTAAATTTACAAAAAAGTATTAGAGTATTTGATGATGATTCCAATGAACTTAAAATTCAATTAGAAGATAAAGAAAATAAATTAACACAAATGACAAATTACTTGAAAAGTTTAGAAATTGCTTATTCTACAATTGAAAATATTTCAGACAATTTAAGAAAAAATTTCAGTCCCAAGCTAAATCAAAGGGTTTCTGAAATTTTTAGTAGTATTATTAAAAATAAATATGAAGAGATTCGTGTTCAAAAAGACTACACTATTTTGATAAATAATGAGGGGTTTATTACGGAATACAATAAATTTAGCAGTGGAACGATTGATCAGGCATATTTTTCTTTGAGAATAGCAATTTCAGAAATGGTATCGGAAAATAGTAAAAATATTCCGTTGCTTCTAGATGATATTTTTATGCAATACGACGAAACACGTTTAGCAAACCTTTTGAAATTTTTGAAAGAATATTCTGAGACATCGAAAAGGCAAATTATATTATTTACGTGTCATAAGAGCATCAAAGAATTGGCTTTAAGAAATTCGATAATTGATTTTTAGAATTAATGAACTACTTTTTATTTAAATTTATTTTTATTTTATCAATTGTGGTTCCGCGCAAAGTATACATAGTGGAATTTGGCAATAGTATAATTTTTTTCAAATGGTGCTTAACGGGCATAGTACCTTCAAGTTTGCTTGAAATACTATAGGAATAAAGTTTATCTGCACTTACACCTATAATTCGATTTTTTCGCTGAGATATGCTACGAAGTCCTACTTCCGTGTCCAGTTTGGTAATCTCGTTCCCGGCGATATCTACTGATATGATTTCATCGCTTTCGTTATCAGCTACAGAAGGTGTCAAACAACAACATATTCCATAATCTTTACTAAAATCATAAAATTTCAATATTTTATTATTATATTCCAGATTTTTATTGGTATAATTTTTAGTATTTATAAATGACATATATTTGTCACCGATTGCAAGTAAATTTTCATTTGATAAAATATTTAAGGTAGTACAAGTATTGTTGCTTAATTTAATTTTATGTTCAGGGATTTCAGATGTAAAATCAAGAACATAAATTTCTGATGTTATTTCGCCGTTTTCTGTTGAAATTCCACTAATAAAAGCCTTGGTAGCAAAGGAGTTTAAACAGACATCCGTTACATAAATGTCCGAAAAATAATAATGATATTTTTCGGCATGAGATTTGTTGTACACGGTTAGTTCAGACAAATGATTTACAGATTCCGTAATTATCGCAAAAGATCCGGTTTCCGAAACTGCGCAAGATATAATTTTTTTATCAGTTTTGCCTTCAAATAATGTTTTACAAAAACTTTCTAACTTGTAATTTTTTCCGCCAATATCATAAATAATTTGTCGAATTCCGCTAATTTTCAGGCAAGGATTACTAAAATTATGCTTAGATTTTCTAACAATTTTACCTTTTGAATTTATTATACTGAGGGAAGTATCGCTTAAGGCATATATATTTTTATCATAAATTTGAAAATTTTTGCTTAAAATTTTTTCACCATCAATTTTACAGGGGAAAGAATCTAAAAATCCTATAGAAAAAATTTTTTCTTGTGCCCATAAAATGATATTTTCAGGAAGAAAATTTATTCGATTTACCCACAAAATCATGAATACAAAACTACTTGCAAGTATTAATATTATATTTTTTACATCGTTAAGTATTTTTTGGTTATTTGATTTTGTTTTTTTTAAAAAACCGTGAAATTTAGTGTGGATATCTTTAAAATTCATATTTGTAAGTTACACGTAGTAACTTTTCACCTTCCTCAAATTTGTAATTTCAGTAAAAAATTTTATTAAGATACAATCCATGAGCAGGGGCGGTGGGTCCCGCTAATGCTCTGTTTTTTTCAGCTATAATTTTAGAAATATCTTCCGGATCGATTTTTCCTTGCGCTACTCTTAATAAAGTACCTACAATTATTCTGACCATATTGTATAAAAATCCGTCTGCTTTTATCTTTATATTTATCAATTCTTCCTCTTTCGTTATAGTCAAATCCTGAATAGTTCGTACCATATTTGAAGCTTCACGAGATTTATCTATTGTGGCAAAAGAAGTAAAATCATGTTTGCCAATAAAATAGCGTGCAGCCTTATTCAATCGATCTACATCTATTGGATACCAGTAGTGAAGAGCATATTTGTCTAAAAATGGATTTTTAATTTTTGAATTTAGTATTTTATAAACATATTCTTTGGCAACGCATGAGTATCTTGCATGAAAATTTTCATCGACATCCTTACAAAAATTTACTGATATATCACCCGGCAAATTTCTATTAAGAGCAAAAATCAAATTTTGACAATCGATTTTGCTATATGTTTTGAAAGAAATTCCATACATATTAGCATGAACCCCCGAGTCTGTGCGACTGCATCCCTTTATTTCAGGAATATATTTGAGAACAGTTTTTAGTGCATTTTGAAAAATTTCTTGAACAGTAATAGCATTTTTTTGTATTTGAAATCCATGGTAATTTGTGCCGTCATATGAAAGTGTCAAAAAAATATTTCTTTTCTGAATCATATTATTATGAATTGATTGCATGTGTAAGCTCCTAAAAGTAAAATTAAAATATATAGTGCTGCTATTAGATCTCGGTAACTGAACTTCAAAGTTTTAAAGCTAGAACGTTTTTTTGTAGTATCGTAGGCTCTAGATTCCATTGATATTGCTAAATCGTTGGCTTTCTTTAAGGATGATATAAACAAAGGAACAATTACGGCAGCGTAAGCTTTGAGCCTAATTATAAGATTTTTGTCATAAAATTTTGCTCCCCTTACTAGTTGAGCGTTGTATATATTTTCGGCTTCTTCAAACAATATGGGCAAAAATCTCAAAGAAATGGTTATAGTTATAGCTATTTCTTGAACATTTATTTTAAATATTTTAAGAGGTTTAAAAATGTTTTCCAAAGCTTTTGATATTTGGTGCGGAGAAGTGGTATACATATTTACGGAACTTATTAAAATTACTGAAATTAGTCTAACAAAAACCATCATGCTGCTTTTTATGACTTTGAAATTTATGTCTAAACAATTGTTTTTCATAAAGTGAAAGTTGTATTCACAAATAAAGTTTGCAAAACAAGTAATTACAGACAGTATAACAACAGATTTTAAACTTTTTAGATAATTTTTAAGAGAAATTGAAGAAAAAAATGTGATAATAAGTATTCCTGAAAAAATAATTAAAAGTGATATAATATTGTAAGATGTAAAAACAGTATAAAAAACAATGAATAAGGATAATATTTTTGTCCGAGGATCTGTTTTATGAAGAAACGAATCTCCGGGAATAAATTTACCGAAATACATTCTTTTAATCAATTATTTTACACCTCAGCATTCTTTAAATATTCAAGGATTATAGACTTAAATTTTTCTTTTTGAATTTCAAAAGGTATTTGATAGCCACGCTTGTTTATTTCGTTTATTATTTTAGTTGTATCGGGAATATCAAGTCCCAATTTAAAAAGTTTTTTATCTTGCTTAAAAATCTCTTTGGAATTCCCAAAGGTAATTTGTTTTCCTTTGTCTAAAATTAAAATTTTGTCAGATAAATAAGCTACATCTTCCATGACATGCGAAACAAAAATTACCGTTGCGTTTTCTTTTTTTTTATAAATTTTTATATATCTTATCAATTTTGTTGCCGATGCAGCATCTAAACCTGCTGTAAATTCATCTAAAATTAATACTTGAGGGCGGGTAACCAGTATTCCTGCAAGGGCACATTTTCTTTTTTCGCCCCCTGACAAATTTAAGTGAGATTTGTCCAGCAAAGTTTCATCTATATTCAAAAATTCGATAGTCTCTAAGATTCTTTTTTTAATTATTTTTTCATCCGTATTTTTGTTTCTCAATCCAAATGCGATGTCATCATAAATTGTTTTACTGAACAGTTGCTTTTCCGGATACTGGAAAAGTATTCCGATTTTGGAATATAGATCATTTTTTAAATTTAATATGCTTTTGTTACCTAAAAATACATCACCATGAAAAGGCTTTAGGAGACCGCTGAGCAAACTAACTATGGTAGATTTTCCTGATCCGCTTTTTCCTATTATTCCTAAAATTTCTCCCTTATTTACAGTAAAATTTATATTCGAAAGAGAAAAGCTATCAGATTTGTCATATGTATAGTAAACATTTTTAAATGAAATCATTTTGTTTTCTCCAATATTTTTATTATTTCTTCAGCACATTCTGTGGTATGAAATTTTTTTATGTCTAAATTTTCATATCCGTTAGCTTTTAAAGAATACAGTATATCAGTAGAGGCGAGAGGTAGAATCCCGTTTCTTGCAATGAGTTTGACATCCGAAAATAAGTCTTTTGGAGGCATGATTGAAACAATTTTTGACTTGTTTAAGAGCACAACTTTGTCGGAATGAAGCGCCTCCTTTATATAGTGAGTTATTAATATAATTGTCATTTTGTGAATATTTTTCAATTTTAGGATTATATTCATTATGTTTTTTTTAGAGTCAGGATCAAGCATAGAAGTAGGTTCATCGAATATTATTGCTTCCGGCTCCATAGCCAATATGCCGGCTATAATGAGTTTTTGCTTCTGACCTCCTGATAGTGAATTTATACTTTTTTTTTCGAATCCGTCCAGTCCTACTTTGTGAAGAGCATTTTTTATTTTTGTATCCATTTCTTTTGTAGGAGTACACAAATTTTCCAAACCAAAAGCTATTTCTTCTTCTACTGTGGAAGAAATTATCTGGTTGTCTGGATTTTGAAACACCATTCCTATTTTCTTTTTTATCTCAATACTATGATTTTTTGTATTTAGACCATCTATGTGTATTTCGCCGGAAGTAGGAAGTAGAGTTGCATTTAAAAGCCGGGCTAAAGTGGATTTTCCACACCCATTTGGGCCCATAACAGATATAAATTCACCTTTATTTACAAAAAAATTTATATTTTTGAGCAGTGTCATTGAAGTGTTATTGTATGTATTGGTAGTTTCATAACTAACATTTTCTAAATGTATAAATCCTTTCACAAAAACCACTTCCTAAAATATTTTATGGCTGCTCCATATGGCTGTTGCTCCGGCAGGAATCACAAGTCCGGACGAGGAAACAGGTATGCCTATTTCGTCTGAATGTACATATCCTCCCAGATTTTTCTGAAGAATATCTGACAACATATATCCCATAACAGAGGCAGAAAGCCCGGTGGAATACGAATTTATGACAAAAAATTCTGCATTTTCGGACAAAACATTTTTACACAATTTTATAAAATCATATATATTATCTTCGATTCGCCAAATTTCTCCCTTTGGTCCTCTTCCGTAAGAAGGTGGGTCCATTATTAAACCATCATATTTGTTTTTTCTTTTTATTTCTCTTAGAACAAATTTTTCACAATCTTCAACAATCCATCGAATAGGGGAATCCTTTAAATTAGAAATTTCTGCATTTTCTCTTGCCCACGACACCATGCCTTTCGAAGCGTCAACATGACAAACTTTAGCGCCGGCATTTGCACATGCCAAAGTAGCTCCTCCTGTGTATGCGAATAAGTTCAGCACATTTGTGGAGGATTTTCTTTTTCTTATAATTGCGTCTAACATATCCCAATTTACAGCTTGTTCAGGAAATATTCCTGTGTGTTTAAAATTCATCATTTTTACATTGAAGTATAGATTTTTATATGATACTTTCCATGATTCGGGAACGTGCTTTTTTATTTTCCAAGCTCCTCCGCCTTTGTTGGATCTATGGTAAATAGCGTTATAATTATTCCACTGAGGGATATTTTTTGGAGTTTTCCAGATAACTTGAGGGTCAGGTCTTACTAAAATTACATCGCCCCATCGTTCTAATCTGTTTCCTTCAGATGTATCTAAAAGTTCATAATCATTCCATTTCGTGTATCTCATTTTTTATTTTCATTCCTCATTGACGGCATTTTTATTTTAAATTTTTTGAGATTATATCGCATGCCTCTTTTATTAAAATATCTAATTTATTTTCATCCTTACACTCGGCCATAATGCGAATTTTGGGTTCTGTTCCTGATTCACGAATCAAAATTCTTCCGAAAGATTCTAATTTTTTGGAAGTGATTTCTATGTGCTCTTGAATTTTTTTATTATTTTTTAACAGACCCTTTTGAGATAAAGCTATTTTTATTTCAGATAATTTTTGGGGATATTTTACGAATTGAGACGAAAGTTCGGATAAAGATTTTCCTGTTTCGGAGAGTATGTTTAAAATTTGCAACGCTGTTAACTGTCCGTCTCCTGTAGATGATAAATCACCGAATATCACATGACCTGATTGTTCTCCGCCGATACTGTAATTTTTTTCGAGCATTTTTTCTAAGACATATCTGTCGCCGACTTTTGTTTCTGCAAAATTTATATTATTTTTTTTGCAAAATTCTTTAAGACCCATGTTTGACATTACTGTGGCAACAAGTGTGTTATTATTTAATTTATTATTATCTTTTAAATATTTAGCACAAAGAGCTAATATAATATCTCCATCCACTATTTTCCCGTTATTATCTATCAAAAGGCATCTGTCTGCGTCACCATCAAACGCTATGCCTATATCGCATTTATTTTCTATAACGCATTTAGATAGTTTTTCTAAATGTGTAGAACCGCAGTCTTGATTTATATTTATTCCGTTGGGAGAATCAGAAATAATAATTGCATTCGGGTTTATTTTCGCAAAGATTTTTTTTGCAGTTGCAGAAGCGGAGCCATTTGCACAGTCTATTGCTATTTTTAATTTTTCTACATTTCCTTCGAAAGTTTTTTGTAGATATTCTGCATAATCATCTGCGGCAGAGTCGCATTTTAAAATTTTCCCTAATTTTTCGCCTGTGGGCAAGGACAAATCCTGATCGCTTTCAATTAATTCTTCAATTGAATTTTCTACTTCGTCAGTAAGTTTGTATCCGTTTTTATTAAAAAATTTTATTCCGTTAAATTCAAACGAATTATGAGAAGCTGAGATCATTATTCCCGCATCTGCTTTATATTTTTTTACAAGATAAGCTACAGCCGGAGTAGGGACAATTCCAAGAGAAATTCCTTCCGCTCCGACAGAAGCGATACCTGCCAGCAAAGCGCTTTCCAGCATACCCGAAGATATTCTGGGATCTTTTCCTATCAGTATTTTTGCGTTATGACCGCAGTTTCCGGTTAATATTTTTGCTGCTGCTCTGCCTAATTTTATTGCAAGCTCACAGGTGAGTTCTTTATTTGCAATTCCTCTGACTCCATCTGTTCCAAAAAATTTTCCCATAAAAATTCCTCCTAAAATTTACACTGTTCATTTTCCGTTTGGTATGGATTTTTGTACCCCATATGAGTATATGCTGCTGCGGTTACACATCTTCCACGAGGTGACCTGTTAATAAATCCAATTTGCATTAAAAATGGTTCGTAAACATCTTCTATTGTTACAGCCTCTTCTCCGATTGCTGAGGCTAGAGTTTCCAGCCCAACAGGGCCTCCTCCATAGTATGAAATTATAGTATCTATTATTCTCCGATCGTTTGAATCCAGTCCTAATTCATCTACACCTAAGCGGTCCAAAGCATCTTTTGCTATTTGATATGTTATTTCTCCTGAATTTAAAACTTGGGCGAAGTCTCGGACACGTTTAAGTAGTCTGTTGGCAATACGAGGTGTTCCTCTGGAACGAGATGCTATTTCCAAGCAACCTTCTTCGCTTATTCCTATGCCTAGTATGCTCGAACTTCTTTTTATTATTTTTGAAAGCTCTTCCGGTGTGTACATTTCCAGACGAAGTACGACCCCAAACCTATCTCTTAACGGTGCTGTAAGTTGACCTGCTCGAGTTGTTGCGCCTATTAAAGTGAATTTTGAAAGGGGGAGATGGTAAGAATTTGCCATTTGACCTTTTCCGGTTACTATGTCTATTGCAAAATCTTCCATAGCCGGATAAAGAATTTCTTCTACACTTCTTGAGAGTCTGTGAATTTCATCTATAAACAAAACATCTCCCGGGGATAAATTTGTAAGCAATGCCGCCAAATCTCCGGGTTTTTCAATTGCAGGACCTGAAGTTATGCGTATATTAACGCCCATTTCTTTTGCTATAATCATAGATAGGGTCGTTTTACCAAGACCCGGAGGTCCGTAAAGAAGTACATGATCCAGTGGCTCTTTGCGAATTTTTGCAGCTTCAATGAATATTTTTAAATTTTCTTTTACTTTTTCTTGTCCGATATATTCATTTAAATTTTGAGGTCTAAGGGGATTATCGTTGTCGATGTCTTCGGGTATTTCGGAAGGATTTATGATTCTATCGTCCATTTTTAAACTCCTTTGGCCATATTTTTAAGAGTTGTTTTTATCATATCTTCTGTTGACATATTGTCATCCAAAGTTGAAATAAAAGGCATTACATCCTGATAGGAATAACCAAGCGATATTAAAGCGTTTGCTACGTCTTGAGTTTTAGAAGTTGACGACAATGTATTTTTAATTTTAGAATTTTTATTTTGGATTGCTCCGGAAAATAATTTATCTTTAAGTTCCAAAACAATTCGTTTTGCTGTTTTAGCACCTATTCCGCTCACGGTTGTAAGACTTTTACTGTCGTCCGAAGTTACTATAGAAGCTACTTGTTGAGAAGAAAACTGAGATAAAATAGCAAGAGCCGCCTTTGGTCCTACCCCCGATACCGAGGTAAGCATTTTAAAGCAATTAAGTTCATCTTTTTCTGAAAATCCAAATAAGTCTACTGCATCTTGTCGAACATTCATGTATGTATACACTGTTATAATATTGTCAAGTTCACATTTGAAAGTATTTTGAGTATATGCCGAGGTCAAACATTTGTATCCGACTCCGCAACATTCTATAACTATAAAATTGTCTTCTATTATCAATAATTTACCTTTTAAACTATATATCATATTTTCTCCTGTAAGTTAAAAATTTTCGGTTTTCCGGATTATGTATTGATATCCAAGAGAATTTGCATGGCATATTGCAATTGCCAAAGCATCGGCTGTATCATCCGGCTTTGGAATTTCTTTTAATCGCAACAGTCTTTGGGTCATTAGCATTATTTGAGGTTTTTGAGCTTTTCCGTAGCCTGTAACTGCCGTTTTTACTTGTAGGGGAGTGTACTCATATATGGGAATTTTATATTTTTGTAGGGACAATAAAATAATACCACGAGCTTGAGCAACATCAATTGCAGTTTTATGATTATTTTGGAAATATAATTTTTCAATTGAAGCTACATCAGGTTTGTATAATTGTATTATTTTTTCTAAATCATCAAATATTATTTCGAGTCTTTCCGAAAATTTATTTTTAGGACTCGTAACAATAGCTCCATAGTGGACAGGACTATATTTTGCATTTTTAAATTCTATGATTCCGTAACCAAGGGTTGCGTACCCCGGATCGATTCCCAAAATTATCATTCAGTTCACCTCTGACCCATAGATTATATCACGCTAAAAAAAAAAAATAAATAATTTTTAAAATATTTAAAATTGTTCTTTAAGACGCTCGGAAAACGAGGTGTATCTTAGTTGAGATTTGTTGTTTTTTACTGCATCGATAATGCATTTTTTATTTCCTATCAAAATACAAACTTTTTTTGCTCGGGTTATAGCGGTGTAAAGCAAATTTCTGTTGAACATTATATTGTGGGTTCTGTCTATGGGAACAATTATTATGGGATATTCTCCTCCTTGAGATTTGTGAATTGTACAAGCATATGCAGGTGTAATTTCGCTAAGTTCCGATATGTTGTACCTTGTTATTTTTGAATCAAAATTTACGTCCAAAAAATTTGTATTTTTGTTTATGGAACATATTATACCTATGTCACCATTAAAAACATCTTTTTCATAATTATTTTTAATTTGCATCACTTTATCTCCGAGCCTGTATGTTATATTGTTATAAAAAATGCTGAGTTTATTTTTATTGACAAATGACTGCAAAATTTTATTTAAATTGTCAGTGCCTAAAATTCCTTTTTTCATCGGGCTAAGAACTTGAATGTCAAAAATTGGTTTTACTTTGTAGTAATTTGGTAATCTTTTCGTATACAGTTCCAGGATTAAGTCTGCGCATTTTTGGGAATTGTTATTTTCGATAAAGAAGAAATCAGAATCAGATTTTATTTTGAAGTCAGGCAGTTCTCCTTGGTTTATTTTGTGAGAATTTAGTATGATGTTACTTGTTTTTGATTGTCTGTATATGTGAGTTAATTTTATAGTCGGAACTGTTTGAGAATTTATAATATCTTGCAGAATATTTCCCGGTCCCACAGACGGAAGTTGATTGGCGTCACCGATTATTATAACGTTCATACTATCGGGAATAGCTCGAAAAAGATGAGTCATTAGTTTAATATCTATCATGGACGCTTCATCAATAATCAAGACATTGCCCGTTAGTTTATTGAGATGGTTTTTGCCGAATTTTCCACCTTCTTGAGCTTCCAAAAGTCTGTGAATAGTTTTTGCTTCCAACTCGGAAATTTCCGATATTCTTTTAGCGGATCTGCCCGTTGGAGCGGTTAATATTACTTTTTTGCCTCGATTTTTAAATATGTTTATAATAGCCTGCGTAATGGTTGTTTTGCCAACGCCCGCTCCGCCTGTAATTACGGAAAAATTTGAAGAGATAGCAGTATGTATAGCTTCTTTTTGAAAATCGTCATAATGTATTCCGGTATCTTTTTCTGCTTGAATAATTTCTTGTTCGATTTCCTCTTGGCTATATTTAATAAAAATAGGAAAATCCGAAATAGATTTAATTTTTTTAGCTAAAAAAGTTTCGTAATTGTAAAAAATCGGTAGATACACTTTGTTTTCTTTAGAAACTATAGTGTTTTCTTTTATAAGATTTTCGCAAACAGTTTCAATTTTTTGAGCATCAATTTCCAGAATTTTTGAACATTTTTTTGTTAATTCGCAATAAGGCACGAAGCAATGGCCTTCTTTAGCAGATAAATCTTCTAAGACGTATATAATTCCTGCCTTACATCGGCCGTAAAAATCATTGTCGAAATTCAAAAATTTTGCGATACTATCTGCCATTTTAAAATTTATTTCTTTTATGTCATCAATAAGATCGTAGGGATTATTTTTTATTTTAGAAATACTTTCTTTTCCGTAAATTTTAAAAATTTTTCGAGCAATAGGGAATTTAATTTTTGCAGATTGTAAAAAAAGCAATAAATTTTTAATTTCTTTTTGCTCATTCCAACTTTTTACTATGCGTTCTAATTTTTTGGGGCCTATTTTTGGAATTGACAAAAGTTTTTCCGGGTCCTTCTCAAGAACATCAAAAATTTCTTTTCCGAACGATTTTATAATACTTTTTGCAAGGGCCGGTCCGACGCCTTGGATCGTACCGCTTGCTAAATATTTTTCTATTTCGTTTATATCGGTAATAGTAAACTCTGTCTGCATATATAATCCGCCTTACAAAAATATTTGTAGCTACTATTGTATCACTGAATGCACTAAATACCAACATTTCAATTAAAGGGCATAACTGTTTTATTAATATGTGGATGGGAAGTTATGGTTGATTTTTAAGGAAGATTATGTTAAAATATAGCTTATACAATAAAATAAGGAGGAGTAAAATTGCACGATGGACACAGAGACAGATTAAGGAAAAAATTTATTTTGGGAGGGATTGATGGTTGGCCTCATCATGAGGTACTTGAATTGTTATTGTTTTATGCCATAGCTCGAAAAAACACTAATGATATTGCACATAGATTAATCGAAAAATTCGGAAGTTTTAATGGGGTATTCGAAGCACCGCTTGCAGTTTTAAAAGACGTTGAGGGAATAGGAGAGTCTACCGCTGTCTTTTTGAAACTTATTGCGGCAGTTGCCAGAACATATGCTGAGAGCCGTAACTCTTGCAGCGATTCCACTAATTTGGAAAATCTTTACAATAGTATCGCATTAAAATTTATAGGAAGAACTGAAGAAGTAGTTGTTTTAACACTTTTAGATGCAAAAAGCAAAGTGATTTTCAGTGATGTCATAAACAAAGGAAGTGTCAATTCAGTTGACTTGTATGTGAGAAAAATAATAGAACTTGTTGCTATGTATGATGCGTCTTCAGTGATACTTGCACATAATCATCCCAGTGGAGTGGCACTGCCTTCTAATGAAGATATTATTTCAACCAGGCATATAAAGACGCTTCTTCATAATATGCACGTTAATTTGCTGGATCATTTGATTATCGCCGATAAAGATTATATTTCTATCCGTGAATCTCTTATGGCATTTGATGAAGAATTTGAAGATTAATACGTGGGTATTAATTTTTGTAAAATATTTGATATTTTTTAAAAAAAACTATTGACTTTTTTATGTATAATTGGTAAAATAATTCCGTAAATTTTTATTTTATAATACAAATATAACGGAGGTGCAATTGATAATGGACATTCAAAAAGTTGAACAGTTTATAGCTGCTAACAGAAAATTTTTCCCCGAAGAAAAAATTCCTGTCATAAAACAAAGGCTTTTAGACGCAGGTGAAAGTAAATCTACAGTAGTACAGTGCATAGATTTCAAAGATCCCACTATGTTGCTTATAATTTCAATTTTTGCAGGTTATTTGGGTGTAGACAGATTTATGCTCGGAGAAATTGGATTGGGAGTTTTAAAACTACTGACATTCGGCGGTTGTGGGATTTGGAGCATCATAGACTGGTGCATAATTACTAAGAAAGTCAAAGAATATAACTATAATGAATTAATGAAAAATCTTATATAAATAATCCCCGAACCTAATTGGTTCGGGGTATTTTTGCATATTTATAATTTTACATTTTGTTTTAAATATTCCTGGATAAATCCATCAAGTTCGCCATTCATTACAGCTTCAACGTTGCCCATTTCGTACGATGTTCTGTGATCTTTGACTAGAGTATAGGGCATAAACACATAAGACCGTATCTGTGAACCCCAGGCTATTTCCTTTTGGATACCTTTTATGTCTTCGATTTTTTCCAGATGTTCGCGTTCTTTTATTTCTATCAATTTTGATTTTAAAATTTTCATTGCTGTATCTCGATTTTGAAATTGACTTCGTTCGTTTTGGCACGCTACAACGATTCCTGTAGGAATATGGGTCAGTCGTACAGCTGATGAAGTCTTGTTTACATGTTGACCGCCTGCGCCACTTGCTCTAAAGACATCCATTTTTATATCTTCGGGGGATATATCTATTTTAATTTCATCATTTATTTCAGGTATTACTTCCAGAGATGCAAACGAAGTGTGTCTTCTTCCTGACGAATCAAAAGGAGAAATTCTTACCAGCCTGTGAACTCCATTTTCTCCTTTTAAGAATCCGTATGCATTTTTTCCTTCTATAAGCAATGAAGCGCTTTTTAATCCTGCTTCTTCTCCGTCTAAAAAATCCAGCATTTTAACTTTGTATTTATGTTTTTCTGCCCATTTTGTATACATTCTACATAGCATTTCAACCCAATCTTGAGCTTCGGTTCCTCCTGCTCCGGAGTGAAACGTCAGGATAGCATTTTGGCTGTCGTATTCTCCCGTTAAGAGAGTAGTTAAAGTTTGGTTTTCAAGATTTTTAATCAGTTTATTTAAACTTGTTTGAATTTCTTCGACGGAAGATTCATCGTTTTCTTGGCAACACATCTCTATAAGTACCCCTAAATCTTCAAATTCATTTTTTAATTTGGTAAATTCTTTGACTTTACTTTTTAAATTGCTTATCTCGGCAAGGATTTTACGGGAGGATTCCGAGTTATCCCAAAAATCGGGGTTGCCGGTTTCAAGTTCTAAAGTTTCTAATCTTTTTTTTGAATCGCTTATTTTTAATGCTTCTTCCAAAGATTTTATCTTTGGCTGCAGTTTATTTATTTCGATATGCAATTCATCCAGTTGTATCATGTAATCCTCCCTAAAAAATAAATTTGCTTATTTTTCGAATTTTTTATTATACGCTTCGATAGTTTGAGAAATTATTTTAATTGCTTCTTCGCGACTTTTAACATCGTTAACTACGGTTTTTTTATTTTCCAAAGTTTTGTACACGCTAAAGAAATGTTTCATTTCGTCAAATATGTGAGCAGGAAGTTCCGAAATATCTTTATACTGATTATATGTTGGATCGTCCTTAGGTATAGCTATTATTTTTTCGTCATTGCTTCCGTTATCTATCATGGAGATGAGTCCTATAGGGTAACATTCTACCAGGGTCATTGGATAAATATGTTGTGAGCAAAGTACAAGCACATCCAAAGGGTCGCCGTCATCTGCGTAAGTTTTAGGAATTAAGCCGTAATTTGCCGGGTAATGAGTGGATGTATATAAAATTCTATCCATTTTTAATAATCCTGTTTCTTTGTCCAATTCATATTTTACTTTGCTTCCCTTAGAAATTTCTATTACCGCAGTGAATTTTTCCGGTGTAATTCTTTCTGAATTAATATCATGCCAAATGTTCATTGTTTTTTTCTCCTTTAAATTTTTTGTTCTGAATTTTTGCAGCGATGATAGTGTTTTTCATTAGCATTGCAATGGTCATCGGCCCAACGCCTCCGGGGACCGGTGTTATTGCCGAAGCTATTTCCTTTATATTATCAAAGTCAACGTCACCACAAATTTTTCCGCTTTTATCACGATTGATTCCTACATCTATTATCACTGTCCCCTTTTTAATCATATTTTTATTCAAAAATTTTTCTTTTCCCACTGCGCAGATTATGATATCTGCATTTTTACAAATATCACTTAAATTTTTTGTTTTGCTGTGGCAAACAGTTACTGTAGCATTTTCATTAATCAGCATAAATGCCAGCGGTTTTCCAACTATATTACTTCTTCCTATAACTACGCAGTGCTTGCCTTCAAGAGATATGTTTTCGCTGTGAAAAATTTCAATTATTCCCGCAGGCGTGCAAGGAAGGAGTTTGGCGTGGCCTGTTAAAATATTTCCTATATTTGAAGAATGAAATGCATCTACATCTTTTTCGGGTAAGACACTTTCTGTTATATTTTTTTGATTAATGTGAGGAGGAAGGGGAAGTTGCACAAGAATGCCGTTTATTTTTTTATCTTGATTTAATTTTTCTATTAAGTCAAGAATTTCTTGTTCAGGTGTATTTTCCGAAAGATAAAATTCTTTCGAAAATATTCCGAGTTCATCGCAGCATTTTTTTTTGCTTTCTACATATATTTTCGAAGCATTATCTTCTCCCACTAATATTACAGCCAGACCCGGAATTATTCCTTGGCATTTTAAGTTTTCAACTTCTTTTTTTAGGTCGTTTTTTATATTCTGAGAAATTAATTTTCCGTCAATTACCATTTTTTAATTTTACCTTTCTTGACTTTATCGGTTTCCAAACATTAAAATATTAATATAGCAAAATTTATTATACTACATATTGGAGGAATTTAAAAGTGAAAATTACAAAAGCTGTAATTCCGGCAGCAGGATTTGGTACAAGAATTTTGCCGGCAACAAAAGCAATGCCCAAAGAGATGTTTCCTATTGTAGATAAGCCGTCAATTCAGTATATTGTTGAAGAGGCAGTCAAATCCGGAATAACAGACATATTGATTATAACCAGCAGGGGGAAAAGTGTAATAGAAGATCATTTTGACAAAAACCCCGAATTGGAAACTGTGTTGGAAGAAAAAGGAAAATATGAAACATTAAAAGATTTACAGCCGATAAGCGACATGGCGAATATATATTTTTTACGTCAAAAATCAATTAAGGGTCTTGGCCATGCGGTAGGATGTGCTAAAACTTTTGTAGGCAATGAACCTTTTGCGGTTTTGTCCGGAGATGATATCATACACAGCGAAAAACCTGTATGCAAGCAGCTTATGGATGCTTTTGAAAAATATAATTTGCCGGTCGTTGGAGCAAAAGAAATGCCAAAAGAAGAAATAGGGAAGTACGGCTCCCTTAAAGTTGAAAATCTAGAAAATAATATTTTTATGTGCACGGATATGGTCGAAAAGCCTTCCCCGGATAAAATTTTATCGCTTTATTCGATTTTAGGCAGATATATTTTAACTCCGGAAATATTTGAAATTTTAGATAAGACTTCTCCGGGAACGGGAGGAGAAATACAATTAACGGATGCGCTTAAGGTTTTATCTCATGATAAGGGGGTAATCATGGTAGATTTTGAAGGTAAAAGATATGATATAGGTAACAAATTAGGAGCGATGAAAGCCTCGGTAGAAATGGCTCTTAAGCACCCTGAAATTTCTAAAGATTTTTCAGAATATTTAAAATCAATGTGCGAAAATATATAAAAGAAGTCAGTGATTTAAGATTTTTAGATCACTGACTTCTTTTAAGTTTTTATAATTAAAAATTGTCTTTTGTATTCATATAAGATATAAGATCCAATACTTTGCAACTGTATGCCCATTCATTATCGTACCATGCAACAAGTTTTACAAAGTTTTCATTTAGCATAATGCCCGCTTTTTCGTCAAATACACAGGTATGAGGATTACCGCAAAAGTCGCTTGAAACATTTAGTTCATCCGTATAACCGATAATGTTTTTCATTTCATTCTGAGAGGCATTTCTTATCGTTCTGCAAATTTCATCGTAGGACACAGATTTTTCTAGTCTACATGTTAAATCTACAACCGAAACATTTACAACAGGAACTCTAAACGACATGCCGGTTAACTTACCTTTAAGTTCCGGTATTACCAGAGCACAAGCTTTTGCTGCTCCTGTCGAGGAGGGGATTATGTTGCTTCCGGCAGCTCTTCCTCCGCGCCAATCTTTTGAAGAAAGCCCATCAACTGTATTTTGTGTGCTTGTGATTGCATGAACTGTGGTCATGAGGCCTTCTACAATTCCATAATTGTCATTAATCACTTTTGCCAGAGGCGCCAAGCAGTTTGTTGTGCAGGATGCATTTGAAACGATATTCATGTCGGTGCTGTAGTTATCAAGGTTAACTCCGCAAACGAATGTTGGAGTTATGGTATCTTTTGCCGGCGCAGAGATAATAACTTTTTTAGCGCCTGCTTTTAAGTGAGCTGAAGCCTTTTCGCTTGTACAAAACACTCCCGTAGATTCTACTATATAATCGGCATTGACAGTTTTCCATGGGATATTTTCCGGATTTTTCTCGGAAAATACGCTAATTGGATTTTCGTCGATATACAAAACACCATTTTCTCCACGTACTTTATTTTTTATTGAGCCGTGAGTGGTATCATATTTTAGCATGTAAGCCATATAATCAGAAGAAATAAACGGGTCGTTAATTCCCGCAATATTAAATTTGTCAGGATTATTAAGCGCTACACGAAGAACCATTCTTCCTATTCTTCCGAATCCGTTTATACCTATGTTGATTGCCATTTTAACCAGCTCCCTTTGATTTTTATAATTAAAATTTATTAAATTGTAATTGATTTTATAACAGGTTCATTTCTTTTTTGGTATTGGTTGTAAGCATCTATCAATACGAAAATTATAAACAACGATAAGAATATCTGCGTATAGAATGTGCTTTGTGTTACTGCCGAAACGTTTTCGTTTGTTTGCATCTTATGAATAATGGAAATCGAATTTAAGACAGAAAACAAAACCGAAGGCATTCCAAAAACGAACATTAATTTCAGTATGTTTAAGTTTGAAGACGTCGAAAACACTTGAGTATAGTAGACTAAGAACAAAGAGGTCAAAGCTGCTGCGATTACTTCATAGCCGTCTACGTCGTTAGTATAGATAGACATGAATATTATCATATAAAGTGCGAACCACAGCACGGGGCAATACAAAAAGAAAGAAACTTTGTTTATGATGTTTTTCCCTGTAAAGAATGTAATTGCCAAAATTACAAAAGTAATGCACGACAGAATCGAAAGCAACGACATTACCAACGGCTGCCACGCAAAATCATAGTTTGAGGTATCATTAAAATATGCAGATATACACGTAAAAAATCCCACCGAAACTAAAACACTTAAAAATCCTAAAATGTAATTTTTTTCTACATCTATGTTTTTGTACCTTGTAGAAGAAAACGAAATACACCCTATAATTCCTATAAACACTAACATCGATACAATATCAAATACCAGTGAACTTATAAAAAACCAACTGCTAAAAACAAAGCATATTTTTAAGGGAATTAATACAAACATGCTTATTAAAAAAACCAACCAAACATTTTTAAAATTCATACGTATCCTCCTAACTTATATTTTTTCAGATATACAATAATAAAACATAATTTTATAAACCAGTCCATATTATTTTATATACCTTTCTAACTTGATAGTTTATATAAATAAAAACTTAAAGTCAATAACCCTATGAAAAAGTAAAAAATTTAGTTGGTTTTTTCGGAAGGAATGAAATAATTTATGTTGTTTTTTAAAAAAAGAGTAGTTATATTATGTTCACTTTTCTTATTTATGATTTTAGTCCCGCTTTTGGCTGTCACAAAATATGAAAAAAATTTTGTTTCAGGTTCGGAGTCAAAACCGAAAAATATAATTTTAAAAGAAAAAAATTTTTCAAAAACCAATTCGTGTTTTTGTGTTTTGGATGAATCTAAGAATGAAATTTTAAACATTCCCGATGAAGAATTTTTATGTGGGTCAGTATCCGCAGAAATGCCGGCCGCTTTTGAAAAAGAAGCTCTAAAAGCGCAAGCGGTAGCATCGTACACTTATTTTTGCAGAGCAAGAAATAATCATATAAACTCAAAAAAAGATGAGAAAAATTATGAATTTACCGTAGACATGCAAAATGGGAAAAATTACATTTCTGAAGCTCAGCGCAAAGATAAATGGGGAGAAAATTTTGAAAAATACAATAATAAAATAAAAGATGCAGTTGAAGAAGTTTTTGGAGAAGTTATAGAAAAAAAGGGTGACTTGATTTTAGCGGCTTATCATGCTATTTCTTCGGGAGTAACAGAAAAATCGGAAGATGTGTTCGGAGGCCATTTGGACTATTTGAAAAACGTTGAAAGTCCGGGAGATAAATTAGCTTCGGGATACGAGTCTGAAGTGAAAACTTCGTGCGAAGACTTTAAATCCAAAATAAAATCTTATCGCTCCGAATCGGTACTGGATTCAGAACCATGTACATGGATTGGAGAATCTGAAAAAACCGATGGCGGAATGGTGAAAAAAATAATCATAGGTTCTGCAGAATTCACCGGCCCGGAAGTTAGAAAAATTTTTGGATTACGTTCATCCGACTTTAGAGTTACCTATGACAGTGAAGACAAAACTTTTATTTTTAAAGTTTACGGATATGGTCACGGAGTAGGAATGAGTCAGTGCGGAGCGCAGTATATGGCTAAACAGGGATCAGATTACAGACAAATTTTGTCATGGTATTACCCTGACACTACAATAAAAAAATTATTTTAAGTGTTTTTAAATTGTTTTATCGGCTTATTCATGTTATAATGTCAATCGGGTGAGAAATTATGTGGTTTTTAAGTAAAGATATAACTTTTGAGTACTTGATTATAAGAATTTTAGTAGTGATGATAATTATTTTTGGGATTTTTCCTTTAAAACAATATCTTTATTCCAAAGTAGCAGAAAGGTTAGGCGATGATACTCCCAGAATAACAGGAAAGCTAACATTAAATCCTTTTGCAGGGTTTGATTTTTTGGGGGCACTTTGTCTGTTGCTTTTTAACTGGGGTTGGTCAAAAGATATTTTAATAAATCCTCTTAATTTTAAAAATCCGAGGAGAGATACTTTTTTAACCGGCATGACGGCTCCGATTTTTCATATTTTAGCGGCAATAGCAGGCGGTGTGCTGCTTAACGTGGCGGGTATTATAAATATTTTACCGGTAAAAAACTTTTTTATTTCTCTGTTGACACTTTATATTTACATGAATGTGATGCTTTCTTCTATGGAATTTTTACCTTTAAGACCTTTTAAAGGTGTTCAAATTTGGCAAATTTTTTTGCCCGGTAGTGTAATCAAGTGGTATTACAAAAATTATAATATGGTTTCGCTTGTCATATGCATGCTTTTAGTATTTGGTATATTTACGGGTCCGCTGGTTTATATTCAAAATGTAATTTATAATTTGATTATTCGAATTACTTGTATTGCATAATTAGTGAACTAAATGTAAAAGATAATATTGTGAAACAAATATAATCGGGGATAGTAGACGATGTGGTACAAGTATCTGATTTTTATAATTTTGATATTAATATTTATAATTTTATTTATGCCTATTAATTTTTATATAAGATACCAACAAAAATGGAGCTGCAGAGTTAGAGTTTTGGGATTTGAATTTGAATTCGATACCTCTGGATCCAATAGCAAAAAAAGTAAAAGTAGTAATTCAAAATTTAATGATGTTACCAAAAATTTAAAATCCAAGGGATTTATTTCGTCTTTAAAGTATATAGTTTCGGTAACTTTTTTGACAGTAAAAACTGCACGAGCTTTTTTACGTAGAATAAAAATAAAATATTTAAACTTGCATGTATTTATTTCCGGAGAAGATGCTTATGAAACAGCCATAAAGTACGGACAAGCTTCTGCCGTTATTTATCCGTCCATAAATTATTTAAAGGAAATACTACGCATCAAAAAACTGAATTTAATGGTGGAACCGGATTTTAAATCTTTAAAATCTAAAATTTTATTTGAAACTGGTTTTAAAGTTAATATTTTTAATTTACTTGTAGTAATTATTAAATTTATAAAAAATTATATATTTTTAGAGTCCAAATATAAGAAAGGAAGAATAAGTTATGAGCAACAAAATTGAAGGAATGATGGATTGTGCAATTGGAAAAATGCGTGAGATAATAGACGCTGATACCATAATAGGAAAAACTATAACTACCGCAGACGGAACAGTAATTATCCCGGTTTCAAAAGTAAGTTACGGACTTGCTGCCGGAGGTTCTGATTTTGCTATTCCCAAATGCAGTGATAAAGAACTTTTTGGGGGAGGAAATGGCGTGGGAGTGACGATTTCTCCGGTGGCATTTTTAGTAGTGTCCGGATCTGATGTAAAACTTTTGCAGGTGGAATCGTTTCATGGAGCTCTTGACAGAATTATTTCTATGACTCCCGAAGTTATAGATAAAATTTCGAATTATATAAAAAATAGAAATAAAAATAAATAAAATTCAAAAAATATAATAATTTTAATGAATAATCAGTTTTGTAATTTTGCAAAACTGATTATTTGTTTATTTTTAACAAAAGTATTGCCAAAATAAATTTTTTATAATATAATTTTTTGTATAAAATCAAAAAGGAGGTTAGTGATAATGTTTAAAAAAACATGGGTACAGAGTGCTTTGTTTGTAACTTTAATTTGTTTTATATTAAACATAAAAATTTATTCTGTAGAAATTAAAGAAGACAAATTGCAAAAAATCGATGAATACGCAAATTACATATTAAAAAAATCTTTCTGTGATATTAGTTTGGAAGAACGCCAAAAAATAAAGAATTATGCGTACAAATTTTATATTGCATATTTAAAACTGGGAGATGAAAAAAACAGTAAGTTATGGTATTCACACTATTTGCGTTTAAAGGCCTCAGTATATATTATGCAAGCCGAAAAATCCAAGAGTATGGAAGAATGGGTATTTGCAAAATCAGAATTAACCAAGTGTATAGATTATTGTTCTAAAATCAAAGGATATAAAGAAATTTTGACACTTTTACCATATGTTTACGGAGCTCTCGGAAGAGTTAACTACCAGATTGCACGAATTTTAAACTCACCCGAAGCATGGGAAAATGCTGAACAAAATTTACAATCTGCGTCCGTATTCTATAGTTTGAGTAAAAATAACATTGAAAAAAATAATTTTAAATTTTTTAGTTTACTTGCAGAGGCTCGTGAGCTTGTGGAAGTAGGTATATCATCCGGAAAAATTTTTTCGGTGCCTGAATTGAAATCTGTGCTTTTTGAATTAATGGAGAAAAGTAAAGAAATAAAGGTTGATCCGGGGGCAATAAGAGATTATAGATCGTCTTTTGAAATATTTTCTAAAATTTACAGTTGCTCTGAAAATCCCAGTCGTGAAATGTTTCAAGACGTCAAGAGGTCACTGGATAATTTTGAAATATGTACAAAAATTTTTCCTTCTTCAAGTATTGAAAGTTGTGAATTTTGTGAAAGATTTATTATTTTTATGAGACAAGCACTAAGTAAAATTTCTTTTAAACTTGGATTATAAAAATTAGTATATGAAAATTCAAGTAAAAATTAATAGGGGGGTGTATTTGTATGGTGCGTATTAAAAAAATTTTATTGATTTCTCTTATGTGTGCAGGTTGTTTTAATTTAAAAGCAGAATGCACTGAAATTTTTAAAAATGATTTAGAGAATAAAATTTTTGGCTGCATTGATTTTGAATCTACACATGAAATTGATAAAAAAGCATTAGATGCTTTTAAAGAAGCTTTTGTGCTTCCGTCTGTTGAAAAGTGGCAGGAAGCTTTGCGTTTAATTACTCAAGCAATTACATTTCATAAAGAACACGGCGAAAGAGAAAAAGTTAGTTATTATGAAGTGAACAAGCATATTTGTATTGTGAATTTAAATTTAGAAAAATCTAAAAAAGTTGAATCACATGAAAATTTTGATAATTTAGAAAATTCTTTATTAGAGGCAGCTTATGCATTATCTTCCGAGGGAAGAATAGAGGAAGCCGGAATATATTTGGTTATGTCCTCACGAGCAAAAATCAAAAAAACATATTTACAGGTGCATCAGGCGCCTTCCGTCGAAGGATGGAGAAGAATAGAAAATATGTGTGCATATGCCTACAATACATACAAACATTTAGGAGATAATTTATCTCAATATTTTTATGATTATTGGATAATATCTAAAGCTTGTGCTGATTATCTACAAGCACAGAGCGAAAATTCTTTGAAAAGTTGGGAAGAGGCCAAACAGTCCGGCTCCAAAGCTCTGAAAAAATTTTTAATATTGGGTGATTACCATAATTTTAATATTATGAAGTCTCGGATTAAAATTTGCAATTGTAATATACTTAAATTAACTAAATGAGAAATTGTAAAAAACACATCTATGATTATTATTTCACATAAAATTTGTAAATAATATTGTATGTAGTATCATATTACTGTGAAATTATTTTTTTAAAGAAGGTTTTTTATGATTGAAAGTTTAAGCCTAAAAGAACAAGCAGGTAAGTTGCCGCATAACCCCGGAGTTTATATAATGAAGAATCGATATGACGAAATAATTTATATAGGTAAAGCAAAAAACTTGAAAAACAGAGTTTCTTCTTATTTTATTTCGGACTCAAATCATAGTGAGAAAGTTAAAAAAATGGTCGAAAATATTAGCTACTTTCAGTATATAGTCACCGACAGTGAATTCGAAGCTTTGGTTTTGGAGTGTAGCTTGATAAAAAAACATCAGCCTAAATATAATATTTTGCTCAAGGATGGGAAAGGCTACAGTTATATAAAAGTAACTAAAGAAAAATGGCCCAGAATTTTATATACCAAGCAAAAAAGCACGGATGACGATATTTATTTTGGGCCTTACATGAATTCTTTATCGGTTAAAAAAACTGTTGATGAAATTAATAAAATTTTTAAATTGCCTACGTGTAATAGAAATTTAAATAAAAAATATAAAAGGCCTTGCTTGGATTACTATATAAATAAATGTAACGCTCCCTGCACGGGATTTATAGATAATAAAAGTTATAATTCATCTATCGCCGATGCCATAAAATTTATAAAAGTGGGGAGCGCCGAAACAATAAAATATCTCAATGATAAGATGAAAAAATACTCCGATGAAATGAATTTTGAAAAGGCAGCTGAAATTCGAGATACAATTAAATTGATTAAAAACATCAAGTTAAGCCAAAAAGTTGTTTCTTACAAAGTTAAAGAGCAAGATATAATTGCTTGTGCTACAGATGATAAAGAAGCTTCGTTTGAAGTGTTCAAATTTCAGAATGGCGATTTATATGAAACAGAAAATTTTATAATTGATTTGCAAGATGATTTGCAAGTTACCAGAACAGAATTTATAAAAAATTATTACGAAATGAAAAATTCAGTACCAAAAGTGATTGTTCTTGACGGAGAAATAGATAATTTAGATTTGATAAAAAAATTTTTGTCTGAAAAAAAGCAAAAAAGTGTAGAAATTGTCTTTCCGGAAAGAGGAGAGCAATATCATCTCGTACAAATGTGCAAAAATAACGCCTACGAAAATCTTATAAAAAATAAGAAAAACAGCACTGCAAATGAAGATATTTTAGAGGACTTAAAAAATATTTTATCTTTGAAGGAAAAGCCTTTGTATATAGAAGCTTATGATATTTCTAATTTGAAAAATTCCGATAATGTAGGAGTGGAAGTGGTTTTTAAAAACGCAAAGCCGTTTAAATCGGCATACAAAAAATTTAAAATAAAAAATTTTGCTACCCAAAATGACTATGGATCAATGCAGGAAGTTTTGGAAAGAAGATTTAAAAATTATATTTGCGATTCAAAAGATTCGGGGTTTAAAACTTTGCCGGATTTAATATTAATAGATGGCGGAAAAGGGCATGTGGCTGCCGCAAAAGAAGTTTTAAAAAAATTTGAGATTAATATACCTGTTTATGGAATGGTGAAAAATAATAGCCACAAAACCAGGGCGCTTACTTCGGATTCAACCGAAATAGAGATAAAAAATAATTCTCGGATTTTTAATTTTATCACAAGAATCCAAGATGAAGTTCACCGGTTCGCTATAGGATACCACAGAAATTTGCGAAGCAAAAATATTAAATCTTCCAAGCTTACAGAAATACCGGGCGTGGGAGAAAGTAGAGCAAAAAATCTTTTGAAATATTTTGGAACAATTAACGCTATTTCGAATGCTCCTGAGAGTGAATTATTAAAAGTAAAAAGTATTACTTCGAGCATTGCAAAAAATATTTATAATTATTTTAACAAAAATCCATAGTTTTATTTTGCATTATGTGATATATTATATAAATACAAAAAGTTTGTATCATTCCGTTTTGAAAAATTCAAATAAAGTTGGTATATTCTAAGGATAATTATTATATTAATTTATATTCAGAGTTTTAAAAATATAATCAAGAAAAGGGATGTGCAATGAAAAATATTTTGAAAAACGGCGCTATTTATATGCTTATTACTTTTACTTTAGTTTTTACGTCAGGTTGTTCGCAGAATAGTTCCGTCGCAAACGTAGAAGAAACTTCTTGTAATTTAAATGAAGAAGAAGTTACAAAGTCTACTGAGTATCATTCGGTGGAAGCTATTAAAGAAAGAGGAATACTAAAAGTAGGGATGAAAAAATTTGCTTGGTCGTGGTTTAAATTGCCGAATAATGCCCCTGAATATAATACTGAAAAAGAATGGTATGGATGGGAAGCAGAGTTTGTGGAAAATATAAGCAAAGATTTGAGCGTAACACAAGAGATAGTTGAATTTAATAATGTGGATGAAATACTTTCAAGCTTGGAAAGTGGAGATATAGATTTAGCAATGGCAGGAATTTTAATTGAAAGTTATTCAAATACAAATAAATACACCATAAGCAATAGGTATGATCCGTGGTCACAAGATAATTTTATAATTATTACAAGAAAGAACGAAAAATTGCCTAAAAACCCTAAAATTGGAACTCGCTCACAAAGAGCATACATAGAATCTGTTAAATCAGTTTACAAAGATTGCGAAATTAAAAGCTATTCTTCCGAAAAAGACTACTTTGACGCTCTAAATAAAAAAGAAATAGACGCTATTGTAGAATCTGTTTCTAACAAGGATTACTATCTAAAAAAATACTCTGATATTTCCGTAAACTCATCTTCAATTCCAAATAAATATCCCGGAAAAGGAATATATTTTATGAAAGATAATGAAAATTTAAAAAAGTTTTGTGATGATGAGATTTTAAAATATTCGTCCGGAAAAAATTCGGAATCTTTTAAGTGGAATAAAAATGCTTATGCGCTGGCAAAAAAATACAAGATTATATAACCGATAAAATTTTTTTGAAATACTCCGGAAGGTCACTTTCAAACTCCATGTATTTTCCGGTAGAAGGATGAATAAATCCGATAGTTCTGGCATGTAAGCATTGTCCGATTAAAAAGTTAAAATTTTTATTTTTTCTTCCGTATACTTCATCTCCGAGTACGTAATGTCCTATATTGGACATATGTACTCTTATTTGATGTGTTCTCCCGGTTTCCAATTTCAGTTTTAGGTGGGTATATTTTTCGAATCTTTTTATAACTTCATAGTGAGTTACAGCTAATTTACCTCTTCCGGTGCAAACGGCCATTTTTTTTCTGTTTGTTTTATGTCTGGCAATATTAGTGGTTATTGTTCCGTAATTTTCAAGCAAAACTCCATTTACCACAGCTTCGTATACTCTTGTGAAGCTGTGATTTTTTATTTGCTCAGCCAAATGTCTGTGAGCGGTATCGTTTTTTGCAACAATCAGTAGTCCGCTTGTATCTTTATCTATCCTATGGATAATTCCCGGCCTTAAAACGCCGTTTATTCCTGATAAAGAATTTTTGCAATGGTACATAAGCGCATTTACCAAAGTGTGATTGAAATTTCCGGGAGCAGGATGAACAACCATTCCCTTCGGCTTGTTTACAACAAGTAAATCGTTATCTTCATATATTATGTCAAGGTCTATATTTTCCGGTTTGACATCCGGATTTTCGGCTTCAGGAATTTTTACAATAATTTGTTGATTTTCGGATATTTTAAAGCTTTTATTAATCGAATGACCATTTAATTCTACATTTCCGCTTTCAATGAGTTTTTGCAGATATGCTCGAGAAAAATTATTCGTTTTTTTAATTAAAAATTTATCTACACGTAGACCGGAATCACATTCCTCGGATAAGAATTTCAAAATTTCCATAAAATTATCCTACTCCTAAGTCAGTTATATTGAGAGAAATTTCAATCTTTGGGTCGTCCTTGATTTTGGGGTAAATTTCGTTAATAAATCTTTTTATAAGTTCGGGATTTGGCTTTACAGATGTAGAATTCGGAACAAATACATTTACCATAAAGCGCTCAAAGAATTTTTTTGCAATTTCTATGTCTGAAATCACTGTATCAAATGTTTGATTTTCGGTTCCCACTAAAATACACACGCTTTTAAAATACTTTGAAATTTCTTCGGCAGAAACTTTAGAAGAAACACCTTTGTTCCAAAAATTTCTAAGATTCGGATTAAAAGTTTCGATACCTGTGCGAAATTTGACATTGACTCCGAGAAAGCGTTTTGCAAAATTTTTCAAAATATTTCTGTATGCCCAATGAACTTCGAACCATAGTTCTTTTATTTCACACTCTTTTACTTTTTGCTCTAAAAATTTTAAAGATTTCTCGTCAATTTCCATTGCAGAGCCCGAATTGATTACGTCCAGAACTCCGAATTTTCCGGTTACTTTATTAATAATTTCTTTATTTATTTCAAATGGATTCGAGCTAACATCGTGAAAATAATCGCAAAACGTACATTTTTTCCAAAAGCATCCTTCGCCCTGTAAAAGTATGAATTCTCTGGGAAATTTGTCTTTGATTTCCGAATATCTGATTTGAACTTCATTCATATAAAAAATACCTTCTTGTAAATAATTATAATTAATATTTTACATTAAAAGTGTTAAAAAATAAAGTTATTTTATAAACCAAAATATAATTAATTTATTATTGAAAAAAATGTTGACAAATTTTAAATAAAGTGTATAATAAAACATGTATTTTTTAATATATTTTATTTTATTTTTACAACAAGAGGTGAATGGTATGAACAAAATAAAAAAATTATTGATTTTTAGTTGTTGCCTTATTGTGGCAGCTTTGTCGGCACTTTGGGTCGGATGTAAGAATGAAATTTCGCTTGAAGCAGAGGAGTCGGTTACAACCCCCACGTTAACGTTGGCTAAGGATGGTAGTGCTATTACAGCAAGTCTACTACCGGACAATGTCGAAGTTAAAGAATATAAATGGTACGAACTTACCACAGAAGGAGAAGTTGTGCAAATGAAATCTGAAGAAGATTCCGGCATAAACATTTCCGATGACAGCATTTCTGATATTAAAAAAATATTTTGCGTTGCTACTATTTCAACAGGTGAAAACATATTAAGTAATTTAATTGATTCCAATGGAGATACTTGTCCTATGATTTCTATAACTGAAAATGTTGTTGAATATGATGGTACGGCGAAATCACCCGCTGGTAATGAATATTTTAATATGCCGTACAGAAAAGCTAATGCCAGTTCAACAGACGATTCAGCAGAATTAATGTCTGAAATTACAGATATAGGAATATACGAAGTTACCGGGGATATTACATTTACTTGCGACAACATAAAAGCAACTCGAACAGCAGACACGATTGGGTATTTCGCAATAGTTCCTCCCACATACGTCGATTATAGCAAAAAATTAAATTATGGAGATACATTAAGCGTTGATGATATTAAAAATCTTAATGTTGTTTCAGGTGAATGGGGATTTTCAAATTCTAGTGTTGAAAAAATAACTCCGGAAGTAAACAGTGGCGGATATAAAATTTTAATGCAAGATGAGTATAATGGCGATGTATTAAATTCTTTTGAAAATATAAATAATTATTATGATACGGAAAATAGTGCTTGGAAGTCCACTCTTAGAGTAACAGTTAATCCAAAAGAATTAACAAGTGACGATGTAAATATAACTTTGGATGAAGATAGTGTAATTTGCTCCGGAAAAAAATGGAAACCGACTGTGACAGTATTTCTTGACGGTAATGCGCTTACAGAGGACACGGATTACAGTGTAGAATATCCTGTAAATATGGTTGACGTTGGCGAGAAAGAGATAACTGTTAAATTTATAGGAAATTACACAGGCACCGCAACTGTAACAGGGGAAATCACAGAAAATGAATGGGGGACCCTTGTAACTGATAGTGGCCATCAATTCTGGGTTGATGCAGAAGGAAAAACGAGTGCAGAAGTGGAGCCCAATGAAATAGTGTGGCTAAAAGAAGAGTCGGATAACAGCTCCGCCTGGTATGGTCTTGACAATTCAAACAATGTTTTTGAAGCGAATTCCAGATTCTGGGTAAAATGGTTGAATGAAAAAGAAAACAAGGAAGAATGGGAAACATATTATTCTATGCTTGATGATGAACATAAAGAAAAAGCAGAAGATAAAAAATTGTGGATCTTTTTGTGTGGTGTAACTGACCCGGCAGGAAACGAATACACTACAATTACTCCTTCGGCAGATATGTACATTCAATTGGGTGATGACTGGACACAAGAAGATATTCGAGCGACATTCATTTCCGATGCTATTGATGAACCGGTAGAATCTGTTGAATATCTCGATAACTTGGAAAATGCTCCTACTACCGGGGAGTTTGCCAAACTGGGACTAAAACATTTTTCTCCGTACGCTGTATATGATGAATTAACAGACGAAGAAAAAGAACTGATGGAAAAATTATTAAACGGTGAACTAACCGAAGATGAATTAAATGACATGGTTTCTGAAGCAGATTTGCAAAATAATCTAGGTATAGAAGAAAACGAAGATGATAATATTATTGATAATGAGCCATCAATAAGCTATATTACCGGAGATCAAAGAGGATATGTAATAATAATAGCAGTTGTTGCTTTAATAATAGCAGGAATAACCTTGGCATTCAGTTTAAAAAACAAAAAAAATAAATAGCATAAAATCACCGCTCTGCTAAAAGAGCGGTGTAATTTTTTAGGAATTCATTGATTTCGGAGCCTCAACTTTCATGAGTTCAAGTATTGACTTTAAAATTATTTTCACACTTTTGCAAAGGTATAGACGTGCTACAGTTAATTGGGTGTCGTCTGACACTATTTTGCAAGAGGAATAGTATTTATGAAACAATGTTGCTAAATTTATTATGTAACGAGTTATTTTTGTGGGATCGTAATTTTTAGCTGATTTTATAAGCTCTTGAGGATATGTTGCCATGTAAAATATAAGTTTTTTTTCAATTTCTTCATTTAAACAAGACAAATCAGGATTTACAGAACTTGTATATAATTTTTTTATATCTTCGTCCAATTTTTTAAATATACTGCAAATTCTTGCGTGTGCATATTGGACATAGTAAACCGGATTTTGAGAGTCTTGTTTGACTGCAAGATCAAGATCGAAATCCATACCCGATCCGGATTCATGAGTGTTAAATATAAATCTTGCGGAGTCTGCACCGACTTCATCCAGTAAATCGGAAAGCTGAATGGCTTTTCCGGTTCTTTTGCTCATCCTTACAATTTCTCCGTTTTTTAGCAGTCTGACAAGTTGAACTAAAATAACATGTAACTTGTCTCTTTTAATTCCAAGAGCTTCCATTACGCCTTTCATTCTTTCAACATGTCCATGGTGATCTGCGCCCCATATATCAATGCACGTATCAAATTTTCGGGTGACAAATTTATTATAATGATATGCAATATCGGCGGCAAAATATGTAGGAATTCCGTTTGCTCTTATCAGTACATCGTCTTTTTCGGCTCCAAACATGGTTGATTTATACCACAAGCAACCATCTTTCTCATATGTATGACCATTATTTTTTAAAATATTTATGACCTTGATAACCTCGCCGTTATTGTGAAGGTCACTTTCGTAAAACCAATTATCGTAAATAATTTTGTATTTTTCCATGTCTTTTTTCATACGGTCAATATTTTTTGGCAAGGCAAAATCTATAAGCATTTTTTTTCTTACATTAAAATCTTCATCGATATATTTTTTCCCATAGATTTCAAAAAAATCTTGAGCAAGTTCGATAATATCTTGGCCTTGATAACATTCTTCCGGCATTTCTATACTATCTTTTCCATTGCATAGTTGCCTGTATCTAACATCCAGAGACAAACCGAATTTTTCTATTTGATTACCGGCATCATTTACGTAAAATTCTTTATAAACATAAAATCCAACTTTGTCGAGTATAGAAGCTAAGCAATCGCCTAAAGCACCCAGCCTTGCGTTTCCCATATGCATGGGACCTGTTGGGTTTGCGGAAACAAATTCAACCATTATTCTTTTGCCTTTTCCAAAATCGGAATTTCCGTAATTTTTTTCATATTTTGTAATTTCTTTGAGCGTGGTACTAAAAAATTCCGTATTAAGAAAAAAATTTATAAATCCCGGCCCGGCTATTTCGCATTTTAAAACTAAATTACTGTCCAATTCGATGTTGTTGAGAATAATTTCCGCTATTTTTTTAGGAGACATTTTAAATTTTTTAGCCGATATAAGCGCTACATTCGTTGACAAATCTCCATGATCCCGTTCTCCGGGAATTTCAATATCAAATTCAGGAATAATTTCTTTTGGAAGATTATTATTTTTTATAGCATTTAAAATTGCATTTTTTATGGAATTTTTTAAATAATCAATTGTATTTTGTAAATTATACATTTTTTTCAATATCTCCTTCCGAATTTCTAACTGCTTCTATCTTGATTTCGTTAATACTCATAATACTGGAATTAAATTCCAATGAATATTTTAAGTTTAGAATCACTTTGTCTTCGTATTTTTCAAAATTTACATAATTTGTAAATACACCCATCATAATACTTCCGACATCTGTGTAATAGGGGCTGTAATGACGTTTGCCTGTTTCTAAAATTAGCCTGGTTTGCGATACGTCATTTTTTATAAGTGTTACCATATTTTTATTGTCTATTTTTATTATACATATTTTAAACTTTTCGGGGATGTTTTCGTTATATTCTTTATAAATTATATATTTTTTATTTCCTTTTTCTTTAAAGGTTCCAAAAGTTATTAAATTTAATTCATCTTCATCGCCTTCTATGATATGTGTAGAAGTGATTTTCACCATATAATCCTCTTTTATTTTTAACATCTCCTTTGACTTTTTATTTAAAGTGAAATGATTTTATGAACATGGTCTTTGATATCGTAATTTAAAAAAATTTTTGCTGTTTCAGAAAATTTTCCGACATCACCACTCACATAAAAATTGCATTTTCCTATTTTGTTTTTATTTGATTCTAAATTTTGAATTTTTAAAGTATTTTTTAAATTTTCAGCCGTTTCAGCTCCCGAATTTATTATAGTTACATTCTCACCGATAACTTCAGAAATGATATCTTCTATAATTGGGTAGTGCGTGCATCCGAGTATTAAAGTATCTACATCATTATAAATAAATTTTTTGGTATAATCTTTTAAAATTTCAAAAAGCTGTGTTTTAGATTCATTCAGAGCTCCGCTTTCTATTATAGGGACAAGTAGAGGACATGCAACCTGAAAAACTTCAGCCGATGAATTCAAACTATGAATTTTTTTAATATAGGAGTTGCTTTTAATAGTGGAAGAAGTACCCATTACTCCAATTTTCATATTTCTAGAAACCTTTAAAGCCGCTCTGCAAGTTGGATCTATTACTCCGTATAAATTTTTAAACTCAGGAAGTTCGTCCATATAAGAGCTAACGGTTCCGCAGGCTGCAACTATTGCTTTGACTCCAAATGATTTTAGAAATTTTGTAATTTGAGATGCATATTCTAGGATTTCTTCTTTGCTTTTGGAGCCGTAAGGTGCTCTGGCAGTATCACCAAAATATATTATATCTTCGTAGGGCATTAATTTTTTTAAGGCTTTGACTGTTGTTAGTCCGCCCAGACCCGAATCAAAAATCCCTATGGGAGAATTTTTAATATCACTGTTCAAATTTACACTACCTTTATAATTATTGATTATTTTCTAGAGCTAATTCTATAAGTTTATCTATAAGTTCAGGAATTTTAATTCCTTTTTCTTCCATTAATTTTGGGTACATACTTATTTCTGTAAAACCGGGGAATGTATTTATTTCATTTAAAAATATTTCTTGAGTTTCATCCTGAACAAAAAAGTCTATTCTTGAAAGTCCTTTGCACCCCATAATTTTATAAGCTTTCGATGCTTCTTTTTGGATTTTTTCTATGATTTTTTCCGGAATATTTGCAGGAATACAAAGTCCGGAAGTACCGGAAATGTATTTCGACTCATAATCATAAAAATCTCCTGAGGGGATAATTTCTCCAACTGTAGACACAGTTAATTTTTCGTTGCCTAAAATAGCGCATTCTACTTCTTTGCCGACTATTGCTTCTTCGACTAAAATCTTTTCATCTTCTTTTGCGGCAATTTCAAGACCCTTCAAAAGTTCTTCTTTATTTTTAACTTTTGTGATGCCAACCGAAGACCCTGCTTTTGCAGGCTTTACAAACATAGGGTAATTCTTTATTTTTTCCTCGATATTGTTTAGGCATTTTTCGGGGTCATTTTTTAATTCGTAATCGTATAACCAAAAGAAATTTGCTTTTTTAATTCCAAAATACATAAGCAATGCATTCGTGATTACTTTGTCCATACAAGCAGAAGCTGCTGTGACGTCGCACCCTACAATAGGAATGCCCGAAAGTTGCAAAAGCCCTTGTAAACTTCCATCTTCGCCGTTTTTCCCGTGGAGAACAGGAATTACAACATCTAACTTAATAAACTTAGTTTCTTTTCCTTCTAAAACGATTATTCCTTTCGATAAAGCATCCGGTGAAATTACGGCAGGAATTTTTAAAGTGCTTTTATCGGGGTTTATGTTGTCAAGAAGGTACCACTGCCCCTTTTTTGTTATGTATAAGTAATGGACTTCGTACTTCTCCGAAATATTGTTTGCAATTGTCGCTGCTGAAGAAATCGAAACATCATGTTCGGAAGATTTTCCGCCAAATATTATCGCTACGCTAAGTTTTGCCATTTTAAAAACCACCTCAGTTTTTTGTAATATTCCATTATATGCTGTTATATTTGAATATTAGTCACGTATTACATTATATTATAACATTAACCGAAGTGAAGTTTCGGAAAATTTGAACATTTCAGAAAAATAATCAAAAAAGATTTTTTTCGACAAAATAATTGTTGCATTTTAACATATTGATTTAATTTTTTGATTGGGGTAGTATAATGTCATAAGTCTAAAGGGTATATAAATTTTGTATCAGAGGAAAGATTATTATATGGAAAAATTAAAAAACGCAAAGAAAATACTTGTTATAGGAACGGGAGGAACGATTGCAGGAACAGGTGACGAAGGAAAGACCACAGGATATAGTTCCGCTCAGATAAAAGTTGATAAACTTGTAGATGAAATTCCTTGTATAGAAGATTTAGCTGATGTTAAATCAGTAGAAATGTTTAGTGTTGACAGCTGTGATATGGATGTTACAAAATTAAAACAATTAGCGTGTTATATCGAAAAAATGGCTAAAAACGATGACATAGACGGCTTCGTAATTACACACGGAACCGATACACTGGAAGAAACAGCATATTTTTTGAATTTGACGGTACATACAGAAAAGCCTATTATAATAACCGGCTCTATGCGCCCAAGTACAGCAATAAGTGCCGATGGCCCTTTTAATCTTTATCAAGCTGTGGCGCTTGCACGCAGCGACGAAGCGGTAGGCAAGGGAGTGCTTGTGGTTTTCGCAGATGCAATTTACGGCGCAAGAGATATAACAAAAGTCAATACTTTTAAAACAGAAGCTTTTAATCACAAGGATTTGGGCTCTTTGGGTTATATGCGTGATGATGTGGCATTTTTTTACAATAGCACAATTAAAAATCATACCAAAACCAGTGAATTTGAAATTAATGAAAACAGTGAAATGCCAAATGTAGCAGTAATAAATTTTTATTTGGGAGATAGTACTGAAGTTTTGGAACACATATCTGAAAATTTTGACGGAATTATATTGGGAGGAGCAGGAAGCGGTGGATGTAGCACTGCGTGGAATAATAAAATAAAGGAAATAATTGATCGTGGTATACCCGTGGTAAGAAGCTCTCGAATATGCAATGGGCTTGTGACATATTCGGATGAAACAGTGAGCGACCAAGGTATTTATGCAAATAATTTATCTCCTCAAAAAGCGCGAATACTTTTAATGTTGGCACTGACAAAAACAAAAAATCTTTCCGAACTTCAAGAAATATTTAATAAATATTAATAAAAACGCACCTTATGAATCAAGGTGCGTTTTTTGCTTTGCGAAAATTTATATGGGTAATTTTTTGTTTGTTACAGTTGGAGATTAACAGTTATTAAATACCAAATCCAAAATTATGAGATATCCATACAAATAAATCGGCTATTTGATTTGACTTGCTTAAAACATCAAGTATAAGTGTAACAATACCTACGACAGGAGCAAACTCATATAAAAAACATTAACTTTAGGATAAGTATGAATAGAAAAACTAAGGGAAAGAAAGTTATTGATTATCACACAAGAAAGACAACCGGTACCACTCTACTTCAGTTAGTTGATATATTTATTATTTTTTCTAAAGCCTTAATATATTTTTCTAAATCCTTACAGTTTAGATTTAAAAGCTTCTCTTTTGAAATAAATTTCATTCTTGTCATCTCCTCATCTCTGGCGGTCATTTTATTTAAATTGTATATAATTAACCGGAGTTTGTCAAATATATAAATCAAATATGCAACAAAACTTCAAACACAGCTTTTAAACTTCGCAGATGGAAAAATTAATATCATGGCAAATTTAAACTTCACAGTAATGTGGATATCACTAAAAAAGTTAGACTACCAAAACTGATAATCTAACTTTTTCGAAAATTGGTTATTTTCCACGACATTAACCATACTGGCGGAGAAGGAGGGATTTGAACCCTCGCGCCGATCGCTCGACCTACACCCTTAGCAGGGGCGCCTCTTCAGCCACTTGAGTACTTCTCCAAATGTGAATTTATAAATATATTTAATTTGCGTGGCGGAGGGAGTGGGATTCGAACCCACGGTCCCTTGCGGGATCACCAGTTTTCAAGACTGGCTCCTTAAACCACTCGGACACCCCTCCGGCTACTCTACACTCAGAATTCTACCATAACATGAAATTTAAGTCAACTATTATTTTGAACTTTTTTGAATAAATTTTATTTACGAACCTAAAACAGACTTTTGAATATTATGTTAATGAGAATACTTTTATAATTGAAGTTCTCAAAAGAAAAATAATATTTAAGGAGGTTGCAAAAATGTCTTGCCCATATGAAAAATCATACAAACCCGAGCACGAGGTATGCCCTGCGCTTGGATTTCAAGATGTAGTAGTAGGTGTTCCTGTTGAAATTAAGCCTTCTGCTCACGTTGGAAAAGTAAAAACAGAATGTGTTGGTAAGCCTATAATCAAACGAGGAAGCACAATGTGTGAAGGAAAATCAAAAGAAACTTGTAAATTTACAATAAACCAAAAAATAAGAGTTGAGGTTCCGGTGATATTCAGTGCCAAAACAGAAATTGGAGAAGCTCATATCGACTGTAAGTTTCATGGTTTCCCATGCGGTGAAGAAAAAGAGAAAAATTTCGAAACACCCCACGAAAGAGACTTTTTTCCCGGAATGATAGGTTAAATATTTATAATTTACTTTTAAAATTCAACTCTTTATAAGAATATTTGTATATCTCTCTATACTTGTATTTCAAGTGTAGGGGGATTATTTTTTATGGCTCACGTATATTTAAAAATTTTGAGCAAAAATTATACTATAGAGGTGATAATTATTAATAAGATAAATTACTTTAAGGAAACTTATATTTATAATAAAAACAAAATTCCAAAAGAAAAAATAAAATTCTTTTCTAAATCTCTGGTTGAAAATATAGAATATTTCAAAAGAAATTTTCATGAAACCGCAGATCTTTGTATTAAGTACTTAAATGTAGGTGATACTCCAAGTGCAATTATAACTATTTCCGGGATGATAAATAAAGATACCCTCACGCAAAGCGTGGTTTATCCGATTATTACAAATGAAATAAAAGGTAAAAGCGCTTCTGAAAAGTTTGAATATATAAGAGATAAAATAATAATAGCTTCTGACCAACTGCAAGTGTCAAATTATAAAGACGCTTTCGATATGATAATGTCAGGAAATGCTCTTTTTGCCATGGAAGGTTGTGATACCATGATTGCCGTGGGAGTACAAGGATTTTCTTTTCGAGCGGTATCGGAGCCATCATCGGAATTAATGCAGCGTGGCTCAAGAGAGGGATTTGTTGAATCAATTGCAATAAATATGACACTAATACGCAGAAGGTTGAAAAGCCCCGATCTTAAATTTGAAATGTCAAAATTAGGTACAGTAAGTAAGACATCTATTTGCCTTTGCTATATGACCGGCAAAGTATCTCCGGAGATATTAAAAAAAATAAAGCACAAATTAAAAAATATAGATTTGGAAATGGTAATTGAATCAGGATATGTAATTCCATATTTAGAAGATCAAGGAGATTTTTCATTATTCAGCGGAGTCGGAATGACTGAACGACCTGATACCGTATGCGGAAAAATTTCGGAAGGAAGAGTAGCAATACTGATTGATGGAACTCCTAACGCTTTGCTCGTTCCATATCTTTTTGTCGAATATTTTCAGCATTTGGATGATTATTCCATGCACACATATTTTGCAACCTTTACGAGGTGGCTGAAATATTTGGCTTTTTTCATGTCTACTCTTCTTCCCGGGCTTTATGTAGGGATAAGCACATTTAACCCGGAAATATTACCGGGGCCCATTTTGAATAAAATTGCACTGGCGGTAGGAACCACACCTTTTTCACTTATGACGGAAACAATATTTATTCATCTTATATATGAGATAATGCGTGAAGCAGGTTTGAGAATTCCCAGACCATTGGGACATGCAGTAAGTATTGTAGGAGCCCTTGTTATAGGAGAAACAGCTGTGAGTTCCGGGCTTATAGGAGCTCCGACATTAATGGTTGTTGCTCTTACGGCTATTTCTTCGTATGTAATACCCAATCTATATGAACCTATTTCCATTTTAAAGTTTATATTTATAATAACAGGAGGATTGCTGGGAATATGGGGAATAATGATTGTATTTACCGCTATTTTAATAAATATATGCTCAAAAAATTCATATGGAATTCCATTTACATCTCCGGTTACTCCATTTAATATTTTTGCCATGAGAGACGTTTTGGTACGAAGCGGGTGGAATTTTTTAAACAAGAAAAACATTAAAGTACAAAATTTACCGGGTTCGGAAGTTAAAGACAAATAACTATATAGGAGAAAAATTTATGGAAAAACGACCTTCTATATCTGTAGGACAAATATTTTCTATGCTATTTATAAGCAGAATGGTAGTGAGTATGACGTATGGAACTCTGCTTATAGGAGATTCTGATATTTGGGATCACTTAATTTCAGCACCTATTTCATTTTTGTTGACATTTTTATTGGTGTACCCTATATATCAACTGTTTTTAATGGATAAAAAAATGAACGTCATGGACAACGCATATTCATTAATGGGGAAGTGGGGGATGTCGGTAATTTTAATATACGTAATATATTATTTGGTGATAAGTGCGCATACATTATCTGTTTTTAATAACTTTATTTCAAATGCAGTTAATCCACCGATTTCTTTGTCGCTGCTTTCAATAGTCTTATTGATATCATGTTGTTATGCCGCGTATAAAGGTTTAGAATCATTAGCTCGCACTTCCGGGTTTATACTTTGTGCCACTATAATATCCATGTTTTTTCTTACTGTGTCTCTAGCTTCAGGGATAGAAAAAATAAATTTTACACCTTTTATGTATAACGGAAATGAATCAGTCAAAGAAGGAATATTTTATATGATTTCGCAAAGTTCATGTGTGCCGGCGATGGCCATGCTTCTTCCTATGGGTAAAGGCAAAAAATGGAAAGGTATTTTAATATGGAATTCGTGCATATATGTAGTTTTTTCTTTAGTAATCATTTTAATAATAGGGAGCATGGGTGATTTTACCTACACACAACTATTCCCGGTATACACTGCTGCAGGCACGGGAAAGTTTGGTTCATTTAGACATCTGGATGCAATGTATCTAGGGGTATGGATTTTAGGAATATTTTTAAAATTATCGCTATTTATAGTACTTGCTGCAGAAGGAATTAAAAAAATTTTAAGCGAAAGAGCAAGTAAATACTCCGTTTTAATATTTGGAGCTTTGCTTATGCTACCAACGTTTTATCCTAATCTTTTTAATGCATTAAAAAGCAGCGTTACAACGACATTTCTATTTTATTTCGCAATTTTAACGTCTGTTGTGCTACCGATAATTTTAGTAATTTTAAAAAAATTAAAAATTCGAAAGGAACACGTAATTTGAAAAAGAAAAATGTATTTAATGTATTTATGGCATCAATAATATTTTTAGTATTTTTGTTATTAACAGGATGCTCAGAAAGTCAACAGCTTCATCAAAAACTAATTATACAGGGGATAGGGATAGACAATTCTGAAAATGGATATCTACTGACGATTCAGGCACTGGATTTTAAAAATCCTGCAAATGAGGATGAACCAAACATAAAAAATATAGAAGTTGAGGGTACTTCACTTGTAAGTGCTTTAGAAAACATATCTAAAAAAACAAGTTTAACCCCTGTGTATTCTCAAAACATGATAATAATCATAGGGGAAAATATTGCGAAAAACGGGGTAAACAAATTTATGGATTTTTTTGTAAGGCATTGTGAAGCAAGGCCAAAAGTTAAATTGTGTATAGTAGAAGAAAAGGCTTCGGAGTTTTTTAAAATTAAACATAATAATAGACTAATTAAAGCAAAAGATATTCACGACTTAATTCCGGATTCTCTTAACTCAGATATATTGCACTTTGTTTCAAGTCTGAAAAATAAAGTGAGTGATCCGTACCTTGCTTATTTAAAAACAGAAAAATCAGAATCCGAAAAAAATGTTGTTCTTAAGGGTGTGGCCATTTTTTCTAACGAAGTATTTAAAAATTATCTCCAAGATAATGAATTTCTAGGATTTATGATTCTTAAAGGGGTTCCCGAATGTGGAACATGTAAAATTCATAATGAAAATTTAGGGCAAATAACGTGCTCTATAGATAAAGTTTCATCAGAAACTCATGTTAAAATCCATAACGATGAAGTACCATTATTTGATATACACTTAAAAATAAAAGCGTCTGCATTTTCTATAGATAATAAATTCGAAACTTGTTTTGACGAAAATTTAAAAAGTTCTATATCGGAAAAATTGTCACAAAAAATAACCGACATATGTTATGCGGTTATTTATAAAACTACAGGTATGAATACAGATGTTTTCAATTTAGGAAGAAGTTTAAAAAATGCCAATCCGGAAAAATTTAAAAAACTTGAAAAAACATGGTCCCAAAATATTTCCGAATGTCAGTGTAATATATCTACAAACACTGATATAACCATAACGGGGAAAGAACCTATTTAAACAAGAGAATCTTCTTCAAAAATTTTACTATGAATCATATTGAGAGCTTGGTATCCTGAGAAAGACGGAATAATTACAGATACTCTTTTTTCTGTACAAGCAACCATTTCATAGTTAATATTTGATTCGGCTAAAACTTCAAAAATAATTGAAGCAATGTTTATATTAAAACTTTCCGAAATATTTACGACAGAAATTTGAGATTTGTCTTTTTCATAAAATATTTTAGAATCTTCTATTTTCAGACAATTTTTCAAAATTTTCAAGGTATAGGAAAGATGTTCTTCTTTTATTACAAATATTATTTTACTTTTATCTATTTTTCCAATAGGCATCAAATTGGTATCTATCCATATATTGTTTTCCTTAAGTTTTGAAATAATATCATTAAACGATAAGCTCATTTCATCAATATCCGAAAGAATAAATTTAACCATATCGTTTAAAATAGCCACTCCGCTTACCATATGAGTATTTTTTTTCGGGATATTTCTTACCAAAGTTCCTTTAGAATTTTCTGAAAGACTTGAAAGGACTTCTATTTCAACGTTATTTTTTTTTGCTATTTCTATTGAGCGATCATTTAGCACTTGTGCTCCACAATAAGACAGCGCATACATGTCGTCGTAGGAAATTACGTTTATTTTTCTGGCAGATTGTACTATTCGTGGATCAGATGTATACACACCATCCACATCCGTATATATTTTACACAAATCGGCACCCATTGCTGCAGAAATAGCTACAGCGGTTGTGTCCGAACCTCCTCTTCCCAGGGTAGTAATGTCATTCTTATCATTTATTCCTTGGAATCCCGCTAAAACAACTATGTTGCGTTTATTAAGTTCTGATTGTATACGAGTAGTGTCTATACTAAGTATTCTGGCATCTTCATAACAAGAATCCGTCAAGATTCCGGCCTGATACCCTGTAAGAGATATAGCGGGATATCCCAACTTCTGAATTGCCATACTAAGAAGAGCTACAGATATTTGTTCTCCACTTGACAGTAACATATCCATTTCTCTATTTGAGGCAATATCGCTGATTTCTTTGGCTTTTTTAACAAGCATGTCGGTGGTATGCCCTTGAGCGGAAACCACTACGATTACTTTATTGTTTTCTGAATATAAATCTGTAACTTTTTTGGCAACGTTAAGTATATGATGGGTATCCGAGACCGAAGTCCCGCCAAATTTTTGAACTATAAGGCTCATAGTCTTCAGCTCCTCTAATTACTAAAAGAAAAATTAATAATACTTTTTACAATTATATTTTATGCCGATAGACAAAATATTGATATCAATTGTCTGAGCATCTCCCGGTATGGTAGTCAGATTTACGGAAAAAAATCCGGGGAAGGGGTCTCGTCAATATTTTCCGAATCCATCTCCGATACATTGTTTTCAGAAAAATCATTGCTTTCAACAGCACGTAAATTGGCGCCTCCATGAATTTTACATACTCCCGGCATATTATTTTCGGAATAATAACCCGTAGCTGTTTCTCTACAAGAAACAGTTGCTAAATTTCCGCTTCGCTTACAATAAGTAGCCGCTGTTACCGAAGGCTCATACTCAAAATCGATATTTGGTTTTCCGTCTAAATATTTCGACATTATATGGTTCCATATTCTTATAGCAGCAGATGTTTCTTTTATTCTTCTGGGATTATCATAGCCTGTCCAAATTCCTGCTACAGCATACGGTGTAACACCTATAAACCAGCTGTCGTAATCGTCGGTTGTTGTTCCTGTTTTTCCCACAACATTCCACCCTGCAATATTAGCAGCTTTACCGGTCCCTTCAGGACCTACGATTACATTTCTCAAAAGTTTATTCATAATTGTTGCGGTAGAAGGAGAAATCGCCTGCTGAACGCTTTTTCCTCGATTGTCAAGTAATACTTTGTCATTTCTGTCTGTAACATAAAAATAGCTGAATGGCTTTTTGTATTTTCCTCCATTACCAAAAATTTGAAAAGCTGCAGTCATTTCTCTTGGAGTTACTCCGTAATGAGTTCCTCCCGTTGCAAGTGCCGCTAACGAAGTTGCATCATGATTATCAAGACTGGTAAGATGCAGTTTTTGAATTAAAAATTCGTAACTTTTTGCAGGGGTAAGCATTTTTACAATTTGAGCAGGGGGAGCATTTGCGGATTTTTCCAGCGCCCACTGAACCGTAACACTGCCTTTATAACTCTTATACCAGTTTTCAGGCCAATTTCGCATAACATTATCTCCTTGGCTATCAATTTGAAGCGGCTCATCGGGAATCAAGGAAGAATAATTTAAAATTCCCCATTCAATAGCAGGAGTATATGCGGCAAGTGGCTTAATTGTAGATCCCGGCTGGCGTTTTGCCACATTAGCTCTGTCATAAAGCAAATTTCCTGTTTTTTCTTTTCTTGAACCTAAAACTGCTAAAATTCTGCCGTCTAATCCCATCATAATATATCCAAGTTCTAAATTTGGATCCGAAGGCATTATTTTTGAGTTTTTCAAAGTTTCTTCGGCTATATTTTGAGCTTTTATATCCATCGCAGAATAAATTTTCAATCCCTGAGTATATACCATATCTTCGGCAGTTGATTTTCCTATGCTATATTTTTCACATAAATCATTTATTACATCTCTGAGAAGAGTTTCCATATACCAACTTCTTACAGAATTGTTAGAAGAATTTTCCGGTGAATTAATTACTCCGGAGCCAAATTCCATGTTATTTGACTCTTCAATGGATTCACTATATTCCTGTGTGCTAATCATATTCTGGTTGAGCATTTCCGACAAAACCACATCTCGCCTTAGTTTGTTATTTTCAGGATAATAAATAGGGTTGTTTGCGGTGGGATTTTGAGTTATAGCTGCTATTGCGGCGCACTGAGCCAAGGAGCATTCTTGAATATTTTTATTGAAGTAAACATTTGCAGCTGCTTGAACGCCTCGACTCCCGTTTCCAAAATTTACAACATTTAGATAAGATTCTAAAATTTCATCTTTAGAATATCTTTTTTCCAGCTCACCGGCTCTGAAAATTTCTCTTAATTTTCTTGTTAAACTCGCTTGATTATCTTCGGTAATATTTTTTATAAGCTGTTGAGTTAGTGTAGAACCCCCGTAACTGGCGTCCCCTTTTAGTAAACTAAAGAATGCTCCTGTAGTTCTAAACCAATCTACACCTCTGTGCTCATAAAATCTCTTATCTTCTATAGCTATGATGGCATTTTTCATATTTTTAGGTATATCTTTAAAATCTATCCATACTCTATTTTCCAAATTATATACCTTGTCGTATTCTTCTGCTTCGCCATTGTCGTTGGTTACATATACGAAGCTTGTTAAAGCCATTTTTGATGCGGTTATGTTCAATGCTATATCGTTTTCTAAAATAGTAGATTTATACGTATTTAAAGACAATACAACCAGAATACCTGTTAAAATTATTACTACCACTAAACTTAGCATGGCTTTCCAAAGAATCCTAAGTGCTAAACCTAAGGCTCGTGCTTTTTTATTGTTGCATCGGCCTTTTCGTGCACCGTCATTTTTAAAATCAGCCCGAGATTTTCCATACCTACTTATATCCGTTTTTCGCATTATAAGCCTCTTTTCTGATATTATGTTTCATAAAGATAATATCACAAATCTGAGCTTACAGTCAATATAGCTACAAACAATTGCACTAATATGCAAAAAACAAAGCCCCGTTTGATTTTTCGGGCTTTGTTTAGTATGATTTATTATTTTTTAAATTCCTTCAAGCGCTTTGATCTGTTTATCAAGTTCTTGAATATCATTTTCATTATATTTACATTTAACATTTGGAAAAAATCCTTCTATTTTCTCATAAAAATTACCCCAAGCCTCTTGTACAGTAGCATCAATATTCGCATACGAAATCCAACCTGCATTATACTTTTCAAGACTTTTCTGTAAATCACTATAATTGGATTCAAAAGCTTCATTAAAATTTTGTAATTTTTCGAGGTCAAGAAGATTTCCTATGTCTTTTAAATTCACCGATCCTCCATTACATCCGGATAATTGTTTTACTTGATCATCTCCAAATTTTTTATACATTAACATATTTAGTTGCATTAGATTACGTTTTGCCTTTAAAATTTCACGTTTTTCTTCTATTGATTTTATTTTAAGCAAAGGACCCGCAATCCAAGATTTAAAGTTTTTACAAATAGCAGCTGCAGCTACAGCTCCGGCAGAGTTGGCTACCAGTTTGGAATACTCTTGAAGAGAAATGCCTTCACTTATATCATATCCAATAACTAAACGTCCTTCGTCGATGTTATAGCCAAATTGCTCAGCCACTTTGTTTGCTATCTGTTTTTTGATACCTCCTAATATTGTTGCCTTGTTATTCATGTCTTTTTCTGAAACAAATTCTTTAAAACTTTCAAGAATATTTTTATTAAATTCACCACGACTGATATTCTCACTGGAAGCTATGAAGTTATTCGTAATAGCTGTACCAACGTTTGCTATTGCTTCCCCAACGAACCCCCCTTTTTTGCGCATTAAACTAAATGTAGAACCAGCAATTGATTCAATAAATTTTTCTTTTTTAGCACTCAAAATTTCATCTGTAATTACTTTTGCACAATTTTTAGCATCTTCTTCGCCGAATGTACCATTATTATGACGACATATTTGGCCCATTAGGGCAGGAATTTTAGCTTGATTTACTTCGTCATTCAATTTTTTTAATAAATTGTTTACAAATTCAGGTTTAATAGATTCACTGGTTAATCCTGTTACTATATCTCTAACCATACCTATACAACCCATTGCAGTAGCACTAAAGTTTTCTCGTAATTCCTTAAACGATTTGTTAGATGACTTTTGTACTTTGTCATTATATACTTGTAGAGAGTTTAACAGTTTTTCAATTTTCGAACCAAGTTCCGCTATTTTACTACTAATATCACTATTGCTATTTTTAAGCTGGGAAACGAAAGCTGATAAGCTGGATAGACCGTTACATATACCCGTCAGAGTATTGGGATCATACCCCATCCAATATGCAATACTCTGACTCACGTCCCTAACCTTTGTTTCTATGCTAGTGTGATTTTCTTTGGCATGTGTCGTACCGCGAATATCTGAAGCGATCTGTGCAAGCTCCTTGAGATTGTCCGATACATCAGATAATGTTGTTGATTGCCGTAATGATGTAGATACATTAACTAATCTCGTAGATAAAGTGTTGACGACGCCATTTATAGTGTCATCCTTTGGCGACGGGCTTTTTTCAATAGCGTAATCTGATCCAATCGCTTCAACACTTGATTTAATCCCTGCTCTCAAGGCCTCAGCTTTCTTTAAGCACTCGATTGAAACGATTGCAAATGCTGTCCTTAATTTTGGAAAAAGAAATGTTGAGGACTTATTTGAGGGCGCAACTTTTTTCTTATAATCTTCAAGTAATTCTTGCAGACGATTTATTTCTTCTGTATCGCTAAACTCATTTCCTGAAATTGCGCTCATACAGCTCGATATATTTTTTAGCTCGGCTGTGTTAAATCCTGCTAATTGTGCAAGCCGATTCATACCACTTGCAGTCAATTTTGTAAATTCCCCTCTACCATTTTTCGCATCTGTCAACCTAACTATGTCGGCAGCTCTTTTTGAAAGCTTATCAAGATGAATTGCAAGCGATTTTAGGTCGGTTGCTTTTTTTATTCCGGATCTGGTAGATTCTAATTTTAATTTTAACTTATCATACCCATATCCAATATCATCATTAAAATCTACGCGTACATCTTCAGCGAACGGTTCATCTTTTTCTCTCTCCTTTTCTTCACCATTGTCAAATTCATTTATTTTTTGTATGCGATTTTTTAGTTTTACAAGATAAACGATAAGCGCCGGAAGCCAAGTCGGGTTTTTTTCTTTAACAATAGGGATTTTAGATGAAAGAAGATAATCGATTTCCAAAGTTGTCTCCTTCCATTTTGATTTGTTTACATGTTTGATAGTTTTTTCGATTAATGATAGTATTAAGCTCTCACCTTCTGGGATTAATCCTTGAAATAACGTTTTAACCATATCATTTCCATAAGCTTTCATTACCGCTTGTTCGTAATTTCCTTTTGAGCTTCCTTTATCATTTATTTTTTTGCGAGATACCTTATCAAGCATATCTTCAATATTTGCCATCGCTAAGTCAATTTTTTCCTCGTCTTTTTCATAATAATTTTCTAAAATATTCCTAGTTTTATTATTTTTGGCAATTGCTCTCTCTACTTGTTGTTCATTTTGTTCATCTAATATTTTCACTTCTTGTAACTTCTTTACCAAATCTTTGTTATTCATAACTTCCACATCCTTTATTTATTATTTTATTCATCTATAATATACTATCGTAAATAAACAATAATGTCAAGCTTTTTCAAAAATAAAGTGTAATTTTTACTAAAAATAATTTTATTAGGCACAGTGCTTAAATTTATAATTGATTAGTAAATATAAACCATAACGAGAACGGAAATTTTAGCGTTCTAGGATTTATTTGATAAAAACATATATGTATTTCTACAATTTATATTTAAAAAATAGAATAATACTAAATAAAATCGGGCTCGGATATATATCCGAGCCTAATAATGTAGTATAATATATGTGATAACCACTAATATCAAAAATGGCCCGCTCGGAGGGATTCGAACCCCCGATCTTCAGAACCGGAATCTGCTGCGATATCCAGCTTCGCCACGAGCGGCTACCATAATCAACGACACTTATGATACTATATTAGGAATAATTTGTCAATAACAATTTTGAATTCATATTAACTTGTATTTATTTCTATTTCCACAATATTTAATGCACGAAAAAATGCCAAATTTTGTAAATTTTATAACAAAACTCCGAATAGTGGCGTAAGCGGCATTTCCAAAATCTTTTTCTAATTTTTTGGTAGAAAATTCTTTATTACCATAATGAGATACCACATAAGAAAATAATTCTTTTTCTTTAAAAGTTATTTGTTCATCACTAATTAACGAATTTATCTTGCTTGAAAAAGTTAAAATCTCCGGATTGGATGCGTTAAGTTTGCTAAAAATATTTTTATTAAAATAACCAACAAAAGGCGTAACGTCTATAAGATCCAGAGTTTGAACGTTTTCTTCTATAATTTCAAATGTTTTATAATATTCATTTTTTGTATTAGAAATAAGATTGGAAAATGAAACTTGTAAAGCAGAGTTAAATCCATTCTGAATTAAATACCAAAGCTGCACAAGTCGAGCCATTCGACCATTACCATCAAAATATGGATGTATATAGGCAAAATAAAAATGAATTATCGCCGATTTTTCCAAAATGTTTATTTCGTCTTTTTTATTGATAAAGTCAATAAATTTTTTCATGTAATCGGAAAGAAGGTGATGGGGGAGACCGCAATGAGAAATTTTATTTCCTACAACATAAACACTATCATGACGATAATAATTTCCCTTAAGCAATTTATTTTCATTTTTCAGATAAAATTCTATAGCTTGGCTATATAATCTGTGGAGATTTTCTTCGGTTATAGAGTTACTTTTTACAGAAATAAAATCTAATCCTTTTTTTATTCCGTAAATTTTATTTTCGTCATCATTTTTTGGATCTGCACCTTCGATTATATTTCTGATGCTGTTTCTGTCTGAGCTGATGTTTTCGATTTTTAAAGTGCTGTGTATTTCGGTTTCCATTTTTTCGGCACTATAATTTTTGTCAATACCGGAAGAAATTAAAATTTTGTACGCATCGTCTTTGATATTAACTAAAGATGGGGCATAGGCGAGGTTGTTATTTTTAAAATCGCAAATAGGAAGATATTTATAGAAAGTAAATTTCAAAATTTTTATGACATCGTCGATATTTGATTTTCCATATTTGTTTTTCATTTTTTTTAAACTATAAAAATTAGGATCATTAATGACGTTAATAAAATCTGTTGCTTCGAGCATATTGAACACCTCTTTTTTATTGATACAAATTGATATCAATTTGTATCAATTATATCATATAAAAAACATTCCGTCAAATCTAGCGGAATGTTTCTGTTTTGGCGTCCACGAGAGGATTCGAACCTCCGACCCCACGCTTAGGAGGCGTGTGCTCTATCCGGCTGAGCTACGTAGACATCCACAACATTATATCAGATAATAAATTGATTGTCAAAACAAAAATTTATCAATTAGTAATGGATGCTAAGAGTTTATTTATAGGTTTTTCCAACAAAATGGAAATAGAAGAAGTTAGAATAATTTTTATAATATTATATGGTACGATTACTGTAAACATTAGACTATTTAAAAATTCAGGAGATAAATTAAAAAATTCAATCCACAAATACCAGTTAACCAAAAGCTTTGCAAACAAACATACAAAACCTAAAATTGAGATAAACATGATTTTATAAGGCAACTTAAATTTATATTTGCTACATAATCCAAATCCCATAACAAGTATTAAAGATGTAGATCTTATAATAAATCCAATCCAACCTGAAGAACTATACATAACAGCACGCAAAAGTGCTGATATGAACCAAACCGTAACGCCGGAGGAAATTCCTGAGATAGTAGCCGACAAAAAAATAGGTATGTCTGAAAAATCCAATTGTAAAAAAGGAAAAACAGGAAATATAGAAATTCTTCCTATAAATCCAAGTACTATGGAAAGTACTATAAATACTGAATTATATGTGACATTAAGAGCTTTTCGATTAGTCATTTAAATTTCTTCCCCCAACTATACAAAATATTAATTTTGTATAGTTATATTTAATTCTTAAACCTTGCTTTTTTGCTAACTAAATAGAAATTTTTAATGCATTTGAATATAGATCTTCGTTAAAAAATTTCTTGAATTTCAGAGAATCATCAATACTGTAATCCACAATTTTATTACACGCAAGCGCAACAGCTCTGTTTTTTTGATTTCTTAAAATCAAATCTACGGCGTGACATCCCATATTACTTGCAATCACTCTATCCCTAAGTGTTGGCGAACCACCTCGCTGAACATGCCCCAATACCGTCCACCTGGCATCTATTTTAGTTTTTTCTTTTATTTTTTCAGCTATTTCGTGTGCCTTTCCTGATCCTTCGGCAACGATAATTATAAAATGTCTTTTACCAATTTTTTGTGTGTATTCGATTCTTTTTATAATATCCTTTTCCAAATCCCATGGTTTTTCAGGAATGATTATCGCTGTAGCCCCAACAGCTATGCCGGTTCGTAGAGCTATATCTCCGCAGTGCCTTCCCATAACTTCTACAACGCTGCATTTTTCGTGTGATTGAGCAGTATCTCTTATTTTATCTACCATTTCCATTGCAGTATTCATAGCTGTATCATAACCGATGGAATAATCACTGCAAGCAACATCATTATCTATTGTAGCAGGAATAAAAATACAATTCACATTTTTATCCGCCAACGTTTTTGCCCCGGCAAGAGTTCCGTTTCCCCCGATAACTACCAAGGCGTCAATTGAAGATTTATTACAAAATTGAACTGCACTTTCCAAACCTTCTTCAGTTTGAAATTTAGAGTCACGAGAACTATACAGCAGCGTTCCGCCCCTGTGTATAACGTCAGAAACAGTTCTTAAATTCATTTCAAAAAAATCTCCTGTGCGAAGACCTGCATACCCACGGCGTATTCCCAATACATCAATTCCCCGACTTATGGCATGCCTTGTAACCGCTCTCACAATCGCATTCATGCCCGGAGCGTCCCCTCCGCTTGTGAAGATACCTATTTTTTTATTACTCATAAAAATCAGCCTTTCGTTTTCTTATCATTACTGCTTACATACTATGATTTATTAATGATAAAGTTTCTCGGGCAATAGCTAACTCTTCGTTGGTTGGAATTACAAAAATTTCAATACTCGAATTATCTTTAGAAATTTTATTTGCCTTCCCTTCGACGGTTTGCCTATTTAATTCTTTATCAATTTTAACTCCCATAAATTCAAGTTCTTCGCAAATCTTTTCTCGGTGCATCCACTGGTTTTCACCTATACCTCCTGTAAATATTATACAGTCGCAACCTTTTAATACAAAGTTATAAGCTCCTATATATTGAACCAGCTGGTACACCATCATTTCGTGAGATAACTTTGCACGATGGTCCCCTTTTTTTTCTGCGTCACAAATTTCTCGGTCATCGCTACTTATTCCGGATATTCCGAGCATACCTGATTTTTTATTTAAAATTTCGTTTAATTCTTTTGAAGTAAGTGACTCTCTATCAAATAAATGCAAAATCACAGAGGGATCCATCGACCCTGACCTGGTGCCCATAATTATTCCTCCGAGCGGAGTAAGCCCCATGCTTGTTTCTATTGCTTTCCCTTTATCTATAGCCGTAATAGATGAACCATTACCCATATGGCAACTAATTATCTTTAAATTTTTAATATTTTTTCCAAACATATCGCACATTTTATTACTTACATATTTGTGAGAAGTTCCGTGAAATCCATATTTTCTCAAATGATATTTTTCGTAATACTCATAAGGAAGCGGAAACATGTATGCTTTCTCCGGAAGAGAACAATAAAATGATGTATCAAAAACCGCAACTTGAGGGACGTGATCTCCGAGCATTTCTTCACATGCCAATATCCCTGATAAATGTGCCTCGTTGTGAAGAGGAGCGAGTGGTATAAGCTCTCTAATTTTATTTATGACATCATCGTTTATAAATGCAGGATTTTTAAAATATTCTCCTCCGTGAACAACTCTATGACCTACCGCAGAAATTTCGTCAATACTGTCTATGGGTCCGTATTCTTCGCTAAGTAACATTTTTTCTATCCATTCAAAAGCTTTAACATGATTAATTATGCCTGTTACTGTTTTTTCTAATCTTTTGCCATTTAAATTCACTTGCTTAACAATATTTTCGTCTGAGCCTATCTTTTCACATATTCCTTTTGCCAAAACATTTTCCGTAGACATATCTATCAATTGATATTTTAATGATGAGCTGCCTGAATTTAAAACCAAAATGTTCATAACCATTCACTCTCCTGTTCAAACGGAATAGAATATTTTATCTTTTTACGTCGGAAGTTCCTTTTTCTCGAAGATATGTCGCCTCTAAATCCGCCATATGAAGTTTAACAGCCAGCGGAAATTTGTCGAATGCTAAACTAAGTGAAAAACCGCCGGATTTAGCTGAATCGTCAAACCCTCCCATGTGCCATCTTATTGCCATCGCTTCACTGGTCTTTAATCTCATAAATCTTTCTATTAAAAAAACCGATTTTTCTCCATGGCCGTATGGGAAAGCATCTTCCACAGTATAAAAAGGAACCTGTTCCCACATACCCGTAATCTCATTTTTTACGTTTCGAGTTGAAATTTTATAAAAACGAGATTTACAAATATCATGAAGAAGTGAACATATAGTAGCACTTTCGATGTTGTCAGTTAACGGATCAAAATGTTTTTCCATAAAAACTTTATACACATTTATACTATGCTTTAAAAGGCCTTCTTTGCACGCACAATGAAATTTAGTACTGGCAGGAGCAACAAAAAAGTCTGTTTCCTCCAGCCATTTCAAAAACTCTTGTGATCCTTCTCTCTTAATATTTTCATTATATATAGAAACAAATTCTTCTTTCAATCTCAAACCATCCTACCTCATTCCATTATTCTAATAGGAACATTATATCATTTTTTGATGTAATTTGTCACTTTTATTTAAATTTTTACATGTTACAAAAATAAATAAATATTTTGAATATAAATATTTTTAAATGACAATAATAACAGCGGAGGTGTATTGGTATATGAACATATCAAATTTAAACAATGATGAAAATAGCCGGTCGGACTTTCCACAAAAAATATCACGACCTAAAAAGAAAAAAAGTTTTTACATTGCAATTGCTATCCTTTTGACCACAATTTCAGTAGCAGGATGGTCCACTTACAGCAGCGTGAAAAATCTTAATAACTCTGCAGAAACAGCAGAACGCACTTCTCAAAAGGATAACATTAAGGTAAAACAAAAAAGCCCATCCAAAATTTCTTCTTCGGAGTTGCCCGGAAAAGAACCAATAGTCAATTCAGAAAGTGAAAATAAAAACAATTCTTACGCCAACAAACCCAAAACAAAAACACTTTCAGATTCTACAGATGATGATTTAAAAACAGTTTCTGCCGAAAAATCTGACCCTGAAATCGTCTATCCTACCGAAAATGTAATTCTTAAAGAATTCAGTGACGGGAAACCTGTATATTCAAAAACTTTATCGGATTGGAGAGCTCACGAAGGAGTAGATTTTAAATCCGATTCCGGAAATATCGTCAAATCCATAACCAGCGGAACAGTTAAAAATATTCACTCGGATCCTTTGTATGGGACCACCATTGAAATAGAGCATGATCTTAAATTCACAGCATATTATTGCGGCATTTCCGACAAAATATTGGTAGAAAAAGGAAGCAGAGTAAAGTCCGGACAAGATATCGGCGCAATAGGTTCCGTCCCCTGTGAAATTTCCGATGGACCTCACTTACACCTTATGATATCAAAAAACGAAAAATTTATAGATCCCCTATTAATATTAGACAAAGAAAATTAATAGTACAAAAAGCTCTGAAATTCAAGCATTGGGATTTCAAAGCTTTTTATTTTTTTAAAAGCGTTGTGAAAGCAATATTTCCTTTAAAGTAAATAAAAATCGAGAATTGCATACAGATTTTACATTTTCGCCGAAAATTTCCACAAATCCAGGTAAAGAATCTTTGGTCATCTTTTTGATAGCGTTCCTTATCGAAACTTCAACCGATTCTGTAGACACCATATGTATATCTGCAACTACAAGATATACTGCTTTTAAAAACATAGTATTAGGATTGGAAACCAAATATTCCAACGCTTCACAAATATATGTAAATCCCAGCATATGGATAGGCGCGGACATACTTCTAAGTAAATTTTTTATATGGCACATTTCTATCTTATGATATTCTCGAACTTTATCAGAACAAATTGAAATAATCGCATTATGGAGAAGAGATAAAATCACAGGCTTTTTAACATAATAGTTTACCCCATATCCAAAAGATTCATCCAAAGCATTTATATCTTCCGAAGATGAAAGAACTATAACCTTAGGCTTATTTTCCACCATTTTGTTTAAAATTTCTAAAATACGATTTCCGTTTCTATCGTGAGCAGAAAATTCAGTCACCACTACATCCGGGTTATACATTTCTACTTCTTTTTCAATGTTTATACCTCCTTCAAGACATGCACAGACCTGTATATTTTCGCTCTGAGACAAAAATTTACATAAATTTCTTCTTAACTCATAGTCATTATCAATTACTAAAACTTTAATAAGCTCAGAATTTTTATTCGTTGGGATATCTGAAAATAGATTTAAATTCATCATAACATTTTCTCCTCCGGAAACAATAATATCAAATAATTTTAAAATTTATATTTGATATTTGCTTTAAAAAATGATAAAATAACGTTATTCATAGGTTTTATTAAAATGCAATATTGCGTTTTGTGATTTAAAATCACATAATTAATTATATTGCATAATAATTTGAAAATCAACACCTAAATTCGAATTAAATACGTATTTTTTAAAATTATTGTATACTCAACAAAATAATTCGACAAATATTTGTAAAATTGGATAATATTTTGTGATATTGCATATAAGGGCGGTGCACCAAAATGAATTTCGGATTTCATGTGAAATTAACAGATCTAATTAGAGAGCTATCTTTCAAAATAGCTTTAATGCCGGTAAATCCTAAGGAAGTTAAAATTTCGTCCCGAGATATAAATAGATTAGGGCTGGAATTGATAGGACCGATAGATCATTTCGATAACAGAAGGATAATAGTTATGGGAGAAAGCGAAAGCTATTTTCTTTCTACTTTATCATCCGACGAAGTATATAAGTCTGTAGAAGCAATTTTATCTCGAAAACCGCCTTTATTGGTAATATCTTACGGAATAGAACCTTTGCCTGAAATAATTGCGGTTGCAAACAGATACAAAGTTCCTATTTTAACTTCAAAAGACACGGCTGCAGAAGTTATGGCGGAATTGACTCCATTTTTAAACGTACACCTAGCTCCACGAATTACACGTTCGGGAGGACTTTTAAACGTTCATGGAGAAGGTATTCTATTGGTCGGAGAAAGCGGAGTAGGAAAAAGCGAAACAGCAATTGAGCTTTTAAAACGTGGACACAAACTTATAGCGGATGATTTGGTTGAAATAAGAAAAATTCCAAAAAACACATTAGTAGGCGCAGCCCCCGAAAATATACGTCACTTTATAGAAGTTCGTGGAGTCGGTATAATAAATGCCCGAAGAATTTTCGGCATAGGATCTGTAAAGTTAACCGAAACTATAGATATGGTGGTTAATATGGAAAATTGGAATGACAAAAAATCTTATGATCGTATGGGCACAGAATGTAAATATACTGAAATACTGGGAGTAAAAGTTCCTTTTATAAATGTTCCGGTCAGACCCGGAAGAAACTTAGCAGTAATAATCGAAGTTGCGGCCATGAATAACAGGCAACGAAAGATGGGATACAATGCAGCAAGAGAGCTCTTTATAAACTTAGGGATGGAATATCCGAAATCAGAAGAACAAGAGCCTGAAAAATGCATATGGGATATACAATGATGAATATAATTAAGAATAAATATTTAAAGGCGTGATAAAAATTATATCTATAATTTACCAAAGTGTAAAAAATTTAGCAGAAAAATTAGGTTGCGTGGTTCTGGTTAAAGAAGAAATGAAATTTCACACTTCGTTTAGAATAGGAGGACCTGCAGATCTATTTATATATGTAAACAATACTGAATCTCTAAAAAAAATACTTAAAAAAATATCTGAAACCGACGTTCCGTTTTTTATTTTAGGAAACGGAAGTAATTTGTTGGTTTCAGACGAAGGATTTCGAGGAATTGTTTTAAGTTTATTAAAAAGCGAGAGAATATTGCGCCTTGAAAATGAAACTACTTTGCTTTGCAGTTCGGGAATACCACTGGCAAAAGCGTGCATTTTTGCTATGAAAAACAGTCTTTCGGGGCTGGAATTTGCGTGGGGAATTCCGGGATCATGCGGTGGTGCATTGTTTATGAACGCCGGAGCTTATGGAGACGATATTTCTAAAGTAATTTTTCAAGGGACACATATAACTTTGCAAGGTGAAGAAGAAAATTTATCTAAAGATCAATTGGCACTTTCTTACAGAAAAAGTTTCTATAGCGACAATCAATTCATTATAACTTCACTAAAATTGTCGCTCAATCCACTGTCAAGTCAAGAAATACGTAGCAGAATGTACGAAAATATTCATAAAAGAAAATCAAAGCAGCCTTTGAATCAGCCAAATGCCGGCAGTATTTTTAAACGCCCCGGAAACGGATATTATGCCGGTACACTAATAGAAAGTTGCGGACTTAAAGGATTTTCTATCGGTGGAGCAATGGTTAGTCCGAAACATGCCGGATTTATCGTAAATACGGGCAACGCTTCTGCCGAAGATGTGGCTAGGTTGATATCACATATCAAAAAAACTGTTTACGATAATTCTGGAATAAATTTGGAATGTGAAATTAAAACCCTTGGAAATATAAAAATATAAGGGTGATGAACTTGTCATTTTCTTATAAAGTAAAAAAAGAAATTACTGATTCAAATATAAAAAATTCGCTTATGGAACTATGCGGGATATATATTTTTTTAAGTTCTGATTCCTCATTGCAAACTTTTGTAAAAATTGAAAATGATTTAATTTTAAAAAGAGTAAAGAATTTACTGAAGAAAAATAATTCTAAAACTTATTTTTCTTTGGAAAAGATTTTGGAAGACAAATTTATATTAAAATTTAATAATTCAAGAAAATCTTGCTTGAATTTTGTTGAAAATGCGTTTTCTGAAAAATTAGAAACTACATTCACATCTGATTTTTTAAAAGGAGCGTTTTTGGCCTGCGGAAGTATTGCTAATCCTGAAACAGAATATCATCTTGAATTTAATATATTGGATAAAAAATGTTGTGACCTCCTTTTGGAAATTCTCAATAGTATAGCTTTTTTAAAGCTTAGGTTAAAAATCATTAAAAGAAGGGATAGTTTTGTCATATATATAAAAAATAGTGACAAAATAACTGATTTTTTAACTTACATGGATTGTAAAAATTGCTCAATGGAAATTATGCAAATAAAAATTATAAAAGAAGTCAGAAATAATATTAACAGAACAACTAATTTTGAAACTGCAAATTTAAGCAAAACAACTAATTCTTCAGCAATTCAAATAAATGCCATTAAAAAAATCAAAAGCACTATTGGGCTGGAAAATTTGCCGGAACATCTGAAAGAAACTGCAGAAATCCGCCTTTCCAACCCATATATCTCACTTCAAGAAATGACAAAATTACACAAAATTCCCGTAAGTAAATCAGGAATAAATCATAGACTTAAAAAATTATTAAATATATCGAAAAATCTTTAAGCAAGCTTTTCTCTTATCATTTTTAAAAGTACTTTTTCTCTTCGCGAAACTTGAACTTGCGTCATGCCCAGTTCTTTTGCGGTATTCGATTGGGTAGCTCCTTTAAAAAATCTAAGGAAAATTAAATTTTTGTCTCTTTTTTCGAAAGTTTTTAAAATTTCGATAAGAGAAACTCGAGTGGATATTTTTTCATCATCAAATTCAACCGGTATTTCCGGATAAGCTTTATTATCGTCACTATCATTAAGCGGAGAATCCAGAGAAATTAAAGCTCTGGAAGATTCTAATGCTTCTATTATTTGTTCGCAATCTATATTTAATAATTCGGACAATTCGCTTACAGAAGGTTCTCGTTCATGAACTTTTAAAAAATTTTCTCGTTCATAATTAATTTTAATTTCTAATTCTTTAATTTTTCGGCTTATTTTTAGTGCTCTGTTCTCTCTAAAAAGAGATTTTATTTCACCCAATATAACCGGAACCGCATAAGTTGAAAACACTACACCTTTTGTACAGTCAAAATTTTTAGCAGCCTTTGTAAGTCCTATGCAACCGGATTGAAATATATCTTCGTAGTCAATACCTCGTTTACGAAATCTTTGGCAACATAGATGCACTAAGCCCAAATGTTCTTCTATAACAATATTATTATTGTTCATTTTCAACAGTTCTGCGAATTATAAATTTTTGAAGGGTAACAGTGGTACCTTTCCCCGGTTTGGAACTTACTTTTATCTTGTCCATAAAACTCTGCATAACAGCAAATCCCAGTCCGGAACGTTCACTTCCACCCGTTGTAAATAATGGTTCCATCGCTTGCTTGACATTTTCTATTCCACAGCCCTTATCTTTAATTTTTATCATTACGCAACCGTTATTATATATTTTTGAAGATATGTAAATTTTTCCGATTCCTGTTTTATATCCATGAACTATAGAATTTGTCACTGCTTCAGAAACAGCTGTTTTAATGTCTGCAAGTTCGTCAATTGTAGGATCGAGTTGGGATACAAAAGACGACACTACGGTTCTGGCAAATCCTTCGTTGCAGGATCTACTAAAAAAATTTATATTCATCTCATTTATTACTTCTTGCATTTTTACTTTTCCTTTCTTTAAAAAATTCCCAAAGTCATAAGTCCCGAAAGTTTAATCATTCTTTCCAAGCTTTTTGGTACACCAACAACTTTTATTTTTCCTCTCAGAGAAGTCATTAACTTGTATCTCCCCATAATTAGCCCTATTCCTGAGCTATCCATAAATCTTACTTCGCTAAAATCCAGTTTAAGGAATACAGGAGAATATCTTTCTATATATTCATCGATGGTTTCCCTTATTTCTTTAGCGGTATGGTGATCAATATCCCCTTCTATCTTAGCAACCACGCAACCATTTTTTTCGGGTAAAATTTTAACTGACATTAACTTAACCTCCTTGTTTTAAGTTTCCATTATTAAAAATTTAGGTATTCCAGGAAGGCATGTCCCCTATTTTAATTATAAACAAACACCCTCTATCACTATGATAAAGGATGTTTTTTGCATATTTTGTAGAAATTAGTCATCAACATTTTTAATTTATTTTAATTTCAATATTTCTTCAGATATTCTTCTTGATTTATCTGCAAGTTTTTCAGCCAATTCTCTGGCGCCATCTACTATTTCTTTTGGGGCTTTTGAAATAAATTTCTCATTTTTTAGTCTTGCTTCCGCCTGGAATAACTGCTTATTGACAGATTCAAGCTCTTTTTTCAGTCTACCAATTTCTTCTTCTCTATTTACCAGTTCATCTATAGGAATATAAATTTTTACATAATCATTTATGGCAGAAACCACTTTTTTATCTCCACGATTTGAATTTATCTCTACAGACTTAGCATAAGCCATTTTACAGATAATATTTTCATATTTTTTCAAAATTTTACACATTTCGAAATCGTCACTATCAATATAAACTACAGTCTTTTTGCCATGCGAAACATTCATTTCGCTTCTTATATTTCTTATAGATTTTATAACGGACATCAGTACATTTATGCTCTGCTCGGATTTTTTATATACATATTTTTCATTAAATTTAGGATATTTTTCTATCATAATAGAGCTATCTGATTTTTGAAAAGATTTCCAAATTTCTTCGGTAACAAACGGCATAAAAGGATGGAGCAACTTCAAAATATTGTCCATAACAAACAATAGCACTTCTTTTTTGCCTTCTGTTTTGGAAAATTCGATATACCAATCGCAAAACTCATCCCAAACAAAATCATATATATTTTGAGCTGCAATACCCAGTTCAAACTTATCTAAATTGTTTATTACGTCCCCAATAACAGAATTTAATCTGCTTAAAATCCACTTATCAATATCACTTGTGTCATCGGGAACTTTATTTTCTAAATTTGTGCCGTCTGTATTTAAATGTATAAATCTAGCAGCATTCCATATTTTATTAGCAAAGTTCCTGCTTGCTTCCACTTTTTCATTAAAGAATCTCATATCATTTCCCGGACTGTTTCCAAGCATTAACGAAAATCTCAGAGCATCAGCTCCATATTTTTCAATTATTTCTAATGGGTCCACGCCATTTCCCAAAGATTTTGACATTTTTCTTCCTTCGGAATCTCTTACAAGCCCGTGAATCAAAACATTTTTAAAAGGTTCTTTTTCAGTCATTTCAATCGATGAAAAAATCATCTTTGCAACCCAGAAAAATATGATATCATATCCTGTGACCAAGACATTTGTTGGATAAAAATAATCAAACTCAGGTGTTTTTTCGGGCCATCCCAACACAGAAAACGGCCACAAGCCTGATGAAAACCATGTGTCCAAAGTGTCATTATCCCGGTATATTTCATCGGAACCGCAGTGTGCACATACATCGGGAATATCCTTAGATACAGTCATTTTGTTACACTTTTTGCAATACCATACCGGTATTCTGTGGCCCCACCAAAGTTGTCTGGATATACACCAATCCTTTATATTTTCCATCCAGTGAAAATAAATTTTACTAAATCTGTCGGGAATGAATTTTACTTTGTTATTTTTTACATATTCGATAGCGGGTTTTGCTAAAGACTCCATTTTTACAAACCACTGAGTAGAAACTCTTGGCTCCACGGTAGTTGAACACCTGTAGCATGTGCCAACATTATGATGTATAGGTTCCACTTTTTTTAAATACCCATTTCTACGACAAAGATCAATAAGTTGCTTACGAGTTTCGTATCTATCCACCCCTCTAAATAAGATAGCATTTTCGTTCATCCTTCCATCTTCATCCATAACGTTTATAATTGGAAGATTATGCCGTTTACCTACTTCGAAATCATTAGGGTCATGTGCAGGAGTAATTTTTAATATACCTGTCCCAACTTCTATATCGACATATTCATCGGCAATTATAGGAATCTCTCGGCCTACCACAGGTATAATTACTTTTTTGCCTACTAAATGAGAATATCTGGAATCATTAGGATTTACGGCAAGTGCCACATCTCCAAAAATAGTTTCAGGACGAGTAGTTGCCACGGTAACATATTCAAACCGATCTACCACTTTATAATTAATATACCAAAAATTACCTTCCATATCTTTAAAGTCAACTTCTGAATCAGATATAGATGTTTTGCAGTGTGGGCACCAATTAATAATCTTTTCGCCTCTGTAAATAAGCCCTTTTTCATACAGATTTACAAAAAACTCTCGAACTGCTTTGCTACATCCCTCATCCATAGTAAAACGTTCTCTGGACCAATCACACGATGCCCCTAATTTTTTTAATTGATTCACTATATTTCCGCCATATTCTTTTTTCCACTGCCAGGTTCTTTCCAAAAATTTTTCTCTTCCGATTTTTTCTTTAGAAATACCTTCTTTTTTAAGTTGCTCCACTACTTTAGCCTCTGTCGCAATAGAAGCGTGATCCGTTCCGGGAACCCATAAAGCTTCGAATCCTTGCATTCTCTTAAATCTTATAAGGATATCTTGCATGGTTTGATCCAACGCATGACCCATATGAAGCTTTCCGGTAATATTCGGAGGAGGCATAACTATGGTAAAAGGCTTTTTTTGGCTGTTAACTTTAGCTTTGAAGTACCCTTTTTCTTCCCACTCTTTATAAATATTTTCCTCTACACTTTTAGGATCATACACTTTGTCCATTTCTTTTTTCATGACCATTCTCCTTAACTATTTTTCACAATAATCAGATATTATACTTTTTATTTTTTCTATTCCTTCGCCGGTCTGAGATGAAAAAATAATTTTAGGGATATCTTTGTACGAATGTAATTCTTCTCCTATCATTTTTTCTCTCATTTCCCGGTTAGTTTTATTTAATTTGTCAGATTTAGAAGCAACTATTACAAATGGAAAATTCTGAGAACTCAAAAATTCTATCATTTGCATATCAAGAACTGATGGCGGATGGCGAAAATCTATTATTTGTATTATTAACTTTATATTACGTTCTTTCTTAAAATAGCCTTCCACCAGCTCTGACCAGCGTTTTTTTTCTTTAAAAGATACTTGTGCATATCCATATCCCGGTAAATCAACAAATCGTACATCTCTTAATTTATAAAAATTTATATTTATAGTTTTTCCGGGCTTCGAACTTGTTCTTGCCAAAGATTTTCTGTTTAATATTTTATTTATCAACGAAGATTTTCCAACATTGGATTTTCCTGAAAACACTATCTCAGGAATGTTTTCTTCGGATAATTGCCCCAAACTTCCAATTGATTTTTCGAAATTTGCCTCATTGAAATTTATCATCTTAACCTCATTACAAATTCATTTAATTATTTTACGATAGAAGCCTCTAAAACTTCGCTTACATCAGTCACTTTAACGAACTTAATTGATTTTTTAACTACATCATCTATTTTTTCAAGATCACTTTCATTTTCCTTTGGAATTATTACTGTTTTTAAACCATTTTTATAGGCAGCCATAGTTTTTTCCTTCAATCCGCCTATAGGAAGTACTTTACCTGTTAAAGTGATCTCCCCGGTCATGGCAATATCTTCTCTAACTTTATTTTTGGTTAAAGCAGATACCAAAGCGGTTGTAATAGTTATTCCTGCAGAAGGCCCGTCTTTAGGTGTAGCTCCTTCAGGGGCATGTATATGTATGTCAAACTGTTTATAAAAATCTTCGGTGATTCCTAATCTCGTGGCATTTCCTCTAATATAACTAATTGCTATATTTACCGATTCTTTCATAACATCGCCAAGCATACCGGTTATTTGAACCTTGCCTTTGCCTTTCATTAAAAGAACTTCTACAGGCAACACCGTTCCACCGACAGAAGTCCAAGCCAGACCATTTACAACACCGATTTCTCCGTTTGCAAGATATTCTTTCTTATATTTTTCGCATCCTAAAATCTTTTTCACGTCTTTTATATTTATCTTTACGGAATCTATCTTAGACTCGGACACTATCTTTTTAGCTGTTTTACGCATGATTTCGGATATTTTTCGCTCTAATTCTCTTACACCTGCTTCTCGGGTATAAAATTTTATAATAAAATCTATAGCTTTTTCGCTCACAGAGAATTTTATATTTTCGAGCCCATGACGCTTTAACTGCTTAGGAATCAAATGATTTTTTGCTATATTAAATTTCTCCTCTTGGGTATAGCTACACAGCTCTATTACTTCCATTCGGTCGTATAAGGGCGCCGGAATATTATTTTTATCATTTGCTGTCGCTATAAACAGCACTTTACTCAAATCAAAAGGAACTTCCAAGTATCTATCGTAAAACTCACTATTTTGCTCGGGATCCAAAACTTCGAGAAGTGCTGAGGACGGGTCCCCGTGATAATCTTTCGAAAGTTTATCAATCTCATCTAAAACAATAAGAGGATTGTTGGTTCCACATTGCTTTAAAGATGAAATTATCCTTCCGGGAACAGCTCCAACATATGTTTTTCTGTGGCCTCTTATTTCCGATTCATCTCCAACGCCGCCCAAAGACATTCGGATATATTTTTTCCCAATCGCTTTTGCCAGTGAACGTGCTATGGAAGTTTTTCCCACGCCCGGAGGCCCTACCAAACATATAATTTGCCCTTTTATATTGGGGACTAATTTTCTTACTGCCAAAAATTCAAGTATTCTTTCTTTTACGCTTTCAAGCCCAAAATGCTCTTCGTCCAAAATTTTGGCAACTTCGTCTATATCTAAAATATCTTCCGAAGATTTATTCCACGGCAAAGAAACACACAAATCCAAGTAATTTCTAATAATATTGGCTTCGGGAGAACCGCTCGGAGTTTTATATAAGGTATCACACTCTTGCTTTAATTTTTCGTATGTACTTTTAGGAAGCTTAAATCTTTTTATCTTTTTTAGATATTTTTCAGACTCCGTTAAAGGATCATCAAAACCTTCTAATTCATCAGAAAGAATTTTAATTTGTTCCCTAAGTAAATAATCTTTCTGAGATTTTTCAAGCTTATCTTTTACTTTTAAGGCAAGTTCTTTCTGATAAAATAGAATATTGTTTTCCTGAGACAATAATTTAACAAATTTAACAAGCCTCTCTTCGAAATTTAACTCCGATAATAATTTTTGCTTGTCGTATGTCTGAACTGAGCTGTTAAAAATCATAATATCAACAGTTTCTTGTAAATTACTGCTGTCATTTACAAATAACTCTACTGACATTTGAGGAGAAAGATCCATATTTTCCGTAAAAAGAACTTTAGCTTCTCTAAACAAAGCATTTATTTCATCGGTAACATCCAAAAAATCATTTTCTTTTTTTTCAATTTTGGCAGATATAAATTTTTTTGAATTGTCAAAGCTCTTCGCTTGTGCTCTGCAAATTCCTTCAACAAGCACACGCATAGTTTCATCGGTGCGCTTTAAAATTTGCTTAATTTTAGCTATAACGCCAAAATCGTAAATTTTGTCTGATTCCGGTACATCATCTATGATATTTTTCTGATTAGCCAAAAATATCAGCCGATTGGAATCTAAAGCTTCTTCCACAGCTAATATTGATTTTTTTCTTCCAATATCCAAATTGACAGTTATTCCCGGGAACATAACAAATCCCCGCAGAGGTAAAACAGGGATCTCGTGTTCGATTAAATTTAAAGTATCTATTTTAATTCAACTCCGTTTCTTTTATGAAGCATCTGAATTTTTGATCTTTTTCTTAAATAATTTATCTGAATTTATAGATATAAATACAGGTTCTCTATTTTGGTTATATAAAAATTCAGGCTTACTTTTTCCGTTAATAACATCTCCGTCTATAACCACTTTTTCTATCGTATGATCCGAGGGAACATCAAACATAACCTGTTGCAACGTTTCTTCAATTATAGATCTTAATCCCCTAGCACCAATTTTTCTTTCTATCGCTTTTTTTGCAACAGCTCTCAGAGCAGAATCTTTAAAATCAAGCTCTACTTTATCTAATTCAAACAATTTTTTATACTGTTTAATAAGAGAATTTTTAGGTTTAGTTAAGATTTCAACAAGAGCATCCTCGTCGAGTCCTTTCAAACTTGCCACAACAGGTAATCTGCCTACTAATTCAGGAATAAGTCCATACTTAACAAAATCCTGAGGAATAACATTCTCCATCCAATTTTTTTCATCTATTTCTTTTCTTGTGAGTATAGTAGAACCGAATCCCAAAGAAGATGTACTTATTCTTTTTTCGATTATTTTTTCGATTCCTTCAAATGCTCCGCCACAAATAAATAGTATATTCGAAGTATCTATTTGTATAAATTCTTGTTGCGGATGTTTTCGCCCTCCCTTTGGCGGGACATTCGAAATTGTACCTTCAATAATTTTTAAAAGCGCCTGCTGAACACCTTCCCCACTTACATCACGAGTTATAGAAGTGTTTTCGGATTTTCTTGCGATTTTATCAATTTCATCTATATAAATTATTCCTCGTTCCGCTTTTTCTACGTCAAAATCAGCTGCTTGAATCAATCTCAAAAGTATATTTTCAACATCTTCACCGACATAACCCGCTTCGGTTAAAGTGGTAGCATCGGCAATTGCAAAGGGAACATCAAGAATTTTTGCCAGTGTTTGTGCGAGCAGTGTCTTTCCTACACCGGTAGAACCTAAAAGTAAAATATTGCTTTTTTTCAGTTCAACATCGCTACCACTTTCCCCAAAAAATATCCTCTTATAATGATTATAGACAGCTACAGATAAGGCAAGTTTCGCCTTATCTTGACCGATCACGTACTCATCTAAATACTTTTTTATTTCATGAGGCTTAGGAAGCACTCTGCTGTCAGTTTCCTTAGAATTTTTACTTAAAGCATCATCATCCAAAGAAATCCTTCCAATCTCTTCGTTTAAGATAGAAACACAAAGTTCAACGCACTCGTCGCAAATACACACTCCGGGGCCGGCTACCAATTTTTTAGCCTCGTCTTGCGGTTTACCACAAAATGAACAACACAATTCTCTATCTCTGCTTCCTCTATTTATACTCATGATATATCACCGATTCTCCTTAACTGTCAAATTTTGTTATCTATGCAGCATAACTTTATCGATTATTCCATAGTTTTTCGCTTCTTCAGCACTCATAAAGTTATCTCTTTCGGTATCAGAAGCAATAACATCAAAGGGCTGACCTGTCTTTTCGGACAAAATTCTGTTGAGTTTTTCTTTAGTCTTTAAAATGTGTTGCGCATGTATATTTATGTCAGTTGCCTGACCTTTTGCACCTCCACTTGGCTGATGAATCATAATATCACTATTGGGAAGAGCAAACCTTTTTCCCTTGGCGCCGGCCGCAAGCAAAAATGCACCCATACTTGCCGCCAAACCTAAACATATAGTCGAAACATCACATTTAATATACTGCATGGTATCATAAATAGCCATTCCATCCGTAACAGAGCCGCCGGGACTATTTATGTAGAGACTGATGTCCTTAGAAGCATCTTGCGCTTCTAAATACAGGAGCTGAGCCACTACCAGACCTGCACTTACAGAATTAACTTCTTCGTTAAGCATAACAATTCTGTCATTCAAAAGTCTTGAAAAAATATCATACGAACGTTCTCCACGGCCGGTTTGCTCAACTACATAAGGTACTAAACTCATTTGCAATATCTCCTCATAATATAGAATTTTCCGTAATTAGTAATTTGCAATAAATATATTTTTATTCAACAAAATTATTCTTCTATTCTATTTTCTTTTATAATATTCAACGCTTTTGAGTTAGAAATATCTCTTCTAATATCCTCTTCAAGAATAAATTTTTTAATTTGTTCGGGTTTCATTTTATAACTATCTGCCAATTTTTTGTATTCATTTTCAATATCTTCAGAAGAGATTTCAATTTTCTCAAGTTCAGCCACTTTCTTAAGCCCTAAACTAAGTTTAACATGCTCTACAGCTTGAGGGCGGAAAGTATTTTCTAAATATTCTTGACTTGTTCCGGTGTATTTTAAATAATTTTTCAAATCGAGACCTTGGGCTTGCAATTTGTACTCAAAATCTCTCACTAATTCTCTAATTTTTCCCTTTATCAAAGCGTCAGGAATATCAGCTTTTACCAGCTCAATAAATTTGTTCACAGTTTCATTTTCAAGTTTATTTTCTGCGTCTATTTTCTTAGACTCGGAAATTTCTTTTTTCAAGTTGTCTCTGTAATCTTTTATATTTTCAAATTCACTTACATCTTTTACAAATTCATCATCAAATTTTGGAAGTTCTTTACGTTGAATTTTGTTCAATTTAACTTTAAAAACAGCATCTTTATTTGCCAATGAAGTCGCATGATAATTTTCAGGGAACTTAACATTTATATCAAACTCTTCGTTGATGGCATGGCCTACAATTTGTTCCTCAAATCCTGAGATAAATTGATTGGAACCCAGTTCAAGATCAATACCTTCGGCTTCACCGCCGGAAAAAGGTTGACCATCAACAAATCCTTTAAAATCAATATTGACTACGTCTGTTAATTCAGCTTTTCCATCTTCGCAAGATACCAAACGTGCATTTTTCTCACAGATAGATTTTACTTTTTCATCTATATCTTTTTCAGTCACACAAATTCTGGGCTTCTTCGAAACTTTAATGCCTTTATAGTTTTCTACTGTAACTTCAGGCATAACAGTTACTTTAACTTTAAATGTCAGACCATCTTCTTTGCTCATTTTCACAAGTTCAAAATCTATATGATCATCAACAAGTTCGATACCTGCTTTTTTTGCTGCGTAGTCAATTGCGTTCGGATACAAAGAATTTAAAGCATCTTCGTAAAATATTCCTTCTCCGTAAAACTTTTCAATAAATTTTCTGGGAGCTTTTCCTTTTCTAAATCCCGGAACAGAAATATTTTTCTTTTTACGATCAAAAATTTTGTCTACTTCTTTGTTGAATTCCTCGGGAGAAACAAAAATTTCAAGTTCCCAACGATTAACATCCACTTTATTTGACGACTTTAATTCCATTTAAAAATCAATCCTTTCAATTGTAAAACAAATTAATAATTACGTTATACTACATTCATAAGTTCAGCTCAAGCCACAAATTCAGGGCAAAAATTTAAATAATCACAAGAAATCAGCCTAAACTCTATCCCTTTGTAATTTCCTAATTTTACCTTTTTATCAGCTCCGCTACCATGAATATGTCCATAATAACATTTTTTTACTTTTCTTTCAATCAAAATATTAATAATTTCTTCAGATTCTTCAAAATTGTATACCGGAGGGTAATGAAAAAACACAAGCGGTTCTCCGCCATATTTTTCAGCCTCATCCAAAGAAGCCTTTAAACGCCCGATTTCTCTGAGGTAAATTTTATTATCACTCTTACTTTCAAAACTGCGAGTCCAACCTCTTGTTCCGCAAATACAATAATTTCCTATCGGAATAGCTGAATTATGTACAATAGATATAGAATTAAAATTATTGTTCTTTAAAAAATTTTCAATTTTATTTTTAGTAGACCACCAGTAATCGTGATTACCTTTTATGAGTATTTTTTTTCCGGGCAAAATATCTATAAATTTAAAGTCTTCATAGCTTTCTTCAAAATTCATTCCCCACGAAATATCTCCTGCAATAACCACTGTATCTTCATCGGAAATTTTTTCATTCCAATTTTTTTTTAATTTTTCTACATAATTGTTCCATCCCTTAAAGACGTCCATTGGCTTGTTGGTACCTAAAGAAAGATGAAGATCCGAAATGGCATAAATAGACACTTAATCCCTGCTTTCGTTATTTTTTAATAAAAAATTATAAGCATTTTCGAAAAATAATTTTTTCAAAATTTTTTCCTTATAATTTTTAATACATAAATATTCATATAAATCATTAATTTTTTCTATTGAATCTATACATTTTGGAACCACAGCCCCGTCAAAATCACTTCCGAACGCCAGTGTATTTTCTCCTCCAAGACTCAAAAAATGATCTATATGCCTTCTTATATCATCAAAATTTACAATATCAGATTTTTCTTTCAAAAATTCCTTACAAAACGTTATTCCTACAAGACCACCAATTTTTTTAATAATACCAAATTGTTCATCATCCAAATTTCTTTTATGAGGACAAATTTTATAAGAATTCGAATGAGTGGCAATAAATGGCTTTTTTGCTATTTCGGCAATATCATAAAAAAGGCTCTTACCGGCGTGCGATACATCCACAATTATATTATTTTTTTCAAGCTCTCGCACAGCTTTTTTCCCAAAATCACTCAATCCACCTGCATTTTTGACTCCACACCCATCGCCTATTTCGCATCTTCCATTCCAAGTAAGAGTTAAAATTTTTACGCCCATTTCTTTAAGATAAACTATATTATTAATTTTACCGGCAAGAACTGCGCCTCCCTCTACAGTCAAAATAGGAACGAATTTATCATTGAAATTATTTTGAGATATATCTAAAAATTTTTTTCTGCACAAATCAAAGAAATTCAGAGCTTTTTCTCCCCTCAAAGTATCGGGAATCCACACCGCAAAACATTCAAAATATTTTTCCAAATTATTGATTTTATTTAAAGAAATATGTAAATCATTATTTTTAATATTTTTGTTTTTAGTCACCAATTCATAAAGAGTGTCACAATGTAAATCAAAAAAATTCATCACATTCTCCTATATCGAAAGCATTTTCAAAATGGATAATTTCAGGCTCTCTATAATTAAAAGTATTAATTTCCACAACATCAAATCTCGGCTGAAGTGCAATATTATTTTCCGACAAAAATATCATTGCGGTTTTTAATATTTTTATTCTTTTATTTTTATCGACAGCTTCTATACCTTTAACAAAAGAGCCTTTTTTTCTGGTTTTTACCTCTACAAAAACAATATATTTATCCGTACAAGAAATTATATCTATTTCGCCGTATCTACTATGGTAATTCTTTTTTAACGTTTTCATATTTTTAACATTTGTAAGATATTTTTCTGCCAGAAGTTCCCCTCTATCTCCCATGCTTTTATTAAAATTCATTTTATTATTTTCCTTAAAAAGCTTTTTCTGTGTATAGGGCACGGACCATATTTTTTTATCATTTCTCTGTGTAAAGCCGTACCATATCCCTTATGTTTTTCAAAACCATATTCCGGGTATTTTTCAGCTTCCTCTTTCATAACTCTGTCCCTAGTAACTTTAGCCAAAATGGATGCACAAGCTATAGACTCCGATAAGCCGTCCCCTTTTACTATGCAATGAGATTCTATTCCCAGGTCAGGTAGTCTGTTCCCGTCCACAAGAGCCACATCGGGTTTCACATCTAAACCATCCACTGCACGTTTCATCGCCAAAAAAGTAGCGTTCAATATATTATATTTTTCTATTTCATCCGGAGTAGAAAAAGAAACGCTATATGATAATGCCTTTTCTTTTATCACGTCAAAAAGGTACTCTCTCTTCTTCTCGGTAAGCTTTTTGGAATCATTTACTCCTTCTATTAAAATTCCTCTCGGCAAAATTACCGCAGCCGCATAAACGTTTCCGGCCAACGGTCCTCTTCCGGCTTCATCAATTCCGCAAATAATTTTATTTCCGGTGTCATCATATAACTTCTCGTACTTAAACCAATCCATAATTTCCTCTTTAATCTTTATTTTGGAATTTCAAGGGATATTCGCCCTAATTTTCCGCTTCTAAACTCATCCAGTACCATGTTAGCGGCTCTTAAAGTGTCAATCTCTCCTCCTGAAATAACCATTCCTCTTTTTTTACCGACATATTTTAATAGTTCATATCCATCCATTTCTGAAGCTGTATTTTCATCCAGTTTATATCTGTCAATTAAATTATTTTTATAATTTTTATAAAGTATAGTAAGTAAATTTGATGCCAGGTCTTCTCTGTCTAATATTTCATCTTTAATTGCACCTGTAAAAGCAAGATTATAGGCTACCTCTCGGCTTTCAAACTTGGGCCACAGCACACCCGGGGTATCCAAGATTTCTATGTTGTTTCCTGCAAAAAACCATTGATTCTTTCGTGTAACTCCGGGTCTGTTTTCTACTTTTGCTTTCGAATTTTTTGACAGTTTATTTATAAATGTAGACTTCCCGACATTTGGAATGCCTACAACCATAACTTTTATATTCTGGTTTAATATGCCTTTTCTCTTCCACGAATTAATTTTATCTTTTAAAACTTCTTTTACTTTGCTTCTGAATACTGAAGAGCTTTTGTTGTTTTTAGAACTGAAAAGGCAATTGTGTACACCGATATTTTTTAAGTAATTTGACCAATTTTGATTTTGGACACTATCAGAAAGGTCTGATTTATTTATCACCAGAATCCGTGGCTTATCGGCTATTATAAAATTTAAATCCGGATTACGACTGCTCCGAGGAATTCTTGCATCCACTATTTCGGCCACTATATCGACTTTTTTTAAATCTTCTTTTAATTGCTTTTCAGTTTTAGCCATATGTCCGGGGAACCAGTTAATTGAGGTGCCGGAGATTTTTTCGTTACTCATTTTTAATTCCTTACTTTATTATTCTTATATCAGTTGTTCGGGTTTAATCTTTAATATCTGCAAATTTTGCAACAGCTTTTTCAATTTCACTCAAAGTTTCAATAGCTTTACTACTTTCCCTGCTGTAAACCATTGCATAAAATTTTACTTTGGGTTCTGTACCCGATGGGCGTACAACTATATAGTTGTCACCTTTAATTTGAATTTTAACAACATCAGATTTTGGAAGATTTTTGGTAAATGTTTTTTTTAAATGCATGTCCACAAATTTAGAAGTAAGATAATCTTCTATTGAATCTATCTTTAAATTCTCAAAAGAATCAGAAATGGTATTTCGAAGTTTTTCCATGATATTACCTATTTTTTCAATTCCTGTCGAACCTTTAAACTCATAACTGATTGTTTTTTCGCAAAAAAACCCGTACTTTTTTTTCAAATCGTCAAGAATATCAATCAAAGTCTTTTTCTCTACTCTTTTGTAATAAGACGCCGCTTCGCATAAAAGCATTGCAGCCAAAACAGCATCCTTATCCCTAACATCAGTTCCTCGTAAATATCCGTTACTTTCTTCAAAACCAAAAATAAACCTTTTTTCTTCGCCGAATCTCTCCAAATTCAAAATTTCAGAAGCTATATTTTTAAATCCCGTCAGGACCTCTTTTACTTCTACCCCATAATCTTTTGCAATAGCATTTACCATATGAGTAGTTACAATTGATTTTATCAAAACGGTATTTTCTGTTTTAAACCCCTTATTTTTCAAATTAGAAACTATATAATAAAATAAAATAATTCCTATTTCATTACCCGTAAGCATTTTATATTCCGAACCGGATTGAATGCAAGCTCCCAATCTGTCTGAATCGGGATCTGTAGCAATAATTAAGTCCGCAGATGTTTTTTGGGCTAAATCTATCGCCAATTCAAAAGCAGTTTCATTTTCGGGATTAGGAAACGGACAGGTAGGAAAATTACCATCCGGTAAAACTTGACTTTCAACCAAATTTAAATTTTCCACTCCGCATCTATTCAAAACTTCAGAAACAAATTTTACACCTGTTCCGTTAAGAGGAGTATAAACAACTTTCAAATCGGATATTTTTTGAGTATTTATTCTTTGGTGAATAACCATATCAATATAATCTTCATAAAAGCTATCATCCACATATTTTATTAAATTATTTTTCAATCCCTTTTCAAATGGAATTACATTTATATCTTTGAAAATATCAATTTTTTCTATTAAATCATATACTTCCTTGGCATTAAATTCGTCCATTTGAGCGCCATCGCTGCCATAACACTTCAATCCGTTATATTCCGCAGGATTATGGCTCGCTGTAATCATAACTCCCGCATCGGCCCCCAGTTTCCGAACCAAAAAAGACAAGACAGGAGTAGGTTTTAAAGTTTGAGTTATATAAGCTGTTATTCCATTTGCCGCCAAAACTTGAGCCACTGACTTGGCAAATTCGTGAGAATTATTCCGAGAATCGAAAGAAATAACTACTCGGGGATTATTTAAATATTTCAAAAGATATCTTGCCAATCCTTGAGCGACTCTTCTAACTGTATAAATATTCATACGATTACTGCCGACGCCCATAATTCCACGTATTCCGGCAGTACCAAATTCTAAATCTTTATAAAATCGTTCGTATTTTTCGGATTGGTTCTCTTGAATTTCAAATAACTCACTTTTTAAATCTGTTTCCTCAACGTTATCAAGCCATAACTTATATTTACTTTCTGATGTCATTTGTTCAACTTCTCTCACTAAAAAATACACATAGAAGGTATTTTACCATATTTTCGGATTATAATCAAATATTCTGTTATTGCGTGTTATGTAAGTACGGAGATATATAACATATTTTCTATTTTTTCATATATAGTTTCAAATTCGGACAAAGGAAGCGGATTTTTCCCTTTTCCTATCTCTATTGTAAAAGCAGGCTTTTTAAATTCTGTTATAAACCAGTCTTTAAATCCTCCTCCTATCGCCAGACCTTCGGGATTCGATAAGCTGTACCCCGACGAAAGAGCCAATTTATTGGCTATAAATCTTGAATTAATAGGCATTTCATCTCCGAAACTCCAATAAATCTCCTCGCCTTGGCTGTGAAAAGCCATGGCGTATTCAAAATTGAATTTTCTGCATAAATTTACAACTGCTTGAGTTTCGGGCTCACTTTCAGGGAATTCCCCTCCAAAACGAGTGCTTGAGGGCATAGTAATACCGCTTAAAATTTCTTTTTCTTTTAACGCCTCCCATTCGGCGTCATAATTGTGATTTAAGTCAACTCCTCGTGCATTTGCTTGCCAAAATTTATCCAAATTTTTTTCATGTTTTTCCACTAAATATTTATAATTTTCGGCAGCTTTACTTCCGAGTAGCGATATTTCTACCCCATCGGGATTAACGCACGGAACTATAGTCAAACCTCTTGTTTCGAGGCTTTTTTTAATATCAATCCCTAGAATTTTTTCATTGTTTTTTATATGTAAACATAATTTTTTGAAAAATTTCAAAATAATACCGGCGGTCATCCATTCCATTCCGTGAAAAGCTCCAAGCAATAAAACTTGATTTTCTTCGTAGCCGATAGATAAAGAAATTAAATTTTTACCTAAGACACTTTTTCCTATTTTTTTGCAACTCACAAAGTTAAAATTTTCTAATATTGAAGAAATTTCTTTTTGGCGCACTTTTTCAGTAGGAAGTTCTATCACGGCAGACGCTCCTTTTAATTATTTTACTTTTAATTATATTAAAGAATTATTATATTTATTAAAAATCGAAAATAAATTTGATAAAAATAATATATTATATTGAAAAAATGTAAAAAATTAGTATAATAATAATAAATTCATTCTGTGCTCAGCTATACTAAGGGGGATTTATATATGAAAAAATTGCTAAAAAAAACCATTAAAGCGCCCATGTTTTTGGTGTTTTCAATAATACTTGTACTTAGTACTATATCAGCGTGCATGTTTTACATTAACGCCCAAGAAACGCTCACCAATGAACATCGGGTAACACTTCCCGAACATCCGGGAGCAATAAAAACACTCCAATATTCCATATGGAAACCAAATGAAAACGGCTCCCCTACATGGACAAATTGGGAAGACACAAGTGGCAAGGAACAACTTACAATATCAAACGGAGGAAAAATAAGATTTTTAATTAAATTCAAAGAAAATTACTGTAATTTACCATTAAGTCGAATAGTGATAAAATCTGACGCAACAGGTGAAAGTATAACTAAATATAATTTTAAAAAAGTAATCGCAATTAACGACAATAATACAATCGAAACCGGTAGCGATGATGGTACTGAAATGGTAAATTCAGAAAACTCCTACATTTCTGAAGATATAGAAATAAACCAGGATCAAATTTTACACTTTGAGGGCACCGATCAAAATAAACATTCGTTAACATTGACTGCCCCCAAAAACTATGAAGAAATTTTTGATATTTATTACAGCATCAGCACACAAGAAGAAACCACTTCAACAGGTGTTGAAAATTCCGTCAGTCTTCAAAGCTTTGTCACTGAGGATTCATTCGAACTGAAAAAAATTTATCCTACATCTACCGCTGATGCAGAAAATATCGAATACAAATTAGAAGATATTCCTTACTGCAGCTATGTAAATCTGGAAGCAAAACTGAAAAGCAAGTATTCAAATTTATTCACGGACGGAGGCGAGGGAGGAAAACTTCTTTTTAAATACAATGATATGGTGTGGGAATCGACCAAAGGAGACGACAACACCTATAAATACTCCCTCGAAATATTGGAGGACACTGAGCGTACTTTGGTATTCAACCCATACGATTCAATAAGTCCTAACAAATACACAATAACAAACGGAACCGGCACAATATTGTCTTACAAAAAAGAAAATGATGCGAATAATTCCGGAAATCTAAATCCCGGTGATAATTTAACCAACGTTGCCCACGGAGAGACATATATTTTCTATATTGACAATGACTTTACGCTTGTATATGATGGAACAAAATTAATGGATAAAATTACAGAAAACGGAAAAACCGCATATATACTTCCCGATGTTACAAGTAATTGCACCATAAGCATAGAAAAAAGCAGAGAAACTCAATTAGGGACTTACTTCATTAAGTTTCCTGAAATAGAAAGGATACAGTTCATAAATCCATTAGATGGAATGGCTCTGTCAGAAAAAGAATACACAGATGCAGGCAGCACCTTTAAATTTAAAATAAAAGAATCAGAAGGATATTCAGCTGACAATCTTACAATTAATTATAAAACCACAGGATTAACGGAATCCCGCACATTAATTCCGACCGACGGAATATACAGTATTGAGAATATTTCAGGAAATACAGAAATAATAGTAACCGGTACTCCCGAATTGAAAACATATAAAATGAAAATCCCAAAAAATCCCCGCAAATATTTGGAAACAACAATTCAAAATAACGGCGAAAACCTCGAACCGGAAACTACTGATGAAAATGATTTTTATGATATATACGATATTACGTACGGGGATGATATAACTATAGATTTTAAATCGACAATAGAAAAATTAAATCTCACGGATCTTGAAATTTCCAATGAATATGGTACTCCTGAAATTAAAAATAACTACTCTTCCAAAAAAGAATCCAGTTGGTCGGTAAGGGTTACGGGAAACATACTGGTTCAAATATCGGACTTGAAACCTGAGAGTGTAGTTTTCACTTTCAATAATAATGAAGGCGATACAAGAATATCTTTCGGAAAAAATGAAAACGGAATGATTACCGGCTCATACTACGAATTAGACAACAATGAAATTCCTATACAAAAAGACGACTATTTTGAAAATCAATTTAGTGTGCCATACGGAAGTAACGTGTATTTAAAAATCATTTCCACAGAATCGAATTTGGAAATTTACAAAAGCTTAAGCACAGATTCGATAGGAGATATAATCACCCCCGATGAAAATGGTTATTACGTAATGAACCAAGTTACAAATGATATATTCTTGGAAGAACGTAGCATTTTAAGCAAAGAATTTACCATAAGTTTAAATTCCTATAAAAAAGGTGACAATGGCACGGACGGAAATCCTTCTCTGGTAAAAATTTCTACAAACGGAAACAACTACCGAACATACGATGATCTATCCGAAGATGAGCGCAAAAATTTTGCAACCGTACCGTTTGGTAAGTCTTTTAAACTTTATTTAGAAACAACAGACAGCGGTATAGTAAACGTTATAAAGAACTCCGACAGCAATCTTAATATAATCAAAAATCCAACGTATGAAGATTATAACACACTTGACAGCTCCACATACAAATATAGCGACAATGTATACTGCGGTAATTTCGACGATAACGGAAAAACTTTTAAAATTCAAACAGAGGAAGGAACCGAAAAAAAATATATCGAAATACCGGTAGTCAATTCCGACGATGTATTAACTTTTTACAACATCAAAGAATATACAACAAACAAAATAACCGCAAGAAATATGGCATCCAAATACACATTGGTAGGAGCCAGCGAAGAAGATGAAGATTACAAAATCAGCTTCCAGGAAAGCCCCACAGACATGGAAGAAAACCTTGGCATAAAAATTCCTGCGGGAAGCAAAGAGTACGATATGGCTTACCACATAATAGATTACAACGATCCGGGAGATACTGAAAGATACAATGCATGTATTAAAGCACAAGAAGGCGAAAATCTTGCGGGATGCGATACCGGTACAAGAAGGTTCGAAGCACCAAAAAAACTCAAAATAAACCTTGAGTACGGAGATAAGTGTACCAAAAAGAATTTTATAGGGTTTCAATTCGACGGAGTACGTTATGATACAGTAAAAGGTAGCTGTGGTGAATACGGCGACCCCACAGGCGGAACTCAAATAATATTTGACAGTACGGCTAATCCTCATCCGATAGTAACAGACATGTTCGGTTTAAAAAAACAGTTTATAGAAGACAGTCAAAAAAACCCGAACGATCCATACAATTATATGTATGCGAACACAAAGGCAGATAAAGGATGTTCTCCTACAGACTCTTTAAGGGGACTGTTTCAAATTCATTACCTTTTAGATACGACTTTTATAGCAAAATATTTAAAAAATAACACACCCAACAAATACTACGGACACTATTCTACTTTCAACACAAAATATTTTTCATATAACTACAACGAAACTTCCGGTATACAATTTTACTCCTTGCTTATGAAAATAGATGACTTGAACTATATTGCCAAAGACAGAAAAGCTTATAAATATTACCATTGGAACCCTGATACAAACTATGAAAATAGGGAAGTCGATCCAAGCAAGGAATATATTTTATTTTACAGGAATAAATATTGCCCGGATGAAACAGGAGGACAAATACCATTTAGAGAGTATTATCGCAAAAACGTAGACGATAAAAATATCTCAGAGGAAGAATTGGAAGCCAGTGGTTATTTTACTGATAATGATGAAATATACATCAAAGGAAAGAATCCGAAAGAAATAATTTTAAAAGATGGTACAAAAAAATCGGAAATAGACCTTAATATAGAAGCCAAAACCCTCTATGTATACACCAATAATCCAGATAGTAGATATGAGGACGATATACTCTTAAAGGGTGACGAAATAACCAAAGATCTTGCAGGCGCCAATCCTCAAAACGTAAGAATATACTCACACAAAGAAATGAATTATGGATACGAAAATCGTTGCGTCTTTAACCCATGGGAAGATCGCATTACGGATGACAACCAACCTACCATGCTGAATTTTTCCACAAAAAGCCGCGTTTACGGCGACGAATATGACGGAAATTCAAACAAAATATTTAATGTACGTGCTATGAACTTCTTTAAAGAAATAAGAATAAAACCAATTTTCAGCAATGTAACTTACTCCGACAGCATCGAAGGAGAATATAGTCAATCACCTACAATAAAGTTACCGAGTTATCCAATTGAAGGGGCAAAATTATATAAACCCGAAACCACCTCCGACAGTTCTATAGACATCGGTAATGAAATAACTACAGAAACAATACAATATAACGAATCCGACCCTTGTTGGAGCAAAACAGAGATTGACGGACAATCCTATCCTGTTTTTAAATTCATAATAAAACCTGAAGAAGGATATAATTTTATTCCGGGTTCTGTAAAATGCTACCCGGAGGGATATTCTACTCTGAGCTACGAAAAGAAGACCAATATCGATTCAGAAACTTACTATATCTATACCATACAGAAAATAAAAGAGACAAATCTCACAATAACAGTACCTGAAATTCAAAAATACAAGTATACAGTTTCCTGCAACAACGGATACACTGATTTTTATGATAACAGCACCGGCGAACAATTTTTGAAAAAAGAACTTGAAATCGGTTCTACTTTCACTTTTAGAACCGAAGAACAAAAAGGATATCAATCAGACGAAACTTTAATTATAAATGTTGGAAACGACACATTTAAAGTAACTTCAGGCGGAGAGGATTCCACAGCTGTTCTTCCAAACGGAACAATCGTATCATTCTTGAAAAAAGACTCCTCTCTCAAAAATTTATATACAATTTCAAATGTTCAAGAAAGTTTCTCGATATTCTCTACAAGACTTCGTGAAAACATACCGATTACACTAACTTATGACGAGGGATTTTATTACAAAGATGTAGACGGAAAATATATAACCATGAAAAAATCGGAAAACGGACAGGAAGAAGTTTATTATACCGATGACCCAAGCGAAGTATCAGAAAAAAATATAGAATTATCAGTAGATTATGGCTCTAATTTCTACTTCACCATTGAAGAAAGAGATGGATTTGATCCTTTATCAACAATACTTACAGCAAATAATATCCGCCTAGACCAGGAAAACGGAAAATATTTAGTACAAAATGTAACTTCCGAAACAACCATAAAAGCAGAAAGCATTGAAAAAATAAAATACAATGTTTATTTTACAAACCACGAAGGAGCTACTTTTAAATCTTCCGATGGCAAAGATCTAATCGGAGCAAACACCGTAACCTACGGAGATGATTTAATATTCAAAATAAATATTTCGGACGCATATTCAAACTCGGAAAATTATAAGGTAATGGTAGAATATTCTACAGAAGGTAAAAAATCCACCGAGATTCCAAAAGTTAAAAATGAAGACGGAAATGATACTGACAAATATATCATTAAAGACATTCAAGAAGATCTCCGTGTATATGTAGAAAATCTTGAGCACAACAAATATAGCATGAAGCTCTATAATTCGGACGGTATTGTATACTATGATAAATACGGACAAGAAAAATATCCATCAGGTGGTCAATTTGTAGAAAAAGCAATATATCACGGCGAAAACTTCAGTTTTAAAATCGTAGCAGAAGAAGGCTATGATATTTCAGACATTAAAGTTTACAGCGCACAGGAAAAAACAAACGTCAGAAAACAATTATTACCTTCCAATGATATTTATACTATTGAGCAACCGACAAATAACTGTATAATTACTGTTGAAAACACAAAAAAATCCACCTACAATGTAGAAATACGCTCAACAACGGGAGCTAGCTGTCTGGATGCCAACGGAAAAACATTGGAATCAAATTTAACAGTAAACCATGGAGAAAATTTGGAATTTACAATCGCACTGGACAATGCTTATAACCGCTCTACCCCTATTGTTACTTTAAAAGGAAGTTTGAACATCATATCCCCCGTAGACGGAAAATATACCATCGCAAATATAACCGAAAATACAATAATTGAAATCACAGGAGTAAAAAAGAATACCTATAAAGCAACCTTTAAAGAAACTGAGGGTGTAATTTACAAAAACGGAAAGAACAAACCCTTTTCAGGTTCATTGGACGCAGAAGACGGCGAAACTTTAAATTTTAAAATTACGCTGATGGACGCTTATGACAAATCTTCTCCGATTGTACTCTTAAACAACTCCAAGCCGATCGCTGAAAGTGCAGGAGTTTACAGCATAAACGACGTAAACAGTGATTTGGAAATTTCAGTCGAAAATGTATTTAAAAACCCCGAAGAAATCACCATGGAGGATGTAAATAACGTCCCGGATAAAGTTTCTACCGAGTTAGATATAAGCCGAGTAGTCACTGCAACAAACACCTATTTAAGTCTTTCTGATGAAGAAAAAGCTCAAGTTACAAATTTGGCAGAGTTAAAAAGGGCTCAAGAAGAAGCCGGAGTTATCAATCATAAATCCGGAGATATTTCCGTAACAGGGCTTGATTGGAATATTAAAGTAATGGTAGAAAAGCTTACGGAAAATAAAGAAAAAATCAACTATCTTAATGAGAAAATTGATAGACGAGAAGTAATTTATCTCTATGATATTTATCTAGTTGACCTATTAACAAATGAAGTTTATGAACTCCCATACGGAAATAAAGTTACCGTTACAATGCCGGCACCCGAACTGAACGGATACAAAAATGAAACTGTAGTACATGAAAAATCAAGCGGAAATATAGAATATCTCGACTTGAACATTACAGATAATACAGCAAGATTTGAAGCTACCTCATTCAGTTTGTTCGGAATAGCCGCAAAAAAAATACCTAACTACTCCGAAAATCCTTCTGCTACGAAAATTTCTGTTTCAGATCTTGTGGATAATGAAGAAGAATTACAAGCCCTACTCGGAGAAGGCATAACTTCTCAATTGGGCGATCTCACAAAAGATATTAGCGACACAGATCTATTCGGAGATGATACTTCTTCTTCAAGCAAAAAAGAAATAAATTCGTGGTATCAATGGATTTTAGATCACGAACTTTTAAGCGTAATAATAATCTTAATAATAGGTTCTTTGATAATATTCTTAATCCTTTTAAAAGCTAAGAAAGAAAAATCGTAACTAGAGTATTTAATTGTTAAAAAGCGACCGACCGAGTAAAGGTTGGTTGCTTTTTCCTTTATAAATCATAATATACAATGTCGATTCATTTAATTATATAAACAAATTTATAGGAGTGATAAACTTAAAATGGGCATCGGTAAATTACAAATCAATGCATTTAATGAAACTGTGGGTTATCCGATTTCAGGAGCAAAAATAGAGGTTTCAACCAGTACTGATTCTAAGACCATAGAAGAACTTTTTACAAATTCATCGGGAAATACCGATATTATAAATCTCACTGCTCCCCCACCGGAATATTCTTTAGAGCCCCAATCTCCTCAGCCCTATAGCCAATATAATGTTCAAGTAAGTGCTCCCGGATTTGAATCTGTCACAATTAAAGATATCCAGATATTGCCGGATGTCGTAGCTTTACAAAATGTATACATGAAAAAATCAGAGGAAAACGAAAATTCTACATTCTTGATACCTGATCACACTCTTTATGGAAGTTTCCCGCCAAAAATTCCCGAAAATTCAGTGAAAGATTTGCCCAGATCGGAAGGGTATGTAATATTAGATGAAGTAGTTGTCCCTGAATTTATAATTGTTCATGATGGATCTCCTGACGACGCATCTGCACCTAATTATTGGATACCATATAAAGAATATATAAAAAATGTAGCAAGTTCGGAAATATACGCTACATGGCCCGAGGAAGCCATAAAAGCAAATATTCTGGCGATCAATTCATTTACTTTGAACAGGGTATATACAGAATGGTACCGAAGCAGAGGAAAAAATTTTACCGTTACTTCCTCCACTGCATATGATCAAAAATTTGTATATCAAAGAAATATATTCCAAGAAATTTCCACCATAGTGGATGAATTATTCTCTACATTTATAACAAAACCTCAAATAGAACAACCTCTTTTTTCGCAGTATTGCGACGGAAAAAATGTAACATGTCCCGAATGGCTTTCTCAGTGGGGTTCAAAAACTCTTGCCGAAAATGGAACAAATTACATTGATATACTTCGGACCTATTATGGCTCTGAAATATACACCGAATATGCAAAACAAGTTGCCGGTGTTCCCTCTTCGTTTCCCGGAGAAGTACTTCAATACGGATCGACCGGAGAAAATGTCAAAACTATTCAAAGACAGCTCAACGCCATAAGCGATAATTATCCTTTAATTCCCAAACTGGCAGTAGATGGGGTTTACGGGCAAAACACTGTAAATTCTGTAAAAAAATTCCAAGAGATTTTCAGCATGCCTCAAACCGGATCTGTCGATTATTCTACTTGGTACCAAATTTCAAAAGTTTATGCAGCCGTTAAAAGATTAGCTTAAAAAATTTTAAATATAAATCTTGACAAACAAAACACTATCGTATATAATCGATAGTGTTAAGCCGATGTGGCGGAATGGCAGACGCGACGGACTCAAAATCCGTTGTTGGCAACAACATGTGGGTTCAAGTCCCACCATCGGTACCATGCTGGGTAGTTATAAGGGGCATAGATATTTCTTATAACTACTCAATGCTATAAGGGCAGAGAATGTATTGTTTTATGCAATACGTTCTTCTTTTTTGCGTCCGAAATTTTCTATTAAGTTTTGACGCTCTGATTTCTTTATGTGTGATATCTCCACATGGCCTATCGTTTTATAATAAATATCTATTTGTTGGACAGTTTCTCCCATAATTTCTTCGCAGTGATGAACTATAATTTTGTCAATAAACTCTTGTAAAATATCAAGTGTTAATTCTTCTATTTCCGAATACTTCCTGACAATCTTTAAAAATCCGTCGGCGTTAAGCTCGTGCATTTTTTCTTCTGCTACTATTTTTTTCATGTTTTTAATTTTTGCTTTAAGCTCAAATTGTTCTTCCTCGTATTTCCCGGATAGTTTTAAAAATCTTTCCTCTGATAAGTTTCCTAAAATTTTTCTTCAAAAACTTTCTCATAAAGTACGTCAAGCTCTTTTCCTCTGGCAAGCTCCAGAATAATTTTTTCGAATTCACCATATACTGATATAGAGGTTTCCTCACCATTAACAAATTTGTACTTTATCTCCATGTTTCGTTTGTCCTTTCGAATTTTGATTTCTTTCAAAAAACAAAAGGTCAACGGCGGACTGCGAGCTAAACACAAAAAAAGGCCCATTTATCTTTCCTTTCCGATTTCGAGAAAAGAAAAGTAAATGGATATATCTTTGTGTTATAAAAAATATGCGAAAATCTAAAATGTTAGTATTCTCGAAATCTCGAATTCTTAATATTTGAAGATTTTAAAAACACTAATTACGTATTAAAAAGCCTTGATAAAACGAAAAAGCCATAAAGAAACAATTCTTTACGACTTCAGACTTTTTATTATTTAATTTTACTTTTTTCGCATTATTTTGGACGTGCCTATCCAAAATTCTGATACATATTAAAATTTTGAAAATATTATGTAAATCGGAATTAATATTACCCGGCGATCTACATCGCTTAAGTACGGAATAAACTTCAGATACGCACATAAAAAGAGCTACCTTTCTTTACACACCATTAAATTCTAGACCATATAGTCACCTCTTTCTTTTTTCTAATTTATTGTTTATATATTAAACCTTTTCGTTATGCATGCATGTCGAACAATGGTGTTCCATTATAAAATTTTTTAAACAAAATAGCTCCCCTATTGGAGAGCCGTTTGGAATGCTAATTTTTAGATGCAAGTTTGGAAATTTCTATTATTATTTTCTCTACCGATTCAAGGTTATCCTTGTCCAGTTTTTTAAGCATTTCCGTTACATACGATAACTCGTTTTTGTTTTCTTCTACTTCAAAGAGCAAGTAATCAGATGTTACGTTTAATGCTCGTGATAATTTATATAAAGTTTCTGCAGATATCCCTTTTTGCCCAGTTTCAACGTCATAAATAAACCTATCACTTATTTCAGCCATATCGCCTAATTTTTCACGAGTCAATTTCCTTCGTTCTCTTAGTTTCTTTATCTTTAGACCCAGCTTTTTATTAAAATTATTCACAGTTATCACCTCAATTTAGAGGTTACCAACTATTGAACGTTTTAAACACGAACTACTGCTCTTGATTATATGAACTTATGTTGTAAAATATATATAACTATCGTTCCAAAATAACGATGGTTATAAAATATTTCTGAATAGATTGTTAATTAAGGGAAGAAACGTGAAACGAAAAATATGTACATTTGCAAGCCACAGGGAAATTTATGACGTCGGTTCGATAAAAGCCAAACTAAAAAATGAAATAATCAATTTAATTGAAAATCATGGCGTTACTACTTTCTACAACGGAGGGAAAGGAAAGTTTGATTGGTTATGTGCCGAATGCGTCAAAGAGCTTAAATCGGACTACCCATTTATAAAATCCTATCTAATATTGGCATACATACCTACCGATAAAGACAAATCGGACATTAATCGTTATGATGATTTTGATGATATAATATATCCTAACTTAGAAACAATTCCACCCAAATACGCTATCATAAAGCGAAATAAGTGGATGATTGATAGGGCAGATTTCTTGATTACATATGTTCATAACGAGTGGGGCGGAGCATACAAAACACTGACATACGCAAAAAGAAAGGCAATATAAAAATTTGCCATATATTTTAATCTGATTTTTGTCCATAAAATACTTGGACATATAGATTCACTCTCAAAAATTAAAAAGCAGAAGATTAAGTAATGGAAATAAATAAGATGTCCATGGGGGAAGACGGCTAGAAATCCTGTATTCTAGTCTAGATAGAGGATAAATTTTTAATGCTTATTGATGGTATCTAAAAACAAAAAAACAACAAACCATAGTTCCTGTTATATAGCAACAATGGTTCTTTGTTACAAAAAATATTGTGTTTTTGTTAAAAGAAACATTTAATTTCACTTATATAAATTAAACAAAAAAGAAACGAAAATGTATATATATATTGTATATCTCGATTCCGTTTTTGTAGCTTTTTGTATTTAAAAGGGAGAACTTTCAATAATCCCAAAAAATAGGACTAAATAATGCTATAATAATCATAAGTGGTAGTGTAAACATAAATATAATGATCATATAACACGATCGCTTGCTTTCAAAAAATAACGAGGGAAGGAAAACTTAAGAAGCGCTAAACTTGGGCGTAAGTTATCCTCTGGAGGTGAGAAAAGTAAGGTAAAAAATAAAAGCGAATACATATTTCTTGTTTTAAAGAGGGGGTGCGTTATAATATGGAATTGCTAGAGGAAACAAAAAGTGAAAACTCAGGTGTAGCTGGCTGTGCAGCATGTGTTGCTTGTGCGATGTGCATTGGGTGTGCTGTTTGCGGTGCATGTTTAGCTGTACCTTTATTGGGGGCAGGTATCATTGCTGCGGAGGCTGCTGCGGTAGCCACTTCTGTCACTGGTGCCGCTGTTGCCATCGGTGTAGCTGCATTATAGAGGAGGTAAAAATAGTTGCTAGAATTAAAAGGAATAGAATTTATGTCCAACACAAATAAACGTTATTTCTATGATGACAACACTGGACATATATTTCCGCTTGACGAACTTAACTTTAATAATGATATTTTCCGTAATAAATACTTTAAACTCTTGAATAGCAAAAAAACTGTTAGCTCTAATAAATTTCGAAGTGTTAAACCAGAAGATGTACGAGACTATCTTATAAATCGTGCAAACGGTTTTAAACAGTTAATTTTAGAAGTTACAACAAAATGTAATTTTAGGTGTAAGTACTGTTGCTATTCTGACTTCTACAAAGATAATCGTACACATGGTTTAACAAATATGTCCTGGGAAACTGCTAAAAAAGCTATTGATTACTATGCATCAAATTTCTATTTTGTTTCCAAGCGGAATCCTTTACTTCCGGCAACTATTGGTTTTTATGGCGGAGAACCTCTTATTAACTTTAAACTCATAAAGAAGGTAGTAGAATATTTGGAATCAACATATAAATATGATTTCAATTACAATATTACGGTAAATGGCTCTCTATTTACAAAAGAAATTCAAGATTTTTTAGTTGCACATAATTTTGCTATTTTAGTAAGTTTAGATGGAGACAAACAAACTCACGATAGAAACCGTGTTAAAATAGATGGGACAGGAACATTTGATGAAATAATTAAAAATCTCAGAACCTTTAGAGAAAATCATACTCATTATCATAAATTCGGAATAAGTGGCTGTTATGATTTAAAAACTAATTTTTCTGATGTCGAAAAATTTTTTGATGAAGAAAAACTATTTGTTATGAATTATACTCAAGTAGAGCCAAATAATACTACGTATTACTCACAGTTTTCAGATAGTGATATGATTAATTTTCAAAACTCTTACCATGATTTTGAAAACAAATTTGCTGATTTTGCCGAAAAGTATAAAAACACGAATGATATTAGGACTTTTCTATATTCTATGATAGGTAGAAAATATCTAGACTTCTGGTACCATTCCGTTATGAACGAGCAGCGTTCATCGCTGTCACCATTTACTGGTACTTGTATTCCTGGAGAAAAACTTTATGTTTCTGTTGATGGTAACATACACATTTGTGAAAAAATAAACCATAACACACCCATAGGGGATGTAAACTATGGACTTAATTATAATCGAATAGCCGAAATACTTAATATGTACAATAGTAATGTTTGCTCGCAATGTAACTCCTACAATGTTAAAAAGTTTTGTTCTGTATGTCTAGCTAAAACGTCTTGTAATAGTGGTTTTGGTAAAGCGAAGGACTATTGTAAAAACTTTGAATCTTCAATTAAAAATATGCTTATTAAATTTGTGAGTTTACTTGAGAAAAATCCAAAATTATTTGAAAAAATCACAGTTGATTATTACACTAATGTTTTAGATATAGTAGGTGAACAATTTTGAAATATTTCCAATTAAATCCGGAGTGTTATTTAATAACCGGTGTACATAGATCTTTAATACATAATCTTATAACAGGAAGAATACTATGGCTTGATGTCGACAATACAAAGCAAATACTATTGGCGGAATCTGGTAACAAAGTGAATGAAAACGAACCCACTTTCAAGGAGTTGGAAAAATTAGGCTGGGGATTTTTTTCTGATTCAAAATATTTTGTTGACAAACTTCGATCAACTAACATTTATAATGAAACTAAAATTTGGAAAAACAGTCCCAATCTGTTTTTTGCTACTATTCAATTAACTACTAAGTGTAATTCTAAGTGTAGTTTTTGCAATAATATTTTTTGCCCCATTTGTATAAAGGATTCTTCCGAAATAATGATGGATAAAAGTGTATTTTTTAAGTTAATAAATGAATGCGTTTTTTATGGTTTGAAAGAGGTATTATTGACAGGAGGAGAACCTCTACTGCATCCAAACATCCATGAGATATGTTCTTACATGGGAGATAAAAATATATCGTTATCAATAAAGACCAGTGGATTAATTAAACCTACTAATTTCCCCCCAAATACCAAATTCATTATTTTACTTGATAATTTTGATGATTTTGATAAAATAGTTAGCAATTACAAAAACTACAGAAATGTTACTATACTAACAAATAACAGAAATAATTTCGCACTTTCTCGTTTACCAGAAGGATGGAGTTTACAGTTTTTTACTAAAAATCTAGTCATAAATAAAGAAACTATGATGGGCACAACCTTAGACGAGTTTTTCTTAAAAAAGCTTAATAACCCATGCCTTTTTTCAAAAATTACCGTTTTAAGTGATGGTAGTGTTGTACCTTGCTTACAAAACAAAAACCGAATAATCGGTAATGTTAAAAACGATGAATTTGCACAAATAATAAAGAATCTATCGCTAAATTATTGGTCTAAACCTATTAGCGAAAGAAAATTTGGAAAATGTAAAAGCTGTGAGTTTAAGTATGCGTGTAATTCATGCGTATTCGCTGATTGCGATAAATCGTGTAGCTATGATGTGGAGGCAGGACAATGGAAATAAAATTTAATAACGTATGTAAAACAATTGGAACAAAAAAATACTAACCAATGTTTCTTTTTCAATTCCGCACGGTAGTGTTTTTGCTTTAATTGGCCCCAATGGAGCAGGGAAAACTACAATAGGGAGAATCTTACTTAATACCTATGAGGTATCATCTGGCAATGTTACTGTTGACGGAGTAAATGTTTCTGACAAAAAATATGCACAATTAAAAAACCAAATAGGGTTTGTACTTGATAATTTGGGATTATTTAATTCACTAAGTGCTTGGCAAAATGTAGAGTTCTTTGACAGGGTTTATCACAAAAATGATACTACACTTAATAGAATAAACAGAATTCAAAAAGCGCTTGCTTCGGTTGATTTGTTAAATAGAAAAGATGAAAAACCAACTTTCTTTTCAAGAGTTATGAAACAACGTCTTGCGATTGCCAGATTACTCACGTGTAAACCAAAATTAGTTTTTTTAGATGAACCAAGTAAAGGATTAGATGTTGAAGGAAAATTAGCTATAAGGCATTATATAGAGCAACTAAAAAGCAAGGATGTTACTACCTTTATTTGCTCACATGATTTAGGTGAATTGGAAAAAGTAGTAACCCACATGGCCTTCATAAACAACGGTGAAATTCTATTTTTCGGAACGTATAATGATGCTAAGAAGAAATTTTCTGAAAACACATACGAACTGACTGTGGGTTCTCCAGAATTTTCCTTTGAGCAAATAAAAAATTGCGACTTAGTTTATTTTGCTACTATGACTTCAGACAATAAAATTATAGTAACTCTTAAGCACCCGGATGATAGTCTTTATGAATGGATTAAAAGTAATGATATACACCTGTATGAATATAAACTGATTAATGATGACCTTGAAAACATATACGTTAAAATCTTCGGACTATCATCGGTCAATAAGGAGGACGAGGTATGACAGCACTCATTTGGAAAGAATTAAACTTTTACAAAAAAAATTTAAGTTCTATTCGTTTGTTATTCATCTTAGGAATGTTCATACTGTTGACATTTTTAGATGTTAAGATAGATATGCTACAATTGACGTCCTATATGATCGCTTGTGTTTCACTCTTTATGTATAACGTGTTTCTAAACGAAGATTATGAAATTTTGTTTAGCTTTAAATACACTATTAGATCGATAATGTTTATAAAAACTACTTTTTTGTTTATCATATCGCTATTGATAAACTTTGCATTTCTTGGTTTTTATTATATTTATAAAGGTTTTTCACTCAAATTTCTAACTATCCCTCTGGATTATATAGGAATAGTTTCGCTAGTTGTGTTTTTCATGATGGTTTATTTTTCATTACTTTTTATGTCCACATTTTTACTCATTTTAGGGAAAAAATCGTCATACATAACTTTTATTCCGCTTGTTGTAGTATTAATTTCGAATTTTTTAAAATTTCCTTATTGGGTTAATATTATTTTATCATTAACTTTTTTACTAGTAAGTTTGGTAACTATTTCTAATACCACTAAGGAAAGAGTTATAAGGAGTATGAGTTTATGAAAAGTCTATTGTGGAAAAGACTGATAGAAATACAAAACAATAAAATTAGACTAGCATTTTCTTTATTGATTTCGACATTAGTCTTGTTTTTATCGATATTTGTTTTTAAAAACAATTTCGATATAGTCTTTGCTTACTTCCCTATGACCACTATGGCGATAAATCAGATATTTCTTGCGTCTATGGACGATATACTCTTTTGTGAAACTTTAATCTCTACCAACATCTCACTCAAAAAAATGTGGTGGTTTAATTTAATTTTTGTTGGCATAGGAAATTATATCATTTCAACTACACTTATTGTTATATGTTCGCTTTTATTAGGTGTATTTCCTGGGTATCTATACTTAGTACAGAATATCCTAAGCTTTATACTTTCCGTTTCTGTGTTAGGATGTGCGACCATACACTATGCCAACTATTCTAAAATAAACCAATGTATTGGCACTGTATTTGGGCTGACATTTATGATAATTCCATTTGTTTTTGTGAAATTTATCAGCTTGCTTCCAGTAAGTTATTTATCTCTTTCAATATCTGCTTTAATATCGATTATATTAACGGTTCTAGCATACTCATTTATGGCACATTCAAGTAAAGAAAAAATGCTAATAAATACTGCAAAGCTTTCAAATATGATGAATGGATATATTTCTAAAGAATAAGTTATTATGATTTTCAAAAGACAAATTCCAAATAAAATTGTTAATATCCTTATAGAGAGATATGAAGAAGAGGCGTTGTTTTTAAACAAAAACAATGAGTACTACGATTATAAAAAACTATTAACATCTAAAAAGAAAGTACCTATAAATGAATTCAAAAATTTTATAGTAAAAACGAGAGATGATCAGTTTACTAATTTTAATTATTATAGACGCAACAAAAGTTTTAATTCTACTTTTCAAATTGACGTAAAATTTAAAAATTTTTTGTATATCAAATTTGCATCATTTCAAGATGCAAGTGCAAGGTTTGTTGACTATATATCCGAGACATCATTACCATTTTTGATAATTGATTTGAGAGACAATATTGGTGGTAATGTAGAAGAGTGTGTTAAAATAGCAAATTCCTTGTTGCCTAAGAACTGTAATATTGTCAATTTGAAGTGTAAAAGAAAAAAATTATCGTATTTGTCAGATGAACACTTTAAAAAATTTGAAAAGATTTTTATATTTGTAAATGAGTACACAATAAGTAGTGCAGAAATTTTAGCTCTTACTCTAAAAACAAATTTAAACAATATTTTTGTTTTGGGCAATAGCACTTTCGGCAAAGATATAGGACAGACCACATATATCAACAAAAAATACAATTATGTATTCAATATAAGCACATTTAAATGGGATGTAAATGGGCATCATCCTTCGGATATTATTAACATAAAAATGAACAAACAAGTTTTTCAACTGGACGATTATTATCGTGTTATGTTATCTAAAGTTGAAACATAATTATCACAAGTTGGGTATTATTAATATCGTTTAGCTTGCTTTCGTATTATTTAGTATTATAGTAATCACAGCAAACAATATAGCCTATAAATAAATACGTTTTTTATTACAAAAATTTTACCGTGTAAAAGTATGCACCCCCCTTTGATATTTCTCGGGGAACCACCTTCTTTTGCTGTTTTCTACAAGAAAAATAAATAGCACACAACTATTTTTTTATAAACCCCTTGCCTGACTTGAGAGATCCAAAAATTTTTCTGTCTTCTTCGCCAAAACTATCTATATCTTCGCTTTGAATAACTTCGCCCGTTTCATAGTTTAGCTTTGTATAACCCTCACATCCCAAAATATATACATGTGAACCTGATTTTTTATAGCTTTTTACGTCATAATCAACATCTTCATTCTTACTTCTATCAAAGAGAAAATATCTTTTTTCGCCATCTATTATTTTATCTTCATTACCAACCCTAGTTCCTTTTTCTATAGCAAACCTTTTGTTACCGAAAGATTCTACTGTTTTGCGGTCATCATGGTACATATTTTTATCCACATAATTTTCCTTTGCTTTTTTGCTTATTATTCCTACAACTAATACACCAAGAATAACTACTATTAAAAATATGACACCGATTGATATTCCAAACCACTTAAAAAATTTAGCCATTTTATTACTCCCTTTGAAATACGTACTCATAATCTGCCAGCGTATGATAAGGCACCATCACACCATTTCTTTGCATTGCTTCACCCAAATTGTTAGCTAAATCTGCAAACGACAAGCTATTTCTAAAAGTAGTAAAATCGTAATCGTCCCACGCTTTAACATTGATATTCCATTTGCCGTTTCCAAGATTATTGCCCACTATACGCATGTTAACATTTTGCACAGCATAATATAAATCTTCATCTGTATCCTTTTCAAAGCCCAAGTCGAATTTACCTGTATCAAAATTCTTGCCGGATTCAGTAAGCTCAAGTATTTTATTATGTAACTTTTCGGAATTTTTCATAGCTTCTACAATCAATTTACTTGCCTTTTTCGACATACCCTTCCCTTCGCCATACATTCCCAAACGAAACATTTCTTGTGCTAAAGGCAAATTTTTATTTTTTAGGTATAAATTTCCTGCAACAAAAATAGCTGATTTTACAAAATCATAAAAAGGCGGAAACAACTCTTCTGTAGGACCTATTTGAGCTAAAAGTTCAAATGCTACATTTGCGGCAATAACCAGTTGTTCCCATAAACTACCTTCTTTTTCTGCTCTTTTATAAGGTATCATTCTACAACCACAATGTGGATGAAAAGGCGGTGCGGTTACTCCAATTTTCAAGTCAGCTATGTTAAAATGCTCATCTGCCATGCTTTCACACTCTTCACAAGCATTCGGATGACCCGAGAAAATTATCTGATAAGATTCTACTCTTTGAACCTTAAACGCTATTTTTTCCGCCATAGTCCAAGTATTTAAAATGGTATCCCTTATAACGGACTCTACTTTAGCCTTGGCTTCCTCAAAAGTATTTTTTATATTTTCAAAAATATCACTAAATAAACCTTTTTGAACAAGACTTTTATTTTCTAAAAGTGAATTTTCAAAGGAAGTATTTATATTATCCAGAAGCCAAGATTTCAAATCCCCCAGCCATGTGTTTATTTTATCATAAAGCTCTAAAATTTCCAAATCTTCGCTAGGCAATATTTCCTCTGATTTACTCTCTTCGGATAAAATATCGATTATGGATTCGTAAACTTTTTCATAGGTGCTTTGCGAGATTCTAACTATGAGGTGCGAAAGGTCAAGGCACATATCTTCGGCTATGGCCTTAATCTCGTATCGGAGCACGCTGGTTTCTACATTGTTATACTTGTCTTGAATTTCTAAAAACTCAATATCTTCCTGTGCCTTATTTATAATGTTATATACTTCGGCCACATCGCTTTTGACCACGTCATACAGGGGTTTATATATTCCAAGTATTGATCTGATCAAATACCCTCTATGCGTTAAATTTTGGTTTTTAACTTTAGGAATTTAAGCTTCTTTCAAAATATAACCTTGTTTAATGACAATAGCACCTTTCTTATGTCCTCGATATGTTTCACATTTATTTGGGTTATTTTTATTACACATATTTTCCTCTCCTCAAAAAGTGTTTTCAATAATACTTCTTTAGAGATAAAAATTTGCCTTATTGTATGCAAAAAAGCTTATAAACTAACTTTTTACAGTTTGTAAGCCCTATAAATGTCTAGCGTGACATTCTAAATCAATTGTCGCTCTTGAATCAATCCCGGCAATTGACAATACAAACGTTCCGCCTTTAAGAAAAAAATTATCTTCATACTTTGATTTTGAATACGTTATAACATGTAATTTCTTCGCGCTACTCCTGAATTTATGTGTTTATCTTTAGCTATATTTCGTATAAGTGCTTTCAGCCTCATTAATGTTATTTATAAAAGTACCTCCAAGTAACTATCTAAAACTTTTTCCACTCTAAATATTTTTGCAAACCTCGTAAGTTTGTGAATATCTTTTTCTTTTGAGTTAACATAACGCTTAATCGCTTCATTTAGAACATATTTATCCATTTTATTTCTCGCACGCAAAATATCACAAATTGTCCGTTCCTTATCATAAACAGTAATATTTCTCCCATAGATCGTCTTTGCCGTAGTTTTTCCAATTTCAAAAAATTCTTCTTTTACAGTATGAACTTCAATATTCGAATTTTTGAGTCTGGAAGGATTATATCCGCTTGGCAACGTAACGGTATAAAAAAGCGGATCACGGTCAGTAAGATTATGAATATAAAGGGCTGTTTCATGAGAAAAAGAAAGAAAGCCCTTGAAGAACAACTTCGAGAGCTTGAAAAAAATATGGCAATGA
>JBJEZK010000008.1:0-177474 GCA_051887355.1 Acutalibacteraceae bacterium
CTGAATATGAACTTGAGTAATTATAAAAATAATAAATAGGTATAGAAGTCATGCCGTATAACGTACCTTTTGTCGGTTTGCCATAACTATTAAATTCTGTTGGGAAAAATCCTGCTTCAGGTGGGGGAACACCTCCGCCAACTGAATTGAAAATTCTTCTTGAAATAATTGCTGTCCCCATAGAAATCACCGAGTTTTTTATTATCTAATACAGATTATTTGAATTTGAACTTCAGATGTCGGTTGAGTATTGTAACAAGAAACAGTTAATCCTCCATCAGTAGTTGTTATTTTGGAAACACAACTCCATGCTTCAATTTGAGCATTTGCTGTTGTTACATCGTCACTCAAAATCAAGTCAATAATCGGTGCATCAGTTGCCAAAATGCCATCTATAGATATGCTTTGTGTATATTTGTTTTCAGATTCTTGAGTCCAAGATGTTCCTATTGTTGCAGTATATTTCTTGATTTCGGCTTTTGTTTCTAACCCATCGACCAACGCTTTGGTACTTGCATAAGTTATGTTTGAACTTTGCGTAAAGCTGTCAGATTTATTTGACTTCGTTTCGTATGTTGCGCTGATATCCGGAATGTCGGCTGCGGTTAAATCTTCGCCACCAGTCACCAGTCCTTTGGAGTCATAGGTTATTTTACATTTTGTAGCACCTGTAATTTCGGTATTAGCTTCAACTGCCCCGACATCTTGACAATTTAAAGTTACAACACCGGTCTTTCCATTTACAGATTGAACCAAATCGGTAGGTGTAGCAAGTTCTAACCAATTTTGAAGTTCACTTGCAGGCTCATTTTGCAGTATATAAGTTTTATTTTCATCTGTTCTGATGCATATATCTCCCTTTTGAACGCTAAGTGCCAGCATCGCACTTTCGCTGTCTACTGTGAAAATATCTGTGATACTTATCGAGGGAAGAATAGAGGTGTCTAATTTTCCATCGGAATTTATTACCGGCACATTTCCTTCATTAATTCCTGTATTGCATTTTGATGCTGTCCCCAAGCTGTCTACTGCCGATTTCGCGGTATTATCATAGTCATTTGTGGATAATTCTTTGCCTTCAACTTTATCTACTTTAAGTTCTAAATTTGTATCAACATATCCTTTTGTTACATTTCCTGCTCTTACTATTATTGCTTCACTCATTATATTTTCCTCCTAAGTTTTTATCCTGATTTTTAGGTCTATATCAGGTATTCCGTTTTTACAATAAATTGTAATACTTCCGTCATTTATAAGTATATTTGAAATTTTGTACCAAGCCTTAAGTTCTGAGTCTGCAAGATTTGGATCATCACTCAATTCTACATTTACAATAGCTATATCTTTTTCTTTGATACCATTTACCGGAATGATTTGTGTATAAGTGTTATCGGAAATTCTATTCCAAACTTTATCAATGCTAATCAGGTAAGTTTTGTTTATATTAATTAATTTTTCTTTTAATTCATCGGTAAAATCATTGCTTGATAAACTTTTGCCCTCGGTTTTGTCAATCTTTTCTTCAAGCCTTTGTGTAATTGCTTTTTGACTCATTATCTTGTCGGAGCTAAGACCAAGGCTTTCTGTTAAATTAAGTGCTCTCGTTATTGCTTCATCGATTTCTTGTCCTTTGTGTATGGATTTATACTCAGCCACCTTTCTCACTCCTTTTTAATTCTGTACGCTAAAAATTAAACTATCAGAGGTTATAAAATCTTCATTGTCAGACGTTATAAGCCCTCTGATTTCTTGACCACCATTACCAATTAACGCTAAATACTTTAAAAAGACAGCGTTCTCACTAAATGGTTCCAGATGAAAAATATCATCTTTTGTGTATATAGTCGGACTATCTTTCCAAAACTGCCATATAAATTCCGGAATATTTTCTTTTGACATTATTTATCACTCCATTTTTAAGGCTGACCTCTTTTCCAAATACCACCAATATTTGTATACATTATGCATGGTTTTCCTACATCAGGTTTATATGGAACGCACCTGCTCCATGAATTTGTATTTTTAATCCAGCTAGTGCCGCCAATGGTAATACTAAAATTATTTGAGATATTTCCGGATTCAGTTTGAATTTCGATATACATATACGCTGTACTGTTTGGAAAATTAAAACCGCAACTTTTAAATTCATTGTATGCTGTTAGGATTTCATGGTCTGTGAGATTAATATTTAAGTTTGTCGTTTCAGACATAAAAATAGTGCTGCTATCAGCACTCAGTTTTACTCCATATATTATTTTTTGAAATGCTCCGCTTCCAAGTGTGTAGCTGACAAACATCGGACTTTCAAGATAGGTTCTGCTGAGATTTAAATTGCTCGGAGGTGTGGACATAACATAGCTTAAAATCAGCGTGTTATCTAAAACTTTGCTCATATATGAAGGGGAAATAGGATAAACTATTAAGTTTTCTGTATTTACGTCGCTTGATTTGCCAGAATTATATGAAGGAACATTTGTATGATCTGAATCAAAACAGCTACCCTTGCCCTGACAAGTAGTTCTAACTTCAAGTGCCCCAGATCCAATCGTGCCGCTTCCTGTTTTTATAATTTGACCGCTTTTGGAGTACGAAAAACTACCTGTATTTATTGAAAATCCTATTCCTCTGGCAGAAATATCATAATTTATACCGTTTGGATACGCAAAATTTCCTCCATAATTATTCGCAGAATAAAGCGTGGCAGTCACAAAATTTCCTGATATTTCAAGTTTTAAGTCGAGTTCCGGCGAACCATGAACCTTATTTATATATAAAACCGCCATTATAGATACCTCATATATACATCGCCACTATTACCACCGCTTGGATTTCCCGTACCATAAGTTATTGTCGGAACAGTAATATTTACAGTCCTACTCGAATCTCCATTGTATGTTTCGACTGTCGACCCGTTTTTTTGAATGGTTAGCGTACCCAAGTTAATGTCTATATTTTTTGGTTCAGATCCGTTGTATGTTCCGACTGTTTCTCCATTTCTTTGGATTGTAAGTGTGCCAAGACTTACGTCAACGTCAGTTTCTTTTTGACCATTAAAAGAACCGAGTGCTTTTCCGTTTAGCTTAATAGTTAGCGTAGCAAAGCCATTTTCAAGTAAATATTTTAAGAATACTGCCTCTTCGCTGTCGGGTTCCAAGTGATGTATATCTTCTTTTGAATATTCTGTCGGGCTGTCTCGCCAAAACTGCATAATCGTTTCTGGTATATGCGAATTATCTGCCATCTTATCACTCCTTCTCGCAAATTATCAGCGCAGCTGCCGCGCAAAAATTAACGGGAACGTGAAAATAGCCTGTGTCCGGCTCATACATTTCCGCCCCGTTGTCTGTCCAATAAAATCTATTTTCTTTTAATTTTTGCTTTACAAGCTCCGCTATAGGTTTAAAATTTCTTTTACTCCAAATGTCTATGGTTCCAAAGCATACCTCAGTATCGTAGTCATTATCAAAGAAAAGTTCAGGTTTTTCGTTCCAAGTATAGTAAGTAAGATAAACATCATCTGTTCCAAAATACTGCAGATATGAGATAGGCACCCGCTTTTCATCTATTTTGAAACCTTTAAATATCTCTTCAATTTTTGGATTTATGTTCATGTTTCCAGCCCCACTCTTAAATCTCTCCACTTATCTTGTCTTTGTCACACAGTGCCTCCATGTACATACCTCGATTCTTGACATCTTCTATTGATAAAATCCTGTACCTGCCCGTATCGCATACGATTAAATGGCTTGTATCTATTTTTATTCCGTCAATTTTACGAAACCTGAAGAGTACGGTCGCCTTGGAAAACGCTGCACGATTGGCCCATACTCTGGTGCCATGCCTCATTTCCTTATAGGCTCGGACGCTTGCAAGGATCACGTCTTGAACTGTCACAAAACCGGATGCATCCTTAATTTTGCGAGGTTCAATTATATCTATAAATGTTGTCATTTTTCCAAAACCCATAGGTTCGCTCCTTTCAGTCGCTCACAAATTTACAATTTACAGTGTACAATGTACATTAATTCAGACTTTCCAATCTCTGTCGAGCCGCAGTAGAAGGTTCACTGTATCCCAGACCTGACTTGCGGCGTTTACGTTATCGGAAAAAAAGCCTCCTGTACTGCCATCTCGACTTTCATAAAAGTGTGATGACAGCATTATCACAGCCCTTTCAGTCGTAGGAGACATAAGGTTTTCCGAATAATATCCTGTAGGCTTCTTTTGATAGCTTTCAGCGTAGGAAATAGCGGCAGAAATAAATTCTTTTATAAGTTCATCGTCTTTATCTGTGTTTAGAATAAGATTTAATTTTACTTTATTTATTAAATTTAACATATCCAAACTATCAAATCCTTTAATTGTACATTGAATTTATCCCATTCTCAAAAGTTTGATCCCTTCAGAAAGGATAACCTTCGCGTCCACACGCTCTGTCGCCAAAAATCCTACTTGCCCGTTGCCGGCGTAGAGCTCGTTAAGTCTTTGAACAGAGCGCCCCATTCTGTCGGCAATCCAGTAATTTGAAAAGTCACCAAAGGCTATCGGCAGAGCCTCTGCTTTAACAACCGGAACGTATGGGGAAGTGTAGAGTGGGTATCCAAGGAGTCTATCCGGCTGTCCTGCTTGGAGCGATGGCTGCCACAAATATGCTCCATTCGTATCTTTAAGTTTACGAAGCATCGAAATGGTGGAATCATTCATCAAAAATACAGCATTTCTGCGGTACGGAGATTTGAGCGAATGAACAAGTTCGATTATGTTATCGCAAGTTATATTTGTCGTACTAGTAAGCGTAAGACCAACTTCACCACCATTTTCAGTAAATATTCCTGTTGGCTGTCCCACGCCTGTTCCTGTACAGAAAGCTTGCTCCTCTGCAACACCGAAGGCTCTCGCAAACTCAGACGAGATATAGCTTTCAAGGTTAAACATACTATCCTGCAAAAGTTCTGTTGACACTTTTACAAGGTCGGTGAGTTTAAATGCATCAATAGTTTTTTGCCCGAAAGTAGGATTTGACTCTGTATATGCACCATTTTCAGGTGTCCACTGAGCTACGCTGTGAGTCGCAGCAATTGGAATCTTGCGTTCTGCTGCAGTTGTGATTGTTTTCGCAATGCTTCTGATTACGTTATTTTCTTCAAGTGCAGTAACTATCTGATTTTCGAACTCCTCAGGCACCAAAAATCCGCCATCCGCATCGACTGATTCCTGCATTACGTTATAAATCTGAGGTTTGCCACGAAGTACATTTAAAAAATCTCTTCGATATTCATCGCTTGCTCTGCCTAGCTTAACTTTTTTATTTGTTGGTTTCTCTAAAATAGGAGAGCCGGTGGGCTTATTTAGCTCCATGTCGATTGCCGACTGCTTTTCAAGTCTGTCGATTTCTTTTCCTAAATTTACGACATCTGCTTCCATTTTATCATAAACAGCAGCGTCCTCGGAAGAAATGAGACCATCCGGATTTCTTTTACTGTCCAAGAAGTCTTTTGCATTTTCCCATAGTTTTGTGCGTTTTTCTCTAAGCTCTAAAATAGTATTCATAAAATTGTCTCCTTTACTTACATAATAAATTAAGCCGCTTGTATAGCGACTCCGCAGAGATTTTTGATTCTTGCTCTGTGTTTTTAATTTGTCTCCTTACTCTGTTCATAACTGCACTGATTGCCGATTCTCTACTAAATATAAATTCTTCTGTGTTTTCTGTCTTTTGTTTGTCGTCAGCAAAGAGAATGCCATCTGCAAAACCTAAATTCACAGCTTTGTATGCGTTCATCCAGCTTTCATCGTCCATCATTCTTGATATCTTCGTTCTTGATAAGTGCGTCTTGAGTTCATAAGCATTGATGATTGACTCTTTAACTTCATTTAACATATCGGCTGCACGTTTCATCTCGTTTGAATCGCCAATGGCACAAGAAAACGGATTATGTATCATAATTTGTGAAACCGGTGACATTAAAACTTCATCGCCGGCCATCGCTATGACTGAAGCGGCTGAAGCTGCAAGACCATCAATTTTTATGGTCACTTTACCCTTGTAGTCTTTGATTAAGTTATATATCTGAGCTCCGGTTAGCATATCGCCGCCTGGGCTATTGATCCAAATCGAGATGTTGCCTTCGCCTTCATAAAGCTCATCTTTGAAGATATCGGCTGTTGATTTTATTTCCTCGTCATCATCTTCTTCGTCTTCATCTTCGCCATCAACAATCTCTCCGCTGATATACAGCACTCTTTCTTCCTCGGTTTCTGCGAAGTTCCAAAATTTATTTTTGATTTTTGTTTTCTTCATAATTATTTCCCTCCTTCTGACTATTTTCTTGGTTTGTACTTTGTGCGAAGGCTCCTGCGTCTTCAAGTTTCGTCATGCTTCCATTGACAAGATACAAGTTGCCGCCAAGCTCGTCAGGTATTTGATTTAGATTTTCAAGCTCTCTTATGTCATTTGCTGACATCCAGCCATTTTGTCTTGCTGTCGCATATCCATTCATACGACTTGCATAATCTCCACGAAGCAAGCCATCAACATTAAACTTTACAAAATACTCAGCTTTTTCGCTGTTTTTAAATAGCCTCCTGTGAATGGACTGCTCCCATCTCGTAACCCAAGGATCGAGTGTATATTTTACGAATTCCAGCGACTGCTGCTCGATGTTGGAAAACGATGATTTTTCGAGGTCTCCGATCATGTGCGGCGGGATTCGAAAGATTCTGGCAATCTCATTTATTTGAAATTTTCTCGTCTCCAAAAACTGTGCTTCATTAGGCGAAATGCTGATCGGCTGATATTTTAGGCCTTCTTCCAAGACTGCTATTTGGTGAGAATTACTGCCCCCTTTAAAAAGGGAGTTCCAGCTTTCTCTGAGCTTGTCGGGATTTTTTATTGTACTTGGATGCTCCAAAACTCCGGAGGGTGATGCTCCATTTGCGAAAAATTTTGCACCATATTCCTCGCATGCCATCGCCATTCCTATCGCATTTCTTGCCATTGCTATCGGTGAGTATCCCACGAGCCCATCAAATCCTAAGCCCGGAATATGCAGCACATCCTCAGCTTTCAAGTAAACTTGCCCCTTACTTTTAAGTTTTGGATTATCATCATCACTGGTCGAATATGTGTAATAAATACTGCCATTTGAGGCTCTGTCGACTGTCATGCGGTTCGGTGTCAACGGGTATAGGGCTATCACGTCACCTTTGCCGTTTCGAAGGATTTGTGCATAAGCATTTCCCCATAACAAAAGATGACTCATCAGCGTTTCTCGAAACACGAATGAAGTCATCTCAGGATTAGGTTCATCATGGAGTAGAAGATATAGAGGATGGTCGACTGCTTTTTCTTTTCCACCATTACTTGTGTATTTATATGTGTGAAGAGGCAGCCCGGCTATGGCCTCTGATAAGATCCTAACGCACGAATAAACCGCAGTTACACTTAAGGCACTCGTTTGGCTTACAGTCTTTCCGCTACTGGAGCTACTAAAAAATGACCCAAAAATGCTAGAACCTAGACTATTTTTTACTTTTGGTTTATCTCTTGAGTGGAAAAGTCTTTTAAAAATGTTCAAACATCAATCCATCCTTTCAATATTTGGATATATATTATCTTCCTTTAATAAATCATAAATGAAGAGTCTCCCTTTTTGCGTCCAATAGGTGTGTACTTTTGTATGCTGACCATCACTGTCTAGATAAGTGTGAGTTTTGGTGCTGGTATAGCCTTTTTCCGAATATTTCTGATATAAAAGCCAGATGTCTCCTTGTTTAAATTGAATTCCTTTTTCATGAAGGTATTTGTTCATTTTTTTAGCACTCCAACCATAGTCCTTGGATATTGTCGATATTGATACTAAATCTTTACAGTTGAGGACGACGTCATAATAACTTGCTTTCGGGATCATTTCTGTGATTTGCTGTGTTTTTACTGCAACTGACTCTTCTAATTTCTTATTTCTTTCACGTTCTTCTTTTAATGCATTAAATGCTGCAATACCCCAATCGGGATTAGCTATTAAATCGTCGATTGCATACATTCCATGTTTACGAATTGCAGGGAGTACCTCGCTTGTTACCCATCTTTTAAACCTTCTGGCATTTGGCAGTTTGCTTGATAAAATCAAGCTGTATAGACCACTTTCATTAATTAGTATTCCTTGAGTTCCGTTGACGGTGAACGATTCGTTACGGGTTTTATCTTCTTCGTCAACATGGTCTCTAAGTGCTTTTTGTGGATTTGTGTATCCAAGTATTAGTGCTACATCTTTTCCTACAAAGTAAGGTTCATCATCAATTGTAATGGTTCTCACTTCGCCAAATTCCTCATTTTTAAATACTTCTAGATTGTTCATAAACTCAAAATACCCCCATAAAATTTTTAATAAAAAAAGTGCCAACATCCCTGCTGTCACATCAAAATTTTTTTAATTATTTTAAATTATTATTAGTCCTCTTTCGTTGTAGACTGAGTCAGTATTTATATTTTGATTCCTTATAGCTCTGTCAAGAGCCATGATTGTCGCCACAGCTCCATCGATTTTCTCCATTGATTTTTCTTTGTCAGGCTTAATATTGCCGGCAGGATCGGTGCGAATGAAGATATTGTCCATCATCCAGCGAAGCACAGGATGGCCGGTATGAGCAAGTTTTCCTTCAAGCGTTAGTTTCATTAGCTCCTTCGATGGCGGACTCATATCCTTAAATCCCTGCCCAAACGGAACGACTGTGAATCCCATACCTTCGAGGTTTTGCACCATCTGAACAGCACCCCACCTGTCAAACGATATCTCACGAATGTTGTATTTTGTACCAAGCTCCTCGATAAAATTTTCTATAGAACCGTAATGCACCACGTTTCCTTCAGTCGTTTGAAGATATCCCTCTTGATCCCAAATATCGTACGGAACATGATCACGTCTGACCCTTAAATCAAGATTGTCTTCGGGAATCCAAAAGTAAGGAAGGATGTAATATTTATCATTTTCATCTTCAGGTGGAAAAACTAATACAAACGCTGTAATATCCGTTGTCGAAGATAAGTCCAGACCGCCATAGCAAATTCTGCCTTCGAGGTCTCTTTCATTAAATTTAAAGCTGCAGGCATCCCACTTTTCCATTGGCATCCAACGCACTGACTGCTTTACCCACTGGTTTAGACGAAGTTGCCTAAATAGGTTCTCTTCGGCTGTGTTTTGTCTCGCTGACTCGCAGGCATTTTTGAGTTTTTCTATATCTACAGTAATCCCAAGCGATGGATTCGCTGCCTTCCAAACTTCCTCGCTCGTCCAGTCGGCATCAACAGGGGCCCCATAAATAACAGGATAGAAAGTGGGATCACGTTTGCGACCTTTTAAAATATCCTCGGATTTTTGGTGTACTTCCCAACATACTGAGTTTCTGTCCGTTCCGGCAGTGGTAATCAGAAAAAAGAGTGGCTGTTTTCTTGCATCTCCCGAACCATGAAGCATTACATCATATAAATTGCGATTTGGCTGGGCGTGGAGCTCGTCAAACACAACGCCATGCACGTTTAAACCATGCTTTGTGTAGGCTTCTGCGGATAGGACTTGATAAAAGCTGTTAAGTGGCTTGTAAATCAAACGTTTTTGCGATAATACGGGCTTTATTCTCGATTTAAGGGCTGGGCATTGCTCCACCATATCTACCGCCACGTCGAAAACTATGGAGGCTTGCTGGCGGTCTGAAGCACAGCCATAAACTTCGCCGCCATGCTCGAAATCTCCGCAAGTTAAAAGGAGTGCTGTCGCTGCGGCGAGCTCACTTTTGCCTTGCTTTTTTGGGATTTCGATATACGCAGTGTTAAATTGCCTGTAACCATTCGGTTTTAAAACTCCAAAAATGTCACGCACGATTTGTTCTTGCCAGTCGATTAAATCAAACGGCTGTCCATACCACTCGCCCTTTGTGTGTTTAAGGCAATTAATAAAGCAGACCGCTAAGTCTGCCGTTCTTTTATTATATTTGCTGTCCGAATTTGCAAATTTTGTCGGTATATATTTTTTTAACTTGCGAATCGAAATCGCCTCCTTTCTTAGTTGTAGTGTCTTACTGGGGGAGCTTTCACTTCCATGATTTGGATTTTGTGAGTATTAATGGATATTCACTTTAATTATAAATTTGTGTACAAGAAAAAGAGCCTCTCGGCTCTTTTCGAAGAATTTTTAATTATATTCTTTCATCAAATTGTGCCTTAGAATGTTTCTGTCCAGATGAGGTTCATCGCTTGAATTTCTGCGACAAGTTTAGCACCTCGCCGTATTTCATCGGCAGTTCTAAGAAGCTCCTCGACCGTAGGCTGCCCGCCCATCCTGCGGACGTTTGCCGTAACCATCAGGCTTTGTTCAATTTTGTGTGCTTCCCAGTCGGTGTTTTCTGTGTTTCGCACCGTAAAAATGAAGCTCAGTTCCTCGCTAATGATTTCCGTAATTCCTTGGAATTCCGGCTTCTCTGTGGTTTTAAATCCGTGTGCCTGCGCCGCTGCTTTGATTGTTTCATTTACCTGTGCCTTTGTCATGGTTTGTATCCTCCGTTTAAATTTTTATTTTCCCCTTCGGGTACTTACATATTCGCTCTTTCTCGGAGATATAGCAAGATGCTAGACTACACGATCTTTTGCCCCGGTAAAACTACATTTATTGTGTACATTATGCTCTCATTGAACGGTGAATCGTACTCAAAATCTGCTCTTGTTCTGCTTGCGATATGCCCAAACTTTCAAGTGCCTCTCTTGTTCCGCAGTCCGAGCAAATAAGCGTTTTGTTATCCTTTCTTGAAACCGCAGGATGACCATGATAAGCCCTCCTGCAGTGCGGACAAATTTTAATCTCAATAATATTACTTTCCTTCATAATAATTCCTCCTACTATTTTTTACCGCTTCAAATAAAACATTTTTGTCAAAGCCAAAGTTCCGATATCCTTCAAGGCACGTTTCAACATAATATCGGCTTGGAATTCCGAACGGACGGTCTTCGTGCATGATATACACGAAAGCGGTACGGTTTCTAATCTTGCCGGTTCTAATGCCTTTAATGGGAAGTTCCAGCTCCGTCTTGTAATAAAATGTCGGAAATCCCTCGTAGCGATCAAGTGCGGCCTCATCCGTATTGTTGACGCTCCAAATACCTACCGGAACGCTCACTCCTGACTTTGGTTCGATTGTAAGATACGAGCCTGTTTTGCTTCCCTTGAAGAGCAGTTCATAATTCGGAATCTCCGACGTCCCAATAATTCGGGCGTTTGGACATCTCATAATCATTTGCCTAACATTTAAATTACTTCCATATGCAATATAATATTTTTTTACCATATTGGTATCATCCTTTCTGAAGGGGAGACACCCTTCTACCACCTTAAAACCGCCGAGGCGGTGGGAAAAGGTGACAGGAGGCTAGCTCCTGATTTCATTTCAAGCGGATCTTCCAAATCTGAAGGCTGTGTCACCGGTGAGTCTTTTTGTTAAAACCTCTCTTGCTGTTTTAAATTCTTCTCCGATAAATCCTAATCGAAGGAGCCATGTCCTCATTGCAAATTTCGGATTTTCGTTTTGTTGTGGTTTTGGACTTGCAGTTTTTAATGTTTTTGCCATTTGGCTTAATGCTAAACAAAGCTGTATGTAACTTTTTAATTGTCCTGCGTGGAGTCCGTTTTTCTTTCCGTTTGCAGGTTTATCAAACTGGAAAAGTCGAAATTCGATTGTACCCTTTGTAAAGGTTGCGTGGTAGTTTAGCATATGGTATCGGCTGTTGTTATAATGGTTGTTTCTTCCGTAATTTGCACTGTGGCTTGTGTACCAAATGTCGGCAATCTGTGGCATCGTTGTTGGCTTTCTGCAGTTTAATTCCTTAAGAAATCTTGGGTCTACCGTTCTGCAATAGCGCCGCATTCTGTATCCGTCAAGGTTCAAGGCTTTTGAAATCAAATCCTCATGGCTCGCCATTATGTTTGCAAGGTTTCGGAGTGTTTTTGGTGTGTGACCATTTGCTCCGATGTGGATATGTATTCCGCATCCTCTTTCGGCATCGCTTTTCGCTCCTGCTTTGCGAAGGCGGCGAATTAGCTCTTGCAAGGTTTCCATGTCGCCGTAGTTTAGGATTGGTGTTACCAGTTCGCATTTTTCAATTTCCGGACCTGAAATGCTGGTGTCTCTTTGGAATTTCCATTCTCTGCCTTGACCATCCCATGCACTCCAAGTAGCGTATCCGTTTCTTCTTGCGGTGTCCTCGCATCTGTTTGTTCCGAAAAAATCGGCTGCAACTTTTGCGGCTTTGTTTCTAGTGATGTTGTTCATTTCAACCTCTACTCCAATCGTCTGCTTTTTCATTTCCTCGATTTGTCTTGCGGTTTTCTCATTCATTTTGTTATCCTCCGTTTAAATTTTTATTTTATTTCCCTTTCGGTACTTACATATTCGCTCTTTTCGGAGGTCATATCAATACGATTACTACACGATCTTTAGCCCCATTAAATCTACATTTATTGTCTACATTACAACACCTTTAAGGGGCAATTTTTAATGCCCGGTTTGCTCCATAAATTGAAAATTATGGAGGACTCTTCTTTCTAAGAAGAGATGTCACGAAGTGACAGAGAAGTTATGGAAGCAATCGCCCCCATAATTTGAAATAACTAAACCTTTCGGATACGCTCCGCTATTTATTTGGAAATACTATCTTCGGCTGCCGTATGGCTTTCGTAATTCTTGAAAGCCGATGACCCTGTGAAGTTTTTTAATAGAATTTTTCTTTCAGTTTTAAATTCGTTTCCTATAAATCCCAGTCTCAATAGGAAACAACGAAATGCATATTTTTCATTATCGACAGTTTTTTCTTTAACAGTTATCCGCTTTTGATTTCGAGCCATATCGCAAATAGCTGTGATAAAATGTGTGTAGGCTTTAGCTGAATCGCTATCTCGCTTATTTGAAAACCATGGAAAAGAAACTTTTTTATTGTCTATTTCAATTGGAAGATCGTCGACTGCCAGTGCCTTTTTAATAAGACTGCCTTTGGCATTTACTAACTTTTGCAGATTCATAAGTTCATCATCCTTAAAAGAGTCTCTTGGCATTGCCACAGTAAGCGCCACATTTTCGCTCTGTGCGGCATTTTCAAGCTCCTGCGTATCTTTTTCTGCTTGCGTTTCTGGGCCGCTACTTTCGGCTTCCTGCGGACTTTCGTCGATACGTCTATACCCCTCATCTTCGAGATGCTCTAAAAGCGGTTCTATGACCATATTATCCGGTTCGGTATTAATCGTAAGGCTTCCGTCAGGGTCAAGCCTAAGGGCACCTATTTCATACGCAAATGATGGTGCTCCGAGATACTTTACGTCAAGGCATAGCCATTTTGCAATTTCCTTAGCGAAATTTTTCCGATGCATTCCCGACACATCATATTTTACTCTCATTTTAAATTCCTCCTTAATTTTCGGTACTTACATATATCACTCAACTCTGCATAAATATCAAGTTTATGTGGTTTAGAAATGTACCGACACTATTCCTCGGTTAACTGTGAACAGTACACAATGCCTGACAGTACGAAATAAATGCAGGGAAGTGCGATTCCATTTCCCCACATTTTATACTCAGCAGAATCCGAATGAGGATTTTTGAGCCACTTGCGGATTTGATTTTCCGTTTTAGGTTTAGTGGTTTTGCCTATAGCTTTATTGTAATCATCAAAAATCTTCTGCCATTTCTTAATTTCTTCATAGGTTGGATTTTCTGTTCCTAAATCTGCACACCATGAGTCCGGGAAGCCTTGAAGTCTTGCACATTCTGTTGGTGTAAGCCTCCGTACAATGTATCCGTTTTGAATTGCACCCGGACCTCTGGATACAAGTGTCGGTTGGATTTCTTTAGAAAAACAAGGATTCCATTTTGAGTTTTTCCCTTGATTAAAGGCATCTCTGCCTATACCGTAAGCTATAGCGTGGCGGTCAATGGTATTCAGCGTAAAACTAACGTCCTCGTTTATTCCACTTCCCTGTGGACCATTATTATCATGTCTTCCAATCATAGACCCTTGTAAGATAAAAGTCTGCTGTTTAGTGTTTGAGGAGGCATTTAGAGTACCACTTTTATTTCCAAGTGTTCGAACCTCATCTCGCTGATTTTGTGTAAACGGTATAGATTCTACAACCGCCACACCGCCTTGATTACAAGAGGGATTCCCTCCATTTTTATCGAGGATACGGGAAGTGTTCGCCTCGTAAAATCCACTATGGGGATTATCTGATTTCATAGAATTGCTGTCTTTTGAACATATACCATATGTCTTCGGCACTTCGCTCATAATAAGAGGAACCCTGTTTCCGCCTGTACCCATACTTGAGGTGAGTGTTTGCACACAACCATTATTAGAAATTCTCACTCGACTGTCTGAAGGATGATTTTCAACTGCTATCGAATTTAAAACACACGGAGGATGATGTGATTGTGCTCTTAAAGTCGAAGTAATATCTTCGGTTACGTCCATCCGGTTTCCACCTTGGTCGTTTAAGCAAATGTTGCTTGTCTCTCCAGTGCAATTCGTAAAACTTCCGGTAGTTCTTTGCCACGATTGGCCGCCCTCCGCAGAATACCCTGACAAGCCCTCGGACTCAAATAATATCTTTCCGGCACATTTACTTCCAAAATCTGCGACAAGGTAGATGCGTTTTCTTCTCTGGGGGACTCCCCAAAATTGCGCGTCGAGAACTCTCCATGCGAGAGAAAATGTATCTGCCACGATGCTTCCTGCATTCGACCACTTCTCAGATCGAGGAACAGAAAAATTTTCGTCCTTGATTTTGCAGATGCTTTCGAGGACGCATCGGAAGTCCTCACCTTTACCGGAAGAGAAGGCTCCCGGCACATTTTCCCACGCGATCCATCTTGGATATTTTCCATCGGTTTTGCACCTCACTTCTTTTATAATTCTGGTTGCTTGATAAAACAGTGTAGATTGCTTTCCATCAAGACCGGCTCTTTTCCCGGCAACACTCATATCTGTACATGGTGAGCCGAATGTTATAATGTCCACGGGCTCGATTTCAGCACCATTTATCTTATTTATATCTCCGTAATGTTTCATAAAAGGTAGTCTTTTTGTGGTGACGATAATAGGAAATGGCTCGATTTCACTTGCCCATATCGGCTTAATTCCACACATTAATCCACCAAGGGGAAATCCTCCGCTTCCATCAAACAAACTGCCTAAGGTTAAACTATGCTTCATCATTTTTCACGACTTCCGAATACGGGATTTTCTTATTATCTTTAAGTAAAAATACATCATCGCTGCCACAAAGTTCGACGTATCTTCTAACAATTACTGAGGCATACTTTGGATCAAGCTCCATCGTGAAGCAAATTCTGTCCATCTGATGGCAGGCTATCAGCGTCGATCCGGAACCGCCAAAGGTATCAAGCACGATGCCGTTTACAGCGGAGGAGTTTTTTATCGGATAGCAAAGAAGAGGGATCGGCTTCATAGTTGGATGGTCGGCATTTTTCTTTGGCTTATCGTACCTCCAAATTGTAGACTCGGCTCGTCCTGCATACCAACTGTGTTTTCCTGTCTTAAGCCATCCGTAAAGTATAGGCTCGTGTCCCCATTGGTACGGAGATCTGCCCATTACAAATGAGTTTTTCTCCCAGATACATACTCCGCTTAAATGGAATCCGGCATCAATAAAGGCTTTCCTGAAATTAAGCCCTTCTGTGTCCGCATGGAAAATGTATGCCGAGCCGCCTTCTGCCAGATGAGAGGCCATATTTTTAAAAGAGGATAACAAGAAATTATAAAATTTCTCGCTATCCTGTTTGTCGTTTTTAATTTTGAGCCCGCTTGCACTTTCAAAGTTGACGTTATAAGGGGGATCCGTAAGGATTAAGTTTGCTTTTTTGCCGTCCATTAAAGCTACCACATCTTCGGGATTAGTAGCATCGCCACAGAGCAGCCGGTGTTTCCCAAGACGCCACACATCTCCTCGATTGACAAAGGATGATTCTTCGAGAGCCTTTGTTACATCATAGCCATCGTCTTTTCCTTCTTTGTTATCAGATTTTGAAAATAGCTCATCAATCTCTGTAAGGTCAAAGCCTGTAAGTGTAGCATCGAAATCGCTGTCGCTTAAGTCTTTGAGCAAATCAGTTAAAAGTGGTATGTCAAATTCTCCTCCAATTTTGTTTAGTGCTACATTTAGTGCTTTTTCTTTTACTTCGTCAAGATCTAAAACCACACATTCTACCTCTGCATATCCCATAGACTTTAATATTTTAAGCCTCTGGTGTCCTCCCACGACATTGCCCGTTTTCTTGTTCCAGATTATTGGCTCGACGTAGCCAAACTCATCTATACTTCGTTTAAGTTTTTCATACTCAGCATCGCCCGGTTTTAAGTCTTTTCTCGGATTGTATTTTGCCGGATTTAATTTTGAGATACTAATTTTTTCTATTTGCAAATCCTACACCTCTTTTTAAAATTCTGTATATGAAAAGGTGCCGCCCATAAGGGCAGCACCTTAAAAATCCTATTAATTTAGTGACCTTTTTTCCAAGAAATTATCCCACAAACTGCGAGGATTACTTGGACGAAGTCCAGAAGTGATCTTCCGTACGTTCCAGCGGTAAAATCAAAAATACACCACAGAATATCTCCGATGAGCCAAACGTAAAAACACCATATATTTTTTCGTATATTTAAAATAGTTCCTGAAAGCGAAATTGCAGTCAGAAACCATGTAATGTCTATTATCATCGCTTTCTCCTTGCGGTTAAGAGCAGCTCCATTGCGTTGTCTTGTGGTGTATCAGTGAAATTAGTTGTACAATTTTGCTTTACTATATCAAAAATCTCGTACCAGATAATGTTTGCCTGCTTTTGGAATCCCACACTCATCTGTACAAATGGGTTCGCAATCGCTGCTCCGGTGGTTGGATGCTTTCCTAAAAATCCAAACTTACTTATTGCTTCTTCGCATTGGATGTATCTCGCAAAAGCCTGTGAATAGGATTCTACCAGTCTTGGATTTACAAACTGATCACACTTTCGCTTTTTTAGCCACAGCCATGTTTCTTCGAATATTTTATCTGCTCCGAGTGGTTTTCCGTCTTTTTGCTCAGAACTCAAATATTCACTTGGTTTTGGAATTTGACTTCCTTCCAAATCCTGTGGTTCTAAAAAGTCAGAACTATCCATTTCGAATGAAGGCTCATCTTCTAAGTCAATTGGTTCAAAAACTCGTGCCGACCTTCCCGATGCTATTTTATCAGCTAAAGAGTCCGGCTTATCTCCGGCACGAACTCTTCGACCGCCTCTGTATGTTCCGTCTTTTGACATTTTTTTACGCTCCTTTCCTTAAATTAGAACTCCCAAGAGGTCTAGTTGGTCTCTTAGGAGGATATATAGGTTAATACCTCGTTTGAATCGGATTTTTTTCGCGCGGTACCCCACGCCCGTTGCTCTCAGAAAGAGGAGGAGAGATTTTACTCCCCCCCTCACGTAAAATTTTTACTTATTATGTGTGCATTGGGTTGATATTATGCATATAATAAGTTATAATATAAAAGGAGGTGGTTTTATGTCTAAAGTAAGTACAAACATCAATTTAGATCCTGATTTAAAAAAATCTGCTCAAGAACTTTTTTATGATTTGGGTCTTGACTTAACAACAGCCGTAACTCTTTTTTTAAAGCAAGCTGTAAGACAGCAATGCATACCATTTGAAATCAGAAGGGATAAGCCTAATAACGAAACTGCATCGGCAATGGATGAATTTTATGAAATGAAGAAACATCCTGAAAATTATAAAAAATATTCCAGTTTTAAAGAAGCTATGAACGAGGTACTATCTGATGCTTAAGATTGTTTTATCTAATCAGTTCAAAAAGGACTTAAAATTGACTGCAAAGCGCGGATATAAATTAGACCTATTAGAAAAAATCATAGATAAAATTGCTAATCATACAAAGCTTGAAGATAGGTACAGAGATCACGCCTTAACAGGAAATTACATTGGCTTTCGTGAGTGTCATATACAATCTGACTGGCTTTTGATCTATCGTATAGAGGACGATGAGCTAATATTATTCCTTTCAAGGACGGGGTCTCATTCAGATTTATTTAATTGATGTTTATTAGTAATTAGGAACAAAGGTTTGTGCTAAAAAGTGCAAACCTAATTTTTATCCCCATCTGCCACCGTCACGAGCAGTAATTCTTGAATGACAGCTTTTGCAAAGGCTCATCAAATTATCTTCATGGTGTGTACCACCTTTTGATAGTGGAACAATGTGATGCACTTCCTCTACAGGTTTTAAAATGTTTTTTCTTTCGCACAGTTCACAAATAGGATGCTCTTTAATATATAACTGTCTTATCCTTCGCCATCGGCTACTGTAATTCTTATAAGTATTTGGATTACGTTTATACTTGTTGTAATAGTGACTTTCGAGCTTTTTATGTTTATCGCAATACTTATCTTCCGTAAGTTTAGGGCATCCACTGAACCTACATGGACTTCTCGGCTTTTTAGGCATTTTAATCACCTCATTTTTAGTATAGAAAAAGCCCTCGGATTTCTCCAAGAGCTTTAAATTATATCCCACTAGTATAACTATATCACATTTAGCTACTCTCTTTCTCTCTCATTTACTATCATCTTTTTTTAAATTTCAAATAATTTAAGGCTCTGACGTGAATTCGGAATATATGTGGCAAACTGTATCCCATTTTACTTGCAATTTTTTCCCAGCTTATAAAGTTCAGATAACGAAGTTCCAATAATGTCTGGTACTCTGGGTTACTAATGCTTCTAACTACAGATGCAATTTCTTTTTTTAAATTTAGTAGTTTATTGACATCAGCGTTTATTTCATTTTCTAAATCTATGATATCGGCGATATTCTTTTCCATGATGTTATAATTTTGATTGCCTTTAGGCATATCAGACATTATAGAATTCACCTTAGTAGCCAGTGCTCGTAGCGACTCTAGCTGCTCCATTTTGCAGTTTATTCTCTGGTCTATATGGTATGCCTGAGAAAGATATTCTTTTGCGTTCATTAAGAGCATCTCCTTTCTCCGAAATGACATCCTAACCACATTATATTAGATAGTTTGTTCCCTTGTGGGTCTACGTTCAGTAATGACTTATGATATTCGCTTTTAGGGTTGCCGCATTCATATGCAGTCCAGTCAAAATCACTTATACTTGCATCCTCTCGTACAAACCGACACCACTTGCACCGAATATAACCGTTTTTATTTTTTATAGACATAGACTTATCCTCCAAATTACAAATTTAAAAAAGTAAAAATTATCTGCATTTTGTAATTTGTCTTTTGTAGCTTTGCACTTTGTCCCTTGTATCTTTGACCTTTGTTGTTTACTTCTCCGGCATCATTCCTTTCAAGATATCTTTTACTTCCTGTAAACTTGTAACTTTAAACGCCATTCCACCTGATTCATTTATTCGCTTTATTGTAATTTCTTGTAGCTTTGACAGTTTACCTTGCGACGTTTTAACTTCAAACGCCATGAATTTTCCTTTGTAGCAACATATAACGTCGGGAATCCCAGATACGCCATAAATTCCACCATGTTCTTTGAATGCGAAGCATTCGGGTGCTGATTTTAGGTACTTTAATATTTGATTTGTTATTGTCTTTTCTTTCATAAATTCCTCCATACTGTTACCCCATGATACCTCTTGTTACCTCCATTTTTTTAAAGAGGTAACACCCTTAAACCCAATGATAAAGCCAATGTTTTTATATATGTTACCTTAGTTACCTCTAAAATAAATTTATTTGTTATATATAGACTTATTTAATTCACACACTCTAATCTCAATTTATATATTTACTCTAATAAGAAGGTGTGTGTGGGGGAAAATAGAGGTACAGAGGTAACATATCTACAAATGGCTAATTTAAGGGATTTGCAGTTATTGTGTTTTCGTGATTTGATACCTCTGATAGGATTTTTTTAATGCAGAAACACTTTTGAAGCACTCCATTTATTCTTTTTGGTACTTGCATTTTGATGTATCCTTTGGTATCTAATGCAGTTTCAATAAAACCACGATTCTTAAAACCACGAGTGACTTTAGAATAATCAAATCCGTTTTCTTCGAGAGCCTGTCTCAGAATATTTGGTATGATATATACCGCATCCTGCTCAATTTTCCCATAGCATGGCGTGCTGTCCGGCAGAAAACGATTTTTATTGCTCGTTATCCAGCCTGTCACGAAGTCCCACGCCCTGTCGATCGTATCTGCCTTTTGGAGTTCTTTGCAGTTCTGGAGTATCTGAGTTCCGAGGTTCACAGCTTCATCCCATGCTTCTTTTTCGCTTTCCTTGAAAACAGAAATCCCGGAATAATAGTCGCCAAGACATACAATCGCTATGTTATCGAGGTGAGTGTTGTCGAAGCTTTCAGTCTGACGTTTCTCGATTTCATTCCTTATGCTATTAAAATCTCGGCTGACTTTTCCTTTGACCTTTAACACCGTATCAATCAAATACTTTAGAAAAATTCTCCCTGCAAAACCATAGTTATTTTCACTTACAAGGTGCAGACGATGTGCGATATCAGTATTGTCTACCGGCTTTCCGTAAAGCTCCAGAGCCCTTGTTAATACACCATCGTTGCTTGACTCCTTGGTCATCGGCTGTTCACCGCTCGTTAAGATATTATTCCTCCAGCTCGCTGTCTCCTGAACACCGCCTTCTTTTGAACCTCTGAGCCTTCCAAATCCGTTACCAAGACTATAAATAATATTTTCAACAGATAATCTTTTACTGTTGAGCACTTGAAGTTCATCAATTGCAAAGGGGAGGTGCTTAAGGATTCCGGCCATGCGCTCTAAGCCTACGCTTGTGGCGTTAAAACTACCCATGAGCTTTGTAGGGTTTCCCCAGACGCTTATCGCCATCTTGATTGCTGCGGTTTTACCTGACTTTGAGTCGTGCCAGATATGAACAAAAAATACACGATGATTTAAAATTTCGAGTAGCGGGGAGGCAAAAGATGCTGCGAGTATAAACCTTCCGAACGGGTTATTTTTTAATAATTTTGCATTTTTGAGCCAAACGTCAAAACTGCCGCATTCAACGGTGCTGTCGATTATATTTGATGCCTCTTTATACTCCGTTTCAAAAACAATCTTACCACTTACCTTGTAAGGGAAAAATTCTCTGCCGATCCACCCGATGCGAGAGATTGATTTTACAAAGGGAATGCACTTATCATTTGTACTTTCATAATCAGAGAGGTATTTAACTATGTCTGAAGCATTGCCCGAAGATACAGGAAGTCCGCTGTCGGCGTACTTAATTATCGACGTTCTGTTAAATATATGAGAACGAGGTGCGATGACCGACTTCCAATGGTTATGATTTAAAAATTTTATCTCCACCTTCTGAGTCCCATCATCGATATTCTCGAACCTACGAGATATAATCAGCGGACACGGACACACAGAAGCAAGCTCGTCTGAAGTGTTGTTTCTGAGTATCTTTTGAATGCCATATTTCATGGAAATATCCCAGCCTTGCGGAGTAACCACACCGGAAGTCTCAACTCCATCTAATTTCAAAAATTTAGCCTTTTGAGTTTTTTCAGTTACACGATGTGTTTCGTGTCTTACAGCTTTTTCAAAATCTCTAAGATTAATCTTTCCTTTGAGTTTTGACTTAAGTTTAGCGTACTCAGACGGAAGATTAAATTTCGCCCACGCACATAGCTTCATGTTTTGCTCCGACAAAACTTCATCCACGTTAATTTTTTCACTCGAAACCAGTTCTTTAAACCTCTCATCCAGACTCGGCAATCCATAAACGATAGGAGCCTTCACATGACAGTTTTTGCCGCAGTCAAAATTAAGATTTTCTCTGATATACTCGCAAGTGTGCGGTTTGTTCTCTGCTATGGCACGCTCGATTTTCCTCTCGGTTTCTTCAAAACTGTATCTTGGATAATTTTTGCTAAACTGATGTACCGAATCGTTACCCCATTTAAGCGGAGCAAGATTGGTAATCATAGCGTGCCACAGAGGTTCCGGCAAATCTGATGCATTTTTCACGCAATACTTTATAAACTCGCATTTTTCGAGGACTTTGTCCACACCTTGTGCATTTTTACTAATGGTTGAACCCATATCGTTACAATGTACATCTTGACTAAACACCTCTAAGCTGTACCTTTGCAGATTGCTTTCGATCACTTCGCACCTAACACCATTTTTCAGCTTATGATTAATTGAACCCGGAACCCTTAAAATTCGAGCAAGGTCATACACGTTATCGAGTTTCCATCCACGCTTTTTTGCCTCAAGATTTATATATTTTCCGAAATCCCTGAATATCAAAACAATATGTTCTTTATCTCTACAATTCTCAATTTTGAAAGGTTTATCAAGCAGCCAATATGAGTGAATCCCATTACCCGACTTCACAATAATACTCGGTTTTATCTTTAAATTATTTAAAAAATCGACAGCCTCATCTATTGTTTCCGGCAGAGATGTCTGAGCGTGAGCGCTCCCTTTAACGTCAATATCAGCATAAAGAGCCGTTATACACGAGATGTCTTTTTCGCTTCCTCTAAGACCATTTTTAAGCACCTTATTTCTTAGCCCTACACCAAAAAATACATTTGTTTTTTTACCCATATTTTCAGCAGTTTTTGCAGCTTTCTCGATTTCGCTTACCTTAAACCATTTGGTTTTTCTACTGGGTAGGGCTGTCAGCGTTATAAACCCTGCACCGCAGCACTTATAAATTTCATTTAAAAACTCACAGGTATTCACGCACTCACCACCTTACATTTTTTAGATTTACTCTTCTTGCTGCAGGACAGCGATAAAATATACATGGCTTTTTTACGCCTTTCCTCTGCAGTCACATTTTTAATTGCTTCATAAGCTGTTAAATCGTAGTATCCTTCGGCATTTTTAAGTCCCAAATACATAATTTTATCCCTCCATTTCTTTAAGTGAGCCGAATCTTTTTCCCACAGCCGCCTCAGCCACCAGTGGTATATCAAAGTCCTCAAATGGCTGTGTTTCCATACAGCTTTTTACAAACTCTACTGCTTCATTTAGCTTTTCTTCTGGCAGTTCAAACATCAGTTCATCGTGTATTTGTAGCAGAGGTCTAAGCCATGGTCTTTCAGGTAGTCCACGAAGTATCCTGACTATTGATAACTTTAAGATGTCAGCCGCAGTTCCTTGTATCGGAGTGTTGAGAGCTTGTCTTTCAGAAAAACTCTTTTTGTTCCAGTTCGAAGACAGAATGTTTGGAAGATACCTTCGTCTGCCAAGATACGTCTCTGTATATTCGTTAAACTTTGCCTTGACTTTTACTTCACGCTGCCAAGTTTCAAGCTGCGGATATCCTGCTTTAAGGTTTTTTATAATCTCTTCGCACTCTTCGAGAGTTTTATTAAGTCCGGCTTTAAACTTAAGGTTTCTGAGGAGTCCCCTTGCAAATAACCCGAAGAACACTCCGAAATTGCACGCCTTTGCAATGGTTCTGCGTTCCTTGTAGTGAGGTGCATTTTTGTCCACCGCCTGTTCAAACGGGATTTTATATATTACGGATGTTGTCTTGGCATGAATGTCGCCACCGCTTTTATATGTTTCAATCATGGCTTTATCTCGGCAGTAAAACGCTCCGACACGAAGTTCTATCTGAGAAAAGTCCAGCGACACCAGAATCTTGCCTTTTGGAGCAATGAAAAAATTTCTAACTCCAATCGGATCGTTATCCTTGCGAGGGCAATTTTGAAGATTTGGATTTCTGCTTGCGAACCTTCCTGTCTCAGTTCCAAGAGGGAAGAGGTCAGGATGTATGCGTCCTGTTGCGGAGTTAAGATGTTTTAAATAGCTGTCTATATACGTAGACTTAATTTTTCCCCATTTGCGATATTCTTTGATGATGTCAAAGAGCGGTACATATTCCGGTTCATGTTCTTTACAATATGAAGATAAAAGGATAAATGCTTCATCATCTGCAGCTTCTTTGTTTTTCCCCGTTGTCTTTAGGACAGGAAGCCCCAATCTTCCGTAAAGAAAGTTTTTAAACTCCTGCGTTGTAGCATTAGAACCGATATCCACATTGCCGGTTAAAATAGAGATATCTTCTTTTAGTTCCCTGAGCATATCTACGGCTTCTGATTGCTTTTGCACCAGTAAATCTCGGTCCACAAGTAGACCATTATGCTTCATAAGTCCAACATACACAGCGGTCGGAGACTCGATTTCTTCTACTATAAATCTGTGTTTTGGAAGATTTTCGTCAAACCATTTATTAAACACATGATAAAGCCTTAAAGCATAGTCAGCATCGGCACAAGCATACCTGACAGTCTCAAAATTCTCCGGATTTAATTCGTCAAAAAATTTACCTTCTGTTACACTTTCAAAGGTTGGAAGTTCCGCCTTTAAAAGTTCTGGAACCAGCTTTTTAAGACCGCTATCAGCAAGGCTCCTAAACTCTGTATTTGTTTTAAGAGTAAGCTGGGCTGCTGCCATCGTATCGTACACCTTACACTTCATAACTATGCCCAGAGCGTAGAAGAAACTGCTTTCAAACACAGCATTATGAATAACCACAGTTTTATTTTCGTCAAGTAAAATATTGTTCTTGATATACACAAAAATTTCGTTAAAATCTGCATTTCCATAATTTCTATGGTGTAGGGGAATGTATATCCCCGTACCATTTGAAACTGACAGACTTATACCTGTGATTATTGACTTATTTGAATCGAGTGCTGCCCTTTCATCGTTTCGATATTTATCAATAGGAGAGGTTTCTATGTCCAAGCCAATTAGATTAAAATCTTTTAGATATTCTTTGATTTCATCCACACTTTTAGCTAATTTGTAACTCATACACCCAATGCCTCCTCAAACATATCAAAGCTGTTTTCAGCAAAATTCTTTATTTGTTCTATAAATGGCTTAAGTCTTTCAATTTCCGCCATTTCTAAATCTCTTGAAACAGAAAAATGTACTCTCGAAAACGTAATTCCTGTTTTATTTACCGCCTTTTTAAGTGTTAATTTGGTCACAACTGAGTCGGATTTTCTGCCGATAGATAGTAGCCTTCTGATGTATTTTGAAAATTCTTGAATCGAACTTGCCGGCAATATTAAAACATCGGGGAAAATCTCATTTTCACGAAGAAGATACAGTCTGTGCTTATTTTTACAAGCCTTAGCGCCATTTTCACCGCTTCCGAACGTATTTAATTTGCAAAATCTGCATCTCCCTCCCGGAGTACCTGTCCCATTAATCCCATCAAAACTACAGCAATCCGGTGGATTACTACTTCCGTTATACTTATTCTCATAGTAGGTAAACAGGGGATGATGGTGTAATATTACTGCAGAAAATTCTTTAATAAATGTGGGCTCATCAGAATTTTCAAGGTTTGGAACCTCGAAGCTCGTACCTCCTCCGGCTGGAATTTTTATGCGGTCAAATCCACTGTCAAGACCTGCGAGTTCATCCTGTATATCGTTTCCTAAATTTAAATTAACTGAATATCCTTCATTTGTTATCATTAATTCCATGTTTTCTTTCATTTCAATATCCTCCAAAATTTATTTTGATGCCTTTCTTACACCGACTGTATTTCTCTCATATACGTTAACAAGTCCTTCAAGCCACGAGGGGAGAAGATCATCATTTTCAGAAATTTGCTCTTTCACAAAAGATGACAGAGAATTTGCGTTTATCGTTTCGTGTATTAAATCTTCATAACCTTTTTCACGAAGTTTAGAGTACAGCTCATCCTTAAGTCCTGCCACCGCTGAGGCCTTTGTGCTTGTCGTTAAACAAAAGGTCGTGCCGCCACGAGTGAAGTTCTGTGTTTCTTTTATGATCATAAGTTCCGAAAGAGCCGCATCTACTTCAAAAATCATGTCGTTAATATTATGAAGCTCCAGTTCTTTTTGTTTCTTCTGATCCTTTAAATCTTTAAGTCTATCCTCTAGTTCAAACATTACATTTTCCATAATTTTATTTCCTTTCTATCTTAAATGGATTAAGTCCTTGCCTATAATCATCAATAAGTGATGAGGCCAAATCGTATTTTTTATTAAGTGATTTCATTACTTTTTCATCTATCGTTCCTTTAGCTATTAAGTAAATATATGTGCATGGGTCACATTGCCCAGCACGATGAATTCTAGCTTTTGTCTGCTCGAAGTTGCTCATCGAGTAATCAAGCGAGTAAAACACCATCGTTGACGCCGCTGTGAGCGTTATGCCTAGCCCCGCAGTCGCAATCTGACCTACAAATACAAGTACATCCGAGTCATTTTGAAACTTCTCTATTTGCTCACTGCGATTTTTCACATTCCCGGTAATGATTGAAAATTTAAGTTTTTTCTTTGAAAGCAAATCCGTTATAGCCTCAATTTCAGGGATAAACCGAGCTATCACAACGAGTTTTTTACCGCTTGACGTCACTTCATCTACGATATCTTCAAGAGCATTGAGTTTCGCGGTGCTTATTTGGTGTATCTCCTTGCCTTCGTCATCACCTAAGAATCCTCCGGTTAACTGAGAAAGACGCAGTATCTTAGTTAAGATGTTTGTAGCTGTTACTTCGCCTCTTGAAAGCTCTGCAAAGCTGTCTCTTACAAGATGCTTGTAGATGTTCATTGCATTCGGTTCTAATTCGACAGAACGAACTATATCGGTTGTTTCAGGTAAATCTAAACACTCAGCCTTTGTTGCTCTGAACGCAATGCTGTGGATTTTTTTCTTGAGTTCAGGTTCCATAGATTTTTTAAGAACCGGAGTATGGTTTCCATACCCAACCATGTCGAAGTAACGATTTCTAAAGGCATAAAAACTTTTACCAAATATTCTTGGCTCCAGAAATTTATACTGTGAGAAAGCATCAATCGCTTTATTTGTTATCAATGTTCCCGTAAGGATTAACCTATAGCTTGTCTTTTCACCGAGCCTGTGAAGTGACTTCGAAGCTGCGATATTGTGAGTTTTTATCTTGTGCGACTCATCAACAATGATCATGTCCGGCATCCAGTTTTTAATTTGCGGTTCGATTCTCCAAACAGACTCATAATTTACTACCGCTACTTGTAGGGAAGCCCCGTTCATTAAATTAAGCATCATCGTTTTGCTATCAGCTGTTCCCCTTAAAATTTTTAAATCATAGTCAAAGCCGGCAAACTTTGAAAACTCTTCTTCCCATACTCCACAAATTGATAGCGGACACACTATGAGCAGTTTTCTGATTTTTTCTGCTTGATACAGTGCTCCTGCGGCAGCCACAGATATGAGACTTTTCCCACAGCCCATCTCAATTAAAAGTGCTGCTCCTCCCGGATTTTCAAATTTTCCCATCACAAATCTCCATGCTTCTTCTTGATGCTGATATGGAGTTACTTTTATCGGCATCTTTAAATCCCTTAGTTCCAAAATTACACCTCCTTGATTTCAATTTTTTGAACGCTGTCCTGCGGTACTATGACCATTAATTTTTGAGCATTTCCGAACCACCTGTGACGGAGCCTTTCGAGGATCGGCAACTTTTTAAACTTTGCTATGCTTATTGGATCCTCTCCTGATCTTCTGACCGTAATTCTCATTTCATGTTTGTACATATCTTTCACCTCATTCCAGAGACCTTATTTTTGCTTTCTTAAAAACGCCTCTATATATAAGCCACGGGAAAGGCAAAACCGGCCTAAAAATTTTCATCTTCTACCTTTTGCATAAATTCATATATATAAATCAAATTAATTTATATACATTCTAAGCAATTGTTGTAATTTAATCTTTATTTTTGATAGTCGTTTCCGTACAGCATTTTCCGTAATACCCAACATCTCAGAACACTTTGCTTGTGTCATTGGATTCCTGTCCAAATAAAGTTTATGTATTAACTCTTGCTCTTGAGGTTTCAGATTTGCTATCGCATCATACAGCTTGCCCTTATCAAAATTTTTCAGAACATCCTCGAATACATCTGTTGTAATATCAGCGGTCCTCTCGTCTTTATCCAACAAGTTCAAATTTTCATGTCTTCGGGTTTCCTTACGGTCGTTATTTTTAAGGCTTTTATCAAGTTCCAGCATAATTTCCTCAAACTCACCATATATTTCAATGGATACGTTTTCGCCCGTTAAGAATTTATATTCTATTTTCATGCTTCCAGTCCTCCGAATTTTTGATTTATGTTCAAAAACGAAGGACCTGTGGTGGACCTTGAACAAAACAAAAAAAGACGCTAATAAGCAACCTTGATTCACTCCAATGCTTAAAATGACGTCTTTAATTTTCATAAATTATGCTCAAATTATCTTTAGGTTAGCGTCCCTAATTCGTTGGTTTGGTGACCTAAATTCTTTGGGTTAAGCACCCTATCCTCGTAGAATGCAAATCACATTCAAAAAATATGTATATTTCACAAAGATTAAGCGAAAGAAATATTCGCCTTTTTGTGATAAATTTCAACTGGAAATAAATGGTAGTATAAAGATATAAACTAAATAGGAGGTAAAAATATGTTCAAAAAGGTATTTGGTACACTTGCACTCGTAGCTTTTGTATTTGGCGCAGTTTCACAGACAAGCATTCCTAAAAATTTAGCAGATACTTGTTCTTATGTCTGTTGTGAACACGATGGAGATGGCTGGGATAACTAGTACCAAAAAATTGTTTGCTAGCATAAAAAAAGATACATAAGTCCGAATTTGTCGGTTTATGTATCTTTTTCAAATTTTTTCCTTTATAATGTAATTAACTTCTATAAAATCGGGTGAAATTTTTTGATACTTCTTACGTTAATCAGCATAATTCGCTATTTAATAAATGGATTGTTTGCTTTTTCTATATTTAATAATTCAAAAAAATATCCTTTTAAAATTACCGCTATGCAATCAATTTTATATACTATTTTCCTTATCATATTTAAAATTTTTGTAATTGATAATCCAATAATTACATTTATTTCGGCTACAGTGATTTTTGGATGCTTATTTTTAAAGAATAAGATAGAAATATGGAAGACTATGTTTACGTATTCACTTTTTATGTCCTGTGTACTGGAATATAGTCATTTTTCGATTTTTAAGATAGTTTCATTTATACGGCTTACTTTGGGACTTCCTGAGGCTAAGTATGCTAATTATACAAGTTTGTTGCTTTTTAGGACAACAGTTCTTTTACTGTACGCTTTAACAATTTTATTAATTTATAAGTTTGACCGAATAGATATAAAATCGGTATGTAAACTCTCAAATTATAGAATTTTTCCTGCGTTTTTTATCATCGCCCTAGGAGTAATTGTCTACTTAAAGTATCACATTAAGTACACTATTTCAAATAAATTCCACGATACTTTGTCTATTATATTTGTATCCTTTATAGTCTTAACCCTTATATTTACTTTTTCTTCAAAAAAATTTTTAGAAATAATCGAAGTCTTCCATAAAAGGAAAACAAACCCTGCGATAGAAGACGCAAAGCTGCAAAAAGATAAAGGCTATGCCGGATTGACTTTTGAATCAAAAGAATCAAATTCACAAATGAAGTTTTTTCAACATGAACTAAATATAATAGGCATTGATACAGAAGATAAAAAAGCGAAACAACTGGTACATTGTAATGTTCTGGTTAGTCAAGAAGAAAATCCGGAAAAGGTAAATATGAGATCCGACATTTATTTTTATACGGGAGAAATCTTAGGATTGCAGCCCAAAAGCGTAGAAATGAATATAAGTAATTTATTAAAAAATCATTGGAGTTCACGTGATCCAAAAATACTTAAGAAGATAGAGCAAAATTATCATGGGCCAGTCTCAGAGAAGAACGGTGTCCCTACTCCTAGGGAATTTTTACTCTATCTAGTTGAAAAATATAGAGAGGATAATAAAGTCATCAAAAATACAGAAAAAATTAAGTGCTCATTTTTTAAAAAGTGTTTCTTAGATGTATATAATTAAATTAAACATAAAAATTCCCACTCAAGAAGGACTAATTCCAATTTGAGTGGGAATTTTATAGTTAATTCCTGATTATATATCAATTGCTATATAACAACTTTTAGAGTATTGTATGTACTTAAAGATTATTGTTCACATCTAATTTTATCTTCAAATCTCACATAAACATAAATAAATATCATAAATTTTTGTTTTACTCGTTGAAAATTATATTGATATATATTATAATTGTATAAAAAAGTTTATTTTCTTGGCTTTTATGAGTATATTTGTTAATTAAAGGAGGATTAAAATGATGGTCGACCGAAAAAAAGAACAAGAAAGAGATGAACTGCATAGAGCAATTTGGGGAATTGCAGAACAGTTGCGGGGCGCTGTTGATGGTTGGGATTTTAAAAGTTATGTACTTGGTACTATGTTTTATCGCTATATATCAGAAAATTTAACTAATTACATAAATAAAGTAGAAATCGAAGCAGGAAATTCTAATTTCGATTTTACTAAGATTTCTGATGAGACGGCAGAACCCATCAGAAATAGTATAATAGAAGAAAGAGGATTCTTTATTCTACCTAGTGAGTTGTTTTGCAATGTATGCAAGAATGCGGATATAGATAAAAATCTTAATGAAACGCTTGAAAAGATATTTAATAATATCGAAAAGTCCGCACTTGGTAGTGATTCTGAAAACGATTTTAAAGGTCTCTTTGATGATTTCGATGTAAACAGTAATAAACTAGGTTCTACTGTTACAAAAAGAAACGAAAAATTGGTAAAACTATTAAAAGGTATTGCTGATATGGATTTAGGGAACGTAAAAAATCACAATATAGATACTTTTGGTGACGCCTACGAATATTTAATGACTATGTATGCATCTAATGCAGGAAAATCTGGCGGCGAATTTTTTACTCCGGGAGAGGTATCTGAACTGCTTACGAAACTTGGAACGGTAGGCAAAACCGAAATCAATAAGGTATATGACCCATGTTGTGGGAGTGGATCGCTGCTATTAAAAGCTGAAAAAGTTCTTGGGAAAGAAGCTATTCGTAATGGATTTTTTGGACAGGAAATCAATGTTACTACATATAACTTGTGCCGTATAAATATGTTTTTGCATGACATATACTGTGATAAATTTAACATAACTTGCGAAGATACTTTAATAAATCCGCAGCACTGGGATGATGAACCATTTGAATTAATAGTTTCAAATCCGCCTTATTCTATAAAATGGGCAGGCGATTCTAATCCCTTACTCATTAATGACCCTCGTTTTTCACCTGCCGGGGTGCTTGCACCGAAAAGTAAAGCTGATATGGCTTTTATTATGCACTGTCTTTCATGGCTTGCAGCTAATGGTACGGCTGCAATTGTATGTTTTCCCGGCATCATGTACAGAGGCGGAGCAGAACAGAAAATTCGTAAATATTTGGTGGATAATAATTTTGTGGACTGTATTATACAGTTGCCAAGCAACTTGTTTTTCGGAACAAGTATCGCAACGTGCATTATGGTACTGAAAAAGAATAAAACCGATGATAAAACGCTTTTTATAGATGCGACAAACGAATGCGTGAAAGTCACGAATAATAACAAGTTAACAGAAGAAAATATTAATTATATCGTTGATATTTTCGCGAAAAAAGAAGAAATTCCACACTTTTCTAAGCTTGTAATTCACAAAGAAATTGAGGATAATAATTATAATCTCTCTGTATCAACTTATGTTGAAGCCAAGGATACAAGAGAGCAGATTGATATTATAAAGCTCAATAATGATATAAAGGATATTGTCGCCCGTGAAAGAACTTTACGTGACGATATCGAAAAAATAATCGAAGGATTAGAGGGATAGTTTCTTGATAAATACAGTGAGTGTTGTAGAGTTAAGTAAAATAGTTGCGAATATAGTGAGATTACAAAATGAAATTTATAGAGAAATTGAGGTGAAAAAAATGAGTAAACTTGATGAATTAATAAATAAATTGTGCCCGGATGGGGTGGAGTTTTCAAATTTAGAAAAAGAATGTATTATTTCCAAAGGTGTTCAGTTTAATAAAAAAGATATGAGCAAAACAGGAAAATATCCAGTGATGAATGGTGGTACAATGCCATCAGGATATACAGATAGATATAATCAAGAAGAAGAAACTATTACGATTTCACAAGGAGGAGCATCTGCAGGATATGTAAATTGGTTGTCTGTTAAATTTTGGGCTGGAGCACACTGCTATGTGCTTAAACCAAAAGAAAAAATTTTAAATCGTTTTCTTTATCATTTTATCAAATCTAAAGAACATGAACTTCAAAAGGCACAATATGGAGCAGGTATACCAGCTTTAGCAATGTCCACTCTATATAAAATGATAGTTCCCGTCCCGCCGCTGGAAGTACAGGAAGAAATAGTCGCAATTCTAGACCGCTTTGACAGTCTATGTAATGATATTTGCAAAGGACTCCCGGCGGAAATCAAGGCACGCCAAGAACAATATGAGTATTATAGGGATAAATTACTTGATTTTAAAAATCCCCCTGATGTGGAGTACAAAAAATTAGAAGAATGTTTGACCTATGAGCAACCCACGAAATATATTGTCAGTAACACTAAATATGATAATAATTACAAAACACCTGTACTAACAGCTGGACAATCTTTTATACTTGGATACACTAATGAGACAAGTGGAATTTTTAAGGCTAATAAAAATAATCCCGTTATTATTTTTGACGACTTTACAACCTCATTTCATTGGGTCGACTTTGATTTTAAAGTTAAATCATCAGCAATGAAAATGTTAAAAGCAAAGCAAGGAGTTAATTTTAAATATATTTATTATGCTATGAAATGTATTAAATTTAAGCCAGGGACACATACACGACATTGGATAAATATTTATTCACAATTTGAAATCCCCATCCCGCCAATCGAGGAGCAAAAAAGAATTGTAAATATTTTAGATAAATTTACAGAACTCACTGCAGAACTCACTGCAGAACTCACCGCAAGACGAAAACAATACGAATATTATCGGGATAAACTGTTAACTTTTAAAAAACTTGCATAGTAGAGACAAGTAAAAAAATAAAAGGAGGTGACATTAAAATGTCATATTTTAATGTATTAGCTGAAACATCTGAAAATACGGTTATCACTGAGTATGAACCGGTAAAGTGGCGTTCGGAAGATTATCAAAGCGAGGCGGAACTCGAAAAAGAATTTATAAGTTTGCTTTGTGACCAAGGTTATGAATATTTGCCTATCCACAAAGAAAAAGATTTAATTATAAATTTAAGAAAACAGCTTGAAAGGCTGAATAATTACAATTTTACCGACAGTGAATGGGAGCGCTTTTTTAGAATATCGATAGCGAATCCTAATGAACATATTGTTGAGAAAACTCGCAAAATTCAAGAGGACTACATTCAAGTTCTGAAATGTGACGATAATTCTTCTAAAAACATCAAATTGATTGATAAGGAGAATATTCATAATAATAGTTTGCAAGTGATTAATCAGTATACCGTAAATAAAGATAGCGGTGCAAAATACGATAATCGTTATGACGTGACAATTCTCGTGAACGGTCTGCCGCTTGTACATATTGAGTTAAAACGCAGAGGAGTGGCAATCCGAGAAGCGTTCAATCAAATTAATCGTTATGAGCGTGACAGCTTTCGTGCAGGTGCGGGGTTATATGAGTATGTGCAAATTTTCGTTATTTCTAATGGTACAAACACAAAATATTATTCGAATAGTACAAGATATAATGCCATTAAAGATGCATCTTCAGGAAAAATAAAAACAAGTAAAACGAGTAATAGCTTTGAATTTACGTCTTTTTGGGCAGATGCAAATAATCGCATTATTCCTGATTTAATTGATTTCACAAAGACTTTTTTTGCCAGACATTCTCTTTTGAATATATTAACAAAATACTGTATATTTACTTCTGAAAATATGCTTATGGTTATGAGACCATACCAAATTATAGCAACCGAACGTATATTAAACCGCATAGAAACATCAAATAATTACAAAAAATATGGTACAATTGCCGGAGGTGGATATATTTGGCATACAACCGGTTCGGGTAAAACACTCACGTCATTCAAAACTGCAAGACGAGCATCACTTTTGCCGTTTATTGATAAAGTTTTGTTTGTGGCCGACCGTAAAGATTTAGACTATCAGACAATGAGAGAATATGACCGTTTTGAAGAAGGTGCAGCCAACGGAAATACATCTGTCCGAGTTCTTACAAGACAGTTGAGCGACCCAAATACAAGGATAATAATCACAACAATACAAAAGCTCGCGAGATTTATAAAGAAAAATCCTAATCATAAAATTTATTCTGAACACGTCGTTATAATTTTTGATGAATGTCATCGCAGTCAGTTTGGCGATATGCATACAGCAATTACAGGCAATTTTAAAAAATACCATTTATTTGGATTCACAGGAACACCAATTTTTGCTTTAAATGCCACGAGAGGTAAAAAAGGAGAGCTTCACACCACAGAGCAAACGTTTGGGGACCAATTACACGCATATACTATTGTAGATGCCATTAACGATAAAAATGTTCTGCCGTTTCGTGTGGATTACATAAAAACCATGAAAATGGATGAAGAAATAGAAGATGAAAAAGTTTGGGGAATAGACCGCGAAAAGGCATTCATGTCACCAAAGAGAATCAGTTTAATTACAGAGTACATATTGAAACATTTTAATCAAAAAACCTATCGTGGCGATAAAACTTACGTTTATAACACACTTAACAATATTGAAGAGGTAGCTTCGGCTAAAAGAGAAACTGTCAAAGAAATAAAGACAAAGCAACGTATTAGTGGATTTAATTCTATTTTTGCGGTAGCTTCGGTTGACATGGCAAAGCTATATTATGAGGAATTTAAAAAGCAAATGGCTAAAACTCACACTAAAAAACTTCGTATCGCTACAATATTCAGTTACTGCCAAAATGAAGAAGAACATGATGGCACAATAGACGAGGAAAATTCTGATGATACTTCGGCACTTGATAAAAATTCTCGTGATTTTTTAGAATTAGCTATCAAAGACTATAACGAGATGTTTGGTACCAATTACGATACTTCAAGTGAGAAATTTCCGAATTACTATAAAGATGTTTCACTACGTATGAAAAACAAAGAACTTGATTTATTGATAGTTGTAAATATGTTTTTAACAGGTTTTGATGCCACCACATTAAATACTCTTTGGGTAGATAAAAATTTAAAAATGCATGGATTAATTCAAGCGTTTTCCAGAACAAATCGAATTTTAAATTCAGTCAAAACTTTCGGTAATATTGTTTGTTTTAGAAACCTTAAAAGAGAAGTTGATAGTGCAATATCTTTATTTGGGGATAAAGATGCCGGAGGAATCATTTTGCTTAATCCTTTTGAAGATTATTATTACGGATACACTTCTAAAGATGGTAAAAAGATGGTTGGATACGTTGAAATAGTAAAAAAACTTTTAAAGGATTTTCCGTTGTCTGATGGGAAATTTGAAGGGGAAAAACATCAAAAAGATTTTATTTTGCTATTTGGTTCATTTCTTCGCATAAGAAACCTCTTAATATCGTTTGACCAATTTAAAGGAAAAGAAATTATAGAAGAACGCCAATTTCAAGATTATATGGGTAGATATCAAGATTTGCGTGATGAGTGGATTAACACACTAGTAGACGGACAAAATAAAGACATAGAAGATGATATTGTTTTTGAAGTGGAATTAATAAATCAAGTTGAAATAAACATTGATTACATTTTGATGCTCATTAAAAAATATCAAGATACGCATTGCAAAGACAAAGAAATTTTAATAACAATTGATAAAGCAATTAGTGCTAGCCCCGAACTGCGCAGCAAGAAAGAACTCATACAAAGTTTTATAGCCGAGGTTAATGATTTCGGCGACGTTGTAGATGAGTGGCGTGAATACATAATAAAAAGACGTGAAGAAGATTTAAAAAACATTATTACAGAAGAAAAATTAAAACCAGATAAAACACATAATTTTTTTAAAAATGCCTTTCGTGACGGTGAAATAAAAACATCAGGTACAAACATTGATGAAATCATGCCACCGATATCTCATTTTGACGGTGACAACAGAAATAAAAAGAAATTAAGTATAATAAAAAAAGTAAAAGAGTTTTTTGATAAATATTTTGGTATTTGCTCGTGGTAAATTAGAGGATTAAGCCATACTTACTTCTTAACTTTTTATATAATACCAAATAAGTATACGAATCCTATTATTTCCAGGTGCTTTTTTAAATAGTACACTATTTATTTGCTTTATTCTTATTATTTAAATATGGGTGCAAATTTGTAACGATTACTCTTTCTGTGTAACGATTATAGCTTTTTATACTTTTAAAAATGCACCCATGCAGAAAAAACTGTAACGATTACTCCTAAAAATCAAGAAGTAATCGTTACACAAAAACTACATTGTATCTAAATCAGTCTATCTGAATGGTGGAGGCGAGGGGAATTGAACCCCTGTCCGAAAAACATTTGCATAAGCTTTCTACGAGTGTATCCGATGATTAAAATTCCCAAAAATATAAGTCCAACGGAAATCTTATAAATTCAGTATTCTTTTGTTCATGACCTAGGTCAAGAAACTCCCAGGTTCACGTTCACCGCTAATCGTCACCTTATAACGGCCACGGTACTCCGAAATAAAGTGTCTGCCTTTAAATTAGGCAGCAACTAATTCTGTCTTATTTGCGTTTAATTTAAAAATGTGACTTTTAAAGCAGATCCACGCTGCTACTCGCTTACCCATGGTCCTGTTCCCCGTCGAACCCGTTACGCCCCCAAATAAACTAATATTTCAATCTTTCTTTAAAAGCTCTTTCTATATCTCGTTTCGCCGAGCGTTCAGCCATAACACTGCGCTTATCATAAAGTTTTTTCCCTTTGCACACTCCCAACTGCACCTTCACACGAGAGCCTTTAAAATATATAGAAATAGGAATCAAAGATATACCATCTTGCTTTGATTGACCGTATAACTTAGAGATCTCTTTTTTATGCATCAAAAGTTTTCGAACTCTAAGAGGATCAACATTAAAAATATTGCCTTTTTCATAAGCACTTATATGAATTCCGTTGGCAAAAATCTCACCTCTAACTATAGAACACCAGGAATCTTTTAAATTTACTCCTCCTTTTCTCAAGGATTTAACTTCAGTACCCTTGAGCTCAATACCGGCTTCAAAACTTTCCAATATAAAATAATCATGGAAGGCTTTTTTATTCTGAGCTATGGTTTTAAATTCTTCCTTACTCATAATTATCCCTCCATAATTCCATTATACTACCAAAATTTATTATGTCAATACTGCGTCATTTGGAACAATCTTACTTTTTCAAATATCTTTCTTCTTCACTAAATATACATCCACAATATTTTTGCATATAAAAATCTTTTTCTCGAGCTATTTGTTGTCCTTCTCTGAAATATGGTCTAAAGTCATGGTAAAAAAACTCAACTCCATATTTATAAGCCAGTTGATTGGCAATTTTACAAATCAAGTCATGATCTTGATAAGGACTAATTAATAAAGTGGTGCTGAAAAAATCGTAATTATTTTCTGCAGCAAATTTTGCGGTTTTTTCCAGCCGATGAAAATAACACTTGCCGCATCTATTTGAAAAATCGGGATAAACCCAAGATACAAATTCCTTGAGGCCGTATTCATCTTCAAGGATAATATCCAAATTTTCTTCTTCGGAATATTTAATAAGAGTATCTCTCCTATTTTTATACTCCATATACGGATGAATATTGGGATTGTACCAATAAATCACGGGAGTAAAATTTGCTTTTTGCAATTCATCAATACATTTAATTGAACACGGTGCACAACAAGTATGCAATAGAACTTTCATATTATCACTTCTTTTCTGATTCTGCACTGCTTTTTTCTTTTTTCGTCCACGAGTAAATCCCACGAATTGCCAAAATGAAATATACGAAAAATAAAACTCCCTGCGCATATTCTCCGATTACAAAAAATCTGACACTCATGTATAAATTTGAGCAAAGCCAAAAAATGAATCCCCATTTATTTCTTTCAGCATTCATCAATGTTCCCGCAAGCGCTATTACAGACATCACTCCGGACAAAAAATTCCAAGGATCGCACCACCAAGCAACAACTGAATTAAACCAATTCCAAAACATTTTCTACTTCCTTTCCGATTTTCAAACTTATGTAGTTTCTTTATTTTAATCTCATAAAATATTATAATATATTTAAGTATGCAATGTAAAATTAAATTTAATAATTTAAGGAGTATTTTTTATGTCATCACCTCTAGCAGATAGGATTCGCCCTTCAGAATTATCAGATATGGTCGGTCAAGCACACATATTTGGAGAAAAAAGTTTATTTTCAAATTTAATAAAATCAAACCACATACCCAACATTATATTCTACGGCCCACCCGGAACAGGAAAAACTACTACAGCAAAAATAATTTGCAAAAAAACCAATAAAACTTTTTTCAAAGTAAATGCAACCAACTCCTCACTTTCCGAAATTAAAAACATAGTAGCTGATGTAAACCCCATAACAGCCCCAAAAGGTGCTATTCTTTATATAGATGAAATTCAATACTTCAACAAAAAGCAACAGCAATCACTTTTGGAATACATAGAAAACGGAAAAATAACCTTAATAGCTTCAACAACAGAAAATCCTTATTTTTACATATATAATGCCCTTCTTAGCAGAGCAAATGTTTTTGAATTTAAACAGGTTAGTGAAAATGATATAAAAAAAGCACTTAAACGAGCTATAAATTTTTTAGAAACTGAAAAAAATCTCAAAATACATTGTTCGGAAAAATCTTTAGATAAAATCACCCATTTAAGCGGAGGAGATGTACGAAAAGCAATTAACAATCTTGAATTATTGTATCTTTCGGCAAATAAGGAGGAAAATTCGATTAAGCTTGACGACGATAATCTTTTAAGTCAATTAAAAAACAATTCCTTCAAATGCTATAATAAAACAGGCGACGACCATTTTGATTTGCTTTCTGCCCTTCAAAAATCTTTAAGAGGCTCAGATCCTCATGCATCAATATATTATTTGGCAAAACTCTTAAACGCAGGAGAATTAATAAGTGCCTGCCGAAGAATTTTGGTATGCGCTTGCGAAGATGTGGGGCTTGCTTATCCGAATATATTTCCTCAAATAAAATCTTTGACAGACATAGCAATGCAAGTAGGTATGCCGGAAGCTCGTATTCCATTAGCCGATGCCGTGATTTTAATAGCAATGTCGCCAAAATCCAATTCTGCTTATAAAGCTATAAATGAAGCTTTTAAAGATATTCAATCAGGGTACGACTATCCTATTCCACGACACTTACAAAATATTCACTATGACACAACCGGATCCAACATATCCAACGGAGAATATAAATACCCCCATTCATATCCTAATCACTGGGTAAATCAACAATATTTACCTGACAATATTAAAAATAAGAAATACTACTATCCCCAAGACAACAAAAACGAAACCGCTTTCAAAAATTATAGGGAAAAAACAACAAAAAATACACTTAAAAAACAATAATCCAATTACCATAAATCCTAACAAAGAAAGCAGAAGAACAATAATAAATAAAAGTCTTAAAAATGCGCCTAAACACCCCATATACTTGAATAATACTCCTGAAGTGCATGGTATTTATTGGAAAATGGATTTGCTACAGTGTTTTTCAATTTAATTACTGACCCAACATGCTCATATCCCAAAAATTTAAATGGTAATTTAGTAATAAAATCGTTCATGGTTTCTATTCTTAAGGTTTTAAAAATTCTTAAATTATACGAATCTCTAAAAGCTTTATTTCCAACCCTCGGACAACCAAACACTACCACTTCGTAATCTTTAAAAGGATAATTGTACTCCAAATCCACGGCACAAAGAATTGCCAACGCCGCACCGTACGAATGGCCTGTCACAGAAATATTTTGAATATTATGCTTTTTTATAATATTGTGTATTTTCCCTCGAACATTTTTAGATTTATAAGTACTCAAAAACCCGGAGTGAACCTTTATTTTTGAATGATAATTTCCGTACGGAACCACAGCTTTCCAAAACTTAAAGTTAGTATGCCAATCTTTACAAGAATCTGACCCTCTGAAAACTATAGTGGCAGAATCGTCTTTTATCTTTATAAATCCCTGCACATCGGTTTTTTTATCGTCAATAATTACGAGTTTGGATTCTTCGTCAACAGGATGAAAATCGCTGTACGCCATTCCACAATATTCCAGCATTTTCAATATTTTACTTTTGTTCACCTAAAAATCACCTCTTAAATTTATATGCTAAATTTAAAAAGATTAATAATTTTTAATACAAAACAATTAAAAATAAGGACTTTAGTTTTACCTAAAGCCCTTTTCTTTTATATATCTTTCCATACCCTTCACGTCCAGTGAAAACCATTCCAACTGCTGACTACAGCTACCATGCTTTATAAATCCCTTGTCAATAGCTCTCACGCTGTATTTTCCTTTATATCCCTCAAGCATAAGTTTACTCCCTATAAACTCAGATATGCTGCCGGAAATTTCGCTTTCTTCAAAAAATACCACATTTTTGAAATTTTTTATTATATCAATAATTTTTTCTTTAATAGGATTAATAATATTAAGTTTTAAAACACAAAAATCTATCCCGTCGTCCTTCAAATTTTTCTGGGCAATACATGCATTTGAAAAAATTCTTCCGTAAGTTATAACCAAATTTTCAGAATTTTTGTTTCCGTAAAAATCATAACTTTTACCGGAATAAAAATAATCGTTGGGTTTCTCAAATTCGGAGCCACGGGGATATCTAACAGCAATAAGTCCGAATTTTTCGTCAATTGCACATCTGAGCATTGCATCTAACTCACTTAAAAAAGCCGGAGCAAAAATCGTAGTTCCGGGGATTGTTCTCAAAAACGGCACATCAAAAACTCCCTGGTGAGTTTCGCCATCTTCACCGGTCAAACCTGCTCTGTCTACTGCTAAAATCACTTTTTGATTTTGCATAGCAACGTCGTGTATCAGCTGATCGTATGAGCGTTGCAAAAAAGTAGAATAAACCGCAAATATAGGTACCATGCCGCCTGCTGCCAGACCACCTGCAAAAGTTACAGCGTGTTCCTCGGCTATTCCCACATCAAAAAATCTTTTCTTATAATATTTTTTAAAATTTGTAAGCCCTGTGCCACTTGTCATCGCAGCGGTAATCGCACATATTTTGTCATTTTTCTCTGCAATTTCGCATAAAGTATCACCGAACGTATCCGAAAACGTCTTTTGAAATCTTTTTTCCTTCTCGCCTGATACAGGATTAAAACCCGAAATCGCATGATACGCTCCCGGATCTTTTTCGGCATATTTACATCCTTTTCCTTTTACAGTAAGCACATGAACAACTGTAGGTTTGTTTAAATTTTTTGCGATTTTTAAAGCTTTTTGCAAATGATCTAAATTATGACCGTCGATAGGGCCATAATAAGCGAGCCCCATGTCCTCAAAAATACTGTTTTTATAAACCGCCTTTTTGACAAGCGTTTTAAAGCCTTTCATAAGATATTTTAAATTTAATCCCACAGACGTTTTATCGAGTATTTTTTCCATCATATTTTTAAACTTCATGTAAGAAGGCCTAATTCTTGCAGCAGACAAATATCTTGCAACCGCTCCCACATTTTTTGAAATCGACATTTTATTGTCATTAAGTATTATAATAAAATTTTTTTTAAATCTTCCAACATTATTGATAGCTTCGTACGCAAGGCCTCCGGTAAGCGCTCCGTCACCTATAACGGCTATCGTATGACCTTTTTCTTTCGATATTTTTTTTGAATACGCATATCCTAATGCAGCCGATATTGAAGTGCTGCTATGACCCTCAGTAAAAATGTCATACTCGCTTTCGTTTTTGTTTGTAAACCCGGAAACGCCGCCTTTTTTCCTCAAAGTATCAATTCTGTTAAATCTCCCCGTAAGCATCTTATGGGCGTAACTCTGATGACTGACATCCCAAATAATTTTATCATCCGGACTGTTAAAAATTTTATGTAAAGCTACAGTAAGTTCAACCACTCCTAAATTCGAAGAAAGATGCCCTCCATTATCGGAAACAACTTCTAAAAGTTTTGAACGAATTTCCCTACATAATTCATCTAAATTTTCAATATTTTCCAAATCCGACGGAGAATTTATACTACTTAGCAACGAATAATCTTTATTTTCCATAATTTTACTCCTAAAATTTATAACTCAGACCTTAATTAATATAATCTTGACAGTAAATAATCAGCAAAATCGCACAAAAATTTTGAATTTCCTTCAAAAACATTTAAAAATTCTTTAGCTTGATTTGACAACTCTAATGCATAATTTTTGGCTTGTTCGATTCCATTAAATTTTTTTATAATTTCCGATTCTTCATCTAAAATATCATCTATTATTTGAAAACATATGCCTATATTTCTTCCGTAATTTTTGGCAGCGGACAAATATTTTCTACAAGTACTAAAAGCTACCACACCCAGTTGTGCGCTTGCAGATATTAAATTCGCAGTTTTTAAATCATATACTTTCAAAATATCTTCTTTAGAAACGTTCGGTATATTTAACCGTAAATCCATTGCCTGTCCCGAAATCATTCCTACGGTACCGGCATTCCGAGATAAAATATTAATTGCTTTGACAATTTTATAACTTTCTATTTCGGAAGTATTAGCAGAAGAAATTAATTCAAAAGCATTTGTAAGAAGAGCATCTCCTGCCAAAAGTGCAATATCTTCACCAAATTTTATGTGATTACAAGGCTTTCCTCTTCTCATAACATCATTATCCATGGAAGGTAAATCATCGTGTATCAAAGAATACGTATGTACCATTTCTACAGCTAAAGCGAATTTCAAAATTTCCTCGCTTTTTCCTCCGCACAATTCATAAAATGCCAGCAAAACTATCGGCCGAACACGTTTCCCTCCGGAAGTCAAACTATATTTCATCGATTCAAATAAAGTATTATCAACTTTATTTTTCAACTTGTCTAAATATTTCTCGAGGTAATTTTCAAATTTTAAATAATATATATCAAATTCACTTTTAAATCCCAACTTTCAAAAGCTCCCTCTTAAAATTTATTTCAAATCTATTTTTTCCATACGTTGTTTAGTGTTTTCGAGCATGTCTTTGCAATAGTTACCGATGGATACACCTTCTTCGTAAAGCGTAATGGAATCTTCCAGATTTTCTTCTCCCGATTCCAAACGTTTCACTATTTTTTCAAGTTTTTTCAAAGCAGACTCAAAACTCAAATTGGACTTTTCCATAAATATTCTCCTTTAAATTTACAATTCTAAAAATTTATTTTACTAATATTCTTAATTTCGCAATCTATTATTCCATCTGATACTGCTATAGATATTTTCATGTTTTCTTTAAATTCTTCCACTTTTTTCAGTTTTATACTTCCTGAAGAAATCACAGAAAAGCCCTTTTTCAAATTTTCTTTCACATTAGATGCATTCAACTTTATTAGCAAAAGTTCGCACTTTTTCATAAATTTTTCAAGTGAATTTTCAAAGTTTTCAGAAAGTTTATTCGTTAAATTATTTAATTTTTCATTTTGAACATAACTAATTTCAGATTCCATAGTATTTTTCATACGAATCAAAGAATCATTAATGATATTTATAATAGTTCTTTTATCAGGGAATGCAATTTCTGCGGCTACTGAAGGAGTAGCGGCACGCATATCAGCAACAAAATCACATATAGTATAATCTGTTTCGTGACCCACGGCAGAAATCACCGGAATATCAGAAGCAAAAATTTCTCTAGCTAAATTTTCATCGTTAAAAGGCCCTAAATCCTCAGCAGAACCACCACCTCTTCCGACTATTATAGTGTCAACTTTTTCGATATTATTAAAATATTTTATACCTTCTATTATTTTCGAAGTCGCATTTTTTCCTTGAACTTCCACCGGGTAAAGAATAATGTCACAAATCGGAAATCTTCTTTCTGCAACAGTTTTAATATCGTGTATAACAGCTCCGCTTTCGGAAGTTATAACACCTACTTTAGAAGGGTATTTCGGAATTGGTTTTTTAAAGCTAGAATCAAATAATCCTTCCTTCATTAATTTTGATTTCACTTGTTCAAATGCCAAATAAACCGCTCCCAGCCCCTCGGGCTGAATACTGTCTACGTAAAGCTGATATTGACCGCTAATTTCATAACAAGAAACCCTACCGTGCGCCACCACTTTCATGCCGTCCGTAGGTTCAAACTGCAAATTTCGAGCATCTCCTGAAAACATAACTGCTTTTAAAACAGATTTGTCATCCTTCAACGAAAAATATAAATGTCCTGTAGAATTATATCTTTTTAAATTAGATATTTCTCCCGACACAAGTACACCGGATAAATTACTATCAACTTCTAAAACTGCTTTTACATAAGAATTGAGCTGTGACACAGTTATTACTGATACAGTAGGCATAAAAATTCAGCTCCTAAAAATAAATTAATCATTTTTAACGGCAGACCCCAGTACTCCATTTACATACGCAGCCTCTTCAGGAGTACTGTATTTTTTGGCAAGTTCCACAGCTTCATTTATAGCCACACTGACAGGTGTTTTTTCTTCTGATATCAAAATTTCATAAATAGCCAGGCGCAAAATCGAAATGGTAGTTCGAGAAAGCCTGTCCACTTTCCAGTCTTTAGAATTATTTTCTATACAGATATCTATTTTATCTTTATTTTTCAAAGTATTTTCAAAAAGTTTACGAGAAAACTCACTTACTTTTTCTTTTCTTGCTATTTTGGAATTTTCAATTATTTCTTCGGCGGTTTGAAACCCAAAAGTACTCTCGAATAAAAATATAAATGCTTGCTCTCTTGATGCGCTTCTGTTCATCAAATATTCTCCATTTCTAAAATATACAAATTTTACTTTTCTAAATTTACATTGACATAATACGTACCATACACCCACAAACTATTGTGATTCTTTATAATTATTTCCACAGGCATTTCCATGGAATTGGAAATTTCTCCGTCTTCGTTAAAAACGATTTCAGCGCTGATATCAGATGCTTTTAAAGAATTCAGTTTGCTCGAAGGGCCTAAAACAGTCACTTTTATCTCGCCATTATATACACTTGCTTCTTTGCCACTCGGTATATTTTTGAAAGAAAATTGACTTATATTGAAGGTTTTCTCTTTAAACTGAGATAAATTCAAAGAAACATTTGAAGAATACTCATTATTTAAGCTTTTACACCCCTGAGGCAAATCTATAGGCATATTAAAACTATTGTTCTGCAGACTTACATCTCTGAAATTTATCGGGTCAAGCTTAACGTTGCTTAAAGATTTTACAACTTCTTCAGGGCCGGCTATTTCTAAATTGGAAGGATTTAATTTTACAATATCTTTGTATTCCTTCTTTAAATTTATGCCCGAAGGGATATTATCAAACTGAGGAATAATTTCTATTTTCTTTTTCATTAACACAGGAATACTTGCATCTACTTCGCTGACGCTACAAGATATCGTTTCGCTGGTTATAGGTTTGTCGTACGAGTCATACATTATGATTGGAAGTTTCAAAGTGGCTGTTGAACTTATTTCTCCGGGAATATCAGCTTTTACTTTAACCTTTTTTATCTTGGAAATTTCGGTTTCCGGACCTGACAATTTTACTTTTTGAGACGATAAGATTGTGTTCCCCACAAAATAATCCTCTTTTGGAGTAAAATTTATTTCCGGTTCAATATTGAATTCCGCTTCACGATATCGATCAACCATAATGGTCACAACCGATGGTTTAACTGCTGAAACTATTTGATAATCTTGGAGTAAACCGACTTTTTTGGCAGAAAGTTCCAATGTATAATTACCCGGAGAAAGTATAGTGCTTGCAGCTTGAGGTGCGCTTACTTGAATATCATTTTTCGTAACTTGTCCAACAATCAGTCTGTTTCCTGAAATATCAACTCTTGCGCTTATGTCTTGCCCGCTAAAAATTCTCAATCCATCTTGAACTGCACTCTCGGACAAATTTATATCTACAGGTATGTCCGAAATAGAAACCGGAGCACTTTCGCTCTTGCTTGAAACAACAACTATCCATACTGCAAAAGACATTATAACCGAAAAAGCCATAACAAATTTGTTGTTATAAAACAATTTTCCTAAAGTGATTCTTTTTATTTTTTTTGTAAATGATTTTAAACTATTTTTAATCATTTTTTATCACTTTCCTAAACGAAGTTATTGATTGTTTGCACCCATCTTTGTTCACTTGACCTAATAAAATACCGCTAAAATCCTCTTTGAATTTATCTATACTATCATAGGATTTTAAATTTCCGTCAAGCGCAATCGAAACTCTTCCGGTTTCTTCAGAAACCACTACGGCAATGGCATCGGAATTTTCACTGATTCCCACCGCCGCACGATGTCTGGTTCCCAAATTTTTGCTTAATCTATTACTTTTTGTAAGAGGCAAAATACACCCGCCGGCATAAATCATTTCGTCTTTTATTATCAATGCGCCATCATGCAAAGGAGCTTTATTATAAAAAATATTACATATAAGCGGAACTGAGGCAACCGATTTAATTATCGTACCGGTGTCTATAATATCACCAAGTTTAGTTTTTCTTTCAAATATTATAAGGGCTCCCATTCTTTCGTCACTCAGCGAAAGCACTGACTGCGTAACTACATCAATTAACCTCTTGCAAGACTTGGTACGAGCATCTTCGTCCCTTTTAATATTTCTGAAAGACCAATTGCTCCTACCCAGCTGTTCCAATATTCTTCTGAGTTCAGGCTGAAATACAATTAGCAACCCAAATATACTAAATTGAAAAAAATTATTAAAAATTGTTGTAAGCATCCTTAGATTAAACTGACTGGCTAAAAAATATCCTATTAATATTATAATTATTCCTTTAACAAGTTGACCTGCACGAGATTCTCTTATGATTTTTGTAAGATGATAAATTAAAACGGCTACAATTACAATATCAAGAAAATCGTACACAGTAAAAGTACGAATCAAACTTTTTAAAGCAATAAATGATCCATTTATATAATCCATAATTTTGTCTCCGTATATTATTTGATACAAATACGCATTAAGTGTCGGTTATTTAACTTTCAAACAAACCAACACTTAATAATTTTACCACATTTTTAATTAGTTTCAAGTCCATTTCTTATGAAATCCTCAGTAACTTCGTGTAAAATCGTATACTATTGTATTTAAATAAAAAAAAACTCAAATGTTTTTAATACTCTCTACTAATTTATCTATCTCGGCTTTTGTGTTAAATACAGACGGGCTAACCCTAATAACACCTCTTTCCAAGGTGCCTGCAAATTCATGAGCTGACGGCGCGCAATGTAGGCCTGTTCGTACCTCTATACCGTTTTTGTCTAAAAATTTTCCAACTTCGTCGCTCACACGACCTTTTATATTAAAACTCAAAAGAGGGACAAAATAAGGCGATTCAGGTCTAGGCATATAAAGTTGTACCGATTTAATATTTTTTAATTTATCATATAAATATTGCATTAAATTAATCTCGTGATTAAAAATATTTTCTATGCCTTTGCTTTTTACAAACTCCATTCCTGCTCTAAGTCCACAAATCCCCCATAAATTAGGTGTACCACTTTCAAATTTTTGAGGCATTTTTTTAGGCTGACACAAAATCATAGAATCCGTTCCTGTTCCACCCTCTATTATAGTGTCTAATTTTTCATGCTTATCCGTAATCAACATACCTGTCCCCATAGGCCCGTATAAACCTTTGTGCCCCGCTAAACACAAATAATCTATTCCGTATTTTTCGATGTTTATAGGCGCCAGTCCTGCCGATTGAGCGCCATCTACCAAAATAGGTATTCCGTATATATGCGCCAAAGCGGTAATTCTTTCTATAGGGAGTCTTATTCCCCAGACATTAGATGCGTGCGTACATATTATCAGTTTTGTCTGAGAATTTATTTGATTTCTAAACGACTCTATAGTCTTATCGTTATTCTTGGGATAGACTTTAGCAATACTATAAGTGATCCCTGATTTTTTAAGTTTATTAATGGGTCTCATAACCGCATTATGCTCCAGACAGGACACAACAACATGGTCGCCGGGCTTTAGCAGTCCTTTAATCACCATATTGATAGCTGTTGTACAATTTAAAGTAAACGCTACATTTTCGGGATTTTTTGCCCCAAACAGTTCACATGCAACACTTCTGCATTTTTCAATTTCTTTTCCCGATACTCTGGACATAGTATGTCCACTTCTTCCGGGATTTGCCCCACAAAATTTCATTGCATCCGAAATAGCATACAGCACCGACCGAGGTTTGGGATATGTCGTAGCTGAATTATCGAAATATATCACACTTATTTACCTCCTGTTCTTTCATAAATAAATACATTTATTTAATTCAGAAAAAAGGCGGTTAAAATAGGCTTGGACTCATCGCCTTTCTTCATAACACATAATATGAAAGAACCAGATAAAATGACAAAAAGCGCTACCGAAAAATCAGTTAGCGCATTTCAATTAATTTATAATACATACCGCATGAGCGGATATTCCTTCCAAACGTCCTGTAAATCCAAGAGTTTCTTCAGTAGTTGCTTTTACATTTATTTTGTCGATTTCTAATTCACAAACTTCAGAAATATTTTTCCTCATTTTATCGATATAAGAGCTTAACTTAGGCTTTTGAGCAATTATAATGGAATCTATATTTTGTATCTCATATCCTTTTTCTTTTAACATTTGGTACACTTTTTTTAAAAGTTTCAAGCTGTTAATTCCCTCATGTTTTTTATCGGTATCAGGAAAATGAAAACCTATATCTCCCAAACCGGCCGCACCAAGCAAAGCATCCATAACCGCATGAATCAAAACATCCGCATCAGAGTGCCCTAAAAGTCCCATATCATGAGAGATTTCCACTCCACCCAAAATAAGTTTCCTCCCCACAACCAATTTGTGGACATCATATCCGTGACCTATTCTCATGTTTCACCTCTAAACTTGCAAATTAAAAATTTTAATCGCATTTTGTTTTGTTATTTCCAAAACTTCATCTGTATTCATTTTTTTAATGTCTGCAATTTTTTCGGCCGTGTACTTAATATGAGAAGAATTGCACCTGGTTCCTCTAAATGGTACAGGAGTCATATAGGGAGCGTCCGTTTCCAAAACTATGGAGGATATCGGCACATTTTTTACCACATCGACAGCTGTTTTGGCATTTTTAAAAGTAATTAACCCTCCTATGCCGATATACATTCCAAGTTTTATCACTTCTTTCGCCATTTCAACGCTCCCCGAAAAACAATGCACTATTCCTTTCGGATTGTATTTTTTTAGCAAAGTCATTGTGTCTCCATGAGCCTCTCTGTCATGTACTATTATCGGTAAATTATGTTTAAGTGCTAAAATTATTTGGTCTTCAAATAATTTTAACTGTTCCGTTTTTCTGTCTTTTGAGTAATGATAGTCTAGCCCTATTTCTCCGATAGCTACCACTTTGGGACTTTTTAACATTTTTTCCAGCATATCTACATAATCACATTCCATATCCGAAAGATTTTCAGGATGAATACCGACAGCGGCATAAACATAATCGTATTTATCGGAAAGTTCCAAAGATTTGACAGAGGATTCTAGATCAGCCCCTGCGTTCACCACAGCAAAAATATTTTTTTGAGGGAGAGTTTCAAAAATTTCAAATCGGTCTTCGTCAAAAGCTTTGTCGTCATAGTGAGCGTGAGTATCAAATATCAAATTACTCATAAAAATCCCCCCGCTATCTGATATTGCTTCCGGGAATTAAACTATCCACAAAAATAACCTCTACTTTTCCGTCAGGGGACTCTGCCGCAAGAACCATTCCGTTGCTCTCCACTCCGCATAATTTAGCCGGTTTCAAGTTAGAAACCAATATTATATTCCTATTCACAAGCTCTTCGGGAGAATAATAAGGAGATATTCCCGACACAACCACTCTATCTTTTTCTCCGTCATTTATAAGAAGTTTTAAAAGCTTTTTAGACTTTTTTACCGGCTCACATTCTTTAATTTTGCCAACTATCAATTTTACTTTGGCGAAATCCTCTATTCCTATCATTATGTTTTCAGGCTTTTCTTCATTTTTTGTACTTTCAGAAGTACCGTTAATCGTATTTTTTTCTTCTTTAGTTTCCATTAATTTATTTAGCTCCTCTATTTCTTTATCGACATCTATTCTGGGGAAAAGCGGCGAGAATTTTTTTACCGATACATTCTTCGGAAGGCATCCCCATTTGGTAACAGATTCCCATATACACTGTTCTTTATCCGCTCCTATGCTGCTCTGAATTTTCCTCGAAGTTTCCGGCATAAAAGGATATATCAGTATGGATATTATTCTCAAAAGCTCACACAAAGTGTATAACACACCCGCTAAACGGTCATATTTCTCAGGTTGTTTTCCTAATTTCCATGGCATAACTTCATCGATATACTTATTGCATTTAGAAATTATAAGCCATACGTCACTAAGAGCAGCCGAAAATTTGTATGTATTCATCTTGCTTTCATATTTTTTGATCATATCTATAGCAAACATAGCTACTTCAGTGTCTAAATTACCTGATTTTTGATTTTCAGAAAGATTGCCTTCAAAATATTTTTCAATCATCGCAACAGTTCGAGAAACCAGGTTGCCCAAGTCATTAGCTAAATCATAGTTTATTCTTTTTATAAGCGCTTCGTTTGTAAACACTCCATCGCTGCCAAACGAAAATTCCCTCAGTAAAAAATATCTGAGAGCGTCAACTCCATATCTTTCGCAAAGCAATTTCGGATCAACGACATTTCCTTTTGATTTAGACATTTTACTTCCGTCACCATAAACAATCCAACCATGCCCATAAACTTGTTTTGGCAAAGGTAAACCTAACGCCATAAGTATTGCCGGCCAAATCACCACATGAAATCTCATAATCTCTTTTCCTACAAAATGAACATCGGCAGGCCAATATTTTTTAAAATCAGAATCATCATCCGAAGCATACCCTTGAGCAGTTATATAATTTGTGAGGGCATCAAGCCATACATATACTACATGATTTTTATCAAAGTCCACAGGAATGCCCCATTTAAAACTCGTCCTGCTTACACACAAATCCTCCAAACCGCTTTTTATAAACTGAATCATTTCATTTTTTCTACCTTCCGGCTGAATAAAATGCGGATGTTCTTCGTAATATTTTATCAATTTATCTGCATATTGCGAAAGTCTAAAAAAGTAAGCTTCTTCTTCCGCCCACTTAACTTCACGACCGCAATCCGGGCATTTGCCGTCCGTTAACTGGCTATCCGTAAAAAAGGACTCGCAGGGTATACAATACCATCCGCTGTAATTTCCTTTGTATATTTGTCCTTTTTCATAAAGATTTTTAAAAATCTTCTGCACGGCTTTTTCGTGAAAATCATAGGTGGTTCTCATATACTTATCGTATGAGATATCTAAAGTCTTCCATAAATTTTTAAAATTTTCGACTATACCATCCACATATTCTTTTGGCGTTTTATTTTCCTTGCCTGCATTAATTTCTATTTTCTGGCCATGTTCATCTGTTCCTGTCAAAAACATTACATCGTATCCTTGCATGCGTTTAAATCTGGCAACAGCATCGGCAGCCACTGTACAATAACTGTGACCCAAGTGAGGATTGCCCGAAGGAAAATATATAGGAGTTGTAACATAAAACTTTTTATTTTTACACATAAAAATTCCCCTTTGTAGTCAGTATTTTTAAGACGATTATATCACACATCAATATAAATATCCATACAATACACCCCATTTAAATTTTAACCAAATTATTTCCAAAAATTTTTTAGTATAAATAAAATTCAATCCGCCAATAATACTTTCATGGAGGTGAGAAGAATGAAAAACAATACTAACAACACAAACAATACCAATAACACAAACGCAAAGAACAACACTAACGCAAAAAACAACACAAATGCTAAGAACAACACTAACAGCAAAAATTCAACTAACCAAAAAAATCATTCCAACTGCAAATAGTTTAGCTTATTAAAAATACTTCCTTGTAGGTTTTAAAAACTTACAGGGAAGTATCGTTTTATTGATTTAAATTTAAGAAAGCACCGCATTTGATTGAATTACATAAAAATACATTTTTATATTTGCTTTTAAACACAGCCTCACACATTTTTGCAACTTCAAAAGATTCAAACACTCCATATACACTTGGGCCGCTTCCGCTCATACATGTCCCGTGACACCCATTATCGTAAAATATTTTTTTTATTTTTTCTATTTCTTTTTCTTTTATATTTTCTTCAAATCGATTAAATAAATTTTTGCATAAATATTTAAAATTGCCGTTTTTCAGAGCATAAATCATATCCTCAGAGCTTTTTAAATTATCGTCTTTTCGGTGGTTATCAATCGAGCAATATGCTTCTTTGGTAGAAATGCTCAATTCAGGTTTTACAATCACAGCCCAAAAACTCAATTTAGAATCTATTTTATCGATTTTTGTACCGGTTCCGGTTGCCAAAGCCGTTCCTCCGACAATGCAAAACGGTATATCAGAACCCACTTCTTTCCCCATATCGCAAAGTTCTTTAACGGATAAATTAGTTGAAAACATTTTATTAAGCCCAATTAACACCGCCGCTCCATCGCTACTCCCACCTGCCAGTCCGGCTTTTTCGGGTATATTCTTCTTTATGCTTATATGAACGCCGGAATTTTTTACTTCTGTATATTCAAAAAACTTTTCAGTCAGCTTATACACAATATTATCTTTTTCTTTGCAATCTAAAATTTTATCGCAATCGACCTTTATTTTTCTGTCAAAAGATTCCGATATCGCCAATTCATCACATAAATTCACACTTTGCATTATCATATTCACGTTATGATATCCATCGTCTCTAAGATTCAATATTTCCAAAAATAAGTTTATCTTTGCGGGAGCAAATACCTTTATGCTCATTTGTTTAACCTCACTCTAACAAAAAAAGCACTACCACGTAGTGCCTCGTTTTGGTGGGAGATGGTGGATTCGAACCACCGAAGCGTGACGCAACAGATTTACAGTCTGCCCCCTTTGACCGCTCGGGAAATCTCCCAAAAGAGTAAATGGAGCTGGCAAAGGGACTCGAACCCCCGACCTATTGATTACAAATCAATTGCTCTACCAACTGAGCTACGCCAGCACACGCATATTTACCACGTGATATAGCATATCATTTATTAACTTGAATGTCAATAAAATAAATAACTATTGTAGGGATTTATAATTTTTGCCCAAAATTCAAGTTAAAATAATGAATATTGTACAGAACGGAGATGATTTTTAAAGCTCAATCTAAACCCAAAAATACGAGGAGAGATTTAATTATGACATACAACGGAATAGATATTTCAGATGCACAAGGAAACATAAATTGGAAAAATGTAGAATCCACCGGAATAAATTTTGCAATGATACGAGCAACATTCGATTCTTCAGGGGTTGACAGTCAATTTTTAAACAATATAAATAACATCTCAAAAACCGGAATAAATGCCGGAGTTTATCATCAATCCGATGCACAAAATACAAGTGATGCCGTCGCAGAAGCCAATCATTTTTTGTCTACCATAAAAAATTACAAATTCACTTATCCACTGGCACTTTCTATTGAAAGTGAGTCTGCTATGAATATCGGAAAAGATTTTTTTACCAATATAATTTCTGCATTCTTCAATGTAATAAAAAATTCCGGATATATGCCAATACTTTATGCAAATATCGAAATGATAAACAATTATATAGATACCGAAAGATTAAATGATATTGACATATGGCTTGCCGATTGGACCACAAACCCGGACGATGGCCCCTCTTACGATAAAAATGTAACAATTTGGCAACATTCTAATCGTGGCAATATCCGGGGAATTTCCGGAAATGTAAACTTAGATATCTCTTATGTTAATTATCCCGAATTAATCAGTGAAAGAGGTCTCAATCACTTAAATGAAATCGTTAATTCGGAAAATTCTGAGGAAGAATATCAAAATATGGAACCGGATTTCAATGAACCTATATTTTATACCGTGCAAAACGGAGAAAACTTAAGAAGCATCGCAAAAAAAGTTTTTGGAGATGAAGAAAAATACAAAAAAATAATGGAACTCAACAACATAACTCGACCTATAATTTTTGCCGGCCAAATTTTGAGGCTTCCACCTCGAGAAAACGAATCCAATTTTATACTATATAGGGTAAAGCACGGAGATACTTTATGGAAAATATCAAAAGAATTTTTGGGAATAGGCCCTCGATACACCGAAATTATGGAAAACAATGGTCTTACAAACGATATGATATATCCCGGGCAAATTTTAAAAATACCATCATTAAAAGAAAATCTATATCAAAAAACTTATGTCGTAAAACAAGGAGATACTTTATGGAAAATATCGCAAAATTTATTGGGAAACGGAAAAAGATATACAGAAATTGCATCTCTTAACAATCTAAAAAACAGTACTTTACACGTCGGGCAAGTTCTTTTAATTCCTCAAAAATAATAAATTGTTGCATCTAGTTAATTTTTACACAAATTATATCCAAATTTATATTTATTTTCTTTATTCAATGTGCTATAATCAATGATATTTACAATTCAAAAAGTGGAAAACTATAAAAGCATGGAAGGAACGGATTAAAAATGTTAGAAGGCATCTGGAAAAAAATAAAAAGTGGCTCAGATATCCGAGGAGTTGCCGAGGGAACTGAAGAGGAAATAGATCTCTCAAACAAGATATTAGAAAAAGTTGTGCTGGCATTTGTTATGTGGCTCTCAAAAAAAAGTAATCTTGACTACCCATCTATAACAGTAGCTATAGGGCATGACTCCAGGAATTCCTCTTCCAGAATAAAAAATGTAATTATAAATTCTTTAAGAGGCCTAGGAATTAAAATTTATGATTGCTCACTGACTTCCACGCCTGCGATGTATATGTCCATGTCAGTACTATCGTGTACAGCGGCAATTGAAATCACAGCCAGCCATCACCCCGGCAACAGAAACGGCTTGAAATTTTTCATATCTGACGGAGGAATATCCGGTACTGAACTGAGCGAAATATTAGAAATAGCTCAGGAAGATTCATTTCCAAACCTTGACAAAAAAGGAACCGTACGATTTGTAAACTTAATGGAATATTACTCAGAAAAGCTGAAAAATCTTATATTAAATTCCATTCCAAGCGAGCACAACAAACCTCTGAACGGAATAAAAATAGTGGTAGATGCAGGGAATGGCGTGGGCGGATTTTTTGCAAACGATATATTAAAACCACTTGGCGCCAATATTGAAGGAAGCCAATTTTTGAACCCCGACGGAAAATTCCCGAATCATATTCCCAATCCGGAAGAACCCGAAGCAATAAATTCTTTGATATCGGCAGTAAAAAAAGAGCAAGCAGATTTAGGAATCATATTTGACACCGACGTAGACAGAGTGGCTGTGGTGGATTCCGGCGGACACCCTATTTCCAAAAGCAAACTAATCGCTCTGGCATCTTACATTGTGTTAAAAAACAATCCTGATTCGGTAATTGTGACAGACTCAATTACGTCTGACTATCTAAAAAACTTTATTGAAAATTTAGGTGGTAGCCAATTCAGGTATAAAAGAGGATATCACAACGTAATAGAAATGGCAAAAAAGATAAACAATCAAGGTGAAAATTGCCCTCTCGCAATTGAAACTTCAGGCCATGCCGCTTTTAAAGAAAATAATTTTATTGATGACGGAGCATACCTGGCGTGCAAAATACTAATAGAATTTATAAAACTGAGAAAAGAAAACAAAACTTTTGAAAATTTACTTTCAGGGCTGACAGAACCGAAAGAAGAAGCAACTATTAAAATTCCTATAAGATGCTCGGCAGACAAAAGTATTGACGAAATAAGTATGCAAATTCTGACAGATTTCAAAAATAAAGTAAATTTAAGCAATCACATGAATTTAGAAAAAAACAATATCGAGGGCATACGAGTAAACTTCAACTACAAAAACAATAAAGGTTGGCTACTTCTTCGAAAAAGTTTGCACGATCCCGTGTTAGTACTTTCCGCCGAGAGCTATACTTTTAATTATCTGAAAAATATGTTAAAGTCAATCATGCCTTTTCTTTCTGCAAAACCCGAATTAGATTTATCGAACTTCGAAAAATATTTATAATACTCAAAAAGCTACACAAATTTTTGTGTGGCTTTTTTATTGACGTTTCCAAAAATCATTCAATGTGAATTTAATCAAAAAAAACACTTGACATTATATAGTCCAATGTTTATAATACTGTGAAAACACTTTTAGATGGATTTATGAAATGTATGAAAAATGCCGTAAATAAAAACGGCAAAAATAGGGATAACAACTAAAATTTTTGATTAACAAAATAAATAACCAGCCAAATGATGGTTGGTTATTTTAATTTATAAAAAGTTTTTCATCTACATCATAACTGTAGAATAATATTCAATTTTAATTCCGTTATCTTTAGTTCTGGAAAGCTTCGCTCTATTACCATTTCCGTCTTCGAGCGAAAGTTTTTCAATTTTATATTGATCAAAAAAATTAACCACTGTGCTTTCAACAAAACCGGACCATTTCTGCGGACTTATTACTTTCTTTTCTTCATCACTCTCTTCGAGCATCTTTTTTAGTTCATTTACTGATTCTGTCATTAAACATCTCTCCGATAAAATTTAAAAATTAAGCACTCAACTACTCATTGTAGATTATATCAAATCTTCAAAAAATTTTCATCTGATTTTTTAAAATACTTTTTATTTTTAATAAATCACATAATTTTTTCTATGTCTATAACTTTTTTACAAATATCACCATAAAATTGCCTATCATGCGAAACTAAAAGCAAAGTCCCTTCCCATAATTTAAGTTGCTCCTTTAAAGCTTCTTTCGCAAGAACATCCAAATGATTGGTAGGCTCATCCAATATAAGAAAATTAGAATTTGTGAGCATTAAGATGCATATCTTAACTTTGGCCTGCTCGCCGCCACTCAGGGATCGAATAGGTTCCAAAACTTCCTTGCTGCTCACAGCACACCTAGCCAAACAGCTCCTTGCGTCTTTTTGAGACAATTTAGGAAATTTATCTCGTATAATTTCTAAGGGGCTGCACGAGCCATCTTCCCAAATAAGTTCTTGTTCGAAATAGCCTATGCGAGTAGTGTCAAATGTCCACGAATAGCCCTTCACAGGAGGAATTATCCCCATTAAAGTTTTTAATAAAGTTGATTTTCCTATACCATTAAACCCTACAACAGCTATCTTGTCTCCGTTTAAAATTTCTAAATTTATTTTGGGAAGAATCGGTTTATTATTGTATCCAACTTCTAAATTTTTAATTATCATAGCTTTTCCGGAACTTACAGGAGCAGACTTAAATGTAAAATGGGGCTTTTCTAGATCTTTCGGAGCCGAAAGCCTGTCCATTTTGTCAAGAACTTTTTGCCTACTTTTTGCTTGTTTGGCAGTTGAAGCTCTTACTTTATTTTTTTGGATATATGTTTCCAATTTATTTATTTCTTTTTGTTGAGCTTTAAATTCACGTTCATAACTCACTCGATTCATTTCTTTATTTTTAACAAATTTCGAAAAATTTCCGGCATATTTTTTTATATTATTGAATTCAATATTGCAGATGCAGTTGGTTATTTTATCTAAAAACTCGAAATCGTGAGAAATAACTATAAATGCATTTTTGAAATTTTTTAAGTAATCCGTAAGCCAAATTATATGATTGGTATCTAAAAAATTGGTAGGCTCATCAAGCAACAAAACATCCGGATTTTCCAAAAGTAATTTTGCCAAAATAACTTTTGCACGTTGTCCACCGCTTAAATTCTTAAGCTTAGATTCCATTCCAAAAGAGGTTATACCCAAGCCATCTGACACTTTTAGTATACTACTTTCAATCTCGTAAAATCCTCGGTTAACGAGCAAACTTTGATAATCAGAAGCTTTATTCAAAATTTCTTCGCTATTATCTTCAGCCATATTGTCGTAAATTTTCTTCAATTTGTTATCAATTTCATACAACTCATCAAATGCGGTTTTCAGATAATCAAAAATACTTATATCTTTGTTAATTTCGGCATGTTGATCAAGATACCCGACTTTTATTCCTTTTTGAATGCGTATTTCCCCCACGTCAGGAATGATTTTTCCGGATAAAGAGTTCATCAATGTGGTTTTTCCCGCACCATTCTCCCCAACTATTCCCATGTGTTCCCCTTTAAAAAGTTCAAATGATGCATTTTTGTAAAGAATTTTATCACCAAACGAATGCGAAATATTTATAATTTCTAAAAGTCCCACTTTAAACTCCTATTAATTAAAAATTATTTTTAAAAAAGTTCGAAAATTTTTTCAAAGCTATAGCTCTGTGATTCATATTTTCACGAAGTTCGTCATCCATTTCGCCAAATGTTTTACTATATCCGTCAGGTTGAAAACAAGGGCAGTATCCAAAACCTTTATTACCACGGGGAGGATAAACAAACTCTCCGCGTATATTTCCATCAAATATTTTTTCGATTACTTCACCGTTTTTTTCAAAAACAAACGCCATAGATGTACAAAACCTAGCGTTTCTATTTTGAGTAATGCATTTTTCGAGCACATCAAAAGAGCTTTTATATCCTCCACAAGCATCAGCAAATCTTCCCGAAACGAGTCCCGGGAATTTATTTAATTCCTCAAGTTCAAATCCGGAATCATCCGCCAAAGTCGGGAGTTTGCAACGCTCAAAAACATTTCTGGCTTTTATCAGAGCATTTTCGGAGTACGATTTGCCATTTTCCACGGGCTCTTTGATACCAAATTCTTTCATACTTCTTACCTGTACACCCAAGTTTCCAAGGCTTTCTTTGATTTGAACTATTTTTCCGGCATTTCCTGAAGCCACAACAATAATTTTGTCCATCGCAATCTCCTTTTGAATATACTTTTACGTCACATTATACCAAAATAAACAACCAAATTCAACTAAAAAACAATCACCGCAAAACTGCGGCGACCGTTTTTTTATTTTAGAAAATCGTCAAAGCAATTAACCGTTCTTTTGCTTAATAGTCTCTCTTATATCATCTTTTCTTATTATTATATCTTTGAGTCGTTTGGAATTAGATTTTTCAAGAATATTTTGAACTGTACACTCTATAATACGTTTAATGTCTGCACCTGTCATTCCACGGAAATCACTTACAAGATCTTCGGTAAAGGATTCAACGTCAACACCATCTTCCAATCTATATCCAAGTAAACTTATAGAAACTATTTCTTTGATTCCTTGCTCATTTGGAATTGATATCTCGCACTTATCTTCCAGTCTTCCTGACCTTTTTACAGCTTCGTCAACTTTTTCCAAATAATTTGTTGTAGCAATCATTACTATTCCATCGCCAGGTTTAACCTTATCAATTTCTTTAAGCAACGCCACTGTACCTTTACTTTCACTATTTTTAAGTCTTTGTGATCCCACAGCGTCAATTTCGTCTATAAGTAAAATCACAATATCTTTACCGCCATGTGTTAAAGTCTTTGCCTCGTTAAATTTTGCTTTAATATCAGCATCATCGCTCTCGCTCATAAGAGTAACTATGTCCAAGTTATGATATGCTGCCATAGACTTAACTAAACTGGTTTTACCTGTCCCCGGATTTCCGTAAAGAATCATTCCTTTAGACGGAACACAGTTGTTTGTTTCCATACAATTTCTGTGATTAGATATCAAGCTATTAATTTTATCAATTGCTTTATCAGTACCGCCAACGACGTCTTTTAAACCGATTTTTTTCTCTCTTAATAATTCAATTGTTTTGTCCGGGTCATGAATATCTTTGATAAATTTCTCTTTGGCCTTTTCTTTCATCACAGCATCAACTATAGCCTTTTTTTGCCCTAAATATCTATTATATTTGCTCTTCAAAAGATTATATTCTTGCTCAACACTAAGCTTTTCTTCTATCGAACTCATAGCTTCGGTTTCGTTTTCAAGCCCTTTTTCTATATTCATTAATTCATTTGCAAATTTTATTAATGCTTCTTTTTGTTTTCCATCAAATTCTTCGAAATTATTGATATTAAAATTATCATTTATCAGTCTTTTTATCTCCGAAAGTTGATTGTACATACTGACTCTGGCTTCTTCAATCACTTGCATTTCCAAATCTTTTTTTACTTTTATGATATCATTCAATAAATTGTTTGCTCTAACAACAAATCTTTCCACTTTGCTTTTTATGGGCATTGTAGCAGTTTCTAAGCTCTTTTGGAACAGCTTATTATCTTCGTTTCTGTCACTATCTTTTAATTTGAAATTTTCAATCTCTTCGACAAGTTTTTCTTTTGTGTCACTAAGCGATTTAATGCTGGAGGTAAATGCTTCGCAATCAGAAAGATCTTCCATACAAATCATAACTTGATCCATAGCATTATTTAAGGATTGTATAAGGTCAGATTGTAGATCTTTCAAACAACCATCTTGATAATCTTTAACTTCTTTAGCATGTCTTTCGGTTTCTATTCTTGTTTCTTCCTTTTCTTGCTCCACAAGTTTGTTAATTAAACGCTCTGTGTCATTTAAGTTTTCGATACAATTAGCCAAATTTTTATATTTAAATCTGTTAAAAAAGAAACTGCTTTTTGAGTTTTTATTAATTTCTTGTAGAATATTGTCAAGTTTATCTCTATTAACTAAATTCTTAACTTTAGAAATAGATTTTTCTAAGGATTCCAACTTTTCGCTGTACTCTCCGGAAATATTTCTTACTTCTTTATCACTATATAAGTGAAAAAATCCATAATCTTCATAAGCATGAGCAGATGCTCCTCCTACCATAGAAATCAATAAACCGCATGCAAATAAATTTTTTATCTTCTTATTCATGTGTCCTTCTCCTTTTTTTATTATACTCACATTATACCAGAAATTTAACTATTTGTCAATCTATTTTTTTGCAAAAAAGTAATTTCACGTAAAATCAAGCCAAACGAGATTTAAACAACACGCCATCTAAATGATCAATCTCATGACAAAAAGCCCTTGCTTTCAAGGATTTACCGGAATATTGCACTTCTTCGCCCTTTCTGTTTTTCGCTTTAACGGTTACAAACATAGGCCTTATCGTGATTCCATATTGCCCCGGGCACGATAAGCATCCTTCTTCTTCACGCTGCTCCCCACTTGCACTTATTATCTCAGGATTAACAAGTTCAATCATTCCGTCACCCACATCGATTACTACCACTCTTTTTAAAATTCCAACCTGAGGCGCTGCTAAACCAACCCCTCCTGCACGTTTCATAGTTTCTATCATATCATCGATCAATACAGAAAGTCGTTCATCAAAATTTTCTACTACTCTGCATTTTTTATAAAGCGCAGATTCACCTTCTATTAATATATTTCTTATAGCCACACAACCACTCCTGAATTAATTTTATTATTTTCACTTAATTATATCATTTTTTTAACAATAAGTCAATGCAAATATCACGGAGCACTTCTACCCTGTTCCCTATACCAACAATCAGGCCACAGCGGATTTGGCGCCGTTTTAATTAGACTTACATCCACATAATCGCTCTCTTCCTTACGAACTTTTCTGGCAACAACCACTGTTCTGAAATCTTTAAACTCGTACGAACACGTAGACAAAGTAAGTAGCTGATCACTTTCATTAACATCAACCGGAAAATATACCAACGACCTTTTTTTCACATCTTCGACAAACTCCATAAATTTTCCTTTCCCGAAAGAAGAAATTTGATAATTAAAAATCTCTCCTTGTTCCGGCAAAGTATTGGTTTTAAAAATTGAAATAACCTTATATTTTCTCGTTTCATTTAAAGTATCGAAATTTATGATGGGATTTTCTTTACAAAATTCTACATCGCTGAACTTCAGAATATTTGCAAACATTTCACCATTCCTCATATGATGGCCATGTAAAATAATATTTTTAGAATCAGTTCCGGCGGAGCAAACCGAATCTATAAATATACTTCCGTATTGGGAATATTCTTTTTTGTAATTGTGCGTTAAGTAATAGTTACGATCATTTTCGGGAGCTTGAACGACGGGATAATTTATTCTGGTATTGCTGATATTTATCCACGCTTTTATATCCGGGTTTATTTTTATCAAGTCTGCGAATCGTTCCTGCTGAGATTGCTCCTCGTCATTATGATCGTCATAATAAATTTGCTGTGCCTCTTCCGCTAATTTACTTTCTTTGTAGTAATCGATAAACACTATTTTAACTATTATCCATAGACTAACCATTAACACAATAAATGCCAGCCCTCGTATAATTTTTCTGATAATATCAATCACTTCCTCTTAAAAGCAGAAAGAAAGCCCCTGCGGCTTCCTCTTTCGCTATGATCATTATTTTTCAAATTCCGAAAAATCATCTGTTTCTTCAAAAGATTCACTACCGGAATTCCTTAATTCTTTCCCACATTTTCCGCAAAAGGAATCACCTAAATTATTTGCGTTACCACATTCTTTGCAAAGAATTTTATTTTTCATTTTTGCAACTTGTTTTTTTAGCTCTTCAATTTGCATATAAATACTATCTATTCTCAACGCCGCATTTGTTATCTCTGAAGAACTGTCTATATGATTTTTTTCACAATTGTAAACAGTTTTTCCAAGCGCCTCATATTCACTTTTTAAATCAGATTTAAGCTCTGCTGTTTTTATATTAAGTTTAGAAACATCAACAAATTGACCTGCTTTTTCTCCCAGAGCATCCACGGCTCCTTTAGCCTTCACCAAAATATCTTCAAACACTCCCATTATAAATCATCTCCCAAAAGTTCTTTTTCATTTATTTATTATAACCAAAAAATACACAAATTTCAAATATTAAATTTTAAAATTTACATTACTGTTATATTATTGTGATATCCAAATCTACTGTTTTAAACCGGTATTGGCTAACCTTTCTTTCTTCAATGAGGTAGTTAAGCCGTGCCCGGGATAAATTACATAATCGGTTTTTAATTTATAAAGCTTTTTCAAAGAATTCAAAATACTTTCTTGGCTACCTGTCGCCAAATCCGTTCTACCTACCTCTCCACGAAATAAAGTATCTCCCGAGAACATATTTCCGTCCAGACAATAGCACAAACTTCCAACTGTATGTCCCGGTGTGGCGATAACTTTGATTTCTTTACCATTAAAATTTAAACTGTCGCCATCTTCTAAAAGTATATCCGCCGAAAAATTTTCCATTCCTTTTTTATAAAAATCTAAGCATAAATTAAGTGAGTTATCCATCGGGAAATCTTTTTCGTCTTTTCCGATTAATATTTTTGCTCCGGTTAATTTTTGATACCTTTTTACTTCCAGTATATGATCAAAATGTCCGTGAGTTAAAATTATGTACTCAATACCGCTTAATTTTTTTATACTTTCATCGAGTTTATCGCTAATTCCTCCCGGGTCAACTATTATTCCTTTATCTTTATAAGAAATCAAGTAAGAATTTGTCCTGAGAATACCAACAGGGAATCTTTGAATTTTCAATATATTCACACTCTTTTCACTGATATAATTCCATCTATCTTTAATAAATTGTTTATTATATATTGTATGTGCTCCAAATTTTTTGTTTTTATAGTTATAAATATTAAAACATTTCCGTCAGAAACTTTAGAATTTAAAGATATTATTTTTAAGTCCATAGCATTAATTTTACGCATTAAATCGCTTAAAAGTTCTTCTCTGTCACAAGAATTTATTTCTAAGGTAGCCTCAAAATCAGATGAAACATCCTTTGACCAAGAGGAATTGAGCAATCTATTACAAAACTCAGAATCATTTTTGTTTTTAATAATATTTCGGCAACTGCGTTTGTGTATCGTTACTCCGTGCCCTCTTGTGACAAAGCCTATGATATCGTCTCCGGGCAACGGACTGCAACATTTTGCAAATTTTATAAAGCAATTATCAATACCTTCGATAACCACTCCGTCCGGTGTCGCAGAAGATTTATTGAGATTAAATTTTTCTACTTTTTTCTGAGAAATTGACAGTATTTGTTCTTCTTTATAATTTTTTATGTACTCATTTTTCAGTCGCGGCATTATTCTCCATAATTGAATTCCGCCGTATCCTACTGCAGCAAAGAAATCCTGCAAAGAATTGCATGAATTTTTCTTAATAACCGGACCCAAGAATTTTTCAAGCTGTTCTTCCGGAACATTAATCTTATGTTTTGAAAGCTCAAGTTTTAGTTCATTATATCCTTCTAAAATATTTTCTTCTCGCCTTTCACGTTTAAACCACTGCCTTATTTTATTTCTTGCTTCGCTCGTTTTCACTATATTAAGCCAATCTCTGCTCGGGCCTTTGTTTGGGTCTTTGGTGCTTAATATATCCACAATTTCTCCTGTTTTCAAAACATAATTTATGGGAACAATTTTTTTATTTACCTTTGCACCTACCATATGGTTACCAAGTTCCGAGTGAATTGCATACGCAAAATCAATAACTGTGGAGCCCATAGGCAAACTTATAACATCTCCTCTGGGAGTCAGAACAAAAATTTCTTTTGGAACCAAATCAGATTTTATATTGCAGATAACATCGGTGATATCTTCCATATCTTTATGATTATCCAAAAGCTTTCTGACCCAAGATAAGGAACGCATCCAAGAATTATCTTTCCCTGAAATTCCAAGCTTATATTTCCAGTGCGCAGCTATACCGTACTCGGCAGTACGATGCATTTCCCAGGTTCTTATTTGAATTTCAAAAGGGATACCTTCTTTACTAAGCACCGTAGTATGCAATGACTGATACATATTTGGTTTCGGGGTGGATATATAATCTTTAAATCTGCTTGGAATAGGCTGAAACATATCGTGAACTATTCCAAAAACATTATAGCAATCATTAATGGTATTAACTATAATTCTAACTGCATATATATCATAAATTTGGTCCATTGATCTGCCTTTTATAAACATCTTTTTGTATATTTCATTGGCACTTTTTACTCTGCCTTCGATATATACATCCGGAATAAATTTTTGAACTCGATCCATAATGCGTTTTTTTATTAAATTTATAAATTTCTCTCGGTCGTCTTTGCGCAAGGCCAACGAATCTTCAACTTCAGAATAAGCAATAGGATCCAAACATTTTAAAGAAAGGTCTTCGAGTTCATCTTTCATTGTTCGAATTCCCAGACGATGAGCTATCGGAGCAAAAACTTCCATATTCTGAAGAGCTTTGTCCCGCCGTTTTTGCATGGGCATACATTCAATGGTGCGCATATTTTGCAGTCTGTCCGCAAGCTTAACCATTATTACCCGTATATCTTGCGAAGTGGCCATAAGAATTTTTCGCACATTTTCTGCCTGTTCTTCTTCTCGAGAGAACGACGGCATTTTTCTTAATTTTGTCACTCCGTCGACAAGAGAGGCTATTTCTTTACCAAAATTTTTAACAATATCATCTTTAGTAACCTCCGTATCTTCAATCACATCATGCAGAAGTGCTGCTGCCACGGTAGGGGTATCCATGCCGAGCTCCACTAAAATATACGCAACGGAAACAGGGTGGTAAATATACTCTACTCCTGAAACTCTTTTTTGATTTTTATGAGCTTTACAAGCATATTTATACGCTTTTTCCAATATTTCCAGGTCATAATTTTTACCGCTTTTTTTAATTATATTCAAAAGATCTTCATAAGTGTTGTAATTAGGTTCAACCGGCATAATTATATTTCCCCTTTCAAAAGCATCATTATTTCGGATTCGTTTAAATCAACTTTAGTTTTATTTTGATTTACTGTTATTCTCAACTCATCTGCATTTTTGATTAAATTTATCAAATTTTGTTCATGGAGCACATCTGTAATAATACAAATTTTACCAAAAAACGACGCTTTTCCAAATATCCTATAGCTCAAAATATCCGCTCTCGTAATAATATTTCCCTGATTTAAAAAATATTTATACACTTTGACAAAATCATCTCGAACAGGCGTCAAATTTTTAATTTCTTTTTTCGATAATTTTTCACCCCTCTTAAATTTTTCATAAATTTTTTTATATTCAATCACCTCTTTGAATTCCAGCCCTGACAACTTCATATTCAAAAGCATAGTTGATAAACTCACGAATTTTTTATACTCATTTTTACTAAATGTAACAGCCAAATCCACAATTTCATTTGGACTATATAAAAACTCATCCGTCTTCTGATTGAAGCAAAGTACTTCCGTTTGAGCATTTTCCCTCTCGACAATAATTTTTGTATGCGCACCTTTGCTAAGAGGTATTATTTTTTTTAATTTCATACCATTTAACGCAAACACAGGCTCCGGATTTCCCACACCGAATGGTTTTAAAAAATTTATATCATTTAAAATTTTATTTGTTATTTTGGAAGGATTAACAGACAAATCCACTTCTAATTTCGGGTACGGAACCTCCATATCCGCAACTGTTTTTAAAATTTTCCCTTTAAATTTCTCAATATTTTCAGATTTTAAATTTATACCGGCCGCCATGGGATGTCCACCAAATCTTTCAACCAAATCAGAACACATCGATATTAAATTATGTATCGAAAATCCCTGAATGCTTCGACAAGAGGCTGTGGCATCTTCTTCGTGCCGAGAAATAAGTATTGTCGGCTTAGAGTATTTTTGAGCAATTCTTGAAGCTACTATTCCGAGTACTCCACGATGCCAGCCGTCTCCTTCCGCAATAATTATTTTTTGATATTTTCTCTGAGGCTCTGACCTAAGGAGTTCTTCTACAGAATTTAAAATATCGTTTTCTGTTTCCCTTCTTTTTATATTTAATTCATTAAGTTCCGAAGCTAATCGCTCTGCTTCGTTTTCCGTTCCGCTAACAAGTAATTTAAGTGCCAAAGAAGCGTCACCCATTCTTCCGCTTGCATTTATACGAGGAACTAAGCAAAAAGCAACTCCGATAGCATCAATTCTTTTATCTTCCAAGTTAGAAATGCCTATCAAAGATTTTATTCCGGGCTTATTGGAGCTTTTTATTGCTTTAATACCTCTTTTTACAATACTTCTTGTTTCGCCAAAAAGCTCAATAGAATCTCCGATGGTGCCAAGTGTAACAAGGTCTATATATTTGTCCGGAGCCAAATTACCATTTTCCATAGCCTCTATTAATTTAAATGCTATACCTACTCCCGCAAAATTTTTATCTTTCACGTCGCAATCTTCTCTGAACATATCTATAACAGCAACTGCCGGAGGAAGATTTTCGGGAACTCGATGATGATCCGTTACAACTACATCCATACCAATACTATTTGCATAAGAGATTTCATCGAATGCAGATATACCATTATCCACGGTGAGTATAAGCTCAACTCCCTTAGATTTCAAAAAATCTATAACTTGTACCTTCAAGCCGTACCCATCTTTTTCACGCTTCGGAATATAATAAAACACGTCAGCGCTTTTTTCTTTAAGATATGAAAACATCAGTGCGGTAGCAGTTACTCCGTCAGCGTCATAATCTCCATAGACACAAATTTTTTCGCGGTTTTTAATTGCTTTTTTCAAACGAGAAACAGCTTTATCCATGTCGGGAATTTCAAAAAGATTTTCTGATTTAGGTTCATACTTATCATTTAAAAAATTAAGTATATTTTCTTTGGAAGTAAACCCTCGAGCATACATAATCGCAGCAGAAACAAAAGGAATATTGCACTTTACAGCAAGGTCAATAATTTTTTCTCTATCGATATTTCTATAGTTCCATTCGACAATTCCCGCCATATGATTCACTCCTTTTGAATCTTATTTATTAATTAAATCTTTAACTACTTCAGAAGCAATAATTAATCCTGCAACGGAAGGTACAAAAGAAATACTCGAGTTAACTTTTTTTCCGGGATTCATTTCATCCGGTTTTGGTATATAAGAAGGAATTTCTTCGGAGCAAACAACTTTCAAACTTTTAATTCCCATTTTTCTCAGTTCTCTTCTCATTACTCTCGCCAACGGACAATTAGAGGTAGAATACACATCTTTCACCTTCAAAAGCGTTGGATTTAATTTATTGCCTGTCCCCATAGAGCTTATAATAGGAATATTTTCATCTTTGCACATTTTGATTAACAGAAGCTTTGATGAAACCATATCAATGGCGTCTACAACATAATTATACTTTGAAAAATCAATATCAGATTGATTCTCTTTTGTGAAAAAGCAATTATGTTTTTTTACATTGATATGCGGATTAATATCGTTTATTCTTTTCTCGGATACATCAACTTTAGGAATTCCTATTGTTGATTCAAGTGCTATGAGTTGGCGATTAATATTGGTAACGTCAACGACATCTCCGTCAAAAATATCCATATTTCCCACGCCTGAACGAGCCAACGCTTCTACCACATAAGAGCCTACTCCGCCCAGCCCAAAAATTGCCACTCGGGAATTTTTTAATTTATCTAAGGCTGCTTTTCCTATCAATAATTCAGTACGAAAATATCTACTGCTCAACTTAAATTTTCCTTTCCATGAAGCCAAAATAATAATACTTATTAAATTCTAAAAATAACGTCTTCTCTTTTAAATAGTCTTATTGTTGCGCAATACGCCAACAAACTATACCCAATAAACCACATTGTTACTATTCCAAAATGCATAATATTTACTGAAGAAGCCAAGATTTCTTTTATTATACAGATAATATTATAAACCGGAATACACAGTTGATAAAAATTTATATGATTTATATCTAATGTATAAGTAAAAAATGTAGGAATCAAATAAATCAGCAAAGATGGCATAAAATAAGTTTGGGCTTCTTTTAATGACCGTGCGTATATTCCTATCATTATATTCACAGACGAAAAAAATACCGATATCAAAATTGAAACAAAAAGCAAAACAGCTAAATCAAAAATATTCATTCCAACTTTTCCAAATGACACAGAAACTAAAAGATAAACACCCAGCCCTAAAACATTAGACAGACCACTTATCATACTCATAGTTGCAGTAGCGGCTATTTTACCTACAACCAGCGAAGTTCTCTCGACGCCATTAGATAAAAGAGGTTCCAAAGTCCCTTTCTCTTTTTCGCCTGCTGTAAGCTCAGCAGCAACTGTAGAAGAACCCATCCAACAATATATCACAAGTAAAATAGGAACAAGCATATTAAAATAAATTACACTATTGTTCGAAGATACGTTCAACCCTAACTCAGCCGATAAATCGAGTTCCGGAGTTATTTTTTCTTTAAGACTCCGGATATCTTTAAACTCATAATTTTCGCTTATATATCGAAATGCCGATTCATACTGTGGCAAAACAGATTCGGCTAGTTTCGAATTTAGTGAAGAGTCATTATATTGAATATCTATATTAAATTTTTCCTTTTTTAAAAATTTCTCATCTAAATTACTATCCGTTACTATGTAAGCAACAATTTCTCCCGAATTCAAAGACTTTTGGGGATCAGATACATCGAGCACAGTAATTGCTTTTTGTACAGACAAAAAATCATAAAAAGTATTGTCTTTACTGCTTATTCCCACGGTTATGTTATTACTTACACTATCTTCCAAATTTTTAGTCGAAAAATTGATTATGATAAGCATAACCGGGACGAATATAAATGGAATAATCGCAATCATCCAAAAAGTTCTTTTGTCTCTAATCATACATTTTAATTCTTTTAAAAAAACAGTAATTGCGCTCTTAATCATCATTATCATCCCCATCACAAACCAAGTCAAAAAGTATATCATCAAATTCTCTTTCGGTGTACTTTTTCCTGTAGTCTTCAGCATTAAATTCGCTAAGTATCTCTCCTTTTCGCAAAACTACTATTCTGTCGGAATACTTTTTTATATTTTCCATCGAATGACTTGAAAATATTATAGATTTTCCTTCTTTTTTGCAATCTTCCATAAAATTAAATATTATTCTTGCCGCTTTAAAATCCAATCCCGAATCCGGTTCGTCAAACAGCATAACAGAGGGGTCATGCACAATCGAACGAGCGATAGAAACTTTTTGTTTCATGCCTTTTGAAAAGGTATAAACCTGCTTATCGGCATAACTTTTAAATTTAAATCTATCAATTAAATATTCTGTTCTTTTTTCAACTTCCTTATCGTTCATGCCACTTAATCTGGCAAAATATTCCAAATTTTCTCTCGCAGTCAACCTATCATATAGTCCTACTTCGCTTCCAAATAATATTCCGATTTGTTTTCTGACTTTCTCCGGTTCTTTAACTAAATCCAAACCATTTATATTTGCGTTCCCTGATGTCGGAAAAAGCATTGTGCTTATAATTCTTAAAAGAGTTGATTTTCCGGCACCGTTTTCTCCCAGAAGTCCTACAATTTCACCGTTATCGACCTTAAAACTTACATTTTTCAGCACTTCTTTATCTTTAAATTTTTTGCTGATATTGTTGATTTTTATCAAATTTTACACTCCTTTACTTATGTAGTAAAATGTATTGTATTATGCTATATAGATTATACCAAATCATATATTTTTTCAACTTAAACAAAACTTTTTCCAAATCAAAAAGATTATTCACAAAGGAGGAATTCAAATGAAATTTAAAATAACATCAGACTTTAAACTTTGCGGAGATCAACTAAAAGCGGTAGATTCTCTTACCGAGGGAATAAAAGAAGGTTATAAAGAACAAACACTTTTGGGCGTTACCGGTTCCGGCAAAACTTTCACGATGGCAAACATAATAGAAAAAGTTCAAAAGCCCACTTTAATACTTGCCCATAACAAAACTTTAGCAGCTCAACTTTGTTCAGAATTTAAGTCCTTTTTTCCTAATAACGCCGTGGAATATTTTGTTTCTTACTATGACTATTACCAACCTGAATCTTATATTGCCGCAACAGACACATATATCGAAAAGGACTCGTCGATTAATGATGAAATAGACAAGCTGCGTCACTCGGCAACCGCTGCTTTATCCGAAAGAAATGACGTGATAATTGTTGCCAGCGTATCGTGCATATACAGTTTGGGAAGCCCTATAGATTATAAATCTATGATTATTTCTTTACGGCCGGACACCGAAAAAAGTCGTGATTCTCTAATCAAAAAACTTACAAAACTTCAGTATGAGAGAAATGATATTGATTTAAAAAGAAATAGATTCAGAGTTCGAGGAGATGTAATTGAAATTTTTCCTGCGAATTCCAACGACAAATTAATAAGAGTTGAATTTTTTGGAGACTATATCGAAAAAATTTCCGAGATAAATCCTGTAACAGGGAACGTCATATCAACCTTAAAACATGTAGCCATTTATCCCGCGTCTCATTATATAGTTCCGCCCGAAAAACTTGAAGTTGCAATAAAAAATTTAAAACAAGAAGCCAAAGATCGAGCGAACTATTTCAGGAATCACGGCAAACTCATCGAAGCTCAAAGAATCACAGAAAGAGTCAATTACGATACCGAAATGCTAAAAGAAATCGGATTTTGCAAGGGTATCGAAAATTATTCAAGAGTGCTGACAGGCAGAAAGCCCGGCAGTACTCCCACAACGTTATTCGATTATTTTCCGGACGACTTTTTAATGTTCATAGATGAATCTCATGTAACCCTGCCCCAAGTAAGAGCCATGTATGCCGGAGACAGAGCTCGAAAAGAAAATTTAATAGAGTACGGATTTAGATTACCTTCAGCCTACGACAACAGACCAATGAATTTCGACGAATTTTATTCAAAAATTAATCAAGTAATTTTTGTAAGCGCTACACCCGGAGAATTTGAGCTTGAAAAAAGCGAAAATATAACCGAGCAAATAATCAGACCCACAGGGCTTTTAGACCCTGTTATTTCGGTAAGACCAACAGATGGTCAGATTGAAGATTTAATTTCTGAGATAAATTCAAGAACAGAAAAAAATGAAAGAGTTTTGGTCACCACTCTCACAAAAAAAATGGCAGAAAACTTAACTTCCTATTTAAAAGACACAGGAATAAAAGTAACCTATATGCACAGCGACATTGACACCATCGAAAGAATGGAAATTATACGAAATTTAAGACTTGGTAAAACAGATGTTCTCGTAGGAATAAATTTACTCAGAGAAGGCCTTGATATCCCCGAAGTATCGCTTGTAGCAATACTCGACGCCGACAAAGAAGGTTTTTTAAGATCATCACGATCACTTATACAAACGATAGGACGAGCAGCAAGAAATTCCAATGGTTATGTTATAATGTATGCCGATGAAGTTACCCCTTCGATGGAACAGGCTATCAAAGAAACCGCCCGAAGAAGAAAATTACAAACGGAATATAATACAAAAAATAATATTACACCAAAAACTATAAGAAAAAAAATAACTGAAATTCTGGAAATATCCGAAAAAGATAAAAGCTATAACAAGAGCTCATACTCAGACTTGAGTAAAAAAGAAAAAGAAACACTTTTAAAAGATCTTTCGAAAGAAATGAAATTAGCGGCACAAATGCTGGAGTTTGAGCATGCGGCATTTTTGAGAGATCAAATTCAAAAAATAAAAGATTCATAACAAGGAAGTGACAAAAATGAAAAAAAATATAGTTATAAAAGGAGCAAAAGTTCATAATTTAAAAAATGTAAATTTGGAAGTTCCAAGGGACAAGCTTGTAGTATTCACGGGGCTCTCAGGTTCCGGAAAATCTTCTTTGGCATTCGATACAATATACGCCGAGGGACAACGACGATACATGGAATCTCTTTCTTCTTACGCAAGACAGTTTTTAGGTCAAATGGATAAACCTGATGTGGAAAGTATAGAAGGCTTGTCCCCTGCAATTTCGATTGACCAAAAAACAACATCAAAAAATCCTCGGTCAACAGTCGGAACCGTAACTGAAATATATGATTATCTAAGACTTTTATATGCCCGAGTAGGAATCCCCCATTGCCCTATCTGCAAAAGAGAAATAAGCAACCAAACAATTGACCAAATCACAGATAAAATTTTGAACATGGGGGAAAATAAAAAAATTCAAATTATGGCTCCTATTGTAAGAGGGGAGAAAGGCGAACATGAAAAAAAATTAGAAACCGCAAAAAAGGAAGGCTTTGTCAGAGTACGTATTGACGGAGAAATACGAGAATTATCTGAAAATATTGCTCTTTCAAAAAACCAAAAGCACAACATTGAAATAATAGTAGATCGAATAATAACAAAAAATGAATATCGTTCAAGAATAGCAGAAGCTGTCGAAACTGCAGCAAATATGTCCAATGGAATTATAATAGTAAATATAAATATGGAAAATGATATCTTGTTCTCTAAAAATTTAGCTTGTCCGGAACATAATATCGCAACCGAAAAGCCTGAACCTCGTATGTTTTCTTTCAATAGTCCTTTCGGCGCATGCAAAAAATGTACCGGATTAGGAATATTTTTAAAAATTGATGAAAAACTTATCATTCCCGACCCTTCTAAATCAATAAATCAAGGAGGAATTAAAGGAAGCGGATGGTCTAAGGAAGGAAATTCCATCGCAAATATGTACTTCAAAGCACTGGCCAAAAAATATAATTTTTCATTGGATACGCCTATAGAAAAATTACCTGAAAAAACCTTAAAAACAATACTTTACGGAACAAACGGAGAATATTTGGAACTTGTAAAAGAAACCGCATTCGGGAAAACCATGTATAAAAATAAATTTGAGGGTATTATTCCGAACTTGGAAAGAAGATTCAAAGAAACAAAAAGTGCCTGGATAAAGCAAGAAATAGAATCATTTATGAACGAAATCCCCTGTGACCGGTGCCACGGAGACAGGCTCTCTCCCATCTCTTTGTCTGTAACGGTCGGAGGATTAAATATAGCAAAGCTTTGCAATATGTCTGTGACAAAATCTTTGGAATTTTTTGAAAATTTAAAATTACCTGAAAAATCCTCGATAATAGCAGCCCCGATTCTAAAAGAAATAAAAAACAGATTAACATTTCTAAAAAATGTAGGACTGGAGTACCTTACACTGTCAAGAGCTTCGGGGACTTTATCAGGCGGGGAAAGCCAAAGAATACGTCTTGCAACACAAATAGGCTCCGCCTTAATGGGGGTTCTATATGTTTTAGATGAACCGAGTATAGGTCTTCATCAAAAAGACAACCAAAAATTGATATCAGCACTGAAAAATTTAAGAAACAGCGGGAACAGTGTCATTGTTGTAGAGCACGACGAAGATACGATGTATGCTGCGGATTATATAGTAGATGTCGGTCCGGGGTCAGGAGTAAACGGCGGAAAAATTATTTGTGCCGGAACCATAGATGACATCAAAAATTGCTCCGACTCTATCACCGGTCAATATTTAAGCCACAAAAAATATATTCCCATACCAAAATCAAGAAGAAAAGGTAACGGAAAATTCTTGGAAATACAAGGAGCATCAGAAAACAATCTTAAAAACATAGATGTAAAAATTCCTCTTGGAACAATAACAGGTGTAACAGGAGTATCGGGATCGGGAAAATCAACTTTAGTAAATGAAATAATTTACAAAAAATTGTCCGTGGTTCTGAACAAAGCTAAAAACATTCCCGGAAAACACAAAAAAATATTAGGCATAGAACACCTTGATAAAGTCATAGATATCAGTCAGTCTCCAATCGGCAGGACTCCTCGCTCAAATCCCGCTACCTATACCGGATTATTTACCGACATCCGTGAATTATTCGCTTCTACAACCGAAGCTAAAGCAAAAGGATACAAAAGCGGAAGATTTTCTTTTAATGTTAAGGGCGGGCGCTGCGAAGCATGTCAAGGCGACGGAATAATAAAAATAGAGATGCATTTTCTTTCCGATATATATGTGCCTTGTGAGGTGTGCAAAGGAAAAAGATACAGCAACGAAACTTTGACTGTAAAATATAAAAATAAAAATATAAGTGATGTTTTAAACATGACTGTGGATGAAGCACGTGCTTTTTTTGAAAATATCCCAAAAATAAAAAAGAAACTCGACACACTTTCCGAAGTCGGGCTGGGATATATAAAACTGGGGCAATCTGCCACAACTTTATCAGGCGGAGAAGCCCAGCGTGTAAAACTTGCCACAGAACTTTCAAAAAGGTCAACCGGAAAAACGTTTTATATACTGGACGAGCCTACAACCGGACTTCACATTGCGGATGTTCACAAGCTCTCGGACGTACTGCAAAAATTGGTATCTTCAGGAAATACTATTTTGCTTATAGAGCATAACATTGACCTTATAAAAACATGCGACTATTTAATCGATCTAGGCCCTGAAGGCGGAGAAAACGGCGGAGAAGTGATTGCAGAAGGAACGCCTGAAGAAATTTCAAAAAGTCCAATTTCATATACAGGAAAATACTTAAAATTATAATTCATAAAATAAGCGTTGACTTTTTTGTAGAATTATGATAGAATTTGTCTGAAATGTTTATTATAATGGAGAAAGGGGAGATTTAACCAATAACCGGAAAAATTCTTACAGATACTGTGAAATAAAATATTCATGGCAATATTTTTAATTTGTTTTTATAAATTTTTAGTTCATTTATACTCTAAGTAAAAAACCTCCGCGCTTGAAAATTATACGTATGAGTAAAAAGTTATGGCGGAACATAGATTGGACTTAGTTGTATTGTATTTGTCTTTTCTGAGATGGGTATTGCTGTGATTTACAATTTTAGAAATAACCAGTGTCTGTGTCCTGTTTCAATAAAAGCAATTTTGCCAATTTTTATTTGGAATTAAAAAATAACCAAAAATAAAATTATTAGGAGGTATTTATTATGAAAAAGTTATCTTTATTAGGAATAGTACTATTAATGTGTCTTTCAATAACGGCATGTGGCAACAATCAGTCAACTGAAAACAGCTCTTCCGAAAACGAAAATTCAGTTTCAGAGAACGCTGAAAATACGGACAATAATACCGATAATAACTCAGAAAATCAAAACGAAAATTCCGAAAGTGCTTCCAAAAACGACTCTGAAAATACACAACCTGACAGCGAAAATGAAAACAACACCGGTAGTGAGAAATCCGACGTACAGCCGGGCGGTAAAGAGTGGCCCACGGCGGATTTTATAGATTCCGGTATGAAATATGAAGGAAGCGGAGATATAGTTGCAACTGAATATGTAAATGAAGGAGACGGGGATAAAAAACAGATGATTTGGTGCATCTATTACTCCGGATCCACCTTGGATGACGTTAAAAATTATGTCAACAAGCTCAAAAATTCAGGCTTTAAATATTATGGCATTTTAAACGATGAAGAACCCGAAGCAAAGTTCGAGGATGGTCTTTATTATTGGATGGGAGAATCTTCAGAAAAGCAAAGAAGTGCAATGGTATACCTTTGTGAAGAGCCGGATACTTATAAAAATCCGGAAAATAACGAAGAAAAGCAATTTAATTTAGTAATTCAACTTTGCAATACCACTGTGTCTGAGCTATTTAAATAATTAAATGTAATCTTCCCCACCTTGTTTTTAGACAGGGTGGGATTTTTTTATTATGAAATATTACTACAAATATTTCTGAAAATACAAGTAACTACAGAAATATTTTACTAAAATTAAATTTATATTCATTTTAGCCTTGCATAATTTGCATTTTTTTAATATAATTATACTGTAGAGTTAAGGAGAATTGATAATTTTATTTTTTTTGATCGTAATTAACCATTCAATTAGGGATAATATTTTTTAACATTACCACTCCAATAGTTTTAGCCTTAATATAGTTTAATTTTATAAATCCACATTCTAGAGATTCTCCTTACAAAGCTCTACATTTTTTAAAAACAATATTAAATTATTTTGAAGAAAGGAATCACAAAATGTTCAGAAATTTAAAAAACTCCTCAAAACTATTACTTTTAGCACTGCTTTTTTCATCATCTTGGATATTTTCAACTTTTGCGGCTGAACCTCATAAACCTAATTCAACCACTCAGGCTCAACAAGCTCAAAAAAGGAAACGCGAAGATTCAGAAAAAACCCGTCAAGAAGCCCAGCGCTTAAACGAATTGTACGATTTCGGTAACGCGTTACCTATTTTATTTAAAACCTCACCTCCATATTGTGTGCACTGCGAATTACAAAAAGAAAGCGGTAACTTTTGTAATCGATCACTAAAATATTTTCATCTTGTGCCTGAAAGAAGATCGGGTAAATTTATACCAATAGGCTGTAATTGTTATGAAAATTTCTCTCCTAATAAAATATCCGGCTCTATATCTAAAAAAATTCGTATTGCAGGTACCGACGAGTCAAAAGACCCAAAATCAGAAAGAGATGCTGATGTAGCTGCACAAATACTGGCTTATTTTTTTGATCAGAGAAATTGGAATAAACTCTGCCGTCATAAAAATATCAATGGAAAAGATGTAGCACCGGCAAATAGAAATGGAAATTTCATTTTAAGTGTGGTTGAATTAAAAGATTACCTTCGTAGTAAAGGATATGTAATCAGTGACGACAACAAAGAACTTTACTTGAATAAAAAAAGTAATACAACTTACCAATGTAAGTACAAAATACCCGACGAAAAAAATTTAACAAATATATTATCTAGACACAATAATATAGTTAAAACTAACGACCGCAGTCCATTTCTAGATTTCTACTACAGAACACCTGTTCTCACATCTCTTATATCCTTTGACGATAATGAAATTCCTTTGTCCAACGACAAAATTTTTAAAGCATTTGAATTTTTCTGCGCCGTTTATAATATTTATCAACCATTTAAAATGAACTAACAAAGATAAGCGTTTTGAAAAAACTGTATTCATAATTTCAAAAAATGTATAAAAAAGGAGTTTAAAAATGATTAAAAATTTAAAAAAGCACTCAAAACTATTACTTTTAGCGCTACTTTTTTCAGCATCTTCAATATTCCCAACGCTCGCAGTTGAACCTCAACAGCCTGGAAAACCTGAAACCACGCAAACTTACCAAGCTCAAAAGAGAAAACGCGAAGACGTTTCTGAAGAGACACCTCAAGAAAAACGTCAAAGAAAAATCCAAGATGACGTAAATTTTATACGTGAAAATTATAAGATAGAAGAAATAATGGGCCCATTTGCTATAAATGAAAAAACAGACAGCATTTTATTACCCCGATGCGGCTTGTCTGCATGTAACAGATCTGTGAGAAAATTTTATCTGATTTTACCAGAAAGCAATAAAAGCGAAATTTTATCTATCGGAAACAACACCTGCATAGGACATTTAGGCAATTTTAGTATCCAAACTGAGAAAAAAGAAATTATTCAAGAAATATTATCTTATTTCTTTGATATCAATAATTGGGGATTTAGTGGAAGTAATAAAAATAATGTTGTGATAGATTTAAAAAATCTTTTGGAAAATGAGAAATGTAACAAATACATACGTGGTGACGACAGATTATTGACTATTTTTTTCAACTCCACTCCTATCAAAAAAAATCTTTATCAATATAATATAGCGTATAATGGGAAATTCAAAAATGGCATCGCAACTTTTAAATCTTTAAAATCGGCTAAAAAATCCGAAGAAATATCTTTAAAGGATAAATTGGAAGGAAGAATGTTTGAAGCTTTTTGTTTTTTTTGCACAACAAACGGAATCCTTTAATAATAATTAAATAAAAGAATGAGTAATAACTTTGCGTAGAAACAACTAAAAAAGGCATAAAAAGGAGTTTAAAAATGATTAAAAATTTAAAAAAGCACTCAAAACTATTACTTTTAGCGCTACTTTTTTCAGCATCTTCAATATTCCCAACGCTCGCAGTTGAACCTCAACAGCCGGGAAAACCCGAAACCACGCAAACTTACCAAGCTCAAAAGAGAAAACGAGAAGATATTTCTGAAGAGACACCTCAAGAAAAACATCAAAGAAAAATTCAAGATGACGTAAATCGTATACGTGAAAATCACTCAGAAAACAGAACTTTTGAAACATTTTGTGCGTTTTGCGCAATTTAAATAATTAAACAAAAAAGTGAGTTGCTTTACTTAAAGTTTTGTTATATTATATTTTGAATATATAAATTATCAGAAGAGGTGCGGCGTTCGTGAAGATTGTATCCTGGAACGTAAATGGAATAAGAGCTTGTACAAAAAAGGGGCTCGGTAAATTTATAACTGACACAGATGCGGATATAATCTGTCTGCAAGAAATAAAAATTCATGAGCCCTATGAAATTTTAGAACTAAAACAGTATTATCCAATTTGGAATTCTGCACAAAAAAGGGGATATTCCGGAACCGCAATTTTTTCTAAATCACATTTTACAACTGTAGACACATCCATGTTTGATGATATCGAGGGTCGAGTGATTGCTTTGGAATATGATAATTTTTTTCTGATTAACTGCTATGTTCCACAAGCACGACGAGATTTATCCAGACTGGAATATCGACTAAATTTCGACAAAAAATTAAAATATTTTTTAAAAAATTTAGAAAAATATAAACCTATAATACTTTGCGGAGATTTAAATGTGGCACATGAAGAAATAGATTTGAAAAATCCCAAAGCAAATTTCGGGCATTCCGGATTTACAATTGAAGAGCGCAAAAGTTTTTCTGACCTATTGTCTGAAGGTTTTATAGACACTTTTCGATATCTTTACCCCGATAGAAAGGATGCCTATACTTGGTGGTCATATCGAAAAAATGTCCGTGAAAAAAATATAGGTTGGAGAATTGATTATTTTGTCATATCTCAAAGTTTAAAAAATAGTTTAGTTGATAGTTGCATTTATAGTGAAGTGCTAGGAAGTGACCACTGTCCGGTAGGAATGGAAATAAATGTATAAATCTAAGATACGCCTTGACATTTCTGACTTTTTTATATAAAATTTATGATTATTTATATAAAAATCAGGAAGGTGATATTATGTTAAATAAATCCATAAAGCTTTTTGTTTCATTCTGGTGCATTTGCTTCTTTTCCGTTTTTTGTTCTTGCTTTGCGACAATTGACAATCACTCTACTGTATATTATTGGAATACAGGTCATAATTTCGGTGATCAATTAAATAAGGATTTGTTAAATTACTTTAATTTAAATTATGCGATTGCAGAAAAAGACAAAGCTGAGAATATTTTTATCGGAAGCATATTGGGTCATGGTTATTCTCAGAAAATAAATACTTTCGGTGCAGGATTTATCCATACTCCTTCTAACAATTATAAATTTCCCGAAGGAATCAATTGCTACGGACTAAGAGGAACCAAAAGCAAATATTACGTTGAAAAAATAATAGGGAAAAAATTGGATAACTGTCTTCTTGGAGATCCGGGATTATTATGTAGCGAAATATTTCCCATGAATGAAGAAAAAATTTATGATGTTGGTATAGTGTGTCATCAGGGAGATAAAAATAGTCCGTATTTAAAAAATATTAATCTAAATAACAAATCTTACACATATATTAACATAAACGATCCTACAAAAGAAGTTTGCAGAAAAATTAACCAGTGTAAATTTATTTTGGCATCTGCGATGCATGCTCTTATAGCTTCAGATAGCTATGGTGTGCCGAATAGAAGAATAATTTTAGCTGACAGTAATGAGTCTTGGCTAACAAGATGCAACTTTAAATTCGATGATTATTATTCTTTTTATGGTGATATAAATATTCCCGAAGCTATCGATCTGAAATATAATAAGATATGCGATAAAGATATAGACACGTTCAAAAGCGAATATAATATACCTCAGAACAAAATAAAAGAATTTTGCAAAAAATACAAATCTATGATAAAAAATCATTTTGAAAATCTTTATCCCATTCAAGACGGAAAATATTATATTTTTAGCAAAGCAAAAGACAATATGGCATTAGATGTCGAAAGTGCCGGCAAGGATGATAAAGCAAACGTACGACTTTACCGATTCAACAGGAGTTCTGCTCAAAAATTTTTAGTAAAATCTATAGGCAATGGATATTATGTAATATCAGCAGAATGTTCCGGAAAAATGCTTGATGTTGAAAGTGCAGGTAAAGAAAGCGGAACAAATGTTTGGCAATATTCTCCTAACGGAACCAATGCTCAACAATGGGTCATAAAACGTACGCCTGACGGATATTTTAACATTATATCAAAATGTAACGACCTTTATCTTGGAACTGAAAGCACCGGAGAATTTGACAGCTCTGACATTAGAGTGTACAAACATAATAACTCCGATTCGCAAAAATTTTTATTAAAAAAAGTCGAGAGTCATCCACGCTCTAAAAAAGAATTTAAATAATAGAAAGCCACCGAGCTGTACCGGTGGCTTTTATTTATTCTCATATTTACAAAAAAATTATTTATTCTTTGGCAAAGTAATATTTATTTTACTAATCTGTACGTTTTTTACCCCAGAAAAACAGTGCTATTGTTCCGGGACCGGAATGACTTCCTATTGTGGTACCTATACTATTGATGACTACTTTTCCATTTAAGTTTTTAAAATTACTTTCTATTAAATCTGCCAGTTTCCTTGCATCATCAAAACAATCAGAATTACTTATGAAACACCTTCCTCTGTAATTTATGCCCTCATCCGCATTTTCTACCATTTTATTGTAAATTTCACTTATAGCCTTTTCTTTGGTTCTGACTTTCATTCTAGGAACTAATTTTCCGTTACAATTCACATTCAAGATAGGACAAATTTTAAACACAGTTCCCATCATGCCGGCAGCCTTAGAAATGCGCCCGCCTTTAATATAAAAACTCAAATCCGTGGACGTAAACCAGTGATTAAGCCTCAATTTATTTTCTTCACCCCAGTTATAGACCTCATCTATAGTTTTTCCTTCGTCTCTTAAATCTGCAAGCTCATACATAAACAGCCCGCCACCGGATGATCCACCCAGAGAATCTAAAATATAAATCTTTCTTTCAGGAAACTTACTTTCCAACTCTTTTTTTGCTATTAGAGCGGAATTATATGCCCCCGAAAGTGCTGACGATACACTAACATGAAGAATGTCCATTCCTTTTTCCAAAAAAGGAGTAAAATAATTAATAAATTCTTCGACATTTACCTGAGAAGTTTTCAATTCTACTCCTTTTTGAGAAATTATTTTATAAAAATCTTCAAATTTAATAGTCTGACCCAAATCGTCGTCATAAGTTTTCCCATTTATGGAATAGTGGAAACAAACATAGCTTATATTTCTTTCCTGAAATTGTTCTTTCGACATATCGAACGTAGAACAGCAACTTAAAATGTATGAACTCATAAAATTACTCAACTCCCGATTTTTTGCTTTAAAATTACTACACTGAATATCATTATATTTAATTCATACACTAAATTCAATAACATTAATTTACATGTGTATAAATAACTTAAAATTTATGATATAATAATTCAAAAAATCATAATGATATGCGAGGTTTGACCTATGACTCAAGACAAAAGGATACTAAGAACCAAAAAAAGTTTAAAATCCGCATTAATTAAAATATTATCGCAAAAATCTTTTGAAAAAATAACTGTAAAAGAAATTTGTAAAAATGCAAAAACCACAAGAATGACTTTTTACACTCATTACAATGATAAATACGACCTGCTGGATGATATATCAAAAGACATAATAAAGAAAGCACAAGACGAATATCATAAACTTCAAAACGAAAACAACCAAAATAAAAATTCAATTATAAGTTACTGCAATTTTTTGGATTCAATTTTAAACACTTGTTACAATAATTTAGAATTTTTTTCCCAAATATCTTCATACAAAAATCCATATCTGAATTTGTCATTCTCTAAATCTCTAAATAAATATTTGGAAATACATGCCAAAAAGCGAAGCGACACCTTAAAGCCAAAATACAGTTTTAAAAAAATTTCAGGATTTCTTTGTTCAGGACTGTTAGAATTTATCAATCAAAGTAATATAGAAAAATCCCCCCCGGAAAAAGTAAAAAGTGATGTAAAAAATATATTACGAGGAATTTTAGACAATGAAATTTTGACAAAAAATACAATAAAATGATTTAAAAAAGAATTTTTATATTAATTATTAGTGAATAATTTTTAAAAATAAAAAAATAATAAGTACAAACCATTATCAGGGGGGAACTAATAATGAATAAAAAAAATTCGGTATTTGAAACTCTTTTCAACATAAATGTAGGAAATCACGTAGAGAAGAAAAACGGACTTTCCTATTTATCGTGGCCGTATGCATGGGCGGAAATAAAAAAGCGCTTTCCTGACGCAGTTTACCATGTAAAATTATTCGGAGAAAATAATTTGCCCTACGTTTACGACGAAAATACAGGATACATGGTATTTACAAGCGTAACCATTAGCAATTTAACCCACGATATGTGGTTACCGGTAATGGACAATTCCAATAGAGCGATGAAATCTGTAAAATACACTTGTTTAAACGGATATAAGAAAAATGCATTTGTGGAAGCCGCAAGCATGTTCGATATAAACAAAGCTATCATGCGGTGCTTAGTTAAAAATTTAGCTATGTTCGGGCTGGGACTGTATATTTATTCAGGGGAAGATTTACCGGAAAATGAATCTGAAAAAATCTCAAATTTACATGTGAAAAGTTTAAAAAAATTGATAACAAATTTTGAAAATTCCGATAAATTATTGGAAAATATTTTAAAAAATTATTCCGTTGAAAAATTAGAAGATATTTCGGAAAAACAATATTTAGAAATTTTGCAAAAATTAAACGAATGGAAAATCAAAGAATAAGAAATTAAACAGCTTAGAAATATTCTAAGCTGTTTTTATAGGATTTAAAAATTATTTTTTATTATAATCACTATTTTCCTCTATATCAGTATCTATATCAGTATCTATATCAGTTTCTATGTCCGACTGTGAATCTGACAAATTTATGTGTATAGGGCTCTTATCATCTACTGTCTTCATTGGTTTTTTAGCTTCACGATGAATCAGTTTTTGAGAATTTTGCACTGTAGTTTTTTGAACTCCATTAGATTTTGATACTGAGTTTTGTAAACTTAATTTATTTCTCTCAGGAGTAACATAATTCGTTTGTTTGGTTTGCTCACTTGATAGTGGTGTGGAAGGCTGTGGTGTTTGCAATGACTTGTTTGAAATAACTGACTTTCTGGAAGAATCAATATTTTTAAGATCTCGTATAAATCTTAAATGACGCTCAATACATTTACCTATTAAAGATTCGCTTTTAGACGCAGAAGGATTATTCGATTCTTCATTTTTCGAAACGCTGGGCTGCTCGGCCTGGCTTTTTAGTAAATATGAAAAGCTAGGTAAAGAAGGCGACGGATTTTCAGAAACACTAGGCTGTTGGTTTTTTGAAACGGTGTTCGAAAATTCTACCGAAGATGGTGTAGGCAAAAATCCGCTGCTATTTAGAGGAACGGCACGTGCTTGTAATTGGTTTGCTCGTGCATCTATACGACCTTTCTGAACTAATCCACTAAACTGACGAAGTTGTCCCATAAGACTATTTTCAACCACAGGGCCTCTATATAATTCCATAATTTTAGATGGAACACTCTGCTCAACTTTTTGAAATTTTAGGGCTGGGTTATCAACAGATATCGGCATTCCAATGAAATTAACCGGTTGCGGAGTAAGCGTAAGCCAATGTCTTGCTCCTTCTCGGTACCCCACTTGTGGTATGTAAATGTAAATAGGTTCATTAAATAAACGTCCTTTTAAACGTTCTTTGCTTGGAATATAGGCAAGTATTTTTAGTGTGTTGGCGTTACTCGCCGAATCAACCGAACCGGCAGGAACAAGCTTGCCTTCTAACACAATTCTTTGACGAACTACTTCTATTTTTTTAACATTGGGGAAAAAAACAACTTGAGGAATTCCGATTTCCATTTCTCCCTTTGGATACAACGGTGAATTATATGCAAAAATTATAATAGGTTCTACACTTAATTGCTTTACTGATTGCGATACACAATCAATTATAGACTTAGAATACGGGACTACAACATTTGATGTCGAACCATTGCTACTCTGAGGATTCATCGCATTTATGGTTAAACCTCCCGACAGTAACAGTGTGTTCAAAGCAACAACACTTAAAATAGAAAGTTTTTTAACTTTAGAAATTAAATTCATACTTCCAAACTCCTTTATTATTTTATGTTTATATTATAACATGTATTTAAATTAAACACAACATATTTTTTGAAAATTTAATTATATATAAAATTATTATCTTAACAAAGCTACATTTAAGATATTTTTAAAAGTGATAAAGACAAGAATTCTACACATAAAAATTTAAATATACTATTATTTTTTAAGCTTGGTGATATTCAATGTGGTTAAACACAATACTCAACATTTTATCAACTATCCCCTTTACTATTCTTCACGTAATGACACCAAACTCTTTTCCAAAACCTCTTTCCAACAAAGAAGAAAAGAAATACATAGATTTATTAAAATCAGGAAGCAAATACGCCAAAAATAAGCTCATACGTCATAATTTACGTTTGGTAGCTCATATTACAAAAAAATACTATCACAATAAGAGCGACCCTGACGATTTGATATCCATAGGTACAATCGGACTTATAAAAGCAATAAATACATTCAAGCCGGAAAAAAACATTAGACTTTCAAGTTACGCAGCCAGGTGTATTGAAAACTCTACCCTCACACAGTGGATACAAAAAGCAGCGATTGGCATCCTCTATTAAAGTTAGTAATAACCTATTCCCTATTTTATAAGCATACATTTAATTCTTTTAGTCCTCGCAAACTACTCGAATCCGAATTATTCAATATAAAATACCAAAACCTAATGATATTAAAACAGTTGCCGAAAAACTCAGGTACTATCGATACAAAAATGCCTTGTTGCAAAAAGAGGTAGCAAAATACGCAAATATATGTGAATCTACATACATAGAATTACGAATCTACCCATCGCATTTACTATCCTTTAAATGTTTTAAAAAAGATTGCAGAATTATACAATGTTGACATTTCAGAATTTATGGATGGATATATAAAACGAAACAAAACTTTGCAAAAATGTTAAACATAAAGACCAAAATTGTGTCCGCTGGGGAAAACGAAGCACATATAGTGTCAAAAAATATGTATATCCGGATTTTTAAGGATAAAAATTTTTAAGCACTTATATTTTTGCGCAACTCTTGATTATCTCATCAAGCAATTTAATTTTCTGGTTTTTGCTACACTTTAGATTTTCCACTTTGCGTTTTACAGCTGAGCCGTAAATTTTTGCGGCTCTAATACTTAATTCTTCCATCTTCCCCTTATCTTCCGGAAAATGTAAAATTACTTCCATAAACGGCTACAGCCTCCTTTTTATAATACTTACGCTCTAAAAATTTCTAAAATTCTTAAATTTTAGCTCTAAAATACAAACCATTTTAGATACACGAATTCCAAGTTCTCACGACTTGTAAGACTACCCTTATCGCCTGCGACGGCTCACAAAATAAATTTATTTTTCTTCGACGCTCGAACTATGACTTGATAGGAGTTTCTTTAATTGTTGCTAAGATTTTATATTTAATTTTCAAGGTTCTTGAAAAGAGAAGTAATGTTTCCTTTCACATATATAAAGAGTGTTTTTGGGCCGAATTTTTGCGCAAAACCTATCGAACATAAAAATTATTTTTTAAATAATAAATTTTTTTAAATTCTAATTATTTTATTGAAACGTTTTCTTACGTTTGACTGGTCGATTTTGTACTTAAATGCAAGCTCTTGCCATGTTTTACAATCATTCATTAACTACATGACTGATTAATACCCGATCTTCAATTTTCAAATCTTTTACAGAGTTGTATAACTTTTCGTTCTCAATAAGTTCTATCCACCCAAGTAAGCTACCTTGAAATAATTACATTTCCCCTTCATTTGCGTCTGAAAAATTATTATAAACAACCTCTTTGATTGAAACTTCGTGTTCTTGCACTTTTGACATTTTAATGCTGTCATCTTTGTCCATACGTTTAACTATTGCATAAAAATAAGCCATTTCATTTTTAATGTTATTGGGGTGATTCCCCATGATTAAGTTTATGAAGCGGGAGCAATCATACATTGCAAAGTACCCCCTGATTTTACCGAATTATTTGAAAAATTTAAGTAATTCTGAGGATGTAATCTTTTATACCTAAAAAAGCAGAGCATTACACGCCAGGTGCAAAACTCTGCTATTAAATTAAGTATTAAGAAAATGCTATGCATTATATATTAGTGTGCAAAGTATCTATGCATTAAAAAATTCATTTTTGGCAAAACATTTAGGATATTATTATTCAAAAACCCCTCCGAACGGTGTCAATACCTAATTTTCCCATAGGTTACGCACTTTTTTGATTACTTTTTTGGTATAAATTGGTAGCTAAAATGATTTTTTGATGAATTTTAAGCTACATGGTTTAATTTTAAGGTATTATTGCCAATACCTCAAATCCTGTTTTCCTTAGATTCAATTATATCATTTATTATTCTTCTGCATTCTTCATAGAACCACATAATACTATTGCCAACTTGTAAACCTTATTGTCAAAGCATACTTCAACTTCATTTAAATCGTCCTTAATCAATTCCTGTATGTCCTTATTCTTGATTTTTGAGATCGAACTGAATATATCTTCATTAATCATCTTCTGAGATTCATTTTTATAATCTGTTTTATAAAAACTACCAAGTAATAAACCGTTCGAGAACGTCCAATTATTTTAAACTAATTCAGATTATAATCGTTAAAGATAGCGCCATCTTTCATTTCGATTCTTCTATTACATATAGACGCTATTTCCAAATCATGCGTAACAATTATAACAGTCATTCCGCCCTCGTTCAAACTTTTGAAAATATTAAGAATATTTTTGCCTGTCTGTTCATCAAGGGCTCCGGTAGGTTCATCTGCAAGAAGCACACGAGGATTACAAGCAAGCGCACGAGCTATTGAAGCACGCTGACACTGCCCTCCCGAAAGCTGCGAGGGGAAAAATTTCGTTTTGTCCGAAAGCTCCATTTTATCGGTAAGTTCCTCGACTCTCTTATTTATTTCAAATGATTTCTTTCCGGCATATTTTAGCGGTAATTCAATATTATCAAAAATAGTCATATCGTTTATAAGTGCAAAACTCTGAACAACAAAACCTATATTGCGATTCCTGAAAGATGCCAACTCATCTTGATTGTATGATGATATTTTACTCCCTTCAAACATATACGAACCTGAAGAAGGTAAAGATAATCCCCCGATTATATTAAGTAGCGTAGATTTACCACATCCGCTTTTACCTGTAATAGCTATTAGTTCACCCTTTTCGATTGTAATATTTATATCTTTTAAAGCTTTTACTTCGTTTTCGCCTCTACCGAACGTTTTGTATATATTCTTAAGTTCCAAAAAGTTCATTATTATTGCCTCCTTATTAAGCTATTTACGTCTACTTTTTTTACAACGTTTACAGGGAAAACGCTCGATAGCAATGCCACAACCACAGAAAAAATTAGGGAAACAAATGGTGCCAAATTTGAAATCAATACCAAACCTACAAGTGACGACAGAGCAAATGAAATGCCCATAATCAACGTAATAAAACCAATTATTTGTTTTACCAAAAATCGTGGGGTTGCTCCACTGAGTAAATGAACACCGTATTCATAATAGTTTTCTCTGATAAATCCGTTAACGGTAATTGATATGCTAGCTATGGCAAAAATTGTAAGAATAATAAAAATATAAATTAATCTTGAAAGCTCACTTTCAGATACTGAAGTCAAGCTTTTTATGGAATTATAGCCTTCGGAACCTGCATCAAATTTCATTGTACCTGTTTCTAGGATATATTTGTCAATGCGCTCCTGTACATCTGCATAATTTAAATCAGAAATAATTATTCCGTTAGTACATTGTAACAAAGTAACCTTATCAAACCAACCGGGCTCTTTACTATTTCCGCAAGTAAATGCCGGCATCACAATATATCTATCACACAAAAGCGTACCCCTGTTCCCCGGTGCAGGTATTTCCGTCAATTCAGGTAAAAAACCTATTATCCTAAATTTTAAAGTTTTATCCAGATATTCTCCATCTAAAACCTGTCCAATCGAATACACCGCTTTATACTCATGACCCAACACTATCGGTACATATTCTCCGGCGTTATAGTGAAAATCTTCTTCTTGGAACTCACGACCTTCACTAACCGTTACCCCAAATTCCGCAAAAACATCTTCGGAGACACATAGGCATTTTACAGATCTTTTGAATTTATCTTCGTTTTCCATAGGGTGCCCGCATTCATACTGAAAAAGAAATTTATCCGGTATATCAGATGAATTTATATCTATAAACTGTGTACCCGCACTAAGGAATCTCCAACCTTTTTCATTTTTTAGGCATTCATGAAAAGATTTCAGTTTTTCATATTCTCCGTTTTGATTTTTCATATAATGAGAATACTCACCATTTTCGTCTGCCTTATCACTGACCCAGTAATACGATTTATTGCCAATAAACTTACTAAACTTGCTCACAGACGAATGTGTTTTTAAAACTGTTGCACAAACCATATTCATCAGTAACGTACAAACAAAACACTGAACAATGAGTAGAAATGAGAGCCACTTGTGCTTCTTATACATTCGAATAATTCCGTTCCAAACTATACCTATTTTCACTGAGCTAACACCTCCGACACAGGTACTTTGAAAAGTTTTTTAGCCATAGGGATTGTCACGATAAGCCCACATAAAACCGAAACTACTATAGCACCAAAAGATAACAAGCTAAACTCTTTGGTAAAAACGAAACTAAAAAGCATTCCAAAAACAGCTGCAGAAAGTGATATTTTAAAGTAATCAAACAAAATTTCAAAAATCAGCCGAAACGGTTTACACCCAACCAACCTTTTGACGGCTATTCTTCTTTGTAAAGCATTGCCCCATTCCATAGAAATTGTAACAGATGAAATTAACAAACAAATCATTACCAATATATATAAATTTTTCTGATTAAACTCAGGTAATATACATTCCAGCCCAACTTTTTCAAAAATAATTTTTCTAGGAGCCACATGGGTTTTGTTTTCGATTTCTTTTGAAATATCAGAAAAAATTAAATCTTCATTTCCATCAAACACATCTATTTTATAAGCTTTTAACCCGATATATGAGGCGGGATTAAATTTAACAATAATCATGTTATTTAGCTGAGTTTCTTCATCTGTCCCCACAACACCGACAACAGTATGAGGAACGCCATACACCATAATAGATTTTTGCCCGTTAATTTCCGTTGTTTCAGAAACCTTGTTTTTTCCTATAACTGCAGTATTTTCAGATAGTTTATCTTCCCCAAAATCTTTTTCATTAAAAAATCTTCCCGAACGCAACGGCGGATTATTGCAATTTCCGCCTACGAATATTTGCCTTATATTATTTATATCATCATCTTTATATAAAGCAATACCGCGAATTTTTTTGACAGATTCTATAACATCACTATCGGAAGCGCCATCCGCAGCAAAAACGATCTGCGATTTTCCGTAATATCCACGACTTGCGCTTATTAAGTTTGCTCTTTGTCGCATCTCATCAATCACTATACAAGAAATAAACGATATAACAAAAAATATTAGAAATAGTAAAACAGAAACCACTCTGATTTTTTTAATTTGCATGATTTACCTCTTTGCTTAAAAAATTACTCATTACCATAGCATGCTTTAAATCCGCCTACCGGGCCATTGCTAATATCAAATTTACCACTCTCTATATAAAAACCTTTAGTTTTATAAACTCGACCTGTATCACCTTCTGTTCCCCCAAACAGCTTTTCCCTATAGCATCTCAAATAATGATACCCATCATATGTTTCATATCCGTTTTCTTCTTTTCTTGTACTTGCCCATGCAAACTTCAATGTTTGTACGTAACGAGAAATGCCCAATCCATATTCTACATATTCTGTCCTTACTCCCCCTCTAAATGCATCGTCAAGCTTATCTGCAAATGTTTTGTGTATCGGTAAAAGAGCAGTACATAAAGCCACCATAGTTATTATTTTAGTCTTCTTATTCATTTTCATAATTCTATTTCTCCTTAAGTATAATGTTTTTTAAAATCTTTGTCATTCTCTCAATCCTATGAGAATTTCGCCATCTTCTTGCCACCGACTTATTATTCGTCCAAACTTTAATATCTCTTGTACGCTTGGGGTCGACATTTGGCTTTGAAATACACGGTGTGGTTCCATATACAATTCATTATTTAGTCGTCTGCGTTGCACAGAATCTCCCCGTTGAGCATCGTTGAGTCTCCCGATTTGTTTACTTGCAGTATATCTTGTTACTTCGATAAAACGTTTTTCTTCCTCGGTTAAAGGTGGTCGTTGACCCGCTTGGGCCGCCTGTTCTATCCCATTTACTTTATCTAACTCAGATTGATAGTTTGCTTTTTGTGCATCGTAATATTGGGGGCTTTGTTTAGGAACATTTCTTGCTATATCTTGATTCCTTACAATAGTTTCCATGCGAGTCGTTTCAAATGTCTGTTTTAACATATTGGGAGACCCCGATACGGGACTACCATACGGTTGAGGTTGTGTTGGCAACTCTCTTGGGACATCATTTTTTAAAGGCGAATAAACATCATCAGGAGAAATATCTCTTTTAGCTTCGGTATTTCCTGGATTAGTGGATACCATACGTTTCATCGTTAACCCCTCGGCATCTTCTCCAAAGCGATCTGCTGTACCAATTTGTCTTGATTCAGAACCACCCAATAAATTTTTTGAACCGGGTGCGGTTGTGGCTTGACTTCGTCCAAACGTACTTCGTGTAGTTGATGAAGGTTTATCGTACTTATCTCCGGATGCACTACTTGCCACATTTTCCGCCTCTACGCTTCCTCCGACAGTTCCTGCACCTTTAACGACTTCTTTTGCTTTACCGATCTGCACTGATTTAGTTTCACCTAACAAATTAGCCGACTGTTGTGGTTTTACCAAGCCGACTACACCTCTTGCCAAAGCGGCTGCGGGTATGGACGCCAATCCTTGCGCGCCTCCGTTGATTAGTGCATCTGCCACTGCTTCGCCGGAAAATCCTGTGCTTTTAACGGTACAGGATAAAGCTTCTCCTGCACCGGCCGCTGCAACTGCTCCGGCCATCCACGCATTTCCGGCTATACCTACTCCTGCTCCGGGAATAGCACATACAGCACCTTTTACTGCTCCACCTGCAAATTTAATGGCAACTCGTCCAAAATCAACTTCACTTTCTACGGCTCTTTGCCGAGCATATTCCGATATACCTCCTGTCATTCCTCCAATTGTAGCACCACCGATTAACATAAAGGTTATACCCGCAGCAGTAGCAGGGGCGCAAAGAGCGCTTATTCCGACGACTACCGCTACTGTACCTGTGGTAACCAATAAATCGGTTAGATTTATTCTACTGAAAAAGTCGGCTATACCGGCGAAAAAGCCTTTCGTTTCACTTGGCGACCGTTCTTCCGCACGTCGTAAAAACTGTTCTGTATGTTCTTGTGTATCTAATATTCCCATTCGTTCAAGATGCATTCTAAGTGCAGCCAAAGTATTTGCATCGGCAACACCTGTAGGAGTTAAATCCATTTCTCGCTGAAATGTGATAACAAATCTTTCGGTGACGTTACTAAAAGTGTTGTTTCTCATATCTCGCTTAACCTCATGCCACGAGACTCCGGCACCAATATCCGCTTCAAAAAGCATATTTTTTAAAAGCGCCACTTGTTCGCTATTATCACCTTTTTGCATAGGTTTTGTCGGGAGAGTATCATATCGTGGATCAATTTCAATGGGATACTCTCTGTCATCGCTTTGTAGCCAAGAATAATCCGCCGTAAGTTTTACCGACAATATATTATCTTTTTTATCTAAAATTTTAAGCGTAACATCCGTTGAACGTGTACATTTGGCGTCCGTCATGTACGGTGCAGAAATAATAGTTTTTATAGCGCCATCTTTGTCAATGAGTATAATATTTTGTTCGTCCAGTTGCTGCGCTTGTAATGACCCTATATCATAATTTAAGTCAAATGTATTCTGCGCATCTTTTCCATGAAGGATAAAATCTTCTTTTAATCCTTGCTCTTGCTTTTTATATCGAACGGAAACTCCGGGAAGTACATCCGCAATTTGCTGAGTTTGTCCTTTGGATAGTTTCTGGAATTTGGTTTCCTGTTCAGATTTAAATTCCCCGAAATTAGGCGCTTTTTTATCTAAACTTAAAGAGATTCTTTCGTTTCCCAAGGCTATATTCATAAGTTCATCAGTATCAGTATTGTTCGAAACACTTACTTCAAAAATATCGTTTGAAGTTATATCGGAATCAACCGAAGCATATGCAAATATTGGCATTGCAATATTTGACAAAACTAAGGCTGATAAAAGCATACCAGCCATCTTTTTTATTGACATTTTACGAACTCCTCTTGATTAGTTTTTTAAAGAAGCGTGCATCCGCTCTTGACAGGCGCAGGTGGCGGTACGATATCCGCATTGAATTTTATGGTACCACCGAGTGAAGAGCGATTCGGCAACACCATGCCTCTACACTGCTCAACAACATAATTTAAAAGTCTTGTTATCCCCGGGTCATCATCTTGGCTGGAAGAAGTATAAATATAATCACAAGGGATATGTTCCGCAACCATTTTTACGAGTTCAGCTTGTTTTGCGGTATTAACTACATCTCTGTGTCTAAGATCGTATTTACTGCCTACAAGAACTATTTTAGCTCTCGGGGCCTTTTCGTGTATATCTCTGTATATCCTGGATAAATAGGTTTCAACTCCACCATCACGCCTCTTATATAAATCATGCACTATAAACACGAAATTTGCATCTCTTGTGAAATCGACAACCTCATAATAATATTTGTCGAGTCCTGCCGTGTCCCAAAGTGTTAAACACAATATATCACTACCATCCGTTCTCATTATATCACGGAAGGTAAGCGTATCGGATTGCACCTCGTCGGCATTAAACCCTTCTCCCAACATTCTTTTCCATATACATGTTTTCCCGCTTCTATAATCTCCTACTAAAACGACTTTTACAAATTTGTTCTCTGCAAACACTACTGAACAACATGTCATACAGATTAAGAATAAGAAAACAAATAATTTTTTTAATCTCATATAATAAAACTTCCTTTAGTTTAAATTTAACTTATATATCACCATAGAACCTGCCGTAACCACTGCTGCAATAACTAACACACCACACAATGATTCAGTCCAAATCCGTGTTCTGTTTTTGCCGGCTCTTCCGGTGTTTCCCCCATCGCTTCTATTTCCAGTTCCCGCTCCGCCAGTGGCGGAAAACTCACAAATTTCGAAAGATCTAATTTTTTTTTTAAAATTAATCCTGAAACTCCCGTTAAGCTTCTTTCCATGAATATACTTCTATAAATCTGCCCAGAGATCCAACACAAAACATTATTTATACCCCCTGTACTATTCCATACCGGATGATTTCTACACCACTTATTGTCGCCGTCTACATAAAACTCTTCTATTCCCAAAGTATACAGGTTTAATTGTGAACGATATTCTTCGTGAGTTTCAGGAGTAAATTGTTCTGAATTATACATGATAAAATTAAGTGCGTTCCACCAACCACAACGACCAAACGACTGCAAATATTTGATACAATTATTTAATGGTGTATCAATCGATAAAAGTGGAGCGATATCTTCTTTATAAAACGTTCTGGATTTAAGTACTGGTTCTAACTTAGGATCTGTAACGTCATAAAGAATAACCGCTCCCGTACAACATCTTATCAAGTTATTAAGATCACGATTTGAGTGCAACGCCCAATTCGAATCTATGATATGAAAATAAACATTATATTTTCTGGAACCAAATCCGTCCGTTATAACGGTTTTTTCAGTGCTTTTTCCGCTCCCCGGCGCTCCAAGAGTTTTCCGTTCACCATCGTATTCATACGAGTGCAATAATTGTATGTATTGTCTTGCTAAGTCAACATTATCACAAAAAATTGCCACATGAGCCTCGTATTCGGTGGCGACTGCGTAAACTTCCGCATTGAATACTCCGACTAAAGAAGAAAACACACCAATCAACAATAAAAAATATGAAGTAAATTTTTTTAATGTTTTTGCTATTGACATAGTTTAATCCTTTCCGCTAAAATAATTAACATTTGCTGAATAATATAGTTTTTCATAAATCATCCCATTTTAAAAGCCAAAAAGTTAAGAAATGATTTTCAGCTTAACAATTTCGTTACAATCCTCCTCTCAATATTTTATCGTCTATTTTATCATTGCAAAAAATAAAAAGCAATATATATTCCGTCTAAATAGCCGATTTCTACCTTAAATATAATTTTTTTATATTCGTAAATCGTTACATTGTATAATATATATATAACAAATAGTTAAGCAACACGAAATGCATGTATTAGGCACCTCCGCCTTATTAAATTTAACTGTTACAAAAAATATGTTAATATGTTTTTTGATGTTTATGAAATTATTATGCAAATCAAAGTTTCGAGTAAATACAAACTTATATAAAAGCAAAAAATAAGCTTTCAACAAGAAAACTTATTTTCATATTGTTAAGCTTTTTAGCGAGCTTAAATTTTTCTTCTGTTTTAGACAAACCATCGTCATTCTCTAAGTCTACAAGGAAAGCATCGATGCCTATTGTTTCAGCTATAATTTGAAGGTGTGTGTCCATACATTCGGGGCAGTAAACTATATCGTCTATTTTGTAACAATTATCACCTTCAAAAATTTCTTCATCGCAAATATCGCACTTTTACATATAGGCTTTTTTACTTTCCGGCTGATTTAAGTACAGACCATTATTTACGTATTTTACTACCATGCTTTTCCTCCTTTTTTGTCATAAGTTTTTACTTTTCTAAGATAATAATTATCTGATTAATAAACAAAGATGTTATAAAAATAGATAACAGCAACTTATTAATTATCATTCTGTTCTTCCCCATTTAGTTCGTTTTTTAGGCTCCCTCCCTACCTTTTTGTCAGTAAAAGTTGCCATAATTTTTATGGCAACTCTAAATTATATTGAATTGCAAACGGTGTATCACTATGATATTATTCGTTTAGTATATTTTAGAAAGGGAATGAAGCATGTCGGTATCTCAAAATAATACAAGAATAATAATCACAATAAGCAAAGAATTAAAAGAAAAATTTAAAGCACTGGCTGAAAAAGACGGTCGTTCGTTTTCAAACTTGTGTTCAAAAGTAATATCAGACTACATAAAAAGGAATGAAAAATAAAATGTACTACATTTACAGCAGAAAATCTAAATACACAGGAAAAGGCGAATCGATAGAAAATCAAGTAGAAATGTGCAAAGAATACCTTTACTCACATATTAAAAACATAGATGAAAAAGATATTGTCGTTTACGAAGATGAGGGGTTTTCTGCAAAAAACTTGGAACGTCCTATGTTTAAAAAAATGATGTCAGATTCTAAAGAGCAAAAGGTAGACTATATAGTATGCTATAGACTTGACAGAATAAGCAGAAATGTAAGTGATTTTTCTTCGCTCATAACTGATTTGAACAACCGCAATATATCATTTGTATCTATAAAAGAACAATTTGATACTTCTACTCCTATGGGCCGAGCTATGATGTATATTGCATCTGTTTTTGCTCAACTGGAGAGGGAAACTATTGCCGAAAGAATCAGAGATAATATGCTTATGCTTGCCAAAACAGGAAGATGGCTGGGCGGCACCGCTCCAACAGGATATAAATCAGAAAAAATCCAACAAGTTTTAGATGGCAAAAAATCCAAACAAATGTTCAAACTTAAGCTTATTCCCGATGAAGTCAAACTAATAAAGTTTATATTTAAAAAATTCATAGAAACCAATTCACTCACAAAGGTAGAAACTTACTTAATTCAAAATAATATTAAAACTAAAAACGGAAAAACGTTTACTCGTTTTACAATAAAAAATATTTTAGAAAATCCCGTATATATGGTTGCCGATGAAAACGCTTTTAAATTTTTTCTAAATAACGGAGTAGAGTTTTCCGATGAAAATGATATAAAAAGTAAATTTGATGGTAAATATGGAATAATGGCTTATAACAAAACACTGCAAAAAGACGGTAAGGCTGCCAAAACAAGAAATATAAAAGATTGGATTATTTCTGTGGGGAAACATGAAGGATTAATTTCTTCGTCGGATTGGATTACAGTACAAGAACAATTAGCTCAAAATTCTTCAAAATCCTATCGCAAACCTAAAAGCAACGTGGCACTTTTATCAGGACTTTTATTTTGTGGAAATTGCGGTGATTATATGCGCCCAAAATTAAGCAAACGTAAGAACGCTTCAGGCGAATACATTTACAGTTATCTTTGCGAGCTTAAAGAAAAAAGCAGATGCCATAACTGCCAAATGAAAAATCCTAACGGAAATACTCTTGACAAAGCAGTATGCGAAGAAATAAAGAAACTTACAATGGATAATTCCGAATTTTTAAAAGAGATTAATAAAGCTAAAAAAGAAATTTCCATGCAAAGCGAAAATTACGAAGAAGAAATTTCTAAAATAAGTAAATCGCTATCAAAAATAGAAAATGAAATTTCTTCGCTTATTAAGGCACTTACAAATGCTTCTGATACTCCGGCTCAAAAATATATAACAGAAAATATAAATAACCTTGATACTGAAAAAAATAAACTACTTCAAAGAAAAGCAGAAATTGAAGGTCTACTTAAAAGCCAAGATTTATCGCAAATAGATTTTGATAACCTAAAAAATACTGCCCTTTCGTTTAGTAAAGGGTTTGACAAAATGGACATAGAACAAAAACGAGAAGCACTACGTACTCTTGTAGATAAAATAGTGTGGGACGGCGAAAAGGTTCACATATATCTGTTCGGCTCAAACGGCGACAAATCGACTTCGAGTACAACTGATATTTTGGAGACAAAGTGTGAGGATAGCAAATGAAATCCTTATGTATTTCAGAAATTCCAAAAAATCTTCTTTGGATATTTCAATTAATGAACCGATAGAAACCGATAAAAACGGCAACATCCTTACTCTTATGGACACTATATCGGTAGACGATTCAATAGCCGATAAAATTGATACAAAAATAAATATCCAAAAATTGGGAAAATATATTTTAAAAGGGCTCTCTACTCGCGAAAAAATAATCCTCTGTTTACGATATGGTATCGGAGGAAAAAAACCATTGCCACAGCGAGAAGTAGCTTCGGTACTGGGAATCTCTCGTTCTTACGTATCAAGAATAGAAAAAAAGGCTCTGCAAACACTTAAAAAGATGTTTTAAAATATATAACATTATTCTTTATATTTAAAATTTTATTTTAATATAATCATTGAAAATAAATTAAATAAAATGTATAATGTACTTCCGGCATAAAAAATTAAATGATATTATAATGGAGGCTTCCTTGAAAAATATTTACAATTCACCTCTGTCTTCTCGGTACGCAAGCAAAGAAATGAATCATATTTTTTCCGAAGACAATAAATTTGTCTTATGGAGAAAACTTTGGATTGCTCTGGCAGAGTCAGAAAAAGAGCTCGGACTTAATATTTCGGATATTCAAATTGAAGAAATGAAAAAAAATTTAAATAATATAAATTACACTGATGCAGAAAAAAAAGAAAAAGAAATACGGCACGATGTAATGTCACATGTATATGCCTTTGGAAAACAATGCCCTAATGCAAAACCAATAATTCATTTGGGAGCAACTTCTTGTTTTGTGGGAGATAACAGTGATATAATAATTATTAATCAAGCGTTAAACTTGATAAAACAAAAAGTAGTTAAAGTGATAGAACTTCTATCGGATTTTGCAATGAAAACCAAAGATATTCCTACCCTTGCCTACACTCATTTTCAAGCTGCTCAACCTACAACCGTAGGTAAAAGAGCTACTTTATGGATTCAGGATTTGTGCATGGATATAGAATCCATAAATCATTTGCTGGAAAACATAAAACTTTTGGGATGCAAAGGCACCACCGGAACTCAAGCAAGCTTTTTAGAGCTGTTTAATGGCGATAATGAAAAAGTTAAAAAGCTTGACCAAAAAATAGCTCAAAAAATGGGATTTAAGAAATGCTTCGATGTTTCCGGCCAAACATATTCAAGAAAATTTGACAGCAATGTACTGTCCGTTTTGAGTGCGGTAGCTCAAAGTGCCGCTAAATTTTCCAATGACATCAGACTGCTACAGCATTTAAAAGAAATCGAAGAACCTTTTGAAAGTTCACAAATAGGTTCCTCTGCGATGCCTTATAAAAGAAATCCGATGCGATGCGAAAGAATGGCGGCTTTGTGCAGATTTATAATAACTCAATCTTTAAACGCACCTTTAACCGCATCTACTCAGTGGTTCGAACGAACACTCGACGACTCGGCAAATCGCAGACTTTGTATTTCGGAATCTTTTCTTGCTCTTGACGGAGTGTTAAATACTTACATAAATGTTTCGAGCGGACTTGTAGTTAATGAAAAAATAATAGAAAAGCATCTCATGAATGAAATTCAATTCATGGCAACAGAAAACATTTTAATGGAAGCGGTTAAATCCGGCGGAGACAGACAAATTTTGCACGAAAAAATTAGGGAGTATTCCATGGCGGAAGCATATCTCATAAAAAAAGAAGGAAAAGAAAACCATTTATTGGAAAAAATATTAACCGACAAAGATTTTAAACTCTCTGAAAATCAGCTCGATAAAATTAAAAATCCCAAAAATTACGTTGGAAGGGCATCGAATCAAACAGAAGAATACATAAAAGAAATTATAATGCCTCTAATAGAAGCTAACAAAAACAATATAGAAATAAATGAAAACAATCTTGTGAACATATAAAAAATCGAATAATTACAAATAACATGGAGTGATAAATAATGGTTAAAGCAATAGTAGGAGCCAATTGGGGCGACGAAGGAAAAGGAAAAATAACAGACTACTTGGCGAGCGATTCGGATATAGTAATAAGATTTCAGGGTGGCAGCAATGCCGGGCACACAATAATAAATAATTATGGGAAATTTGCCCTTCATCAACTCCCTTCCGGAGTGTTTTGCAAACATATCACAAATATAATAGGAAATGGCGTAGCGCTAAGCGTGGAAAATTTGGAATCCGAACTCGATATGCTTGAAAAATCGGGTATACCAAAACCTAACCTTATGATATCCGATAGAGCTCAAATAGTTATGCCTTATCATAAACTATTTGATGTGTACGAAGAAGAAAGATTATTTTCTAAAAAATTCGGTTCCACCAAATCAGGAATTGCTCCCTTTTACTCGGATAAATTTTCTAAAATAGGAATTCAAGTTGGCCAGCTTTTCGGAAAAGAAGACGAATTAAAAGAAAAAATAGAAAATGCTCTTTCCATAAAAAATGTACTACTTAAAAATCTATATCACAAACCTGAATTGGACGCATCCGAAATATTTGAAAAGCTGATGCACTATAGGAAAGTTCTGACTCCGTTCGTAGCAGATACCTTTAAATTTATATTTGATGCAATTAAAAGCGGCAAAAAAATATTGCTGGAAGGCCAATTAGGGGCACTAAAAGACACTGATTTCGGGATATATCCCATGGTAACATCCTCAAATACCATTGCGGGATATGGCGCCGTAGGAGCAGGGATACCTCCATACGAAATAAAAGAAATAATAACCGTTGTGAAAGCATATTCCAGCGCTGTAGGAGCAGGAGAATTTGTAAGCGAAATATTTGGTGAAGAAGCTGAAGAACTAAGAAAAAGAGGCGGAGACTGCGGAGAATACGGCGCAACTACCGGACGTCCCAGAAGAATGGGATGGCTGGATCTTGTTGCTACAAGATATGGCTGTCGAGTTCAGGGAGCTACAAGTATTGCGTTTACCGTACTCGATGCACTTGGATATTTAGACGAAATAAAAGTATGTGTAGGATATGAGATTGACGGTAAAATCACTAAAGATTTCCCTGCTCCATACAAATTAAAATATGCTAAACCGATTTACGAAACTTTGCCGGGTTGGAAATGCGATATAAAAGGGATCACAGAATATTCAAAATTACCTGACGCATGCAAGAAATATATCGAATTTGCCGAAGATTATATCGGTATACCAATAACCATGATATCTAACGGCCCGTCAAGAAATAATATTATTCATAGATAAGTCTATAAATTAAAAGGAGAGTTTATAATGTGCGGAATAGTTGGATACATCGGTAAAAACGAAGCGATTCCATTTTTACTTCAGGGGCTCGAAAAACTTGAATATCGAGGCTATGATTCTTCAGGAATAGCTGTTTGCGCCGATACGAAGATTAAGCTTGTAAAAAAGCAAGGCAGACTTAAAGTTTTAGAAGATTCGCTTGCTTCTGAACCTAAAATTTCTTCTTATTTGGGAATAGGTCACACTCGTTGGGCGACCCACGGAAATCCTTCAGATATTAATGCCCATCCTCATCTTAGCTCTTCGGGAAAAATTGCACTTATTCATAACGGCATAATAGAAAATTACATGGATATCAAAAAACAACTTTTAAAAAAAGGATTTGACAATTTTATATCCGATACAGACACTGAAGTTGCTGTCCAGCTTTTGGATTATTTTTACGAAGGTGACATGTTCGAAGCCATAAAAAAATTAGTAAATACAATTGAAGGCTCTTTTTCTCTGGGAATTATTTGCAGCGATTATCCGGATACTCTGTTTGCAGCAAAAAAAGACAGTCCGCTTATAATTGGTGTTGGGGATGGAGAAAATTATATAGCTTCTGATATTCCTGCTGTTTTATCTAAAACAAAAAACATATGCAGACTGAAAGAAAAACAAATTGCGGTAATTAAAGCCGACAGCTTTGAAGTTTTCGATTTTAATGGCAATCCGGCCGAAAAGGAAATTTCTCTTGTAAATTGGAATGTAACCGCAGCAGAAAAAAATAATTACGAGCACTTTATGATGAAAGAAATTATGGAACAACCCGAAGTAATAAAAGCAACCGTATCGCCAAGAATCAAGGATTCTGAAATTCATTTGGACAATGTGAAATTTTCGGAAGAATATCTCAATAATTTAAACAAAATCTCAATCGTAGCTTGCGGTTCAGCGTACCATGTAGGATTTATAGCTAAATATTTTATGGAAAACCTTTTAAAAAAGCCGGTAGAAGTAGAGGTCGCCTCTGAATTTAGATACCGCTCCCCTATCGTGAATGAAAACACTTTAACAATAGTAATCAGTCAATCAGGTGAAACAGCAGACACTTTGGCAGCTCTCAGAGAAGCAAAATCTAAAGGGTCGCGAGTCCTTTCGATAGTAAACGTTGTAGGAAGCTCCATCGCTAATGAATCCGACGATGTGCTCTACACATGGGCAGGCCCGGAAATCGCCGTGGCAACCACAAAAGCTTACAGCACCCAACTGTCTTTGCTCTACTTAGTGGCACTATATATGGCTAAAAAATCAAATAAAATTTCCGATAATTTATATAAAGATATTTTAGAAAGCATTGAAAAATTGCCTTCTCAAGTTTCACTCGTTTTAAAATCACAAGATAAAATCGAAAACATAGCAAAAAAGTACTATAACACCGAAAAAGTGTTCTTCATAGGAAGAAATCTCGATTACGCAGTTTGCATGGAAGGATCTTTAAAATTAAAAGAAATTTCATATATTCACTCTGAAGCGTATGCCGCAGGAGAGCTCAAACATGGAACTATTTCTTTAATTGACGAAAACACATTGGTAATTGCTTTGGCAACTCAAGATAAACTTTTCGACAAAACAGTCAGCAATATACGGGAAGTAAAATCAAGAGGAGCAAAAATTTTATCTATCACAAATGAAAGTCATAACGAAAAAATTTCTCAAATTTCAGATGATGTTCTTTATATACCTGATTCTTGCGAAATTACAGCTCCGTCGCTTGCTGTAATTCCCTTGCAAGTGCTTTCCTACCACGTAGCTAAATTGAGAGGATGCGACATTGATAAACCTCGTAATCTGGCGAAATCAGTAACGGTTGAATAAGTTTTTAATATGCGTTTTCCTTGTAGTCAATTTCTGTAGGGAAAACGCAATTTATAAAAATAAATACTTTAAGGATGTGTTCAAAATAAATTTGTCTAAAGAAAAAATACTAATAATGGACTTCGGCGGACAATACAGCCAACTGATAGCTCGTAGAGTTCGTGAATTTAATGTGTTTTGCGAAGTAAAAAGTTATAAAATAAGTCCCGAGGAAATTAGCTCATCAGATTACAAAGGAATTATACTTTCCGGCGGGCCAAATAGTGTTTATATTGAAAAATCACCAAAGTGTAGCTCTAAAATTTTTAATCTAGGTATTCCCGTACTCGGAATTTGCTATGGCGCTCAGCTGATGGCGTATGTTATGGGAGGAAAAGTTCTCAAAACTCCGGCAAGCGAATATGGAAATACGCTCGTACATTTTGAAAAAAAATCCTTATTAACAAAAAATATTTCTTTAGAAAGCGTTTGCTGGATGAGCCATTCAGATTACATTGCCGAAGCTCCCAAGGGATTCTCTGTGACGGCTAAAAGCAACGATTGCCCTATTGCGTGCATGGAAAATGAAGAGAAAAAACTGTTTGGAGTGCAATTTCATCCTGAAGTAAATCACACAGCAGAAGGAAATATTTTGCTCAAAAATTTTCTTTATGAAATATGCAAATGTAGCGGAAGTTGGAAAATGGAATCCTTCATAGAAGAAAAAATAAAACAATTAAAACAAAAAATAGGTTCCAAAAAAGCTATTTGCGCACTTTCGGGCGGAGTAGATTCTTCTGTGGCCGCCACGTTGTTACATAAAGCAATCGGAAATCAGCTCACGTGTATATTTGTGGATCACGGGTTTTTAAGAAAAGATGAGGGCGATGAAGTAGAAAAAATATTTAAAGATAAATTTAATATGAATCTTGTGAGAATAAACGCTCAAGAAAGATTTCTTAAAAAATTAAGCGGGATTTCAGACCCTGAATCGAAAAGAAAATTAATTGGCGAAGAATTTATAAGAGTTTTTGAAGAAGAAGCATCAAAACTCGGACATATAGACTTTTTATGTCAGGGAACAATTTATCCCGACGTAATAGAAAGCGGAACCGAAAATGCCGAAGTAATAAAAAGTCACCACAATGTTGGCGGGCTACCTGACGAGATGAGTTTTTCGGAAATAATAGAACCTATTAGAGATCTATTCAAAGACGAAGTAAGAAAAGTCGGATATGAACTCGGTATTCCAAAAGAACTTGTAAATAGGCAACCTTTTCCGGGTCCAGGACTTGCTATCCGCATAATCGGAGAAGTAACGTACGAAAAACTGGACATATTAAAAAATGCCGACGCAATATTAAGGAAAGCAATTGAATCATATAGTCTTGATTCTATGCCCAATCAATATTTTGCCGTTTTAACAAATACAAAAAGCGTAGGAGTAATGGGCGACGGAAGAAGCTATGAATATATTCTGGCGATTCGAGCAGTTGAAACTTCTGATTTTATGACTGCAAAATTTTCTGCTCTACCCTACGATTTACTTGAAAAAATTTCCACAGAAATAGTGAACAAAGTTTCAGGGGTAAACAGAATAGTTTACGACATCACTTCAAAGCCTCCGGCAACAATAGAGTGGGAATAATCAAAAAACAATCCGAAAAATTTGTATAGCATAAACAGTAAATTTTAATACAAAATTGTAGTTTCAATATTGAAATTATTATTTTAAATATAAAATCAAAAACGAAAAAGCCTTTATTTTAAGGCTTTTTCGCTATCTAATTTAAAATACGATTATCCAAAAATTTTATGGTATAAATTTGAAATCCAAGAATATGTTTTTATTTTAACAATCTCGCTATTAACCCCAGAAACGTGTTCATTTGTTTCTTTAACTCGAGCGATAAAACTGTACTCCGTACTTCCGGAAAGATTGTCAAACACCGGAGAATCTTGCCATGTATTACCTTCATCTATAGAATATTCCAAATCTTTGTTGTCTTCAAAAACAATTTTGTGATTTGTTTTTGACTTTACTTTGAAATCAGTCGGTGCATCAGGTGCACTTGACTTAGTAGAAATTTTTACTTCTCTGCTAATTTTTCCGGTACAGTGAGAATCTGTATCTTTATACCTGTAAACAAATTTATATTCTGTTTTTGGAGTTAAATCTACAAACTCAGAACTATTCTGCCATGTTTCTCCCCCATCTTTAGAATATTCATATTCGCTATCTTTATCATCAATATTAAGATTTATAGATGTATCAGCTTTTGTGATTTTATTCTCATTTATTTCCGAAGGAACATTCATCGGTGTAGTGTTTTTAACAATTTTTACCTTTATATAATCTTCTACTTCGTTGTAACCTTTGTCGAAAGGCACAAACACAACTTTACACAAATGTGTACCTGCATGCAAATTACGTACAGAATCTTTAAGTCTAAAAATTCCCTCTTCAGATGATTTTCCGTCGACCAAATCACTACTTTCCAAATCCTCTCCAAATACCACATCCTTACTTGGATGAGGCCATGCGACAATTTTAGGCTGAGATTTGTTAACTTTAATAGTTACGTTAACCTTTTCTTGGTCCCGGTACAAATCACTTTCGGCTTCTTTAGAATCATAGTAAGCTGAATAAACTGATTTTTCGGTTAACAATAACTCTTTCGGATTATTCCAGTGCCATCCCTTTGGAAGAGATATACTGTCTAAAGTTTTATATTTTTCATAGTTCACCGGTTCGATAGATAGTTTCGGATTACCTCTATCTACAAACAAATTAATTTTTGCTACTGCCGAACTATAATTGGAATCTTCTCGATAAACCACAGTGAGATTATTATATTCGCCCACTCGATCAAGACACTTATCGGGCATTTCCCAAGACCATCCCTTTGGGAGAGAAATGTTTTTCAAAGTTAAATTAGGGGTATATTCAACACTTATATTATTAACATCTAATTTAGGTGTCGCCTTTTTCACAGTTACCGAAACATATATTGTCTTTGGTTTGTAATTTTCTTTATCTAGAGGAACAACAATTACCGGGAATTCTGCTTTTCCGGCCTGAGGACGTTTATAAGGTTCAACCCATTTTAAAACTCCGGGAACATTTGACTTTACTTTAGAAATTATCGACTTTGATAGGCTGTCGCCATGAACTATCGAAGAAGCAGTCGGCATCCCATATATTTCAATAGGAGCTTTTCCCACTTCAAATTTCACATCGTATTCAACTTTTTTATAATGTTTAGTATCATCAGGAGTAAATACAACTGTTTTTGTATAAGTACCCACTTTCATCTTTTTTTCATCTTTTTTCCAAGAAAAAGTTCCTTTTACATTAGTGCGTCCGTTTTCAAACTTAGCATCACTGAGATTTTGGCCATAATGCAAAGAGGATATTGAAGGATACCGATAAATTTTTGGATAAATTTTATTGACTTTAACATACACATAGTTATAAACCTCAAAATAATTTTTAGTATCACGAGGCTTAAACAAAACTGTATATGCTTGTACTCCGGGATCAGGGCTAATATATTCTTCCTGCCAAACAAATTCGCCCTGGACACCTGCGCTGCCACCCCTAAGCTCCGAATCTTTCAATTTACTCCCAAAATCTATTTCTGTAGAAACAGGCCAGTTATGTATTAAAGGAGTAGCCTTTTGTACAGTCAATTTGACTCTGAGATCTTGAGATTTATAATTGCGATTGTCAGGAATAAATTTTACATCATAATAATCAGTCCCGGCGTCAGGAATTTTGTTTCCATCTTTCCAAACAAACTTTCCCTGTACTCCGGCGGTTCCTCCCGAAAGAGTTGATTCAGATAACTTTTGACCATAGGTCAGCGGTGAAGCGGTCGGTAGATTAGAAGGATTAGACCAATTGTCATCTTCAGAAATTTTCGGATAAAGGTTTTTGGAATCCGGTCCATAAAAATCATCTAGTTCCGGATACGTCATTGCTTCTACTTTTGGAGAAGTTGCATCTAAAATACTTCCCACAAATTTTTCAGCCCATTCAGCCAATGCGCTCAATGCTTTCTTGGACTTTTCTGACAAATTATCAAAAATATTTTCCGTTTTATTTTCAGACACTTCCTCCGAAATCTCTATCGAACTTTCGGCTGCCTGAACATTAAAATTGTTCTCTTGCGCATTAACTAACCCGCTCCCGGGCAGAATTAATGCACTACCCAATAAAGCGCTTAATATTTTCATTTCTTTTTTACTATTCAAGAGTAATCCTCCGGTTATATCTTTTAAATTTTTTTCGCTAAGTTCTGATTTTACTACCTTACCATTCAAGCGTACTATCTCTCTAAGAAAATCTTGAAACTCATCTATTGTATATCCTTCTTTAATAGATAGACAATATTGGTAAGCTTCTTCTAAAGTGTTTTGATTTTGCAAATTGTGCTGAATTTCTTCGCTTTCAATAATTTTTTCTAGTAATTTTATCAATTTTTCATTCATTTAAAACCCTCCTCCTCTATATAATTATACACTTTTTTTTACAAAAAATCAACTAAAGAAAAACAAATTTAAAATTTTAGATAAATCTAAAAATTCTTAACAACTTAAATAAATTATATTGATTGAAACTTAAAATGCGTCTATAATGTATTAGCAGTAACTTTTTTAGTGTATAAGAAAGGAATTTTTGATATGAAAAATAAAAAAATATTAGGAGTAATTTTAATGAGCAGTATTTTATCTTTTTTTGGCGGATGTTCAAATAACTCTCAAGGCATCGACACTTCGACAGATTCTGTAAATGTAGGTTATCAGCTTGAAAAGCCGGCAGAAGGCGAAGAAATAGCTGTTGTGACTACAAGTAAAGGAGATTTCAAAATAAGATTTTTTTCAAATGAAGCTCCAAAAGCTGTGGAAAATTTCAAAAGCCTCGCCCAAAAAGGGTACTATAACAACTTGATTTTTCACAGGGTAATAAAAGATTTCATGATTCAAAGTGGCGACCCTCAAGGAACCGGTATAGGCGGAGAAAGTATTTGGGGAGAAGATTTTGAAGATGAGTTTAGCAAGGATCTGTTTAACATTACAGGAGCTGTTTCAATGGCAAACCGAGGGCCTAACACCAACGGAAGTCAATTTTTTATCAATGACCAAAGCCCGAGCAACTTTATGGGATGGAGCAATTTTGAAGAATATTATAAAATGTACAAAAGAAACCCATCTGCTTTTGAACAAAGATACGGCGGTACTGTAGATATGTCCAAAATAACAGATGACATTAAAAAATTGTACGAAGAAAACGGTGGCTCTCCCAACCTTGACGGATATTACAACACCGCACACAAAGGGCATACCGTATTTGGACAGGTTTTTGAAGGCATGGACACTGTTCACCAAATTTCAAACACTGAAGTAAATGAAAATGACAAGCCCAAAGAAGATATAATTATAAAAAATATTTCTTTAGAAAAATATTCTGAAAAATAAACAAAAACCGGAGTGATTAAAATACAAGTAATATCAGGAAAATTCAAAGGATTACATTTAGAATCGAGCAAAAGCGAAAACTTGCGCCCTACAAAAGATCGTGTAAAAGAATCTGTTTTCGATATATTACAATTTGAAATAATAAATAAAAATTTTTTTGATGCATTTGGCGGCACAGGGCAAATAGGAATCGAGGCTTTCAGCAGAGGTGCAAAAGAAGTAACCATAGTAGAATATAATAAGCAAGCCGCCAATTTAATAAAAAGAAATATATCCAAACTCAAAGATAGTAAAAATTTAAGATTGGTAAAATATGATGTAGTTGCATTTTTGAAAGAAAGTAATATCTCCATAGACATAGCCTTTTTAGACCCCCCTTATCACGATGAAAAACTCCTTTATGAAACTTTCAGGTTAGTAATTCCAAAAACAAACCCTGATGCAATAATTATTACGGAGACACTTTCTTCTCATAATACACAAAATAATGTTGAAAATTTTTACTTACAAAAAAAGTATAAATATGGTAATATATCTTTGAATCTATACAAAAATAAAATTTAAAAGGTGATAAATAATATGGAAATCGAACGTCTAATAGATGAACTTGAAGATATTTTGGAAGTAGCATGGCACTTACCGTTGACCGGTGGAAAAGCTTTAATAAATACAAGCGAAATAAAAAGAATTCTGGAGGATATTCGTTTGAGCTTGCCTACAGATATAGCTCAAGCGAAAAAAATCGTTGAAACCAGAGCAAAAATATTGGAAGACACCCATACAGAAGCCGCGCAAATAATGAAAACTTCCGAAGAAAAAATAAGAGCTCTCGTAAACAAAAACGAAATAGTGAAAGCAGCACAAATTTCAGCTCAGAATATAATTTCAGATGCTCAATCTCAAGCAAAAGAAATTAAAAATTCATCCAACAAATACACTGAAAATGTACTTAAAAATTTAGAAGATATTATGTCTACGAATCTTTCTGAAATAAGAAAAGCCCATCAAGCACTAAAAAACAATATCGAAAAATAAATTCCGTTATATTTTTCTTAATTTTTACATATTATAAATTTGGCAATAATGTACAAAAAGTAGCTGTATTTAAAAAAATATAGCTACTTGAAAACTATTTTAAAATGATGTATAATTAAGTTCATATGATATTTCCGGGTGTGGCGCAGTTTGGTAGCGCGCTTGAATGGGGTTCAAGAGGCCGCTGGTTCAACTCCAGTCACTCGGACCATGTAAATTTCGCATAGATACTGATTTTTAAGGTATCTATGTAATTTTTTTAGTTTTTTATACTTTTCTAAAAATTTAAAAGAGCGTTGCCGAATCTAAACTTAGCAATGCTCTTTTTAATGTCTAAAAGTCAATTCCCTACATTTTGAAAACGACTCTTTAAATAGCCCCTGCGTTTATTCACAATTTTGTTTAATTATTTCTCTTTTCAGATACTTCTTGATCTTCCTCTAGTTTTCTGCTGTGTTCCGATTTTTACTTGTGTACTCTGCGATTGTTTTTCCACAAAATTCTCTATGGTTCTCAATGCATTTACACATCGTTCAAATATACGCTTTATCTTTATTATTTGTTACGAGTATAACAATTCTAATTATTTTAAACTGTCAATCCAATTTCTCAATTCAGCTGATGAAACATCTTGAGGAAAACGTCTTCCTTCAATCAATTTTGCCCCGACACAGGAAGGTAGCAATTCTTTATTTGTATCCCCCATATCACTGCCACCCGAGGTTGCAAAAGGAATAATCTTCTTGCCGTTAAAATTATATTGCTCCAAAAAAGTATTAATTATAGTAGGTGCAACATACCACCAAATAGGAAAACCTACATAAATTGTATTGTATTGTTCGATATTTTGTACTTTATTTTTTATTTTCGGACGAATTGATTTATCTTTTTTCATCTCTATTGTGCATCGACTATTTTCATCTGTCCAATCTAAGTCGGACTGAGTATATGGAGCGAGTGGTTCTATTTCAAACAGATCAGAATCCGCTTCCTTTGCGATCTTCTCCGCCAATATTTTTGTTGTTCCTGTTGCCGAAAAATATGCTACGAGTGTTTTTTTCATAATTTTTACCTCCTGATTTTAAAAATTAGATGTCTGCAATTTATTATATATTATAACTAAGAATAACGCAACTTATTTTTATAAATCAGCAAAATATTACAACAAATATGCAATAAAAAAACGAGCTCAGGAAATTCCCGGCTCATTTTTTAAATTTATTTTTATATTTTTTGAAATTTTTTATTTTACTTCTTCTTTTCTTATTCTTATATCTCACAAAACATACTCTTATATATAAAATCATAAAAACGACCAAAATAACTACCAAAAACATAAATATAGGGGACGAAAAAATTGAATCCAACCACCTTACTATTACCAAAAAATAATTTTTCTTAAATGTCTGAGTAGAAATTAAATTAAAACTACCTATCTGATCGCCTTTATAATAAACATACGCTTTTCCTAAAATTTTTCCGGCTTCTATAGGAGCATCGACAGAATTCGGAACATCACAATCAAGGGATATATCCTCTTTAGAAATATTAGACGGCAAATTAATTATAAAATCGCTTTGCGGAGAAAGCAAAAGCTTGTCGCTGTTTTTAGCAAGCTCCAACTTTATTTCTTTCACAGGAAAATTGGCAGGATACAATTTTACACTTTTTAAATTCTGAAATGCCCAAAGATAAATATTTTTGCTGTCTATCATAGCCATGTTTTTATCAATATAATTTCCATTTTCATCCTTGGTCGGACCCCCCATTGCAATAATTACATAACTACTGTTATCTTTTTCTGCATACGAAACAAGACATCTTCCTGCTTCTTCAACATAACCGGTCTTTATGCCTTTTACGTAAGGCAAATAATATTCTCCGCCTCTTTTTTTGTCTATCATTTTATTTGTAGTAATTATGGGGTCTCTTGCATCTCCAAACATATTATATTCGGTTTTGTTTACTATGTCCAAAAACAAAGGGTCTTTCATAGCTTCTCGAGTAATTAAGTACATATCTCTGGCAGTTGTATACTGATTTTGGTTATATATTCCGTCGGGATTTACGAAATTCGTGTTCTCGCATCCTAAATATTTAGCTTTTTCATTCATTAAAACCACAAAATTTTCTATACCATTTCCTGCGTAATCTGCCAAAACCATAGCAGCATAACCGGAAGAGCATATCAACATACAATGAAAAAGTTCACAAGGAGTAAATTCTTCTCCTTCTTTTAAAACACTTCCGGAACTTTCGGGATCAACTTTATCTAAAATATCTTTTTTTACAATGATTTTTTCGTTATTTATATCATTTATAATTTCCTTGGCTATCAAATACGTCATAATCTTTGTTAAAGATGCCGGGCTTCTTTTTTTATCTACATTTTTTTCCACAACGGCCATATTACTTTCTTTTCCTACTACATAAATGCTGTCACAATTTAAAGCTTCTTGATAAAAATTAGCGGCAAAACCATAAAATACAGTAGAGAAAGTCCACAAGCAACAAAATAATAAAATAAATAATTTTTTCATATAAAATTATCCCCTACCAATAATTAGTCGGTATAAATAAAAATTTATACCGACATTTTAAAATTTAAACTAAAAACTTTTTTCTATAAAATCGTTTCCGTCATAATCCACAACAGAATCCGAAGCTATATCTTCGTTTGAATCATACTTTTTTTCGATAGTAACATCTCTGTATCTATGAACTCCAGTTCCTGCCGGCAATAATTTACCAATAATTACATTTTCTTTAAGCCCTACAAGTGGGTCTATCTTTCCTTTTATTGCAGCTTCCGTTAAAACTTTTGTTGTTTCTTGGAATGAAGCAGCAGACAAGAATGAATCTGTTGCCAAAGACGCCTTTGTGATACCTAAAAGTATCGGGGTGCAATAAGCTTCTTCAAGTTCTAATTCACCGGCTTCTTTTCTGGCTTTAATTTTGTCATTTTCAGATAAAAATTCAGATTTATCTACAATGGAATTTTGAATCAAATTGGTATCTCCTGCTTCGTCAACTCTGACCTTACGCATCATTTGTCTTACTATTACTTCAATGTGCTTATCATTTATGTCAACGCCCTGCATTCTGTAAACTCTCTGAACTTCCTGAATAAGATAAGCTTCAACAGCTTCAGGGCCTTTGATAGCCAGAACATCATGCGGATTTACAGAACCTTCGGTTATCATGTCACCTGCTTCAATTTTCTGATCTTCTTCTACGCATACTCTTGAGCCGAAAGGTATAAGGTAAATCCTTTCTTCGCCTGTGTCCTCATTATAAACAACGACATTTTTGCTGTTTTTTATTTTTTCAAATCTTACGACACCTGCGATTTCGCTTATAATGGCCAAGCGCTTAGGTTTACGTCCTTCGAAAAGTTCTTCAACACGTGGCAAACCTTGAGTTATATCTTCTGAACTGGCTATACCTCCGGTGTGGAATGTTCTCATTGTAAGCTGAGTACCGGGTTCACCGATTGATTGTGCGGCTATAATTCCAACAGCTTCTCCAACTGCAGCCGGCAAACCATTTGCCAGGTCGGCTCCATAACATTTTTTGCATACTCCCTGCTTTGCTCTACAATTCAGTATTGAGCGAATTTCTATTCTTTGAACTCCATGAGAAATAATAATTTCAGCGTCTTTATTATCCATCAATTTATCTTTTGAAACCAAAACTTCTTTTGTTTCGGAATCCAAAAAGTCTTCGCAAAGATATCTTCCGATAAGCCTTTCGTTCAAGCTTTCGATAGATTCTTTACCATCCTTAATTTCAAAAACGGTAATACCATGAGTAGCTCCGCAGTCGTCTTCTCTGATAATGACCTCTTGAGAAACATCAACCAATCTACGGGTAAGATATCCGGAGTCAGCAGTACGAAGCGCTGTATCTGCGGAACCTTTTCTCGCGCCACGGGAAGAAATAAAGTATTCCAAAATATTAAGTCCCTCACGATAGTTACCTCTTATAGGAATTTCAATCGTAGCACCAGAAGCGTTAGCAATTAGTCCACGCATACCCGCAAGCTGTTTTATCTGGCTCATAGAACCACGAGCGCCTGAATCTGCCATCATAAATACCGGGTTGTATTTATCAAGGTTATCTTGAAGCGCACGAGAAACATCATCAGTAGCACGTTCCCAAATCTTTAGAGTATGATTTTTTCTTTCGCCATCGGACATCAAGCCTCTTCTATAATCTCTTACTATATGGTCTACATCCTGCTCAGCTTGTGCCAAAATCTCTTTCTTTGCCGGAGGAATAACCGCATCACAAACAGAAATTGTTATCGCACCTCTTGTAGAATATTTAAATCCCTGAGCTTTAATATTATCCAAAATTTCAGAAGTTTTTTGAGTTCCGTGAATTTTTATACAAGCGTCTACGATATTTCCAAGCTGTTTTTTCCCTACTAAGAAATCTATTTCAAGCTTTCCTTCATTTTCAGGGTTTGTTCTGTCAACATAGCCTAAATCTTGAGGGATCGGCTCGTTAAATATGATCCTACCTACAGTGGTTTGAGTAATTACTTGCTTACCATTGATATTTCTTCTAACTTTAATTTTAGCGTGTAGCCCTATATCTTTTGAATCATAAGCCATCAAAGCTTCATTAAAATCTCTGAATACTTTTCCTTCACCAAGTTCACCATCTTTTTCCAGAGTAAGATAGTATGACCCTAAAACCATGTCCTGTGTCGGAACAGTTACAGGTCTTCCGTCTGAAGGTTTCAAAAGATTTCCTGAAGCAAGCATCAAAAATCTTGCCTCAGCTTGAGCTTCAGCGGATAAAGGAACATGAACTGCCATCTGGTCACCATCAAAGTCAGCATTGTAGGCTGAGCATACAAGAGGATGAAGTTTAAGTGCTCTACCTTCAACAAGAACCGGCTCAAAAGCTTGAATTCCCAATCTATGAAGCGTCGGAGCACGATTCAACAGTACCGGGTGACCCTTTATAACTTTCTCGAGAGCATCCCAAACCTCCGGCCTGCATCTATCAACAGCTTTTCTGGCAGCTTTAATATTATTTACAACACCAATTTCCACCAGTCTTTTCATAACAAACGGCTTGAACAACTCCAGTGCCATTTCTTTAGGAAGACCGCACTGATAAATTTTTAATTCCGGCCCAACGACTATAACTGAACGACCTGAATAGTCAACACGTTTTCCAAGTAAGTTCTGTCTAAATCTCCCTTGTTTACCTTTAAGCATATCGGATAAAGATTTAAGAGGCCTATTATTTGGACCTGTGACCGGTCTTCCTCTGCGACCATTATCAATCAACGCATCTACAGACTCCTGAAGCATTCTCTTTTCGTTACGAATTATTATATCAGGAGCGCCAAGATCCATTAACCTTTTCAATCGATTATTTCTATTTATAACTCTTCTGTACAAGTCATTTAGATCTGATGTAGCAAATCTTCCGCCGTCAAGCTGAACCATCGGTCTCAAATCAGGCGGTATTACCGGAAGAACATCCAAAATCATCCATTCCGGACGATTGCCCGACACTCTAAACGATTCAATAGCTTCCAAACGTTTTAAAAGTCTCAATTTCTTCTGTCCCGTAGCAGTAACCAAAGACTCTTTAATTTCTTCCGAAAGTTCTTCTAAATTTATTTTTTCCAAAAGTTTTTTAATAGCCTCAGCACCCATTCCGGCTTCGAAATCATCTTCATATTTTTCACGCATATCTCTGTATTCTTTTTCGGTCAAAAATTGTTGAGACGATAACTCTCTGACATTTCCGGGATCAATAACAACGTAAAGTGCAAAATATAAAACTTTTTCTAGCATTCTTGGGGACATATCCAGAACAAGGCCCATACGAGAAGGAATTCCTTTAAAATACCAAATATGTGAAACAGGCGCTGCAAGTTCAATATGACCCATACGTTCACGTCTGACTTTAGAACGAGTTACTTCTACACCACATCTGTCACAAACTTTCCCTTTGTACCTTATTCTCTTGTACTTTCCACAATGGCACTCCCAGTCCTTTTGAGGTCCAAAAATTCTCTCGCAAAACAAACCATCGGTTTCCGGCTTTAAAGTTCTATAGTTGATAGTTTCAGGTTTTTTTACTTCTCCATAGGACCAACTTCTTATCTTATCCGGAGATGCCAATCCTATTTTTATTGATTCAAAAATATTAAAATCCATACTGCAACCCCTTGTTTTTTATTATGCATGATTAAAATTTAAAAAAGTAACCAAACAACAGGGAAAAAACCTCTTCCCTGCGTTAAATTTAATTAAAACTCATCATCAGGATCGTCATCTAAATCATCGTCAAAATCCATGTCATCAGTTCCATCATCCGGTAAATCTTCGTCATCATCGTCATTTTCCATATTATAATTTTTTTCTTCTTCTTTCATGGAGTCAGATCCTAAAATATCTTTTTCTATGGAAAGCCCTATGTCATCTTCCTCATCAAAATCACGTTTAAGGTCTATTTCGTTATTTTCTTTATCCAAAACAGATAAATCAAGTCCCATGGATTGTAGTTCTTTGATAAGAACTTTAAACGACTCAGGAATTCCCGGTTTAGGTATATTTTGACCCTTAACAATAGCTTCGTAAGTTTTCACACGCCCGACAACGTCATCCGATTTAACTGTAAGAATTTCCTGAAGAGTATACGCAGCGCCATAAGCTTCGAGCGCCCAAACTTCCATTTCTCCGAAACGCTGACCACCGAACTGCGCTTTTCCTCCCAGAGGCTGCTGGGTCACAAGAGAGTAAGGTCCGGTAGAACGTGCATGAATCTTATCATCAACCAAGTGATGGAGTTTTAAATAATACATGTAACCAACTGTAACGGGATTATCAAAATATTCACCTGTGCGCCCATCTTTCAACCACATTTTACCATTTTCGCTATATCCTGCATCTTTTAAGCACTGGAATATATCTCCTTCGTGTGCCCCATCGAACACCGGAGTAGCTATTTTCCAACCCAAAGCTTTTGCGGCGTATCCCAAATGAACTTCAAGAACCTGCCCGATATTCATACGAGAAGGAACGCCGAGAGGATTAAGAACTATATCCAAAGGTGTACCATCAGGCAAGAATGGCATGTCTTCAACAGGAAGTATTCTTGAAACAACACCCTTATTACCATGGCGACCTGCCATTTTATCTCCGACAGAAATTTTTCTCTTTTGAGCAATATAACATCTTACAACTTTATTTACGCCCGGAGAAAGTTCATCTTTGCTGTTTTCGCGCGTAAACACTTTAACATCGACAACTATACCATATTCTCCGTGAGGAACTCTTAATGAAGTATCTCTGACTTCACGAGCTTTCTCGCCAAAAATTGCTCTAAGAAGTCGTTCTTCGGCGGTAAGTTCAGTTTCTCCTTTGGGAGTTACCTTACCAACTAAAATATCACCTGCTCTAACTTCAGCGCCTACACGAATGACACCATCTTCATCTAAATCTCTAAGCAAATCTTCGTTTACATTCGGAATATCTCTTGTGATTTCCTCGGGGCCTAACTTAGTATCTCTGGATTCTATTTCGTATTCTTCTATATGTATAGAAGTATAGACGTCTTCACGTACTACTTTTTCACTTATAAGAACAGCATCCTCGTAATTGTATCCTTCCCAAGTCATAAAACCAATCAAAGCGTTCTTTCCGAGACTTATTTCTCCGTGATCGGTAGCAGGGCCATCAGCGAGAACTTCGCCGGCTTTAACCCTTTGATTAACAGAAACAATAGGAACCTGATTCACGCAAGTGCTTTGGTTGGACCTGGTAAACTTAATCAAATGAAACACTTCGTCTTTTCCGGAATCGTAGTGAACCACAACTTTATCAGCGCTAACGCTCTTTACAACTCCATCCGCCTTTGAAAGTACACATACACCCGAATCTACACCGGCTTGATACTCCATTCCCGTCCCTACTATAGGCGCCTCGCTTTTTAACAAAGGAACAGCTTGTTTCTGCATGTTTGAACCCATCAACGCACGGTTCGCATCGTCGTTCTCAAGGAAAGGTATCATGGCAGTGGCTACTGATACAACCATTTTAGGCGAAACATCCATAAAATCTGCTTCGGTACGGGGAATTTCTACAAATTCGTCTCTACAACGACCATTAACTTTAGCGTGAACAAATCTTCCTTCTTCGTCAAGCGGTTCATTAGCTTGAGCAACAATATACTCATCTTCTTCATCAGCCGTCATATAAACAACTTCCGAAGTCACTACTCCTGTGGATTTATCAACTTTTCTGAAAGGAGCCTCTATAAATCCATATTCATTTACTTTTGCAAATGTGGATAAATACGAAATAAGTCCAATGTTAGGGCCTTCGGGAGTTTCGATAGGGCACATACGACCATAGTGGCTATAGTGAACGTCACGAACTTCAAACCCCGCTCTGTCTCTGGACAATCCTCCGGGCCCAAGGGCAGATAATCTTCTTTTATGAGTAAGCTCAGAAAGAGGATTTGTTTGATCCATAAACTGCGAAAGAGGCGAAGAACCGAAAAACTCTTTTATTGCCGCCACTATAGGTCTTATATTAATCAAAGCATTAGGCGTAATCACTTCGAGGTCTTGTGCTTGAAGCGTCATTCTTTCTCTTATCACTCTCTCAAGTCTCGAAAATCCTATTCTGACTTGATTTTGCAAAAGTTCCCCTACTGAACGAATTCTCCTGTTTCCTAAATGGTCTATGTCATCTGTTACGCCTATTCCATTATTCAAGCATGTCATATAATTTATCGAAGCAAAAATGTCGTCTACTATTATGTGCTTGGGGACCAATTCATCTGCTCTGTCTCTTATAGCAGATTTCAGTTCTTTTTCTGTGGAACAGGACTCCAAAATTTCAACAAGAATACTGAATCTTACTTTTTCTTTTATATCGCACATTTTTTTAGCATCAAAACTAACATATTTGGATATATCAACCATTCCGTTAGAAATAATTTTTACTTCATTATCGCCTTTTTTCACATATGCCATACATACGCCGGCATTTTCAATTTCCAAAGCTTTTTCTTCGGAAATAACTTCTCCAATCTCAGCGATAATTTCCCCTGTGAGCGGGTTAGGAATTGGCCTTGAAAGCTCTTGGCCTTTGATTCTGTGAGAAATAGCCAATTTTTTATTATACTTATATCTTCCTACTCTTGATAAATCGTATCTTCTTGCATCAAAAAGCAATGAATTTAAATGAGCTTGAGAATTTTCAAGTGTGGGAGGTTCGCCGGGACGAAGCTTTCTATACACTTCAAACAATGCTTCTTCTCTTGATCTGCACGCATCTTTCTCAATAGTCGCCAATATGCGCTCGTCCTCACCGAAATATTCGGTTATCTCTTGATCAGCGCCAAGACCCAGAGCTCTTATAAATGTAGTAAGAGGAATCTTTCTGTTTTTATCGATTCTAACGTACATAACATCATTGGAATCAGTTTCATATTCCAGCCAAGCTCCTCGATTAGGAATAATGGTCGAACTATAAAGTTCTTTACCGGTTTTATCATACTCCATTTTAAAATAAGTGCCCGGAGATCTGACTAATTGAGATATAACAACACGCTCGGCTCCGTTGATTACAAAAGTTCCGCTGTCAGTCATTATAGGAAAATCTCCCATAAAAACTTCCGATTCTTTCACTTGACCTGTTTCCCTATTCAAAAGCCTCGCGGTAACTCTTAGCGGTGCTGCGTATGTAGTGTCTCTTTCTTTACACTCTTTAATATCGTAAGTGGGGTGATTAATGTCCATAGTATAATCAACAAAATCTAGAACTAAATTGCCTGTAAAATCGGTTATACCGGAAACATCTTTGAATACTTCTTTTAAGCCTTCTTCTAAAAACCACTTGTAAGAATTTTTTTGAATTTCTAACAAATTAGGAAGCTTTATCACCTCGTCAATTTTAGAAAAGCTCATTCTGGTAGTCTTTCCAAGTTGAACAGGTTTGACATTTACCATAGATAAAAAACACTCCATTTCAATATTTTTAATTATTAATTGGCCAAAAAATAATTATAACAATTGCATTCATATCATAGTATATAATCGACAGACGCAATTTCACTCAGCTTTATTTTAGATTATTTTGTTAAAAAAATTATAAAATTCTACTTGATTTTACAATAAATTCATGATAGTATAAAACTGATTTTAATGCGTTACCATATTATTAATGCAATATTGTATTCTACTACATTTTTGAATAAATGTCAAGTGCAAGTATGTGAAATAATTTTATATATCTCAGAGGTGCAAAATGGATATCTACAAAGAGCTGAGTGACAGAGACTTAATTGCCCAAGTTACAAATGAAAAAAAAGTAAGAGAACTTCTAAAAGGGAAAGGCGTTCATTTTTATATAGGATTTGAACCGACCGCAGATAGCCTTCATGTAGGGCATTTTGTTCAAATTATGGTGATGGCACGTCTTCAACGTGCAGGTCATATTCCGATTATTCTGTTTGGTGGAGGAACAGGCCTTATCGGTGACCCATCCGGAAAAACCGACATGAGAAAAATGTTAACCAAAGAAGAAATCAACCATAATATAGAATGTTTCAAAAAACAAGCTTCGAGGTTCTTGGATCTCACACCGGGAAAAGCAATTATCGTTAATAATGCCGATTGGCTCGAAAATCTTAAATATATTGATTTTTTAAGAGAAGTCGGAGTTCATTTTTCGGTAAACAGAATGCTGGCTGCCGAGTGTTATAAACAACGCCTTGAAAAGGGTTTAACATTTTTTGAGCTCAATTATATGCTGATGCAGAGCTATGATTTTTTAATTTTGAACAGAAGACACAACTGCCTTTTGGAGCTTGGCGGAGATGACCAGTGGAGCAACATAATAGGAGGCGTGGAGCTTACAAGAAAAATGGATAAAAAAGAAGTTTTTGGGCTTACGTTCAAACTTCTCACTACCAGCGAAGGCAAAAAAATGGGAAAAACCGAAAAAGGCGCCCTATGGATTGATAAAGAAAAAACTTCTCCTTATGAATTTTATCAATATTGGAGAAATGTCAATGATAAAGATGTTATAAATTGTATGAATATGCTAACTTTCATTCCTGTAGAAAAAATAAAAGAATATGCCTCATACAAAGATGAAAAAATAAACCAAGTAAAAGAAATTTTAGCATTTGAAATAACTAAATTAGTTCACGGAGAAGATGAAGCTATTAAGGCTCGTGAAACTTCCAAAGCTCTCTTCGGAAATAAAAATTCAGAAGAAAATATGCCTACTATCGCCCTGAAAGAATCGGATTTTTCGGGAAGCGTCATAAATATTTTGGAATTAATTGTAAAATCGGAAATAGCGCCCTCAAAAAGCGAGGCTCGAAGACTTGTTCAGCAAGGTGGGATTTCAATAGACAACGAAAGAATACAAGATATTAATTTGGAAATAAACCAATCAGATTTATGCCGTGGCATCATCATAAAAAAAGGAAAGAAAATTTTTAAAAAAGTAATTTTAAAATAATATCAGTAAAAACACCCCATCTTTTGACAGAGGGGTGTTTTGTAATCAAAATAAATTCCCGGAAACCGACACTCAACACAACGGCTTTCCGGGAAAAATTTTATATGTTGCTTATTATAAGATTGTTTTTCTCAATTTCTTCGTCCGCTTCTGTTTTAAATTCATTTACAGTCTTTTTTTGATCAGATGTAAACATCAATTTGTAAGGCGAATTCTTTCCTAAAAGTTCCATATATTCCCAATTAAACAACAGCGATGGTATTTTGCTGCAATTTTCAGCGTAACTGTGAGAATGCATGTAATCATACAGTTCTTGAGAAATTTGGTCTATATTTTCTTTATAGTCATCCAACATATTTAGTGCCATCGAATATTTGTCCCAAATTTCCTCATCTTTATTCTTTGATAAAAATAATTTTCTATCCAAATAACTTTCTATAAGTGCTTCCTCAAACAAAAGCTTATCCCTAATAATTTCTTTATACTCGGATGGAGTGTACTCTTCAAAATTGACAATTCCTTCTTTAAGGACATTGTAAGACTCCTCGGGTAGAAAATCAGACAGCTTTTTCTGCGTGTCTTCGACAGACGAAACCAGAACGAACATTCCTTTGGACAAATCATACTTATTTCCATTAAATTCCACAACACCGGACTTTTTTGCCTCAGCAAATATGTTATAAATATCTTTATTTATCGTGCTATTTAAATCTTCTATAACAATCAGATGCTTATTACCATTGCGAACAAAATCCTGAGCTTTGGTAAGCAACTCCTCAATGACTTTTATAGAATCGCCTTCCCACGCACCCGGAATAATATTTATACAAATAGCCTGATTTCCGGGAGCCAAATGAAAACGAGCTTTATAATAATTTCTGAGAGCACGCAGGCTTTCTCTCCATTCTTTTTCTTTAGAACCATTAAAGCAAAGAACATCAGCGTGATTATATTCTTCATTTTTATTTAAACAATTTTGAAATTCTTTTTCTATTTTATCAAGGTACGATTCTATTTGCTCTTTAGCTTTTTTCTGACCTTCAACGCCCCTTAAACGTCTGTTTATTTTTTTTGTGACGTCGACCGGTTTAAATACATCATGAGGATTTCCCTTCATATACTTGTAAGATCTCATAGCAGAGAGTGCTTTTATACCTATATTGGCGCCTTGCTTTTTATCAACAATATCAATAGGATTTTGTACACTTTCACCACTCGAGCCATGACCCAATGCACTGGTTCCGACCGCACTTACAGGAAACAACACCAGAGACGATAACACACCTGCCATCATTTTGCCTTTTAGGTTTCCCGCTCCGCCGGCAACGCTATTCAACGTCGCATCTTCTAGTTCCGACGGCATATATCCGTAATCCTCATACGCACCTTCTAAAAATTCGAATAATTCTTCTTGCGTATATCCGTCCTCTATGGAAGTACAAAAATCATAAACATCATCATAAGATTCTTGTTCGGCAAGCTCCCTCATCAGGTCTTCTCTTTCAATAACCGATTCGATCATCCTATCAATATTTTTTACCATCTTCATCTCTCCCATCGTCATACAACTAGTCTTTTACAGTGGCTCTAAAATCCCAACGTTTATATTTATCTCCTACTTTAACATAATATTTTCCTTCTTTATCCTCAGGAGCATCATATTCCGCTTCTTCGTCGGTAACATCTCTAAGATAATATTCAAGTTCAACTGTCTTTCCATTAAAACTTTTAAGTTTTTTACCGGGAGTGTTGAGCAATAGCTCAGTAAGAACGCTCATAGCCTCTCCGTAAAGGTCGATATTGATAAAACGAGCACCTTTATCAAAGCTTGATGCCCTCTTGGCAATTTTCTCTAAGCTTTCTTCGCTCATTTCTATTTTAATGCCACCCAGATCCTCTTGAGAGTATTTTTCTTTCAAGTTTTCGTACAGATCGTGTTTTGCGATTCCTAAATAATTTTCATCGTTCAATTTTTCAAATTCAATAATTTTTAGTCTGTTTGTGAAGGATTCGTCGTGCTTACGATGAGTAATAGAGGAACTCCCTTCTCTCTTTTTGTTTCCGCCCCTTATGTTAAGAGAATCTTTGCTTTCATTAGATGTTAAAATAAATGTTATGCCCGAGCAATCGAGTTCCTGACCCACCACATTTATTTTTCCTTTATCCATCACACTTCTGAATACTTCATCCAGACTGTTATTCGGCAATTTGTCATATTCATCAAATATAACTACGCCGTTTGGATGATTTGTAATATAATTGTATAAACTACTTTTTGTTCTTTTGTTTGAGTCATAGCCGTAGTAGTCGCTAAACTTAGGTGCAAAAATTTGTTCCACTAACGATTCTTTAGATTTACTGTCAATATCTCCCGCACTAAATACGTAATATTGAGTATCTTTAGTAAAAGCTTCGTTTTCACACAATTGCTTTGCCATAAAAGTCTTTCCCACGCCGGAGGGGCCTATGAAATAAAAAACATCTCCTTTTGTGTATGGCTGATCAGTTATAAATTTATCATATTTATCAACTACCATGCTGGAAATCGCTTGCCTTAATTGCTTTTTGGCCTTTGTCTGCCCACTTATATTTTTAAAAGCTTTATTCAAATTTGTGTTTGATTCCATTGGGGAAACAGGATCATATTCTTGCATGGTTATAGATGGAAATATGGATGGTATACTGTCTTTAATTTTTCTTAATGAAACAAAATATTTCGAAACTTCATCCATCCTAGCGCCCACCCAAGGTAAGACGGTAGCAATCCCGCATATAATAGGAATTTTATTCCAAAAACTATTTTTTCTACTGTTTCTTTGTGCCCAATACTCATTTGTAATACGTTCTATGTTTGTTTGCTTATCCTTTTCTTGTATCTCCCTTCCTTCGTTTCTTGGGTCTTTGTTGTATTTTTCCACAAATTCATCGTACGCTTTTTCAATTTTTTGATTAGTTTCTCCAAAAATATTCCAATTTGCATCAAGTTCAATACCATGCGCATAAATTTTATTAGGCATAATCAATCCTTTAAAAAATTTGGCTATTTCCTTCATATTTTCGCCGATATCTTCTCTATGTTTATAAGCAATAACGCTCAAAATCGCAGCGATAATACCGCCTGCTATCTTACCTTTGTTTCTAAAAATAAACTTTTTCAATTTTGAAAAGAATGTAGACTTTTTCTTCTCTTGTTTTTTTTCTTCAGGATGTTCTTCCGATGCGGAATCCTTCTCCGAAGCGGAAACAGAATTTTCTCCCTTATTTTCTTTGTCTGCTTCTTTATCTTTTTTTACAGGATTAACCTCTTCAGAGGGTGATTTTTCTAATTTTGCCTCAATTCGAGTAGAATCTGCCGAAACTTCAGAAGCATGGACTCCGGCCGGCACCGTGGGTAATAAAGACATCGTGGCCAACAGGCTCGCAAAAGCTCTTTTGGAAGTTCCCGCTCCGCCGGCAATATTCTCTAATTCTTTCATGCCAATTTCGTCTATATCAATATCAATATTTTCGTCACCATCATCTAATTCATCGAGCTCATCCAAAAAGTTTGATATATAATCATAAAACTCTTGCTTAGTGTATCCGCCTCTCACGGAATGAAAAAATTCATACGTTTCTTCCATACTTTCGAGTTGTGAAAATTTATCCATTAACATCGGCCTTTTTTTTATTTGTTCAAAAACCTCTTCGATTTTTCCCCCTATGTCCATAAATAATCCTCCTTTAATTTAATATATTAAGACTTCATATATCGCTATTTTAAACCTTTTTATAAATAAAGTCAATCATTTTTTTGTTAAAATTCGAAAATATATATGCATATAGTTGTGTTTTTTGTTAAAAAAATTTTACAAAAATTTTATTTTAAAAAACAAGTAACCAAATTATTTGCTGTGAAATAGTATGTTAATGTAAATATTAAAAGGAGGAATTCATACATGTGTAATAATTTTTTTGGCGGAAATAACTGCTGCTTAATAATTGTTCTTATCATCATAGTTCTTTGTTGCTGCGGCGATGACAGCTGTGGCTGCGGAAATGGTTGCGGCTGCGGATGCGGTGGCTGATTACCGCAACAAATTTGAGTCGCCGTAATAATGGCGACTCCTTTTTTATTATAACTTTTTATTATAAAATCATAATATGTAGAATTATGTTCATGTTTGTGATATAATAAATATTGTATAAAAATTTACAAGACGAAAAGAGAAAAAATGAGTAAAGAATTGAATTTGAAAAAAAACGATATTGTACAAATCGTCATAGACGACGTAAATATAAACGGAGACGGAATAGGAAAATACAACGGAATAGCAATTTTTGTTCCGAAATCCGCCATAGGAGATTTCGTCAGAGTAAAAATAATCAAAGAAGCAAAAAAATATTTAGTTGGAAGAGTTGAAAAATATATAAAACATTCTTCTGACAGAGCGAAGTGCGACTGCCCTTACTATTCAAGATGTGGCGGATGCGCATTCAGGCATATTTCTTATCAAGCAGAACTAAAAATAAAAGAAAAACATGTTTCCGATTGCTTATCTCGCTTAGGAGGATTTAAAGATTTAAAAGTAGAAAGAATACTTGCTTCAGAAAAAATTGTAGGCTATCGCAACAAGGCACAAATACCCATCGGTAAAGATATAGAAGGAAGTATAATTTCCGGATTTTTTTCGCCCCGAAGCCATAGAATAAACGATTGCGATAATTGCAAGTTACACCCAGAAATTTTTGACGAGATAACAAGCCATATAAAAATATGGATGACAAAAAATAATGTTCTTCCTTATGAAGAAACTTCTCATACAGGAACAATTAGACATATTTATATTCGCAGTAATGCAGATTGCAGTGAAATAATGGTGTGCTTGGTACTGAATGATGAAAAAAATTTTAATTCAAAAAATTTAGTTAATACTTTAACTAATCATTTTGAAAATATAAGCAGTATTATTATAAATTATAATCCGGAAAAAACAAATGTCATCCTAGGAAAGAAGTTCAAAACAATTTATGGCAAAAATTATATCACAGATACTTTGTGCAACTTGAAATTTAATATTTCTCCGGAATCTTTTTATCAAATCAACCATGACCAGACCGAGAAGCTTTATAGTCTGGCCATTGAACACGCAGAATTAAATAAAAGTCAATATTTGATTGATTTTTACTGCGGAATAGGTACTATAGGTATGACTATGGCGCATAAAGTAAATCATGTAACAGGAACCGAAATTGTTTCTTCCGCAATCCAAAATGCGAAAGAAAACGCAAAGTTAAACAATATAAAAAATATTGATTTTATATGCGCAGATTCGACTGAAGCGATTAAAAATATTTCAAATAAAAATTCGAACCCTAATGTTGTAGTTGTGGATCCTCCACGAAAAGGGTGCTCTGAAAAATTCATTGAAAATCTGGTAAAAATTTCACCTGATACCATCGTATATATATCGTGCAATCCGGCAACCTTAGCAAAAGATTTAAAAAAATTATTTGAATTAACTCAAAATTATCAATTCAAAAAAATTTGTCCGGTTGATATGTTTCCACGCACAAAACATGTCGAGACTGTAGTTGTACTAAAAAATTCACCTAATTAGGAAAGGCGATGAAAAATTTTGAATATACTGGAAAAAATTAATTTTTTTGCAAGTTCAAAAAAAGATTCCGTAGCTATTTTTAACGATAATTGCACTGATAAAGAGCTTACTTATAGACAATTAGATGATTTTTCGGACAAGCTGGCTTATTATCTAGAATCTACACTTAAATCCAACAAAAATTCAATCGTTGTATATGGTCATAAAAATCCGTATATGATTGTTTGTTTTTTGGCATGCGTAAAATCCGGACGAGCTTACTGTCCTGTAGATATTTCTGTTCCTGATGAACGAGTAAAAGATATTATCGAAGAAACTCAGTCACCTGTAATTTTATCTTTAGAAGATCTAAACTTCGAAGCAAAAAATGTTATCACCCTTGAAAAAATAAAAAATATAATAAACAATTCGGAAAATAAAATAGAAAAATCTTTTCATGTTAAACCTAATGACCCTTTTTATATTATATTTACTTCAGGAAGCACAGGTAAACCAAAGGGAGTTCAAATTACTCTGGAATGTTTAGACAATTTTTTAAAGTGGTCATCTAATTTGGGAGGAGAAAGTTTAGAAAATTCAGAAAATGTTTTTATAAATCAAGCGCCTTTTTCTTTTGACCTTTCTGTAATGGATCTATACACTTCGTTATTCACAGGAGGAAAATTATGGTGCCTGGATAAATCAGTTCAATCCAACTATGAATTGCTTCTTAAATCTTTGGAAAAGTCCAATTCAACCGTATGGGTTTCCACTCCTTCGTTTGCAAATATGTGTTTGGCATCAAATAAATTTAATGAAGCTTTATTGAAAAACATTAAATTATTTTTGTTTTGCGGAGAAACACTTTCAAATTTGACCGCTAAAAAACTTCTGGAAAAATTTCCAAAATCAAAAATTATAAACACATACGGACCGACTGAATCTACGGTGGCTGTGACAGATATCCTTATAAATGAAGAAGTCCTCGAAAAACACAATCCTTTACCTATAGGAAAACCAAAAAAAGGAACATTCATATTCATCGTTGACCCTGAAGGAAATGCTTTGCCGGAGGGAACCAAAGGAGAAATTTTAATAGTCGGCGATTCCGTAAGCACAGGCTATTTCAACAGACCGGATATAAACAAAAAATCTTTTGGATTAAAAGAAATAAATAATAAAACTTATCGCTCATACAAAACCGGTGATGAAGGATATATTAAGGACGGAAATCTGTTTTACTGCGGAAGAATAGATCTTCAAATAAAACTTCATGGTTATAGAATTGAGCTTGAAGATATAGAAAATAATCTTTTGAAGCTTTCAAAAATAAAAAATGCGGCTGTCCTGCCCATTTTGAAAAATGGAACAGTTGAAAATATAGCTGCATTTATAGTTCCGAACTTTAAAATAGAAAACAAAATTAAAGCTCAATCTGAAATAAAAAAAGATTTATTAAAATTTTTGCCTTCATATATGGTGCCTAAAAAAATAATATTTAAAGACATTTTTCCTATGACAAACAACGGAAAAACTAACCGTAAAAAATTAATGGAGGAGTTGTAATGTCTATTACCCAATATGCAAATTTTTTTTCGCTTTATGCCACGCTTCCCCTATTTATTCCCGCTATAATACTTGGACTATTTGGAAAACCCATAAAATATTATGCTGCAATAATTTCCATTCCGATTTTTTGCCTATTAATGGGATTTAAATCAATGCAAACTTTACAATTCTTAGTTTTTATGGCTTTTGAAATGCTTTTAGTATATTCATATCATTATCTACATAAAAAACATAAAAATAAGTACATTTACTATAGTGTTTTTACGTTATCGATTTTACCGATTATAGCTGTAAAAGCATGTGTTTACACTTCTAATTTCAATTTTCTGGGATTTTTGGGAATTTCTTACGTAAGTTTTAGAATTTGGCAAATGATAATAGAGATTCATGACGATCATATAGATAAACTTTTAACATGGGAAACATTGTATTTCGTTACATTTTTTCCAACCTTCAGCTCCGGGCCAATCGACCGGTATAAGCGTTTTAAAGAAGATTTAGATAAAAAAATTTCCGGAAAAGAGTATTTGAGAGAATATTTGATTGTGGGAATTAAAAAAATATTAATTGGGATAACTTACAAATTTGCCATTGCGAACTTAATAAATATTTACTTTATAAATAATGCTCCCTCCGAAAAGACTTTCCTCAACGCTATAATTTACATGTATGCTTACACTATGTATCTGTTTTTTGATTTTGCGGGGTATTCCGCATTTGCAATCGGGACAAGTTATATACTGGGCATCAAAACTCCGGAAAACTTCAACAAACCATTTTTAGCTCACGATATGAAAGAATTCTGGGACAGATGGCATATTTCCCTATCCAAATGGTTTGGAGATTACTTATTCAGCAGATTTGTTTTGAATGCTATTCGAAGCAAAAAAATAAAAAGCCGAAAAGTTGCGGTTAGATGCGGATATATGCTCACCATGCTTGTCATGGGTCTTTGGCATGGGTTTTATCTGTTTTATATAGCTTACGGAATATATCAAGGGTCTATGCTGGTCTTAACGGATATGTATACAAAATCTAAAAAATACAGAAATTTTAAAAAAAGTAAATACTATAATTTAGTCAGTAGAATTGTATGTTTCCACATAATAGCATTTGGAATGTTGATATTTTCAGGATATTTATTTAATTTTTAAGAAAGGGATTTATTGTTATGGACTTTAAAAATTTAGCACTAGAAATAATGGAAGAAATCTGTGAAACTGATGAAATTAAAGAAGATTTGAATCTGGATCTATTCGAGGCAGGGTTTATAGACTCTTTATCAACAATAAATATAATTTTATTGCTTGAAGAAAAATTAGGAATAGAACTTCAACCAACCGATTTTGAAAAAAAAGACATAACCACTGTAAATAATTTTATAAGATTCTTAGAAACAAGGTGCTCTAATGCTTAACAAAACGCTAAAAATCTTGGGACTAATTTTTATACCGATATGTATAGTGTTTTTTTTGACAAAACATTATTCGAAATATCTAGATAATTACTTCAATAAAAATTACAACAATTCTATAGAGAAAGCTTATGGAATATCTGAAAAAAATAAGGGAATTAAAATTTTAAATAAAGCAAGTTCCGAAAATGACATACTGATATTCGGATCATCAGAATTAAATAACGGAGACTCCTCGCAAAGTCCTGCAAATATGTTTCCGAACAGTAAATCACCTTACGATGTTTGTTTAGTTGGAGAAGCGGGCACACAAAGTTTGCTCCATGCCATAAAAATCGGAGCTATAGATACAGATCTTAGCAATAGAAAAATTGTGTTTATGGTTTCTCCTCAATGGTTTTTCGGGGATAACATTGACGATTCTGCGTACAGATACAATTTTTCCAAACTGCAATTTTACAAATTTATGGCAAATTCCAATATAAACAATAGTACAAAAACTAAAGTATGCAAACGAAATGCCGAGCTTTTGCAAAATGAAATCTCTTTAAATTCTGAATTCCTTTACTCCCACTTACATTCAGATAAAAACTTTTTCTCCGGCATAGTTTCGTGGATGTTCAAACCATATTTTCTTTTATATAAAAAAATTTTAGAGTTAAAAGACAAACATACTACTTGCCACGCATTAAAAAACTTTAAGGACAATTCATCTTCCGAAATAAAAAGTATTGACTGGCAAAAAGAAAAAAATGCAGTTGAAGAAATGGGCAAAATATATTACAATAGTAATGATTTGAAGATAAGCGATGAGTATTATTTTGAATCTTTGGGCGGAACCACAGAAAACTTAAGAGGTATGTATAAAGACATGAAAGTTCTTGATTCGCCCGAGTTTACGGATTTTGAAATAATATTGGAAGTATTTAAAGATTTAAAGATAAAACCATACATTATTATTGTACCTGCAAACGGATATTTCTATGACATCGCAGAATTAAATCAGGAAAAAAGATTTTCTTTGTATGATAAAGTGTGCTCAAAGATTAAAAAATTTGGATTTGATTATTTGGATCTTAGAAACTCAGAGTATGAACCATATTTCTTCAAAGACGTAATACATCTGAGCCCAAAAGGATGGTTGTACGTAAATGAAAAAATTACGCAGCATTTTTCTTAAGATAGTCAAAAGCTACGCTTTTAAAATTTTAGCAATAACAATTATTGAATTGATGATTTTATGGGCTGAGCTTGAAATTCAAGCCGACAAAATTACTTTCATATACAATAATTTTTAGTTTATTAAAATAATAAATTTATAAACTGACTACTTTCCAAAATATGTTAAAGTAGTCAGTTTTTCGTTAATTAAATTATACTCTGTTGCATATAGAAATTTTTTGAGTAAAATCACTTTCTATTATTCGACTACTTGTTGCAGGCGAATATACAAATTTATCTATGTGAGTTTCTTGGTAGAAATAATTTATTTCCGGTTTGGATTTTATTTGTTCAAAAGTATCTATTATAACTAACTTAATTTTCATTTTATCCGGAACAATATTTTTTATATATACGCTGGCTTCCTGTCCTTCCGACACAGTGTTCCTAGGTTCCGCCAGCCCTGCCAAGTTAGGAGTCAATTCAACAAAAACTCCATAATCTTCTACTGACCGTATTATACCTTTTACGGTTTCTCCGATAGAAAACAATTCTGCATTTTCTTCCCATGTTCCAAGCAATTCTTTGTGAGTAAGATGAACTCTATCCCCTTCTAAATACTTAACAATTACTTTTATATCCATCCCTATATAAAACCTTTCTCTGGGATGAGAAATTCGAGAAACAGATATTGTGTCGATTGGTAAAAATGAAACTATTCCGCATCCTATGTCGGCAAACGCTCCAAAATTTTCCATATGAGTGATTTTTGCAGGAACAATATCTCCGGGAGATAAATTAAGTATATATTTCTGCATACAAATTTCTTGAGCTTTTCTACGAGATAGTATGGCAAATTCCTTGCCGTATTCGTTTTTTTGAAATCCCGTAATTATAAAGCAAACCGGACGATTTACCTTAGAAATTACTGCAATATCTCTTACTAATCCTTCTTTTATTCCCAAGGCTCCTTCATCACGTGGAATTATCCCTTTCATACATCCCAAATCCACTATAAGGTTATGTTCTTTATCACACATTACCGCTTTGGCTTCAAGTATTTTCCTATTATTGTAAGCTTCCATAAGACTTGAAAGACACATTAATGAATTTTTATTTTCAAAATTATCTATTAATCGTCCTTCGGGATAGAATTCTACCATTTTTACACCCTCCAGTTTATATTCTATGCCTATTTATATGCAGAGGGCTTACAATAATATTCGAAAATACATTTTTAAAATATAATCTAGCTGGCCGACCTCAAACTTAAACGCAATTTATCACTTATCATAGCAATGAATTCGGAATTGGTAGGTTTACCTCGGGAATTATGGATTGTATAGCCAAAATAAGAATTCAAAATATCCACGTCCCCTCTGTCCCACGCTACTTCTATTGCATGGCGTATAGCTCTTTCGACCCTAGAAGGAGTAGTATCAAAATTTTCAGCCACGGCCGGATATAATCTCTTGGTTACCGAATTTATAATTCCCGGATTCTCTATAGACATCATTATAGAATTCCTTAAATAATGATACCCTTTTATATGTGCAGGAACGCCGATTTGGTGAAGAATTTCCGTAATTCTAACCTCCATATTAGACTCATCAATTTTTGATGATGAAACATTTCGGAAAGAAAATTTATCTTTGGAAAGTGTGTTTTTATAATTTTCCTGAAGAATTTTTTCTATAATATCAGAATAATTAATTGGCTTAATCATAAAATAAGAAGCGCCGGCTGACAAAACTTCTCTTTCAAGAGTTGGGCGGCCAAAGTTCGAAACTACAATAAACATAGGCATATCTACGTGATGATTTTTCTTTATGCTGCTTATAATCCCTATAGCGTCTATACGAGGCATGAATAAGTCCATAATTACTACATCCGGACAAGAATTTTCTATTATTTCAATAATTTTAAACCCATCTTTAGGCAAAAATGACAAATCCATAGAATAATGTTTAAACATGTCCAGTGCTTCCCTATCAAACTCTGCACAGTCCTCTGAAATAAGAATTTTTAACCGATTTTGCATAAATTTTCCTCCTATAAATATAATTTGTGATATCTATATTTACATAATTTACCAAATATGTCAATAGTTTTCCAAGGTTTAAAAAATATTCGTAACAAATGTCAAATTATGTTAATTTTCAAGAAGCATTTTTGTGTTGAGACTCAAAAAGATTGTTACAATTTGTCAGCATAGTTTCAGCAAAAATGCCGTATCCTTTGGTGGGACTATTAACTAAAACATGAGTAACCGCACCCACTAATTTCCCATTTTGTATAATCGGACTTCCGCTCATTCCCTGAACAATTCCACCGGTTTTCTCTAGAAGTTCTTTATCTGTAATGGAAATTTTTATATTTTTAGTAGGCGAATTTATATTATAGTTCACTGAATCTATGTTAACTTCGTAAATCATGGGGTTATCGCCTTCAACAGTACATATCACATGAGCCGGACCTTTTTTTACATCTTGCTTAAACGCCACCTCAAGTTCTTCAAAATATTCCGGTAAATAATATGCTTTCCCATAGATGCCGGTTTCGCTGTTAGAATAGATTTCTCCGCATGAATCACACTCCATAAAACAACCTTTAAGTTCTCCGGCTCTTCCTTTTGAGCTTCGAGAAATATCAGTTATAGCAGCATCAACTATCTCGCCGTTTTTTACCGGAACTATATTTCCTGTATCTACATCACAAATTCCATGGCCAAGGCCTGCAAACATTTTATTTTTCTTATCGTAAAAAGTAAGTGTTCCTATCCCTACCGAGCTGTCTCTTACCCATATTCCCAGTTTATATTCGCTGTCACAAAACGATAGTTCGGGGCATATGGACACATCAAATTCCATTTCATCTCGAAGAACCGAAAGCAACATACTTTTACCATGAGATTCTTTTATTTTCCTTTCAAATTCTTCGTTGTTCTCAATTTCTTCCCCATTCACACGTACTATTAAATCCCCTTTTTTTAATCCGGCAGACTTTGCAGGAAAACTGGCCGAATCTCCTGTAATCACTTGAGACAACCCCGTCACCATAATTCCATTACTGTGAATTTTAACTCCAAAAGGCGTTCCACAGGGTACTACGCTGCACTTGGGAGTAATATTTACCGCTACATCCTTTATAGGAAACACATCAAACAATTTAAGGCAAAAATTGCATTTATCCCATTTTAAATTGCCGGAATTAGATTTATTAAAACAGTTTTTCTTCACACTAAAAGGAAAAATACTAAACTCACAGTTTTGAGAATTACAAACATTATAATTGTTTGGGAGAGTAATTTCGGCATATATCATTCCCGAAAAGAACAACATACTTAACACTGACATCACAATCGCACACCTTTGAAAAAGTTTTTTCACCATAATTCCCCCTTTTGTTTACGTCGAATAATTAATTTGAACACAGCAAAAAAATAAATATTGTAAAAATCAGGAATTTAATGTATAAAATTGTAGACAAACTTATTATTTACATTTTGATAAGAATACACAAAAGAAAATAATGGATATTTAACTTATAATTTTTAGTTGTTTTAAAAAATATATATGATAAAATTAATTTATAAAACATTTTTAAATCTAATAAAAAAATAGGAGTGACCTTACGTTGGAAAAAAATTATTTCGACACCATCTGCGATACCATTTATCAAAATGAGAAAATAAAAAAGTTTTCAGTTAAAAACAAAAAAGAAAATTATATACTTATTTCGAATGATATCATTTCTTACGAAATAAAATATCATACTGATTCAAAGCAAATAACTTTATGCTCATGCAACAAAGAAGATGATTCTTCGAAAATAATTTCTACATGGCTTTTGGACGAAAACTCATCTCAAAAAGATCTAAATCTAATATCAGATGATTTTATAACCTCTATGGTTGGAAAAGAAAAAGTCGCAGTTCGACAAATAAGAAAAAAATTAAATGAGAACGAAAACAATATTACAGAGCTATTTTTCGCAAACAGAATGGCGACATTTTTTCCGGAACTTAAAGAACTCATTCATCAGGAAAAAGAACAATATGAAGAATTTCGAGCAGTCACGTTTTCCAAAAAATTTATCCTTCCAAAAGTAAATAGTTATATAGAATCAGAAAAGAACACTTCAAAAATAAGCAAATTCGGAAAAACCTTAAGTGAGTTGTATCAAAATGCCGGACTAAGCGTAAAAAGCATAATAACTATCGTAATTTTAAATGGTATATCAGAAGAAAATGAAATCAAGTTGAAACAATATCTTAGCGACGAATTGAAAAAAGCCTGGGAAGCAGCAAAAAAATACAAGGGCAAAAAAGTTAAACCCGAAAAACCAAAGAAAAAAAATTCTTTGCTTTCTAAAGCATTGGCAGCACAACAATAAGATAAAGCTTCTCTATTTATAAGAGAAGCTTTGGTTTTTATCATAGAAATAAATTAATCTGCATAGTAATTAATATCAAAAAAAGAAGTATTAAACAAAGGAGCAATTAATATGCAGAAAATAATTTCTAATTTTACCTCGGTTTTAAAAAAATACGAAATACTGGAAGCCGGAAAAAACAATCGGGTACTGATTTTAATGTCCTCAATGCTTATTATCGGTATGATAGCGGGTTCATTGTCAATCGGATATGTTAATATGGAATACATACATAAAATAGATTTCGTTTTTATAAACAGTTTCAAAGAAAAAATTTTTCAATCGTTTTTGGGTATATTTGCTTCATCAAGCTCACAGATGTTGATTTTTACAGTTATACTGGAGTTTTTTGCACTTTCGTTTTGGGGTCCGATTTTAATACCTTTTACTGTGTTTTTTCGTGGACTTGCACTTGGACTATGCGCCGGGTATTTATATTTTATTTATGGACTGAAAGGAATAGCCTTTTATCTACTAATAATGCTACCGGGAATTTTTATTTCATCAATAGGACTTCTTTTGCTTTCTTCACAAACTTTTAAATTTTCATCTAAATTTGCAAAATCTTTATTTTCAAAAGAAACTCACCGGGAAATATTTTCGGCTTTTAAATCTCACATAAAAAATTCCAGGCTTAGTTTTGTTCTGTTTATAATTTCTGCTTTAATTGATGTTTGCTTTACAGCTATGTTTATAAAATTTTTTAATTTTTAAAAACTTAGAGCAAGTCTTTTGTAAAAATCTTCTACAAACCATATCTTATCCATATTTATTTGAAATTCTTTTTCGTTCAAATACCCCAAAATACTGTCCTTATCTTTAAAATTAAATTTAAGTTTATACGCACACAGAGCTTGATATTTATACCCCATTTCTCGATTTATCTTGTTGATACCATATTTTCCATCGCCCAGCAAAGGATGTCCTATATATGCCATGTGAGCTCGAATTTGATGCGTTCTGCCCGTAAGCAAATCAATTTCTGCCAAAGTAAATCTTCTTGATTTATCGATGGCTGTATATTTTGTAAGTATGGTTTTATAATTTTGATTTTTTCTTTTACTGCTTATATAAACTTTATTTTCTGAAGAATTTTTATCAAGAAATGCTTTTAAAATTTCGGAATCTTTTTTCAATTTTCCGCACAAAATACAGATATATTTTTTATGTAATTCTCGTTCTTTCATTTTTAAATTCAATATTCGTAGAGATTCGGCGTTTTTGGCTGCCACAACTATGCCGGAAGTATTTCTGTCTATCCTGTTGACTAAAGACGGAGCAAAAGAATTTTCATCATTGGGGTTGAATTCACCTTTCGTGAAAAGGTAATTTTTAATTCTGTTTATAAGGCAGTCAACTTTTATATCATTGTCCGGGTGGACGATAAGACCCGCTTGTTTATTTATAATTATAATGTTATTATCTTCATAAAGTATTTCAATATCTTTTGAAGCAGACTTAAAATCACTGATTGTATTCGGCTTTTCTAGCAATTCATCATTAATATACAACTCTAAAATGTCGTTTTCTTTCAATCGATACGCTATATCTTTTTTCTTTCCGTTCACTTTTATTCTCTTTTTCCTTATATATTTGTACAGCAATGAAGAAGGAATGTTCGGAAAACACTTGTTTATGAATTTATCTAATCTATTCTCTGCGTCATTTTTGTTTATGGTTATTTTTTTCATTAAAATATATTCACCTATCCGTTAAAAATATAATTACTTTTATTATTTTAAACGATTTTTTTGAAAAAAACAAAAGTATATTACAACTAAAATAAATTATATATTAAATTAAAAGGAAGAAATTTGATGACTAAAAGTAAAATTTTACCTGCCGTTTTTGGAATTTTATTTTTGATTTCCTCGCCGAAATCATCTTATGCAATTTTTGACCCCTTAACTAATAAAGCCGATAATACTGCTATAGTAGAAATTTTAAAAAGAGAGCCTTCTTTGCCGGAAATAAACGGACCTACTGTTGTAGTCGGAGATATACACGGTAATTTGGGTTCTCTGGTCAGGTGCGTTTCGTTTTTTAAAAATCGGTACAAAAAAGACTTCCATACCAACATTCTATTTTTAGGAGATTACGTGGACAAAGGTCAAAATAGCGTGGAATGTTTTGAATCTATCTTAAAGTTGAAATTAAATTATCCCAATAATGTTTATCTTCTGCGCGGAAATCACGAGGATCTTTTTGTTTCATCCACTTGGTTTAACAAATTAACAGGCAAATCTAAAACTTCTACGTTTTGTAGCATAGCCTCAAATATTTCAAAAATATTTTCAAACTTATCTCCTGCAGCAATAATTGACGATGGCTTTTCAAAAACCTTTTGTGTTCATGGAGGCATAACTAAAAATCTTAAAAAATGTTCATTTTCTAAAATAAGCAGCATAAAAAAAGGAACCTACAGTGTCGTTAGCATAATAGGAGATATTTGCCCTGAAAATAAACTTTTATATAAACTTCTTTGGAACAGATTTCAGGTTGATTTTTTTGAAAAAGATATCAAAAAATTTTTTAAACAAAATAAAGATATCACACGAATTGTAAAGGGTCATGACTTTCAGAGTCAGGGCTATTCCTTTTATAGCATCTGCCATGAACGGGATTTCTGCATAATACATTCAACCGAGTATTTTAGAGGAAATTTAAGTGGTATAGGCTATATTCATAACGGGAAAATTGATCTTGGAAAATTTTTTTCCTACAATCCCATATATATAAGTTGGGACAAGCAGTAAAATTATCGGTAGCTAAACATTGTAATTTGTAGTATAATTAGGAATCAGACTATAATAAATGGAGGAAGTAAATTTGTTCAGTAGATTAGAATCAACAGAGAAAAGATTTGAAGAAATAAACGAAGAATTATGCAACCCATCTATTCTTTCAGACCAAAACAAGTATAAATCTCTTATGAAAGAATTAAAAAATTTAACACCTATAGTTGAAAAATATCGTGAATATAAGTCTCAGGAAAAAAATATGCAAGAAGCCAAAGAGATTTTGGAAGAGTCCGGAATAGAAAAAGAATTCAAAGAAATGGCGGAATCAGAAATCGAAACCGCTAAAGAAAACATAAACAAAATCTCTGATGAATTAAAAATTCTTCTTCTTCCCAAAGATCCAAACGATGACAGAAATGTTATCATAGAAATTCGTGGAGGAGCAGGAGGAGAAGAAGCGGCTCTATTCTCGGGAGTTTTATTTAGAATGTACAATATGTATGCTCAGGAAAGACGATGGAAAGTAGAAATTTTAAATTCAAACGAAACTCAATTGGGAGGATTTAAAGAAATAGGCTTTATGATTTCAGGGGAAGGAGCATATTCAAGATTAAAATTTGAAAGCGGAGTGCACAGAGTTCAGAGGGTGCCTGATACAGAAGCTCAAGGGCGAGTCCATACTTCTACAGTTACAGTGGCTGTACTTCCTGAAGCTGAAGATGTTGAAATAGATATTAATCCAACCGATTTACAAATTGATACCTACAGAGCCGGAGGAGCGGGAGGACAGCACGTCAACAAAACAGAATCTGCAATCCGTATAACTCACTTGCCCACAGGATTAGTGGTTGAATGTCAAGATGAAAGGAGCCAATATAAAAACAAAGATAAAGCAATGAAAGTCTTAAAATCAAGACTATTGGAAGCAAAGCGTGCGGAACAAGAAAGTGCTGTAGCCGAAGAAAGACGCTCTCAAGTCGGAACCGGAGACCGTTCCGAAAGAATAAGAACCTATAATTACCCTCAAAGCCGAGTAACAGATCATCGTATAGGGCTAACATTATACAAACTTGAAGATATTTTAAACGGTAACTTGGACGAAATAATCGACGCTTTGATAACAGCCGATCGAGCGGCAAAATTGTCCGGAAACGCAGATTAGGAATTGATGCAGTTGAAAACTTTACATTTAGATAAAACAAATTTAACTAAAGCGGCAAATATACTTTCATCCGGAGGGATAGTGGCGATACCTACAGAAACAGTGTACGGACTCGCCGGAAGCGCTTTTAATCCTGAAGCCGTGAAAAAAATATTTGCGGCAAAAGGAAGACCGTCGGACAATCCTTTAATTGTTCATATTGCCGACATTTCAAAAATATATGACGTTGTTTCAGGCTTCCCAAAAAAAGCTCAGGAACTTGCGAAAAAATTCTGGCCGGGCCCTTTGACAATGATTCTTCCGAAAAATAAAAATATTCCCGATGAAGTGACTGCAGGGATGGATTCTGTGGCAGTACGATTTCCTTCAAATGAAATCGCAACAGAAATTATTAAAAAATCAGGTATTCCTTTGGTTGCGCCCTCTGCGAATATATCAGGGAAGCCTAGCCCAACTCGTTTTAACCATGTAGTTAAAGATTTGGATGGCAAAATAGACGCAATTGTCGACGGAGGAGAATGCTCCATAGGAGTTGAATCCACTGTTATTTCTTTGCTGAGCGACACACCGAAATTATTGCGTCCCGGAGCCATAACCCCCGAAAATATCGAAAGAGTAATAGGTAAAATAGAAATAGATAAATCTGTTTTCGAAAAATTATCTTCAAACCAAAAAGTTTTGTCACCGGGTGTAAAATATAAACACTATTCCCCCCGAGCAAAAGTTATAATGGTAAAAGCGACCAGCGAAGTTTTTGCCAAATACGTTAATTTTAATTATAGTCCCGGAGTAATTGCTCTGTGTCTGGATGAAGATATATCATACTTAAAAGTTCCATATATATCTTACGGAAGTATAAACAATTCCCTGGAGCAAACTCACAATATTTTTGACAGATTACGCCGGACTGACGAATTGGATGCGAAATTGGTTTACGCTCATTTTTACGAAAATGACGAGGTGAGCATGGCTGTTTATAATCGCTTAGTAAGAGCAGCCGGGTTTGAAATTGTGGATTTAATCTAACAAATTTACGATATTTTGGGAGGAATTAAAATAACGAAATTAGCTAAAAAAATTTTAATTTTTATAATGGCAATATTTGTGTGTATATCATCTGTTTTTTTGATAACTTCCGGGTATAAAAAAATTTTAAAGTGCATGTATCCAATCAAATACGAAGAATATGTAAGCGAAGCTTCTGCAAAATACAAAGTAAAAAAATCTCTTATATATGCCGTGATTAAATGCGAAAGCAATTTCGATGAAAATGCACATTCTCATGCAAATGCACAGGGACTGATGCAAATTACAGAAGAAACCTTCGAATGGCTTAACTTGTATGAAAAAGAAAAATACGACCCGGAATTAATAAAAAATCCCAGAATAAATATTCTGAGAGGAACACTGCTTATATCGGTCTTAATGAAAATGTACTCAGATATAGACTCCGGTTTGTGTGCATATAACGCCGGAGTTGCTACTGTTGATAGATGGTTAAGCGACAAAAATATTTCGAAAGACGGAAAACATTTATCAAGAATTCCCTATCACGAAACTGATGTATACCTAAAAAAAGTTAAACATACCGAAAAAATGTATAATAAAATTTATTTTCAAGAAGAGGAGATATAACCTATGAATTCAACAAAAAGTGAAGCAAAATTACTAAAAGAAAAATTATTTTCTACCGCTAAGCATGGCGCTAAAACTATTTCGGAAGAAGAAATGAAAAAAATCGAGGAATTTAGCAAAGAATACAAAGTATTTCTAAACGCTTCAAAAACCGAAAGAGAGAGCGTAAGTTTCGCTCTGGAAAAAGCCAAAAAAGCCGGATTTACAGAATTTGACAAATTTAAAAAATATAACCCCGGTGACAAAGTATATCTGGTGAACAGAGGCCATGCCATTGCTCTGATGGTCATGGGAAAACAAGGCACAAAAAAAGGTGTTAAACTTGCTATTTCGCACGTTGACGCTCCTCGCTTGGATTTAAAGCCCAATCCTTTGTTTGAAACCAATGAACTGGCTATGCTTAAATCGCACTACTACGGCGGTATTAAAAAATATCAGTGGACTACAATCCCTCTTTCTTTACACGGAAGAATTGTGAAAAGAGATGGTTCATATGTTGATGTAAATCTGGGAGAAGACGAAAACGACCCTTGCTTTTGCGTAACTGACCTTCTTCCCCACTTGGCAAGAGAACAAATGAACAAAAAAATGTCCGAAGCCATAATGGGCGAAGATTTGAATATACTCATCGGAAGCATGCCTTTTAAAGATGATTCGGAATCGGAACTTGTAAAATTAAATATCTTAAAATTACTAAACGAAAAATACGGGATTGTTGAAGATGATTTAATCTCTTCAGACTTGGAATTAGTGCCTGCGATGAAAGCTCAAGATGTAGGATTCGACAGAAGTATGATCGGCGGATATGCTCACGATGACCGTTCATGTGCATACCCTTGCATAGAAGCAATTCTTAATTGCTCTTTGCCTGAAAAAACAACAATCGTCCTTTTGGCAGACAAAGAAGAAACGGGTAGTGACGGAAATACCGGTATGCAATCCAATTTTCTTAAATATTTAATTTCGGATCTCGCCAATATGGATAATATTAAAAGCAGAGATGTGCTTTCGAAATCCAAATGTCTTTCTGCCGATGTAAATGCTGCTTATGACCCAACTTTTGCCGGCAACTATGAGATTAAAAACAGCTCATTTATGAATCATGGCGTGGTAGTGACCAAATACACGGGAAGCGGCGGAAAATACGGAACTTCGGATGCTTCGGCAGAATTTACGGGAGAAATTTGCAAACTGTTCAGCGACAATAATGTGGTTTGGCAGAGCAGCGAGCTGGGCAAGGTAGATATCGGAGGCGGCGGAACCATCGCAAAATATATTGCGAATCTGAACGCAGATGTAATCGACGTGGGCGTTCCGGTTTTGTCGATGCACTCTCCTTTCGAAGTGATTTCAAAAATAGACCTGTACATGACTTTCAAAGGAATAAAAGCATTTTTCAGCGATTATGATATTTAATTTTTATATAAATAGACCCACCGCATGGATTTTTGCGGTGGGGGTTTGGCATTTTATTCGCAATTGGGATTGAGAGCGTTAAAACATTCACCGAAATCACCCTCATAACAAAAAAGTTGCTTAATATCATCATCATCTCCATGTGTTTCCCACATTTTGTTTACCAGACCTTTAATTTCACCATATTTTTTACTTAGTTTATTATATAATTTTATATATATTTGTTTATCGCTGTCGTCTATACAACCATACAACTCCGATGGCTTAACACCTCTACTCAGAAAATCTTTTTTATCATTTTTATCCCTGTTTTTATTTACTTTAGTCGCCATTTTAACAATAAACTTATCCAGATCTTTTGCGGCATCTTTAGCTTCTCTGGCCATTTTTTTATATTTTTTCTCATCTTCCTTTTTAACTGAGTCTATGCTTTTATCGAGTTTCATCGCAACTTCTTCTATAACCTTACACATCACAGCTATATCTCCTGTAGCAGGCACCTTACATTCCTTTGTTTTCATCTTAAATGGTATTTTCATCCTAATTCCTCCTTTTTATTTTTATATACTTTGCCAAGTACAATGTTTATTATATATATATATATATAATGTCAAGTGTTTTTTGTTAAATTTTTATATAAACGATTCCGGCTGAATATTTGCAAATATATTTTGATTTTTAAAAACATTTATGATATACTGTAATTATCATTTAACACAAAAGAGAGGAAATATATGAAAAAGTTCAAAAAATTACTATCCTCTGCGATGGGGATCTCGCTATCTATGGGCATTTTTGCCACAAATTTACACGCTGAAAATTCTTCTATTCATGAGTATATGCGCACATACATTGACTGCAAAAATTATATATGCGATTACATGGCTTCTAGATATAGAGATATAGGCTCTTTAAATTTTTTCACTCTAGTATACGACCTGAATCTTTTACCGCGTGCGGATCATCGATTAATCACATCGATTTCACAAAATATTTCTAGAAGTTTGATCAAAATCAGAGATGAGTTTTATCATTCTAACAGGGAAAATCAAGCTAAGATTATAAAAAGTATTTTAAAAGAATACTGCTATTATAAAAGATATAATTACAACCAAATTTTAAATATAATTAATTCAAATCAAATAACAGACTGTGCTTTTTTCCCTTTTCAAAATGCATCCATAGAACCTGGAATTCACGAGCAACACGGAATGGAATTATCAGTCACATTTCATAAAAATTTAACTCCCACAGAAAAAGGGATATTATACATATGTGGAATAACATGCGACAACAATAGTATACATTTTGGGATGTAAGATTACGACAGATTGATTTTTCGGTTGAAAATATTTTTGAAATCTACTATCATGTAGTAAAAGAAAAAATATTTTTATTACGAGGTGAACGAACATGGACTATTCTATACTTGTGAACAAAGATAATGGCATAGACCAAAAATTTGTTGATGACGTAATTGTTCCTAATCTTGTGAAAACCGAGTCAATGAAAAATAATGATATAGTTTTCGATACTTTCAAAATAAAAGAACGAGTAAACTTTTTAGAAAAAGAAACATACAAAAATTTTAAAAATCTTCAAAATTACTGCAAAGAAAACGGAGTAATTTTGGATATAACAAGCGGATACCTTTCTTTCGAACAGCAACAAAATAAATTTGATTACTTCGTAAAATCTAAAGGTATTGAATTTGCAAAAAAAAGTGCATGTTTGCCCGGGAACTCAGAGCATAACACGGGTCTGTGCCTAGATTGTGATTTATTTATAAATGGACAGTGGTACGGTATAGCGCTCAAAAAAGACGGAAATATAAATTCTCAAACTGCCTGGCTTCACACCATTCTTCATAAATTTGGATTTATTTTGAGATATCCCAAAGGTAAAGAAAAAATTACCAATATGAAATTCGAACCATGGCACATCAGATATGTCGGAAATTCACTGGCAAAATATCTCTATGAAAATCAATTGACTTTGGAAGAATATTATAATCAAAAGACAAAAACTAATATTGAGGTGCGCTAAATTGAAAATTGTTTTTATGGGTACTCCGGAATTCGCTGTTCCTTCATTAAAAAAATTGATAGACAACAATTACAATATATGTGCTGTTTTCACTAAACCTGATAAACCACAAGGCAGAAAAATGGTCATTACTCCCCCACCGGTAAAAGTTTTTGCCGAAGAACACAATATTAAAGTCTATCAACCCGAAAAAGTAAAATCAGAAGACACCATAAAATTGGTAAAAAACTTAAATCCGGATATAATTATTGTGGTTGCTTATGGAAAAATACTCCCAAAAGAAATACTCAACATGCCAAAATACGGATGTATAAATGTACACGGTTCTTTGTTGCCTAAATATCGTGGAGCTGCACCTATTCAATGGAGCATAATTAACGGTGACACAGTAACAGGAATTACAACAATGTACATGAACGAAGGATTGGATACCGGAGATATTTTACTACAAAGTAAGCTGTATATCGAAGAAAATGAAACTTCGGATGAACTTAAATTAAGAATGTCCGAACTAGGAGCAGATTTATTAATAAAAACTCTTAAAGAACTGGAAAAAGGAAATTTAAAATCTATCCCTCAAAATTCGGAAGAAGCCACATTTTCACCCCCGCTCGACAAATTGAATGGTGAAATAAATTGGCAAGCCGATGCCCAAGTGATTCACAATTTGATACGAGGCTGCAACTCTTGGCCAATAGCTCACACCAGATTGCGTGGAAAATTATTTAAAATCTATAGATCAAAAATTTCTTCCGTACGTTCTTCTTATCCGGGAAAAATTATTTCTACGTCTCCACTCATCGTCGGCTGTGGAAATAACACTTCGTTGGAACTTATCGAAGTACAGATAGAAGGCAAAAAAAGAATGAACGCTTCTGATTTTGCAAGAGGATTTAGACTAAGCGACAAAGTTATTTTAGGATTAATTAAATAACTTTATATTTTATAAAAGAGGTAAATCGTGAAAGTAATAATATTATCTGCCTCTACAGGCGGAGGTCATATGAGTGCTGCAAACTGCGTAAAAAACTATCTTAACGCTCATGGCGATGACGCTGTAGTGGTAGACACTCTTGAATATATCAACCCAATTTTAAACAAAACTATAGTAGAAGTTTACGAATATTTAGCAAAAAAACATCCAACCATATGGAAACTGATGTATAATACCACAAACAAAAAATCATTAAATAAAGTTGTGGAAATAGTGAATAAAATCATAAGCAAAAAATTAGTTCCACTACTAAGAGATGAAGCGCCGGATTTAATAATAAGCACTCACCCTTTTTCTACAGAAATGATTTCACATTTGAAAAAAAATGAAAAATTAAGCATCCCTCTTGTATGCATAATGACAGACTACGCTCCTCATAGAACTTGGTTAAGCCCTAATGTAGATTCGTATGTGGTAGCTAACGAAGAAATGATCGCTCCTATGGAGGAAATGGGCGTACAAAAGGATAAAATTCATCCTTTTGGCATTCCGGTGGACAACGATTTCTTTAATTTTATAGATAAAAAAGGCGAACTCAAAAATTTGGGACTTAGAGATGACTTGCCAACTATTTTAATAATGGCAGGAAACTTTGGTCTTGCAAATATCGGAAAAATATTTGTAAGCCTCCAAAAAATTGATTTAGATTTTCAGATTATAATTATAACCGGAAAAAACAAGCAATTGTTTAATGATCTAAAACAGCTGACTCACGGAAAAAGACTTCGAAAAAGAGATAAAATTCTTTCAAAAATGCACTTAAAAAATTTATCTGAAAAACATTTGAAAATGATGGCTGTAAAAGAATCGGATAAATTTAAAATCACCAAGCCAACCAAGCTTATTTATTATACCAATGAAGTAGACAAGTACATGCACGTTTCGGATTTAATTATAACAAAGCCGGGAGGATTAACAATAAGCGAAGCTCTGGCGTGTAATTTGCCTATGGCTTTATTCGGAACAATTCCCGGTCAAGAAGAAGAAAACGCAAACTTTCTTGTGGGGAAAAATATGGCCGTGAAACTTGATAACTCGTTAGGAGAAGAAAATATAATAAGAAATCTTCTTTTAGACCCTCAAAAATTGAATTTTATGAAATATAATTGTACAAATTTTGATAAATCAGATTGCTTGAAAAACATATTTGATCTAATTCACAACTTAAAAAAATAAAAATTTAATCTCACATAAAAACGCACTCATCAATCAAATGAGTGCGTTTTATTATTTGGACAACAAACTGTAATAATCTATTTTCATAGCTCTTTTTACTTTAGTTAAAGTATTTTCTGTAATCAACTTGGCTTTTTCGGTACCTTCAAATGCAATCTTATAGACATCATCGATGTTCTCTTTTAATTTTTCTCTTTTTTCACGTATAGGAGCGAGCATATTTTGCAAAACCTCATTCAAATATTTTTTAACAATAACATCCCCCAGACCGCCTTTTTCATAATGAGCTTTCATTGAACTGATTTTTTCTTTGTCCTCTCCAAATGCATCAAGATATAGGAAAACAGGGTTATTTTTTGTATCTCCGGGATCATTTACATTCAGGTGATTTGGGTCAGTAAACATTCTCATAACTTTTTTTTCAATCTCATCTGCTGAATCCGAGAGATATATAGTATTTCCAAGCGATTTACTCATTTTATTTTTCCCATCCGTACCCACTAATCGAGGCGTTTTGGATAACATTATTTCAGGTTCGACAAGAACTTCTTCATATATCGAATTGAATTTTCGCACTATTTCACGAGTTTGTTCAATCATAGGAGATTGGTCTTCCCCCGCCGGAACTAAATTTGCCCCAAAAGCAGTTATGTCTGCAGCTTGACTGACAGGATACGTCAAAAACCCACAAGGTATACCACCTTCGAATTTTCTCAATTTCAGTTCCTGCTTTACCGTAGGATTTCTTTCGATTCTTGAAAGTGTAACAAGATTTAAATAAAAAACTGTAAGTTCAGCAATGGCGGGTATCATAGACTGAATGCAAATGGTTGTTTTGGCAGGGTCTATTCCAACGGATAAATAATCTAAAAGCAGTTCTATTACATTATTTCTTACTTTTTCGGGATTTTCAGCATTGTCTGTAAGTGCCTGAACATCTGCCACTAATATATACTGCTCATATTTATTTTGCAATTCCACACGATTTTTAAGCGAGCCTATATAATGCCCAAGATGAAGTCTTCCTGTTGGTCTGTCACCTGTTAAAATAATTTTTTTATCTGACATGCATTCCACTCCTTAAAAACTTTAAAAAAATAATATATATATTATACCACAAAATGCGGTATATTTTAAAATATTAATTAACCAAAAAATTCGCTCCGTATTAAGAGCGAATTTTTTCAAAGATATTAATTGAATAATCCTCTGGCTGCATTCATCGATATCATTTCTTTTATGAATTTTTCATTTATTGCAAGAGCATCCAATGAAACTATATTGACTTTTTTTTGAAAAATTTCACTATTTCTTAAAAGTTCGTTTCTAATTCCTGAATTTTTATACTCGCTTTTCATAGGAGAGGCTTTATTTTTAAAGAAATCCTCGGTTGACGGCGTATGAACAGGACTTATATTTCTTAAAACGTCTTCAGGAAATTCATCAAGCTGTTTTAATTCATAATCTACCATAGTTTGAGTATCTGCCATACGTGTAGGCTCGTTATATTTAGTATTCAAATCTTTGTTCGGATGGAAAATATCTCCGTCATTATTTCCTGTCAATATAAATTTAACACCTAAATTTCTGATATCTCCCATTGTGATTTTTCCTAAGGGCTTATTTAAACTTTCACACATGCTTCGAGTTAAACATTTTTCTCCAATTTCTTTAATTTCAGGCAAGTTTGCAATTTTTTCTAAATTTTTCTTACTGCAATTTCTAAATATCAATATAACTACCTCTGTAGGATTTTCTTCAGAAAATTTTAGAATATCACTCAAAACTTCACGCATTTCGCAACCGGTTACAACTCCGTGATTGGTAACTATTTTTCCAAATACCTCGTCTCCCCTAAGGTCCAAAGAACGAGCTCCAAGCATTAATTGACCATAAACATTCATGTCTTGTGTCTGAGCAGCTTTTGCAATTAAATTATTTGAAGTCGTAGGCGCCATTGAATAAGTGGAACTGTCATGCGACCCGGGAATTACAAGTTGACTTATTGACGCTTCGTCTTTTAAATCTTTCATCCAGCAGGATGTTTGAGTGGTATCATAGTCTTTTATATCTTTTATTTTATAATAAGAATTCAAAGAAAGTTTAAAAACTTTACCTATTTTATTAAAAATAGAAGACAACTTAGTTACAAATTCCGATGTCAAATCATCTTTAAATCCGGCAAGCTTTTCAGAAGTGGTCAATTTCTGCGCTGCATTTGCGTCTTTTTGGTTTATAGCTGACCCACAGCATAAGAAAATAGAAAGGGTTAAAATCATTAAATTTAAAATTTTTACAAAACTTTTGTTATTATTCACTATTACTCCTCCTTGTTTTTATATATTTTATATAAATATTACATATTTTTTCGAAAAAGTCAAGCGATTTACAACTTTTTTATATAACTTTCATTTTATTTAATGGTATGATATTATTTTTTAAGTAGGTTTTAAGGAGGAATTGTAAATGACCGACATAGAAATCGCACAAAAAATAAAGCTCGAGCATATATCTCAAATTGCAAAAAAAATAAATATATTAGACGAAGAGCTCGAACTTTTCGGGAATTACAAAGCAAAATTCAATGAAAAAATATTTAAAAGGCTAGAAAGCTGTCCAAATGGAAAACTTATCCTTGTAACAGCCATAAATCCGACTCCTGCGGGAGAAGGCAAAACTACAGTTACAATAGGATTAGGCCAAGCACTTAATAAACTTAACAAAAAAGCTATTATTGCTCTCAGAGAGCCCTCACTGGGGCCGGTTTTCGGCATAAAGGGAGGAGCAACAGGCGGAGGATACTCTCAGGCACTGCCGATGGAAGATATAAATTTACATTTCACCGGTGATATGCACGCCATCACTGCCGCAAATAATCTTATGTGCGCTGTACTTGACAATCATATTCATCAAGGGAACGAACTAAAAATAGATACCAGAAAAATACTGGTAAAAAGATGCTTGGACATGAACGATCGTGCTTTAAGAAATACTGTAATAGGTCTGGGTGGAATTACCAACGGCATTCCAAGAGAAGATGGATTTATAATCACGGTGGCTACAGAAGTCATGGCAATTTTATGTCTTTCTGCCAACCTTGAAGATCTAAAAAACAGACTCGGAAATATTTTGGTAGCATACGATATCGACAACAAACCGATATATGCAAAAAATTTGAAAGTTCAAGGGGCGATGGCTGCTCTGTTAAAGGATGCCCTGAACCCTAATCTAGTTCAAACGATCGAAAAAAGTCCGGTAATAATGCACGGAGGACCATTTGCAAACATAGCTCACGGGTGTAACTCTATAAGAGCCACAAAGTTAGCCATGAAATTGGGGAACTACTGCGTAACAGAAGCAGGATTCGGCGCAGATTTAGGAGCAGAAAAATTTTTGGACATAAAGTGTAGAATAGGAAATCTGAAACCAAATTGCATAGTTATAGTTGCAACTCTGAGAGCAATTAAATATAACTCCGGAGAATTGATTGAAAATTTAAAAGAAGAAAATTCGACTGCCGTAGAAAAAGGTTTACCAAATTTAGGTGTTCATATTTCAAATATGAAAAAATTTGGTGTGCCTGTAGTGGTAGCATTAAACAAATTTTCAACAGATTCAGAAAAAGAAATTTTAAAAATCAAAGAATATTGCCTCCGACAAAATGTAGATTTCGAAGTAGCAGATGTTCATTCCAAGGGAGGAGCCGGAGGAATTGATTTAGCTAAAAAAGTTTGTGATTTATGCGAACAAAAATCCAATTTTAAAGTCTTATATTCCAACCAACTAAGTATCAAAGATAAAATATTAAAAATATCTAAAGAAATTTACCGAGCTCAAGACGTTGAATACTCTGCTGAAGCGGAACTGGCAATAAAAGAAATCGAAAAGCTGGGAAAATCACATCTTCCCGTATGCATAGCAAAGACACAGTATTCCATTTCGGACAATCCAAATTTATTGGGGTACCCTACAAACTTTAATATACATGTGAAAGACATTTCTATTTCAAGCGGAGCAGAATTTATTGTGGTAATTACAGGAAAAATCTTAAAGATGCCCGGACTGCCCAAACACCCTGCCGCAGAAAAAATTAATATAGATGCAAATGGTAAAATAACAGGTCTGTTTTAAAATTTTTAAAACCCATCAATCGTTATATTGGTGGGTTTTATGAATACCTAGAAATTTTTTATCATAAAGTGTAAATATAAAAAATACGGAATAATTTGGAGTGATAATTATTTTTAAAAATAAGTTATTAAAAATATCATCAGCATTTTTTCTGCTCATCCTATTCCCGCTAAATATGTTGGGAAATGAAAAAAACGAAAATTCACCCACACCAAATATAGAATCTTCTTCGGCAATTTTGATAAACGGAGAATCAGGAGAAATACTTTTTGAAAAAAACAGTAATGAAGTTCGCAGTGCGACATCTTTGATGAAAATAATGAATTTACTTCTTGCAGCAGAATCGCTGGAAAAAGGCGATATTTCCTTGAATGAAAAAGTATCCGTAAGCGAAAATTCTGAAAAAGTTTCAGGAGCAGGAGTATGGCTAAAAGAAAACGAAAGTATATCTGTGGAAGACCTTATAAAAGCAATTGCCATGGTTTCCGCAAACGACGCTTGCGTATCTCTGGCAGAACATATGAAAGGCTCCGAAGGAAATTTTGTGTCAAAAATGAATCAAAAAGCTTCGAAACTCCGGATGAATAACACAATATTTAAAGACTGCATCGGCGGAGATGACGACGGAAATGTTTCTACTGCATATGATATTTCTATAATGGCAAAAGAATTGCTTAAACACGAAAACGTTGCATCTTGTCTTGCAACCTGGATTGACCATATAAGAAATGGTGAAACTCAGATTGTTAATACAAATAAACTTTTAAAATCTTTCAAAGGTTCAACAGGAGTAAAAACCGGAACTTCCGAAAAAGCCGGAAGCTGTATTGCTGCGTCGGCAGAAAGAAACGGCGTAAAATTAGTAGCTGTAATACTGGGTGCAAAAGATGTAAAAGAAAGAGATGCGGAAATTATATCTCTTCTAAATTACGGATTTGATGAATTCATAAAAATCACTCCAAAAACACCCGAAAATTTTCCTGAATTTTTAAAAATAAAAAACGGCATGAAACCTGAAATAAAAATATATACCCCTGTAAAAGAAAACTTTTTAATTCACAAAAATTTGCTCGGAAAAATATCTTCGAGCATTAATTTTCCGGAAGAAATTTCTGCACCTATTGACAAAAATCAAAAAATCGGAGAAATTAATTATACTATCGGGGATAATGTCGTTTATAAATGCAATATTAATTCGTGCGAAGAAGTAGAAAAGATAAATTTTAAATCAGTATTTGAATATCTGCTGTTGCAATTTTTTAAAATGTAAATATATTTAGGTGTAATTAATAAAGAATTGAGCATAAACAAATCGGTTGAGAAAAAAACAGAAAATAAGCATCTTCGGCTAAATACCGTAAGACGCTTATTTAAATTTACAAATTATGAATTAAAATATTACATTAATAAGAAAAAACATCATATTCCTTTTAACTCGGACTTCTATTTTTCTATCTCATCTTCTTTATTTTTTTCTCATCTTCTTTATAAAGTTTTCGCTTAATGTACTCATCTAAAGTTACACCTGATTTATGGATTTTCTCTGCATGGTCTTTTCCTACATATCTCCAATGCCAGGATTCTTCTCCGACTCCGGTACCTTTTGATGAGGCCGGAGTATATCTTTGTACAAAACCATATTCATGCGCATGCATCAAAAGCCATTTGTAGGCGTTGGTTCCCGGACCTACACTACCTAAATCCACCGCTAACCCGGTATGATGGTCACTTTTTCCTCTATAAGGTAATGTCTCATTAACCTTTTTTTCTGCTTCCGACAGTAATTTTTCTCTCGTAGGTTTATCATATCCTTCGAGTAACTTTTTAATAGCTTTCTCCGGATCTTTTCCTACACTTTCCCAATCTTTGTCAAATTTTGAACTCAGTTCTTTTATATCTTTTGATCTATCCGCTTCATAACCACAATATCGCTCAATGAATTTCTTCTTGTCCTTAAGTAGACTTACAGGGTATCTGTCTATTTGTATTTGTTTGGAGTAAAGAACTTTGACCCAATATTCACTATTATTTGGACGAACGATATCCTTAGGTAAAGGTTCTCTACTGGATTTCAATTCATTCATCTTAGATTTCAATTCACGTTCCTTATTAAATGATTGTTCAATCTTAGATAATCGTTCAAACAAATTTTCAGCCTGTTTTACCCATTCGTCGTTTTTCTTAAATTCATCTATTAATTCAACTTTCTGTCGGTCGTCTTTTAAATCTTTAACTTTTAAATTCGGTTCTTTATCTGCTTTATAACAACAATATTCCTCAATGAATTTCTCCTTGTCCTTAAGTAGATTTAGATTTACCTTGTATTTGTCGCCAGAAACTTGAACTATATAGTGAACTGTTTTGTCACAACCGTTGAATGTAATTTTTACACGCCGGACATCCTCAGGCAAAGGTTCTCTACTAGATTCCAATTTATCCATCTTAGATTTCAATTCATATTCCTCATTAAATGATTGTTCAATCTTAGATAATCGTTCAAACAAATTTTCAGCCTGTTTTACACTTTCGTCATTTTTCTTAATTTTATCCACTAATTTAGCTTTTAATTCAGATTTTATAATTTCTCTTAGTTTTTCATGAAACCCCATGCGCCTCATTCCAACATGGTCATCTACACTTCTATATCCAGAAGAAATAACCATACTATCTCTACCTATATCATGGCCTTCTTTCTTCAAATCATTTATCATTTTAGATAAATTTTCATGCATTTCTTTTTGTAATTTAATTATTTTACCATGATTATCAAACGTATTTTGATCACCAATCTTAAATTCTGTCAAATTATCTACTGATAGTTCACTATCTTTTTCTTTTTGTAATGGTTTACTATCTTTTTCTTGTGACGGTTTACTATCTTTTTCTTTCTGTAATGGTTTACTATTTTCTTGTTGTGATGGTTTACTATTTTCTTGTTGTAGAGTAAATAATTTTTTTAAGCCAAGATTTCCGATAATATGATCTCCATGTTTTATGTTTTTGGTTGTAGCTTGTAATAAGTGGTCATATTCGGCAGCTTGGTAATATTTGGCATCTTGATTATATAGATGTCTGGAAAGAGAATTTTCATAATAATTCTCTATATCATTTTTAGACAGATCTTTATTAGAAATTACCACACATTTAAGATTTTTTATTTCTATTTTTTTTTCGTTTTCTTTTTTGTTTTCATTTTCTTTTTTGTTTTCGTTTTCTTTTTTGTTTTCGTTTTTGTTTGGGAATACACCCGATACTTTTAATGAAGTTAAACCATCATTTATCATAATAGTTTCTATTGTGTTGTTGGGTAACTTATAATAAACTTGTATTCCCCCTTTGAATTTATTTAATAACCTAGTATTATACATCACATGTTTTTCTAGAAAATTTTTAAAAAGTTCATCTCGAAAACTCTGTACACTCGTCTTAAGTTTTTTTCTGCTTAAACCTAAACTGTATATATTGTTTTTGTCTGGAACAAATATAAAAAGTGTAATGTTTGCCTGGCTTAATTTTCCGTGAAAAAAACTAGGTTTAACTTCTTCAGTAAAATAATTCACCATATTAATCACTTCTTTCTTTTGTACATAATATACTAATTATACTATATTTTTTCGTATTTATCAATATAAATATTGAAATTTTATAAAATTTAATATTTATAAAGTATTACTTTATAATTTTTTAGAGATTAGCTTTTTACCTTTCAAAAGTCACCATCTTAATTCTGTATAAAGTTAATCAGTTCAATTTTACCTATTTAAGTTGATTTTATAGGGAATTTTTCCGTTCATCAAAATATAAATTTTTACTTCTTTTTTAAATATTTGATGCATTTGGATGATGATATTAAATATCATCCTGCACAAGATCCCCAGCCAACCTCTCGCATATGTCGATAAGCATCCATATTTGAACATACTATCATCGAACCGCCATCTAATTGATAAATTAAATCTTCATATCTTCCTTCTTCAATACTTCTTGCACTGTCTCCCACTGCAAAAATACTTCTTTCTAAATTAGCCATAATATAGCACTCTCCTTTTAAAAATAAAAATTATAGACTATTCATAGTCCGTACTTTTTATAATTATATACAATTTACTATAATCGCCAAGTGATATTTCGAAAATTATATGCAAATCTATCAAATTTAATTTTGCATTATTTACAAATTGTAGTGATATCTGCTTATTTTTTGTGGCAATATATAATATTAAATATATAAGTGCTTAGGAGGGAAAATTATATGCAACAAATATTTACTAGTAAAAATCTAACGGTTAGCTATTTGGTAGACCAAATTGATATGGGTATATTAGGTCTTCCCGAACTTCAACGACCATTTGTTTGGAAAGATTCAAAAGTACGTGATTTATTCGATTCCATGATGCGTGGATATCCTATCGGGTACCTGATGCTTTGGGAATCCCCCGAACTTGAAAGTAAAAAGACTATAGGAACGAAGCCACACAATTATGATTCTCCAAAAGAAGTAATAATTGATGGTCAGCAGCGGCTTACGTCGCTCTATGCCGTTATGAAAGGCAAGGCGATTGTGGATTCGGATTACAAAGAAAAATTAATTATTATTTCTTATAACCCCTTAAAAAACAAATTCGAAGTTGGCTACCAAGCAACTAAAAAAGACCCCGAGTGGATCTATAATATAAGCGATATTTTCACAAGTACAAGCTCATTTAAGTTTATCAATGACTTTATAAAGACATTGGAGAATTATCGTAAATCTAAAAACAGAGAATTAACTGATGACGAGAAAGATACAATTGCCGAAAACATCAACTATGTTTTTAACCTTAAGGGGCACACTTTACCTGTTTTTGATATAAAATCGAATGCCGATGAAGAAAGTGTTTCCGATATTTTTGTGCGTGTAAATTCAGGCGGAGTTCCCTTAAAGCAAAATGATTTTATTTTAACACTACTTTCTATTTATTGGGACGAAGGACGTAAGAAAATTGAGCAGTTTAGTAAGGATTCTACGCATTTTGTTAGAGAAAAAGTTACTTCGTACAATCAGATAACAGAAGTTTCTGCACAGGATATTATCCGGGTTTTGATGGCTTATGCTTTTTATCGTGCTCGATTAAAATACGGATATAAGCTTTTAAGAGGTGCTGATTTTGATAAGAAAGGCGCTATTGATGTTAATCTCAGAAATGAAAGATTTGATATTCTTAAAGATAAATTAGGTGATGTCATTAGTGTACATAACTGGCACGAATTTTTAAAATCAGTAATGAATGCAGGATATCTTTCAGGCGATCTCATATTATCTAAAAACGCTATTTATTGTACTTATGCTCTTTATCTTATAGCTAAGCACAGATTCGGTGCACCGGATAACGAAAATATGCATTTGACTTCGCTTTGGTTTTATTATGCTTCACTTACTTCACTCTATGCGAGCTCTTTCGAATCCATAGCGGAAAATCAGCTTAACTCAATTAAAGAAATTTCTACGTTTGAAGAGTATCGTAATTTTATACTTAACCGAGTAAATGAAAAATTAACAAATGATTATTTTAACATCACATTAGTTGGAACTAGCGGATTGGACGTTGCCGGACGAGGAAATAATGCGTGGAATGCATATGTTGCGGCACTTAATATTTTAAATGCAAATGTTTTGTTTTCTAAAAGTCGATTACTTCTGTCAAAGCTGTTTGAACCCGGTGCTGACAGCAACAGAAAATCGCTTGAAAAACACCATTTGTTTCCAAAAGCATATCTTAAGGGGCTCGGATATACCGATGGAAAAATAAACCGCATGGCAAACTACGCTTTTATAGATTGGAAAGATAATATGGAAATTCTTGATAAGTCGCCGGCTGTTTATTATCCAATAATCTGTAAGGACAGAAACTCCGAAGATATAATCAAAATGGAAGAAGAAAACGCACTACCTCATGGCTGGGAAAATATGTCTTACGAAGAGTTTTTAACAGAGCGTTGTAAACTCATGTCCGCAAAAATAAAACAGGCGGTTGAGGTGCTAAAAAATAATATTTAGTCGATTTTAAAATCGAACGTATACGTTTATAATTTGTTATGGGATTTTTGTAGTCATAAATTCTTTTAAAAAACAGTATAATTGAAAAATTTGCATGACTTCAACCGGTATTGGTACCATACAACCACTTTCCTTTGTATTCCCCATTAATACGGCACATAACTTGTCCTTTTTAAAACATGGTAGCTCAAGGTTAAAGCTATAAAATTAATAAAGGTGGGAATATCTTGATTGCTTCTTGCAGAAGCCATTATGAATATTAAGGTGCTGATTTAGCTCAGCATCTTATTTTATTTTCTTAAATGATAAATTTCCGCTTGTTCTCGGATAAAATGCAAAATTTCCTAACTGCAAAGAGTTAAGAAATTCTTCAATGGTGAATTATATGAAATTAGTCATCGCAAAATATTTTATACTGCATTAAATTTCTCTCTCCTGAAAATTAAGGGTAGCATTTTAGAAGAAGGAAGCTCCATTTCTCATTACAAAAGATTTTAGACATTTTGGTCATGTTTTCTACAAAAAATTACTTTTTATTTATAAGATTTTCCACTTAATTTATTAAGACTTTTGCTATAATTCTTCTTCTGAAATCCCACTGAACGATAGCGTACTAAAAAAGTTTGAATTCGCCAATATACTTATATCTATCACTGACAAACCAGAAGTATTAGCCACTCCCAGCATAATATTTTTATCACCACCGCCACTCCAAACTACTCCGTTGATATTTTTGATCCCATGCGGATTCCGCAAAATTACATATTGCCGATTTTCTTCTAAACGACTTTTCATAATTGAAACACGACTTATATCATCATCCGTAACATTTTTAGCTTTAATAATTTCATCTTCAATAATTCCTTGAGAGTTTTTATCTTTGGTTGTAATAATCCCCAAAATGCTGTATACATGACCGCCAGGTAAATAATTAAGTATACCTTCTTCACGTCTTAATCCTGTAGTCATATAATTTCCCCTCGACAACGCTTCACGTATTTTTTTAATTAAATTTTTCTCTGTATCATTATATTCTATACTTTTCGAAGTTTCCGTTTTTAGCTTTTTATTTTCCGGACCTACCTCGTCCGACTTATCCCTTTTCGTTTTTCGCCTTTTATTTTTCGGGCCTACCTCGTCCGACTCATCCCTTTTCGTTTTTCGCCTTTTATTTTTCGAACCTACCTTGTCCGAATCATCCCTTTCCCGCTTTTTATTTTCCAGACCTACCTCGTCCGACTTATCACTTTCCTGCTTTTTATTTTTCAAATCTTCCTTGTTGTGTGGAACACTCTCTGTAGAAAATGCATTGTTTCCTGTTATTGCCACTGTAACAACAGGTGAAACATATCCACTTAACATCTGCGGTATATTAATCTTTGGATCTCCCTCAGTTTTATTGATCTGTTTAAACTTAGTTTTTGAATTATCCGGTCCATAACCTTTGTATAAATATATAGCCATAGCTTTTTCTATAATTTGTACCCACAGTGCTTTCCCTCTACCATATTCTACCGGTAAAGATGTTAAATCCAAAGTTATATTTATTTTCGAGCCCGGTCGATATCTATACTCCCAACTAGAAGAATCCTTGTCAGGGACACATTCATCAAGCACGCATCTAAATAGACTTACAGTAACCTTCTTTTCGTCATCGCTGATCTTAATAGATTTTTTTATCGCTTGCGGATCATTCGCTACAATAGATGTAAGTGCAGCGATAATCCAACAACCGCCCACTTGTGCTTCTTGCTTTAAATCCTCAATACGAGGACTATCACCGTAAGGATATAATATCTGCTGAAAGCCGTATGTGCCGAATTTTTTATCCCCAAAATCTTTATCCTCAAAATCAATATTTCGTTCATATTCCTTAATAAAAGATTGATTAATAAATAATTTTTCAAAAGCTCCCCTTAATGTTCGGGATATTTTTTTGATTTTGTATTTTTCCTCATCAGAATAATTATATACAAGTTCTTTATCTAGATATATTTCTTTAATTAATCCTATATCTTTAACATTTTTAAGGTTGCATTTCCCACCTCCACAAACTACTTGTAGACATAATGTGGTTACATTTACCACTCCTGTATTTTTTTCTATTGTCACCTCATTATTAACAGCCTTCTCCAATGCGTCACAACCACAAAAGGCATTAACCATAATTGTTGTCTCTTTTGAAAAGTTCACTTTCTCCAATGCTTCACATCCGGCAAAAGCCATCTTTCTAATTATTGTCACTTTCGGAAAGTTCACTTCCCTCAATGCTTTACATCCGGCAAAGGTACCACCTTCAATTTTTGTAACAGCCGGAAAGTTCACTTTATCCAATGCTATACATCTGCGAAAGGCATCATTTCCAATTTCTGTCAATTTTTGAAAACTATCTTTATCCCATGAACTCAATTCCACACATTCGGAAAAGGCACGGTCTCCAATTTTTGTAACAGCCGGAAAGTTCACTTTATCCAACGCTTCACATTGGATAAAGGCACCAACTCCAATTTTTGTAACTTTCGGAAAGTTCACTTCCTTCAATGATTTTAAGCCAACACCATAAAAGGCAGTCTTCAAAATCTCTGTTACTTCGGGCCCTTCTATTTTTTCTACCTCTCTAGGCACTGTGTTTGATGCTTTTTTAGTTATTTTTTTTACTTTGAAGGTAAAGGTTTTTTTTATCATCACTTAAGGCTCCATATTCCTCCCATTTTTCCATACAAATCCCCCATTTTTTAGTTAAAGTATATAAAACAAATTTACATTTCGCTATATTTTTTAAATATAATTCTTTTATACCAAATTTTAAGTGCAATGTCAAATATAATAATTTCAAAATCTTGAATAAACTTATTTATTTTTTACAAAAAATGTAAAACACAAGAAAAAAGTAAATAAATTTACAAAGTTTTATATTTATACTTTATAAATATGATTATACTTTTATAAATAATTATTTGAACCTCAAGACAGAAAAATTTTTGAAATTTTTAAAAAATCTTCTGCAAGAGAAATCGTATGTTGAGCTTGCAATTTCCGATGCGTCAGCAACTAATTTTAAGGTAAGTTCAAGTTCTTGTCCGGGCGATACTCCTACAGATACTGCCAAACTCTCAACAGTTGCGACATCATTCACTCCGTATGCCGTCCCTTTGACAGAGTTTCACAGTTTCTGTATCATGCCTAAACCTTTTAATTTAAACTAAGCTTGCATGGTATGCATTGCTCATTAAATCCGGGTTTTTAAATTACGTCTGTTATCCCATTTGCGACATTTGTAATGTCGTTTTCAATACTTGAAAATCCTGATTTCATCATACTCGAAACAAAATTTGCTTTTAAACCTTAGCCAAAAGTAAATATTAGTTTGCCTTGCTCCAAAACCACATTTTTACACTGAATCTGTAAGGATTTAAGTTCATCTTCTTGCTCGGAAATTTTAGTTGTTAGTTTTTCAAGTGGCAATTGAGATTTTGTCATCTCAGAATTTACATCACTTAAATTTTTCTCCATTTTGGAAAGTTCAGTTTCTGCTTTATTAAGCGATGTTCTCCAAGTGTTAGTCCGTTTATTGTTTTTACCCTCGAGTTTTAGAGATCCTCAGAATGTGTTTTAAGCTTACATTTTTTACCACATGCAAAAAACAAACATAAAAAAGCACCCTTTCTCAGAGCGCTTCAGTTACTTTAAATCAAAATCTTATAATTTGTTCTTCCGTTTGTTATTTTCTTGGATAAAAGCTTTAACGATCTCTAAGCGTTGTAATTATTTTCATAAGCATTACAACTGTTTTATTGGTTCTATCAGCGCCTAAAAATAGTAATTTTAAATATTATTATTGACTTTTTGTTTGTTTTAATATACAATATGTTCATTAAAATTAGAAAAAAAAGGGGGGAATTAAAATGCCCGCACGCTGGACTGAACAAGAGGAAAAATTCCTGAAAGAAATAGCGCCCCGTTATCTTAAGGGGACCTACGAAGGATATGATTGGAATGGAATAGCCACTGCGTTAAATCAAGAATTTCGTCATGATAGAACTCCCGGCGCATGTGAAGGTAGATTTTACAAAATGAGTGGCGATAATTATAACTTCATAGGTCATTAGCTCTTTACTGCCCGGTAAATCTATCTGACAAACAAAAAGCACCCTTACTAGAGATAGGGGGGCTTTTTGTTTGCAGAAAACTATATAAATTTAATATCTTTAAATTGGTATATCTTGTAACATTTCAAATTTTAATACCCATAAAAAATTAATTAAAAATATATCTAAAAACAAAATTTTTAAGTATGACAAAAATAAAAACAAAAATTCCATAGTATAAGTAGGTGAGACCTAGCCCCCCTGAAATACCGGTTATCATTCTTCTTGTATTGTTGGATTTGATCCAATTAATATATTGCAAAAACCAATCTGCGCCCATCACAAGAAGCAAGGTAACTGCCCATATAAAATCAATGTTAATCCTTAGTAATATTAATAAAACGGCAACTATCTCACCAACAATAACCCCTGTGCATCTGGCACAAACAGGAAACTGATATCCATTTATAAAAAAACTTCGATTAGCTATTTGACGGCATCCCACTCGATCACCAAAATCCATCAATCTCATCCACATTTTATCCCAATCGACCACTATGTTCTCCATTTATGTCCGCAGTTATTACATACCCAACAATTCTTGTTTTTAGTTCTTCTCCCAGCTCCACAAGCACCACATAAAACTCCAATAGGTCCGAGTAACATCGCTCCACAACAGCCCTTAGATGCCGAAAAATCTTTGCCTTCAATATGGACTTCGTTAATTATCTGGCAATTAGTACTTCCGCATTTTATACAAACCATCTTCACATGCCTCCCACTGAGTTTACACATGCATAAACTAGTATACACTAATGTACATAATAAAAGTTATCAACAAATTAAGTACTTACCTACTTACATTTTTATTGCTTAACAAAAAATCCCCTTCGGGGATATTTATATCTGGCTCCCCCTGTTGGACTCGAACCAACGACCCTGCGGTTAACAGCCGCATGCTCTAGGGAGCGTTACAGTAACATACCGTAAAATCAGTTTATTGCTTCGCTTAATTGATCCGCCGCAAATGCGCTTTCACCGACAAGCGCCTTGCCGATTTCCATTTTCAAAGATTTTAGCTGATTGTTTAGTTTATCTACCTCTGCACTTACTTTTTTATATTTGGAATTATAAACCAAAACTTGTGATCTATATTTCTTTTCAAGTGCTTTGTCTTTCGGCATCTCTTTTATTTTTTTAAGAAGATTGTCAAGAACATTTATAACTGCTTTGTCGATTATCGCTGCTATATAGGATGTTTGACCGTCGCAATTATTCAGCTTCCTTGTTTTGTGGTAACAAGTATATTTAAGTTGGTCAATTTTATATTCTGTTCCGTCTTTCCTTAGATAATGGTCTTGATACCGAGTAACTGTTAATCTTCCTCCGCAATAAGCACAAAATATGTCACCTGATAAAAGTATTTTTCCTTTTGTATTTAATGGGATAGTTCTTTCTGTGTTTTTGGCTACTCTTTGATGAATTATGTTTTGAACGCTGTCAAATAAGTTTTCATCAATGATTTTAAGTCTGCTTATAAAAGGAGAACAGTTTCCGCCTGAAATAACATATCCACAATAAGATCTATTTTTCAAAATCCTATTTATAGTATTACTTTGAAATTTATTCCCCTGATAAGTTCTGATTCCTTTTTCATTATTTCATTAAAAACAATGATTTAAACTAAATATCCATACATTACTTAAAATTCAATAATATAGCTCGTTTTCAACTAGCCTTGCATAAATAGATTCCATATTTCATAATATTCCTCTTGCCCAATAATTGAACCATAGCTTGCTCTCAGTTGGCCAAGACGTTTATCCAATTCATTTTTATTCCAAGGGAACTTCCAACCATTGTAGCTACTAAGTTTCCGCCAATCGTAATATATCCACTCTAACCTTCCTAAATTTAAAACACCAATATCTTCATCGTAATTACCAAGAGGAGTGTATTTCTGTATATCTCCTGCAGGTGTAACAACATAACCAATAATTCTACGGTTTTCAGATACATCTACGTCACCGCCTATAGCAAAAATATTGGTCTTAGGTTTATCCGAATTATGATGAGAATGGATAAATCCCACGCTACCAACTGTTTCAGGTATAGCTACTGAACCATCATTTTCTTTTGTTGCAATTTCATAACAATATTTTTCATCAACCTTAAAAAAATTCGAACCATATTCCACCTTCTCTTTTATAGCCCTGGGATGATAATAATATGCCCAATCTATAGCAGCTTCATCCATAGTATTAAATAAATCTCCCAGAGCCTTACCATTATAGTCATAAAAATTTACCGGATTATCGTAGCAATACTCAAATAAGTTATATCCTCCGGCTAGAGTTTCATCGGCATTTATGAATCTGCCAACTTCCGGATCATAGTATCTTGCATTCAAGTAGTAAAGACCGGTTTCAGAATCGTAGTAATATCCACGATATCTTAAAGGATTGATATAACCAACAAAGTTAGTATCTGTAGTTTTATCTACATCACTTGCATCTTTTGTTGAAATTAATCTGCCCCAAGAATCGTATGTGTGCTTTCGGAAAAGTTAATATTTCACTCAACCATAACATATTATTTCTGGCCTTTTAAGTAGGTAATTTTACCATCTGATTTTCTAATATTTACACCAGGCATTATTCCACCAAATATAATCTCATCCGGTTCATGTTTTTTGATATACCTAAAGTGCCATAAATCCGTTTCTGATTCATACCACAAACTGACCTCACATGAACTATAGTCATCTGGAAATTTCTTCTGAACTTCATATTGACCTATCTTTAAAGCCTCATCACGAGTTTCAACCGGTTTGATTGGTTGCCAAAATAAACTAATTAACCATGCAAACATAGTATATCGCTTTCTCCTTTTATAGTTAAATTTTTTGCTTAAACACTAATCAAATATTTTTTTAAAGAAGCCAATAAAACCATTATATCTGGGGTCATAAGGTATATTTACACCAGGAGGAGGCGGAAACTTTTGCGGGACACCTCTAGTACCACTTCTTCCGTCATATAGCCATGAGTTTCCTTTTGGAGTAACAAGACCCAATTGTATTTTAAGATATTCAGATGCAGGTAAATCCCCACTTTCTACTCCGGTTAATGCGTCAACATCACATGAAAAAACTTCATTATCATATCTTGAATCATATTTACCATGCGTATGCAAAAATAAACGATCCGGAGATAAATGCAAATAATTTTTTACTAACGTTGTTGGATTGACACTACAACCACCTACACCAACTACAGGATCTGGATAAGTATAATAATCTGTACCAGTAGCTGTATTCTGTAATCTAATAATAATGGTAGCACGTTCGTTACTTACAGTATCGGAGAATGTATCATTTTGTAAATAAACAGCAGCGTCCCAATAAGCTTCCCATACCGTATTAAATCTATCCCAAGGTTTGTTTCCACGATAATCCGAAAAATTTACCGGATTATCGTAGCAATACTCAAATAAGTTATATCCTCCGGCTAGAGTTTCATCGGCATTTATGAATCTGCCAACTTCCGGATCATAGTATCTTGCATTCAAGTAGTAAAGACCGGTTTCAGAATCGTAGTAATATCCACGATATCTTAAAGGATTGATATAACCAACAAAGTTAGTATCTGTAGTTTTATCTACATCACTTGCATCTCTTATTGAAATTAATCTGCCCCAAGAATCGTATGTGTATTTTGCAACTACATTTCCAAAAATGTCTGTAATTCCAATAATATCGCCTTGAAGATTCTTCAAATAGAGATACGACATACCGTTATAATTAAATCCAACCGTATTTCCATTGCCATCGATTTGCCAAATTATCGTATTATTGCCAGTTTTTTGGGCAAGAACTTTAATCCCTAACGTTATAAAGTCAGTTTGGACTCCGTTTATAATTTTCTGAGTTCTTACACCCGCATCATCATATTTAAACGATACATTAACATTATAACCTGTTTTTCCCATTTTGTCAAGTCTTTTTCCTCTTGACCATTCAAACTTCCAACCGTCTCTATATTCAAGTGGATTTCCTATTGCATCATAAATTATCGCATGCTCGTCCTCACCGCACGTTATAGATGTTAATTTGTCAGGCCAATTTGCATCACCATAATTATAAGTTATCGTACTTTCGAGAGTGGCGTTTGTTAAATCTGCGTCAGTTGTGTAAGAGTAGATTTTCTTTTCAGTCATATTTCCGCCGGCATTGTACGTGTAAGCTACAGTTTTTCCTGTTTGGACGTTATTCTCTCTTATCAGTTCATTCAAGTTATTGTAAACATAACTTGAAATAAGGGAGTTACTTACATCCGTAACAGCGGTAATATTGCCTAAATCGTCGTAAGTGTAATTGAACTTTTCGCCTGTGCTTGTCCAGTTATCAGAAACTTTTTTCTTGATTTCAATCGAATTTATCATATTGGTGGTTTTACCTAGATTGCCTTGTGTGGAGCAATTAAAATTCTTACCAAAACACAATATGAGACTATGTCTTATGAATATGTCTCTTAGCATTTGACAACTTAAAATAAACTTGAAAAGAGGCCGATTACTCGACCTCCATTTATGCAAAAAGCTTAGCTGTGAGCTTTATTTTTGCAACATATAAGATGTTACTCTACCTGTAGACTTACTAATGTGTATCTCAGGGCCAGAGCAAAGATTAGTTTTGCAATGGACAAATCCGTTGCCCGTATCAACTGGTGCAATGGGGGGAGTGCTAAACCAAACGTACCACTCTTCACCCATGTCTTTAACTTTCGCAACGGAATAATGATCAAAATCCACCACACTTGCGTACAGCGAATGTGCGACCTTAGTGCCTAATTCCAAAGCCGCTTCTTGTGTATTAATTGGAGTCGCATTCCAATTTATCCAAACAACATTTACTATACCTGTAAGAAAAGAAATGACTTTTATTAACATATGTAAATCCCTCCTTTGCCTTGAATATCAGATAAAAATTCTTTTGAATCCCAACCAAACTTCACCATAATTGGGGTCGCGAGGCATCGTGGTCGATATGGTTGTAATCGTGTGCGTTGAGTTATCATACCTTTGCAAATGGCCATTAGGTGAAACCAAATATAGCGGTCGCATAAATCCTGTGTCTGCTGCTTCTATATCATCACCAGAAAAATTATCGCTAGAAGCGCCTAAAACATATGCACCGTGAGAATGAATAGCCGCAACCATAGGGTAATAATGCCCGTTAACAAGGCAATAAGGCGCATTCAAAGTAATATGCATCTCGTACTCTATATTAAGATCAGCCTTACCCCCAATTTGTGGATTTGTATAACTATACTTACCATTAGGTAACACATATATACCAGAAGCAAATTCTTTATTTAGATTTATAGAAGGTCCATTAAAACATCTCCCGAAATCTTCTGCGGCTTGGTCTATAGTATCAAACTGGTCACCCGGCATACAACCCGTTGAATCTATCAAACGTATCGGATTATTATAGCAATATGCAAAAAGATTGTATCCACCATCCAGCGTTTCGTCAGCACTAATAAATCTGCCGACTTCAGGGTCATAGTACCTCGCATTCAAATAGTAAAGGCCAGTTTCCGAATCATAATAATATCCACGATATCTTAGAGGATTGATGTAACCAATAAAGGCAGTATCTGCAGTTTTATCTACATCACTTGCATCTTTTATTGAAATTAATCTGCCCCAAGAATCGTATGTGTATTTTGCAACTACATTTCCAAAAATGTCTGTAATTCCAATAATATCGCCTTGAAGATTCTTCAAATAGAGATACGACATACCGTTATAATTAAATCCAACCGTATTTCCATTGCCATCGATTTGCCAAATTATCGTATTATTGCCAGTTTTTTGGGCAAGAACTTTAATCCCTAACGTTATAAAGTCAGTTTGGACTCCGTTTATAATTTTCTGAGTTCTTACACCCGCATCATCATATTTAAACGATACATTAACATTATAACCTGTTTTTCCCATTTTGTCAAGTCTTTTTCCTCTTGACCATTCAAACTTCCAACCGTCTCTATATTCAAGTGGATTTCCTATTGCGTCATAAATAAATTCTTCTTCATTTTCATCAGTTGTTATAGAAGTTAATTTATCAGGCCAATTTAAATCAGCGTAATTATAAATTGTACTGCTTTCAAGTGTAGCATTTGATAAATCCGCATCAACTGTGTATGAATACATTTTCTTTTCTGTCAAATTTCCGCCATCGTTGTATTGATACGTTACAGTTTTCCCTGATTGAACATTATTTTCTCTTACCAACTGATTTAGATAGTCATATTCATAATGCGCAATTAAATTGTTACTCATATCACGAATATCTGTAATATTTCCTAAATCATCATATGTGTAATTAAATTTCTCTCCTATACTTGTCCAACCATCTGATACTTTCTTTTTTATTTCTATTGAACTGATTAGATTTGTCGTCTTATCTATGCTTTCTGATAAATCATGATACGTAAATTCATGTTTAATTCCCGATGTATTATCAGAGTTTACTACTTCGGTATTCGAAAGCCTTCCGAGAGTATCATCGTTATAATCATATTTACTAATTACGCCTATATCTCCTACATTAATTTCTGAATTTAACAGCGTATCTAATTTTCCGAAAGTGTTATTCAATACAGTTTGAATTCCAAAAATATTTGATGTTACTTTTTCAATTAAACTATTATGTGAACTATATTTTATTTCACTGCTTGTACTATCACTGCGATTAGCACGCAATAGCCTTCCGTATCTATCATATAAACAGTCTATAGTTAAATCATTTAGTGAATCATAAATCTTATAAACTCTTCCTTTAGTATCATAAGAATATATGATTTCTCCAAATTTATTTCCTTTTTCATATCCAAAAGATTTTTTTACAACTCTTCCTTTATCATCATAATCATAATTAATTGTTTGCTCGTTACCATATTTCATCTGACGAATTAATCCGTTTCCTGAATCATACGTGTTTTTGGCAAGTGTTCTGTTCCCTATCTTCACTTCACCAATATTTCCAAACATATCGCGAACAAAATTATAAACTGTATTCGTTCCTTCTGACACTTTATGTGATATAGAAGCAATAGCACCATTCATATATGAATATAACGTCTGAGAAGCGCCACAAATTTCACTTACTAAACGATCTGCATTATCGTATGCATAACCTGTTTCCACTTCTTTTGAATTTTTTGTTTTTGTAACATTACCATTACTTTCATTAACAGTAAATTCTGTAGTCTTTCCTCTGCAATCTATTTGCTTATTTACATAATTCTTATTTTGTGTATATTCAACTGATTCTTCGATTTTCTTACCGGTTTCATTAGCGTTTCGAGTAGAAGATGATAATAAATTTCCGTTAATATCATAATTTAATCCTGTTTTTACGTCTAAACCATTTTGCTGAACCGTATAATCTGTCACTCTATGTTTCCAAACAGTATCCCCGTAGTTACAATTAACTTGATTTTGAGTTCCGTTTTTAACTTGAGTTATTTCGTTATCAGAATTCAAAGTATATTCTGTGCAATCACCTGTATTATTAGTGATTTTTGTCGGTATTCCATTGTCGTTTAAATCGTAATTTATACCGTTATCATCTACACATATCTGAATATTGTCAAAATATACGGTATTAAGATTTTTATCAAAACATGGACTTACTACAATCGACTTTACTTTTTTATTGTATCCATAATCAATCGGAGCAATACTTGCATAAACACTTTGTTCTTCTGACACATCAGGATTCAATAAAACATTTATTGATTTAGAGATATTATCTTCAAAATTCAAAACGCACTCAATACAATATCTAACGCCTGAATTTTCTTTGTTAGGAACTGATGTGCCTTGTGAATTTGCTCTAACCGCAAATACTGCATTTTCTTTATTTATAAAAATTTCTTGCGACACTTTTTGGTTAATTTCTGAATTCCCGACTATTTTTAGTTTACCGTTTTCTACTTTAGCACCGCTATCTTCACTCAATAACCAATTTTCAAGATTACAATCAAAACTACTGTTTTCCACCATATTGTAATCATTCGCTGTATCGCTTTCTTCGAGTTGTAAACAATCAAAATATGCTGTACCAATTGACTCTTTCATTCCAAAAGCACATTCTATTTCCTGTGCTCCTGCAGGTACGTTTATTGTAACGCTTTCACGTTTCCAATCTGTTTCAGATTTTACCCATTTACTGTATTCATCACCTGACATTTGTTGACCGTTTGATCCAAAAGAAGATATGTGCAAGGAAGCTCCAGAGCCATCAGATAGATTTTCGGATAGTTTTATATCCCCTGAAAAAGTAAATTTTCTATCATAAGATTTTTTCTGTATTTGTACTCTTTGACGTAATATCGGCCATGGCGCATCAGTTTCATTATTTCGAATTATTTTAAAGCATTTTGTTCCTAAACTTGCCAAGGTATTATCTATACTTACAAGATTATTCGCAGTATCATTGCTTTCAATCCAATTATCAACTTCCCAATCAGCTAAATCACGATTCGCATATGTGTTTTTTAGTAAATTATTTGTATATTTTCCGGCACCATTCGTGTGCTTTATTTTATAATTTCTTCTGCCGATTTCCTTATAGTAAATATTGGATATCATATTTCCGCTACTATCAAGAACAGCTGTAACTTGACCATCGTTATCAAATTGCCATATTTCTGTTTCTTTACCGTACGGAACATCATCGTTGTTAATTCCGTTAGTAATTTTTGTTTCGTTCATTTCATAAACAAAACTTTTGCTATTGCCTGCTTTTCGTTTATTAATTTCTGTTCCTGCACATTCGGTTATATTTCTTACTTTGAAAAAATTAAGACTTTCACAATCGTTAGAAGCATAACTATATTGTATTGAACTACCCGTATTTGCGTTCGTCCATACTTTTGAAAGTCTTCCTTGCTCATCATATCCGTACCCTGTTTTTATACCATCAGGATATGAAATTTCTTCTAATCTCTCACCGCTATATTTAAAATTTATTTCTTTCCCATCATCAGCTGTAATTTTGGAAACTTTATTGGTACCGCTTATGTAAGAAATTGTTGTTACTCTGTTTGCAACATCTACTATGCCGGATATTTTTCCTTCAGAGTAATTATACGTTGTAACATTAGCGTTATTATCTGATTGACTATATAAAACATAAAGTTCATCGTCTACAGCTGGTTTATAAAATAACAACTTGTTATCTTTCAAATCTTTTATTTCTATTTTACCATTATCAACGTTTTCGGTTAAAGTTAATCCTAAACCATCTTCATCAACTAATTTATCACTATCAAGTTTAAAATAATGTTGCGTACCATCTCCATCGATATAGATATATTTCCAGCCTTCTAAATACATATCATCTGTTGAAGGCAATTGATATATAACTTTATCAAAGCTAAATCTGAAGCCAAGGCCCAAAAAAGATGATCTTTCATATCCACCGGGAATTGATTTTGTGTGAAAATATGCATTTGCCTGCTCATTATAGTTTACATTATTGTAAGTAGCAAAAATATTAACCGGATTTCTTGAACCTGAATATGACAAAACATTTTCTGAAACAGAAAGCGTACCGGCATAATTATTTACTTTTCCAATGCCTTTATATCCGGCAGCGTGACTTTTATATGACCAATAATTTTCTTCGCCAACAAATTCTTTATATTCTATTTCAAAATATGGTTTTTTGTTTTCGTTTACACTGTCATTAACAGATACATATCTTAATACTGAACTAAGGTCTAAATTTGTTGTAGATAATTCTACTCCAAAATTACTGTTGGGCTTATCTAAGGTGTACCAATGTTTTACAATCTTTGTTATATCCCAGCTATTATAGCTACTTAATGTCGAACTTGAAGTTTTAAAATAATCTTGTATTGTATCTTTACTCGACGGTTTTGAATTCCATGTAGTGTTTTCGTTCCAAGAACTTGTTAATTCTCTAACACCGACTACATTATCAGGGCTATTCGCATATGAATTGTTCGGACTTCCGAAACTATTTGCGCCCGGATAAGGATGAAGATACAAATTTGCTTTCGTAATCATTTCACCATGAGAAAAAATCGGAAAATTATCAGATTTAATATATCCAATTCTCTGGCTAGAATTATTTAAAGCACCAACAGAAATATATGAATTTCCATAATAGCTTGTATTTGGATACGGCGAAGAAATATGCGTATCATTAATGCCGGATGCCACATCTTTTTTTATAGACGGATCAATTGTAATAGGATAAATACGAGCGTTATCATTAATCCATTCTTTATTTGGTATTACAGAAATTATATATCCTTCCGAAATTTGATTTAGCTCATATTCCACATTATCACTAAAATTATCTGATGCATCCCACATGCAGCCTTTAGGCATTACAAAAATTACTTTTTCTGAACTATCTTTAAATTTTAGTTCGCCATTTTCATCTTTTGATATAGATAGATCTGTTTTTATTTCAAAATCAAATCTATCACTATCTGTCTTATTTGTAAGAATAATATTTTCCTTAAGGCTAAGTCCGGAAATAATATAATCAAGATCTGCTTTCTCATCTTGATTTTCATATTTAACTTTAGAATATATTTTTCCTACATTTATTTTTTCTTCATTCTCATTCCTAAAATTTACTTTCGATTTATCAAAATTCTCAACTTTAGCATCTACGGCATTAACTTCACATTCCGGTATTTCCTTTATTTCTTTTTCAAAAGACTGTTCTGAAAATTCATCGTTTTCTAATTTACTTTGTTTTTCATTTGATTCAACGTTTTCTTTATTAATCAAAGTATTTATAAAACTTTTATATTTTTTCTTTATGTAAGACATTGAAACATTATGACCATCCATCTCAATGTTTAATAAATTTTTATTTTTAAATTTTTTTGAAAGATTAACTTTAAGAGGACTATTTATGTTTTTGTAGGTATCATTTTCGCCGTTTATAAGCGTATTATCTATTTCTTCAAATCCGTTATCATTTTTATAATTTACCTGATCTGAATAAACTACCGCTTTCATCGTTCCGTTGCTCATACGAAAATGTTTTGTAAATTCCGATCGTTTTTCCGGCACTTCTCCTATTACCTTGAGTTCCCCGGCAGATTTTTCACACACAGTGTTAGACAAACCAACAAGTTCTTGTGCTAAAATGGTATTTTGGGAAAAAACAAACAACGCCGTTAATAAGCTTGCTGATATTTTTTTAAACATCTTTTTCAAAAAAGTTCCTCCCTAATATTTATTTTTTATATTGAATCAATTTATTTTATTGAATCTTAGACTTTTCCGATCACGGATATATCAATTTTTTCTGTTGTTTGCGCATCAACTCTTTCATCTATCGAAGATTCCGTATTTTCAGGAATCACAGTAGGCGTGTCTCCCCAAGCAGCCATTATCAACGAATAAAATGGCTCTCCTATTTCTTCGACAAGACTTTGTCTACCTTCCAATGAATTTTCATACGAAACTAATTTTGGGTCTCCTAAGTTATAGGTAGTACCATCTATATCTATCTTTTTTGTTACCCAAAATCTCACACTATTTTTACTGAGATTATCTATTTGTTTACTCTCGTTTACACTAATCTCTTCTTGGGATTCTGAAAATGATAATGGAGCAATTCCTATATCTGTTTGAACAACAGAAGCCGATGAATCCCAAAAACTTAAAATAGACGAAAGCAAGCTTCCTGAAATATTTCCGGATAAATTATTTCTACCATCCTCTGTATTCCAAAATGAAGAAACTATGCTTTCGCCTAATTTATATCTTTCTCCTTCTATTTCTATATAATGATTTTTAACAATTGTAACATTATCTCTGTCAATAAAACTAATTTCATAATCTTCATCTATATTTGTAGCTGAACATTTAAAAGGAAAATTCATACACAACAAAGATATTAACGCAATTAATATATACTTTTTCAAAGTCGTACCTCCATAAACTTATTTTTTAAGTTCTTATGCCGTTCTTTTCCACATATAACAAGTAATATATGGTTGTAAAGTACTTGTAGCAGATGTATCACCTTGTGAATATTTTCCTGATGGATTTGCACTAACTGAGGATTGATTATTGTATATTGCTGTATTAACAGGAGATGATTTACTACTCAAGCTTCTACCCCAACCATCATATCTACTTTCTGAATAAACGTAAGCTCCTGTACCATTGCCTACACTTTCTCCACACATCCCTCCGTACCACCAGTGTGTACCTATTCTCCAACTATGTCTATGTTCAGAGCTTCCGCCTTTTGTTTCAGCAGTTGTATAATTTGTGGTTCCATTGCTTCCTACTCCCATAGGGACACGACCTTGACTCCACGATTCCCAAGTTCCTCCAAAAAGAGCAGATGGATTTGTCGAATTTACACTCATATATATAGAACCCACAGGATAAATTTTGTTAAGAAGAGCGTTTTCTGACGTGTTTACCCAATCTGTCCATCCGTTTACAAGCTCAGACTCTAAAACTGTGTTATATGTACGTTTCCATGTTTCATTTTCTATATATCTGTAAAAATTCTGAATTATGCAAAACAAACTACCGTCTTCATTATATAAAACTTTGTTTTCCAAAATTCCGCTAGAATTAAGTATCGGCAAATTAATATTCTTAGGAAAATACAACCCTGTTTTTAAAGTTATATCATTTGGATCTACTGCTTCAGAAGGGATTCTCAATAATTTTTTATCAACAGTTTTATCTATATGATTTTGTAATGCTTCTCTTTGCTCTGAGACTATATCCGAAACTGCTTTTTGGCTCATAACTGCTGTCTCTGATATAGTAAAAGTCTAAAAATTTCACTAAAGGAAATGTTTAAAAAAATAAATTTTAAAATTTTAGCTATAACATTATTATTTTCATCAGCTTGTTTATTTGTAAATAGTATAATTTTTCATGGAAAAATATGTACTTTCGATTTTGGAAATAATATAATTCAACGCATATACAGCTTGATGTGGCTAGGGCTGTTCGAAGAAATGGCATTTCGCGGTTGGGGTTATACAGCGTTTTATTCAGTTTATCAGGATAATTCAAAAATAAAATTATTTAATAAGTTTGAAATTGAAAAATCGGCACTAAAAGCATCGATTATGACGAACATTTTCTTTGCTTTAATTCATATGCAGACCTATATGGTTATTTATAAATATACAACAATTTGGCAATATAGCTACGCTTTGCTTTGGGTTTTTCTTGTGGGAACATACTTTACGGTAATTTTTGCTAAAACAAAATCTATTTGGAACGCTATTATCCTACATGCTTTTTGGGACTGGTTTATAACAATTATGATTTTTTAAAATATTTTTACATAAAAAGCAAATGAGCTTGACCAAGATATAATCTATCTAGATCGATTACTTAAAAATTGTGCGAATAAAAAATTATGGATGTATTCTACGGCAAAAAACTCAAGTTGAAGTAAATATTGATGTTTATTTATTCTTCCAAAAAGAAGATGAACGAGTAAAGCGACAAAATAAAAAAATTGACAAGTATTTATCGTTTGAATTTTTAAACGATAAATATGACGGCAAATTTCTACCTGACGCATTAAAATGTCAATCCCACGAAGCAGATTGTACAAAAAAGATGTAATAAATTGTCTACGAAAAAATCTTAACATATTAGCAAAAGAAAAGCAGTGCTTAATCAGATATTATTATCAAAACTTAACTATAAAGGAGATAGCTAAATTAGAAGATATATCAAAAAAGACTGTTATTATGTATATAAAATCAGCAAAAGAAAAACTAAAAAATTTAGTCGAATAGTTTGTATATGTTTTTTGTCCCTTTTTCCGTTTTCGTAACCTTATATATAGGGGGATTTTTTTCTTGATAAAAAAATCCCCCTCATAAAAAGAGATGATTTTCAGCCTTATGCTTATTGTGAGCAGAATTTTTTAAAAACAAAAGATAGAATCAAGCTCAAGTCCTGATTCTATCTGCATTCTTGGCTCCCCCTGTTGGACTCGAACCAACGACCCTGCGGTTAACAGCCGCATGCTCTACCGACTGAGCTAAGGAGGAATATCAATTTTTTCACTCGACTACTACATTATATCATACTTTGGAATGTTGTCAACACATTTTTTAAAAAAATTTTTTGGTGACTCGTATGGGAATCGAACCCATGTTACCGGCGTGAGAGGCCGGTGTCTTAACCGCTTGACCAACGAGCCTTACTCACACCATATTATCATATAAAAAACGTGTTGTCAATAATATTATACGAGATTTTTGAAAAATTATTCATAAAAAATGTCCACCGAAATTAATATTCAGTGGACAAAAATTAATGCTATAAATTTTTACATTTTAGGTCATACTCTTCCTGGGTTAACTTTAACCAAAAACAGAGTCACCATCCGAGTCTACATTGCGTTCGTAAATATTTATAGAACCACCGGCAACTTTTTCGAGGTCTTTGTCCAACACTTTATCATTTTTGTTTTCCATAATTATTCCTCCTACTCATTTCTTATTATAAATTTAATATAAGGTTCAACAGAATAATCGGGATTCGATCTATTAACACATTTAATATGCCTTTTGTGTACCTCTACATAACTTTCTATGGGTCCACTTGTAAGACAAGTACGGCCGCTATATCCTTTTTCTTTCAAATAATTTTTCACTTCGGTCCACCTGTCGACACTACATTCTCCGTCTGAAAAGAATCCTCCATCTACTAGGCAATCATATTCTTCCTGAGTAAGATCAAAAGTAGTGTTATTCGTTATAGTATTGTGCCCACATCCAAATCCTCCCGCGACTTTTTCGAGGCCTTTGTCCAATACTTTCTCGTTTTTGTTTTCCATAATTATTCCTCCTTATTTATTCACTTATTATAAATTCAATATACGGATCAATCGAAGCAGGATCAATTTTGGGCTTTTCATCAACCCAACGCCCATTCTCAAAATGGCATGGCAAATCTCCTCCTACGATACAACTATGCCCCTTGTAACCTTTTTCTTTTAAATAATTGCTAATTTTACACCATCTGTCAACGCTGCACCGACCATTTTCACCTATAAATCCACCATCAACCAGGCAGTTGTATTCTTCTTGAGTAAGCTGAATAGAGGTGTTTTTTGATTGGCAATCGTGACTTATTACATAGCCTCCCGCGACTTTTTCGAGGCCTTTGTCCAATACTTTCTCGTTTTTGTTTTCCATAATTATTCCTCCTATTTTTTATTTGCTAAAAAGATATCCAATTAACATAAAACTATAACAATATTTTGTGCAAAATGATGTTATCTAGACACCCGAGCGTCTTCATTGTAGCACATTTTAACATGCGTGTCAACTAAACGAGTCGTATAGTCAAAACAGAATATTGATTTATTTTTATTTATTTTTTAAACAGTAAAAACATAAGCCTCAGGACAAATTCCCGAGGCTTATAGTCTAACTATATTTTATGTTTTACGTTTCTTTTTAAGAACCACTATCAAAATGCCCGAAGAAATAACTAACACTGCCAGTCCGGTCAAAATTATCAAAGTATTTGTATCTCCGGTTACGAACCAATTGAACAGCGCTGACAAGTCATTATCTTCACCATTAACTTCATCTTCAAAATCCATTTCGTCTTCAAACTTTACATTATTCTCAATTTCATCAGGCAAAGCTTCTTGATTTTCTAAATAATCATACACAGCGTATGGTGAAAAATGTTTCAAAGTTAGTTTCGCAAATTCTTTACTGCCTTCAGGGCATTCCATATCATCAACGTATTCAGTATCGAGAACTTCATCCGCCCCCTGGCTGATAAATACAGCATTTATATCGTCTTTGTCCCAATCTTGCCCCAGCTCTATATAGAACGGCACTTCGGAATCCAGATTTGTATATTTAACTCCGTCCGGATCAATTATTTCTGCTATGAATATCCATAATCTGTTAGATTCTACTGCGTTTTTATGAACTTCATCTAAATTATTATAGTAGTTCTCCCATTCTTCAGGGTCAGAATCTTTACTTAGCCATCTTACACTGAATCGTGATCCCAATTTAAAAATCCCCTTAGAATTGTCTATTCCATACCAAGCGCTGGTACCATTTGATTTTTCTTTCAACCAAATCATGCCGAATTTTGTGATTTCTGCGCTTGTTGTACCTTTTTCATCAACATAATTTATTACTCCGCTGTTTTCGACCTTTTCTCCCCAAGTTGATTTATCCACGTTGATATCCGGTTTACCATCGCCATCAATATCTACATTAAAATCCGCTTTTCCATCTCCATCGGTGTCGATGTTAATATCTGCTTTTCCATCTCCATCGGTGTCGATGTTAATATCTGCTTTTCCATCTCCGTCGGTGTCGATATTAATATCTGCTTTTCCATCTCCATCGGTGTCGATGTTAATATCTGCTTTTCCATCTCCGTCGGTGTCGATATTAATATCTGCTTTTCCATCTCCATCGGTGTC
>JBJEZK010000009.1:0-17256 GCA_051887355.1 Acutalibacteraceae bacterium
TAAAGATTTATCGAACGATAAGTAATTTTGCCACGCTGATGCGTGGCTTTTTTATTTAGAAAATATTTTTCATTTCATTGAAAATCGTAATCTCACATGGTATAATCAGAGAGTTAATGCTTACTTGATTTTTTGCAATTTGCAGAAGAGAAGTGAGCAAATAAATAAAACAGGAGATATTAGTGAGCTTTAAAAATGTATTTGAAAATTTTTACAAAAATAATTTTGGCAATGTTTTTTTGTCGCCTCCCGTATTTCATAAATTTCCGGTAGGATTGCGGTTTGAAATAGGTAATAAAAATGCGGATAATGAGCAAAAGTATATTGAAAACGCAAAGTCACGTGCGTTGTCAATATTTAATGAGCTGTTTGGCGAGAATGAAAAATTATATTTGGTAGTAGATAGCTATGAAAAATATAGAGATTTTTACGATGAAGAACCGGTAGATAATATTTCTATTATTAAAGAGCTTGTTTCGAAAATTGACAATGAATATTGTTATGAAAAGCTTGTACAAAAGTATGATAATGACGAAGGGGAGTATCCGTGTAGTCGATATGTAATCGAGGCTTCTAAAAGTTCAATTGATGTCGATAAGTTAATTCTTAAAATTGTAGAATCTGAGTTAAAAAACAACTCTGCTTTGGCTAACAGTCTTTTCTTTATTAATAAAAACAGTGGTATACTCTATTTTTTGTATGATGACAGAGGGCTTGATGTTGTTGGAAATGATAGACAAAAGCTAAAAGATATTTACATCAAATTTAATGATTGGGTTTTAGACTCCGACATACAAAAGACCGAAACAATTTAATTGCTGTTTTGGATTTTAAATACATAGTAGGTTCGTGTACTGTGGCATGAAATTGCAATAAAAGATAGCCCCGGGTATCCGGAGCTATTTTTCTTTAGTTTAACAATAATTATAAATAGGAATTTATTGTTCAACTCTTCTAACTTCAAAATTATCTGTATTTTCGTTATAATCGACGTGTAATTTGTGAATTTCATTTTTCAGTGATTTTTCATTAATATCTCTGTAGGAAATTAATTTGCCGCGTAAATGTGTCAAATAGTCGTTTAATCCACGTGCACCTTTGTTTTTATGTTCGGCAGCCACTGAAATTTGTTTAATAAGAGTTTCGTCAATGTCAAGATCCAAATTGTAAGATTTAATATATTCTTTTAAGCTTTCCATCATAGGGTTCAACATGTACATATAGTCTTTAACTTCAAAATATTTAAATTCTACGACGTCGAATCTGTTTACAAGAGATTTGTCACGTTTTACGTAAGTGCGAGATTCTTTTTGTGATTCAGTCTGTTCTTCTTTAGGAAGCCCCCAACATTCTCTGGATTCATTAGTTATGCAGATAAATACAGTTCTTGAAACGTCAATATAATTATAATTTACCCCAGATCTTACTAAGAGCTTACCTGTATCTCTTGCATCACGCAAGCGTTCCAAAATAGTATCATCTTTATCTATTTTGTGCATTTTATCGATTTCGTCAAACACTATTATTACTTTATTGTTTAATTTTAATTGACGCACCAGTTCGGAATCTTTATTAAAAATTTGGTCCGCAGGAGAAAGCTCTGAATAAGTTTCATATGAAATATGTGAACTGGTAACTGAAGTGGAAGTTACAAATTGCCAGGGCTGCATATCTTGGTGGTATATTGCTTGAGATAATGCACGGGCCGCATAAGTTTTTCCGATGCCGGAGTCTCCCATGAAAGTCATTGTGCAGGCTGAAGTGCAAGGGACATCTGTTATGTCGCTTTCGTGCCAAAGGTCCTGCATGCCACTTATAATTTCTGATATTTTACTTATAGCTTCATCTTGGCAAAACACTTTTTCGCGCAGAGAATTGTCGAGAAACCTTTTTAATTCCACAGGGTCGGGATTAAGCTGGTGGTGATTGTATACGAATCTTTTATACAAAATGTCAGTGGCTTTTTTCCCTAACTTAAATGCGTCTGTTAGGTAAGGTCTGAAGTGTTTAGCTGATGATAATAAGTATGAAGCGATCGAAAACTTAAAAACATTCTTAGATAGATTATTAATTTCGCAACCGGTTTTCATAAGTGAACATTTCATAAAATTATACAGTTCGTTGGTGTAATTATCGTAGATTTGTTTATATATATTGTCAGAAAAATAGTTAACTATATTATTATGATATTCCTGGCTGAAAATTACGTCTGCTTTGTTATATACGGGACCAATGTTTAATTTATTAATTTGAATGATATAATTAGTATAGATTATTGCTATTTCAAGTGCATTTTTCGCATTATTGGCGCATAAACTTTTAATATTAGTTAAGTTAGTTACTCCGTGTGATTTTAATATTTCCTTAAAATCGTCATTTTGTAGTGCTTCTTCAAATGTCGGAATTTTAAGACCGGAAGATTTTTTTTTAAATAATGATGCAAGTTTAGAGAACAAAGGACTATTTTGATGCATAATTGATTTTAGGTTGAATGCATAGGATAAATTTGTTCCGGAAGAACAGAATAAAATGGCTAGTGCAACGGATAATGTTTTTTTAAATTTCGACTTCATATTTTCTCCTCTTTTCTTTGATTTACATTAAATAATTATATCACAATTTAATGTAAATGTAAAGGAAAAATAAATATTATCCAAAAAATATTTGCACAAATATCTGAAAAAATACAATTAAGATGTGAAAAAAGTAAATTGCAATTCGCAATTTACTTTTTGGTTTTGTAAAAATTTTCGCATATTTGCTTTTGATATTTTAATGCAAGATGAAAAGTGTATATAGAATGGGAGATAAAGCGTATTATTAAAATTATAAAATAGACTTTGTGAATTTTTCTTTTAAAATCAGGTTTTGTGTACAATAAAGATTTTCCGAATTAATTGTACCGTTCATACACTTTCTTGTATTTGGACATCCGCCGAGGCATTTTTCGGCGTAGCTGCATTTTTTGCAATCGCCTGTAAGATTTTCTTTTGTAAACTTTCTTCTCCAAGAAAAACTGTTCGGATTTTCCCAAATTTCTTTAAGACTCTTATCCTTAATATTACCCTCAATATATTCTTTATCTCGTATAGATGTGCAACCGATTATATCGCCGTTATGAAGAATTCCGAAACTGTAAATCCCGGCCGCACATCCATTCCAAGTGGGTATATTATCGCAGTGATAAGAGTTTTTGTAAATTTGATCCTGCTTATCATTGTAGTATCCGATGCAATCCGCCGGGAAAATATCGATTTTTCCTTCATTAGAAACTTTGTAGCAGTAATCTATAATGTCAGGCACTTGTTCAGGGTCTAAGACCCAATCGGCGTGCTTTCCAAGAGAGCCCATCGGCAATCCAAGTTGAACTTGCCATAATCCTATTCCGTTTTGTATAAGAAAGTATTTGAGCTCGTCAAGATGAGCAAGGTTCTGTTTAGTGAGAGTTGTAATGCAACCCGACTCAATTTCATATTTTTTTAAAATTTCAAAAGATTTTTTTGAGCGCTGAAATGAGCCTTTTTTCCTGATAAAATCATGTATATATTCAGGCCCTTCCAAGCTTATCATAACTCTTACTCCACCGCCGATATCTCCGAGGTGCTTTGCGATTTCTTCATTAATAAGCCACCCGTTTGTGATGATGTTTATTCCGACACCTTTTTCGACGGCATATTTTACAATTTGCACCAAATCTTTTCTTGTAAAAGGTTCACCGCCGGAGATGCTTATCCACACCATCCCCATGTCTGCACAGCTGTCAACAAATTTAAGTGCTTCTTCGGTGGAAAGTTCTCCCGGAAGAGCATTTTTGCACACTGAACCACAGTGTTTGCACCTCATATTGCAGGCCATTGTTATTTCCCAAACACAAGTAATAGGATAAGTCATATTTTACCCTCTTTTCATAAAATATTATTCAGGTTTCGGTGGATCCATAGGCTCATTATTATCTTCGGATTTACGTTTGGGGCTTACCATCCCGGGCCCTCCGTATTTCACTAGGGGTCCTCCGTATTTCAATAAGGGTCCGGCGTTTATAATATCTTTAATTCTTTTCGTAGCTTCTATGGGATGTAAGATCATATATCCCAGGGTGAGAATTGTTGATTTCTTTTTTTTGGGAGCTTTATTGCCACCCTCTTGGTCTTCGCCTCCGGAAACATTCTCCAGTTCATTTTTGATTTCTTTTTTGTCCATTTTTAATTCCTCCTCATAAAATATTATTGAAAAATGTGTCTATAGACTTTTTTGATGATTTTTTAAATTTTTTTGTTTATATTAGACACAGTTTGAATTATATCACATAATTGCATATATGTAAAATTTGTTATTTTCTAAAATTTTTTCTATTTAATTGGATGTATTGTATTTTAATATGATACAAAGTATAAATAATACTTATTTAAAAAAGTATTCACAGGAATACCTGAGTTTTCCCTCTGTTTCTAAATTTCCATATTGAAAAATTAGTGCACCGCAAAGTGAATCTCCTAATTTTTTATAATTTTTGATGTTATTAAACAGTGAATATTTTTCAATGAACCCCTTCAAAAGTGGGCCGGAATTTATTAAATTTTTATTTAAGTACATTGAATCTAGTTCTTTCTCTAATTTTGGCTTACTGTTTACGAGATCGGAGTATAAATTATTATATAAGATTGTTAAATTTTCTTTGTCTAAAAATATTGTTTTTATGTTAGGAAATACGGAAGTTTTTATAACGTAGCATTTTTTTACAGGAATATCATAAAATGGAATTTTGAAATATAGTGGATAAATATTTGGATTTGTATAAAGAGGGTCTAAATCTTGAAAATTGAAATACTGGATTATTTTAGTGGTAGCTTCCGAAGTGGCTATTTCTAGTTCTTTCTCGTGGGTATTTATATATTTTGATTCTGTATTTAAAATTTCCGGTTTGAGAGGAAGATTGTTTTTATTGGAAAAATGGAGTGTGATAGGCGTAGCTACAGATAAAGTTATCGCACTGGCTATAATAGCAGTAAGTATAAGTTCTTTTTTCACGATAATCAACTCCTTGGTAAAATTTAATTTGTATATTTTGATTATATTTGGTTACCTCACTTATTTCAATAATAAAAAAGAGTCTAATAAGACTCTTTAATTTAGATATTCTCGTGGATTTTTAGCTTCATTGTTTATTCTTATTTCAAAATGTAGATGATTTCCTGAAGAATCCCCGGTGGACCCGACTGTAGCAATCTTTTCTCCTTTTTTAACCTGCGACCCTTGAGATACGCAGATACTGTTGCAATGAGCGTATAAAGTTTGTTTTCCGCCTTCATGCTTGATTATTACACAATTTCCGTATCCTTTTCCGCTGTGAGAAACAGACTCAACTATCCCATTATCTGAAGCGACAATATCTTTTCCTCCGACTCCCGACGAAGATATGTCGATTCCTTTGTGCATTTTTCCGTTGCGCATACCGAATCCGCTTGTTATATTTTTAGTGAAAGGTACGGGCCATATAAATCCCGGCTCTTCTTTTTTCGTCCCTTGAATAATTTGCTCCGAAATAGGTTCTTCAACTGTTTCTGATTTTACTTCCGTTTTTTGAATTTCGTTGTTTTCATCTAAGAAAAATTTAACTAATGCGTAAGCTTTTCCTTTCTTTCCTTCTCTTAAAACTTTTCTATAATTTGTACTTTGTGAGTTGTCTTCTAAAATTTCGGTTTCAAACGGTAGCTCTTGTTCTTCTGTATCGAATTTAACTATTGTGAAATTTAAAAGCTTTTTATTGATTTTAAATTTTATTGTTTCTCCGGTAAATATCAAATGGTCTTCGTTATTTGTTGCTTCCATTACTTCTTCGGAAGACAAGTTATACTCGGCAGCGAGAGATTCAACCGTATCTGTGTTTGTGACTACGTGCTCGATATATTCTGTTTTGTTTCCTTTTAATATTTTAGAAATTTCTGAAATGTTTTTAAATTCTTCCGGTAAAAATATTCCTTTCTTGATTTCGATATTTTCACAAAAATCCACTTCAAAATCGGGGTATAGATTGGCTTTTTCTTGTTTTAATTTTTCAAGAAGATTTTGTATTTCCGATTCGTCGTTTCCCACGGAGATTAACTCTCCGTCTATATAAATTCCGTAGCCCTCGGTGATAATTTCATTTGATTTTTCTATTAATTTTTCTTTTAATTCCAGCGGTGAAGAGGCACAGTTTCGTTTTACTATCGGAGTAAGTTTCATTTTTGGAGTAACATTTCCGGTGATTTCTCTTTTTTCTGCAGGAATTTGATCCGAAATCATTTTGCTGGCTTCTTCCAAAACCTTTTCATCTGTTATCGCTGCAATTTGTTTTCCGTTATATTCTAAAGCTAAACCGTAATTTTGTCCGTTCCAGTACATTATCGTCAAGCCGAATAAAATAGCGGAGGAGATAGGGGTTGCACTTTTTTTCAATATATTTAAAATTTTTTCTTTTATCATTGATTCACATCTCAAATATTCTGAGATTTCGATCCTCCCGGTATTTTTTATTTAAATCTGCAAAAAATATTACAAAATTATCATCACGAGTAGTTACTTTATGATTTATCTTTCTTAATTAATTATAACAAAAAATTACAACAAAGCAACAATTTGAAGTCAATTTTGTATAAATGAATAGAAAGAATTTTAAAAAAATGATTAATATATGAAAACTTGCCATAAAACATCCCGGTTGAAGATAAATTTAAACAATGATATAATATCGGGTAGTTGTAAAATTTAGTAAATTATAGAAAGGAACAAATCATATGATTTTTAAAAACGAATATCGTACAGAATATTGCGGGTTTGTAACAGAAGAATATGTAGGTAAAAAAATACGAGTAGCCGGATGGGTTGAAAATATACGTGACCACGGCGGAATAACTTTTGTTGATCTCAGGGATCATTATGGCAATGTGCAAATTGTTGTGCATGACGATAAATTTATAAAAAATATTTCAAAAGAAGCAGTAATTTCCGTGTATGGTGAAGTTTTGAGACGTTCGGAAGAAAATGTTAATCCGAAACTCAAAACAGGCTTCGTGGAAATAAAATGTGAAGAATTGAAACTTATAAGTAAATCACGCGAATTGTTTCCTTTTGAAATCACGAGCTCTACCGACACAAAAGAAGAACTTAGATTGAAATATCGTTTTTTAGATCTGAGAAATAAAGATATTCACAACAGAATAGAGCTTCGATCTGAAATACTGCATTTCTTAAGAAATAAAATGCACGAGCTTGGATTTACAGAAATTCAAACTCCTATTTTGTCGGCGTCCTCTCCCGAAGGAGCCAGAGATTATTTGATTCCAAGCCGTAAACACCACGGAAAGTTTTACGCTCTTCCTCAAGCTCCACAAATTTTCAAACAGCTTCTTATGGTTTCGGGGTTCGACAAATATTTTCAAATAGCACCTTGTTTCCGTGATGAAGATTCCAGAGCCGATCGTTCTCCGGGAGAATTTTATCAGTTGGACTACGAATTGTCGTTTGCCACTCAAGAAGATGTTTTTAAGGTGACCGAAAATGTAATATATGATACTTTTGCAAAATTTTCTGATAAAAAAGTTTCGGCAGCGCCTTTCAGACGTATTACTTATGCTGAATCGATGCTAACTTACGGAACTGACAAGCCTGATCTTCGTAACCCCTTAAAAATAGTAGATGTAAGCGATATTTTCGAAGGTTCTGGTTTTGCTGCTTTCGAAGGAAAGACCGTAAGGGCGATCACAGTTGATGGATGTTCATCTCAGCCTCGTAAATTTTTTGATAAAATGAATGACTATGCATTGGAAATCGGTATGAAAGGTCTTGGGTATATAAAAGTTACCGAAAGTGGAGAATTCACAGGTCCGATAAATAAATTTATTCCTGATGAAAAACGAGAAATTTTATCCGAACGTTCAGAAATAAAACCCGGCTGTGTCGTGTACTTTATTGCAGATTCTAAGAAAGAAGCGCCTAAATTTGCAGGCAAAATTCGTTCAGAGCTCGGAAAGCGCCTAAATTTGATAGATAACGATAGGTTTGAATTCTGCTTTATAGTAGATTTTCCGATGTATGAAGAAGACGAAGAAACCGGAAAAATAATTTTTACTCATAATCCATTTTCGATGCCACAAGGTGGATTGGAGGCATTAAACAGTAAAAATCCTCTTGATATTCTAGCTTACCAGTATGATTTAGTTTGTAATGGAATCGAGCTTTCTTCGGGGGCGGTAAGAAATCATGACCCTGAAATAATGATCAAAGCTTTTGAAATAGCGGGATATGGTGAAGAAACAATAAAAGAAAAATTCGGAGCTCTCTATAATGCATTTAAATTCGGCGCTCCTCCTCACGCAGGAATGGCCCCCGGAGTAGACAGAATGATAATGCTTTTGACTGACGAAGAAAATATACGTGAAATAATTGCGTTCCCAATGAACAGCAATGCTCAGGATGTAATGCTGGGATCCCCGAACGAAGTAACTGAACAGCAATTACGTGAAGTCCATATAAAAATCAGAGATTAGCAGGTGATATAAATGATTAGCCGTGACGAAATGTTGAATTTAGCAAATCTTTCCAAGTTATATCTTAGTGAAGACGAAATTGAAGATGCTATGAAAGAAATGGACGGAATGATCGAGTTTGCAAATCAGATAAACGAAATGAGCCTTGATGCTTGTGAAACTCCGAATATACATGGCTTTTCCAATGCGTTTCGGGATGATGAAATAAAAGAATCTTATCCTCAAAATAAGATTTTGGAGAATGTCGGCGGCGGAAAAGACGGATATTTTTACATCAAAAAATATAATTAAATGTGTGCAGAATTTTTCTTTACGCATTTTTAGGGAGGCTGGAACTTTAATGAAAGATTCCAAAAGAGGAATAATAAAGCGCATACGAACTATGCTTTCAAATAAAGAAATTTCTTGTAAAGAGCTGACGGAAAAATATTTAAATGAAATAAAAAGCAGTAATCTTAACGCTTACGTTACAGTTTGCGAAGAAGAAGCTTATAAGAATTCAGAAAAAGTTGATAAAAAAATAAGTTCAGGAGAGGAAATTGATTTTCTCGAAGGCGTTCCTATGGCGCTGAAAGATATAATTTCAACAGACGGAATAGAAACTACGTGCTGCTCTAAAATATTATCAGGATATAAACCGATTTTTAATGCTACCGTATGGGAAAAGCTCAGGCAAAAAGGAGCAGTCCTGCTGGGTAAACTCAATATGGATGAATTTGCAATGGGGTCTTCGTGTGAAAATTCTTGTATCGGAGGGGCAAAAAATCCTCACAATATAAATCATGTTTCGGGAGGAAGCTCAGGAGGCTCGGCATCAGCTGTAGCAGGAAATATCGCAGGTTATTCCCTGGGAACGGATACGGGGGGCTCGGTTCGTCAGCCGGCATCGTTTTGCGGTGTTGTAGGACTTAAACCTACCTACGGAGCAGTTTCACGTTATGGTGTTATAGCGTATGCTTCGGGATTTGATCAAGTAGGGCCTATAGCTCAGACTGCCGAAGATGTATCGCTGGTTTTTGACGCCATTTCCGGGTACGATTTTCATGATTCGACATCGAACCCAAATGTAAAAATGCAAACTTTTGACGGAATAAATAATGATATTAAAGGCCTTAAAATAGGTATTCCAAAGGAATATTATGACGGTGTGGACGAAGAAATAAAACTAGCAATCGAAAAAGCAATAAAAGTTTATGAATCAATGGGCGCCATTGTTGAGTATTTCGATTTTCCGGAAGTTAAATATTCTTTGCCGGTTTATTATATTTTGGCATGCGCCGAAGCAACTTCAAATTTATCTCGATTTGATGGAGTGAGATACGGCCATAGAGCTGAACACTATAAAGATATAAACGAGATGATTTGCAAAACGAGAAGCGAAGGTTTTGGAAAAGAAGTGAAGAGGAGGATTCTTCTCGGAAATTATGTTTTGAGCTCGGGATACTATGATGCATATTATAAAAAAGCTCAAAACTTAAGAGCTGTGATAATGAAAGCCTTTGACAGAGCTTTTGAAAAATATGATGTGCTGATAACTCCGACATCTCCCGTTACAGCTTTTGAATGCAATAAAAAGTTTAGTAATCCTCAGGAAATATATCTTGCCGATATATGTACCGTTCCGGTGAATACTGTAGGAATTCCGGGTATTTCCGTTCCATGTGGTTTCGATTCAAAAGGGCTTCCGATAGGAATGCAAATTTTAGGAGCTAAATTCAGCGAAGAAAAACTTTTGAATGTTGCTCATAAATACGAAATTTTTACTGATTATCAAAACAATAAATGTGTAGAAACGGGGGTAAGATTATGAGTTATGATTTAGTTGTGGGACTGGAAACTCATGTCGAGCTTCTTACAAAAACTAAAATATTTTGCGGTTGCAAAAATGCTTTCGGTTCCGAGCCAAACACAAACTGTTGCCCAATTTGTATAGGTTTGCCCGGAACGCTTCCGAAGCTTAATCGTGAAGTCGTAAATTTTGCGATTAAGGCCGGGCTTGCACTTAATTGTACCATAAATCTTAATTCCAAAATGGATCGAAAAAATTATGTTTATCCTGATCTTTCCAAAGCTTACCAAATTTCACAATTTTATTCTCCAATATGTAAGGATGGTTATTTAGAGCTTGCAAGCGGTAAAAAAATTCGCATTCATCAAATTCATATGGAAGAAGATGCGGGAAAACTCGTCCATAAATCCGGAGATGTATATGTAGATTATAATCGTGGAGGAGTTCCTCTTTTGGAAATAGTAACCGAGCCGGACATAAGTTCTTCGGAAGAAGCTCGTGAATATGTTGAAAAACTTCAGATGATAATGCGATATATCGGTGTTTCGGATTGCAGAATGCAAGAAGGTTCCATGCGTTGCGACGTAAATGTTTCCGTAAAGCCGACAGGCTCGCAAAAACTTGGAACTCGTACGGAAATAAAAAATATGAATTCAATTACCTTTATGACCAAAGCAATCGATTACGAATACAAACGTCATATTGATGTTATAGAAAGCGGAAAGAGTGTGGAGCAGCAGACACTGAGGTATATCGAGAGCACAAATTCTACCGAGAGTATGAGAAGCAAAGAAGACGCTCAAGATTATAGATATTTCAGAGACCCTGATTTGCTTGATATATGTTTGGACTCGGAATATATAGAAAAAATAAGGGAATCTTTGCCTGAACTCCCGACAGACAGATTTAAGAGGTACACAAACGAATTTGGAATACCGGAAAAAGATGCGGCTCTTATTGTAAAATATAAAAATGTTTCGGATTTCTTCGAAGAAGCTTCAAAAGGACTAAAAAATCCTAAAACAGTTTCAAATTTTATAATAGGTCAAATATTCAGAAATATCGAAACCGAATCCGAAAGAGAAAAATTTGAAATTCTCACAACGCCTTCTCAGCTTAGAGAAGTTTCAGAACTGATTGAAAGCGGAAAGCTTAATATGAATCTTGCTAAAAAATCACTTTCCAAGATGCTTGAAACAGGCAAAGGCATTAAAGAGTTTGTTTCCGAGAGCGATATGAAAGGTCTTTCTGAGCAAGAAATCAGCAACCTTTGTGAGCAAGCAATAAAAGAGAATCAAGGTGCAGTTAAAGATTATCTTGCAGGAAAAGAAAAAGCCCTCAAAGCTTTGCTTGGATATGTAATGAAACAGACTCGTGGAAAAGGAAATGCTCAAGATATAGAAAAAAAATTAATAGAAATAATTAATGCAGAAAAATAAATTTTCTTGTTTGAAAAGCTGTGCGATTTTGCACGGCTTTTTTATATAAAGCTTGGTTTATACGGTTATACATAAGAAATGGTTGCCGAGACATGAATTTTATTTGAAATTATTTTATATTATCAAAATATTACTGATTAAAAAGCGAGCTAAATTTACAAATTACCTTATTTTATATATTGCATATTTTTTTAAATTAGTATATAATCGGAATGGTTTGTAATAAACTTATTATGAACCATTGAATTAATAGATTATTTTATATCCTTATTTTTTATTAGGAGGAAATTTATATGCTTTCAGCAGGAGATTTTAGAAACGGCTCAACGTTTGAGCTTGATGGTAATGTAGTATCAATAGTGGAGTTCCAACATGTTAAACCGGGAAAAGGAGCAGCTTTCGTAAGGGCAAAAATCAAAAATGTTATAAGCGGAGCTGTTACTGAGCGTACTTTTAACCCCAGCGATAAGTATCAAGAAGCATTTATCGAAAGAAGAGAAATGCAGTACTTATATAATGATGGCGATTTGTACTATTTTATGGATAATGAAACTTTTGAACAAATTCCTATAAACTCATCGGTTCTCGGAGACAATTTCAAATTTGTAAAAGAAAATATGGTGTGTAAAGTTCTTTCATATAAAGGAAGCGTTTTCGGTGTAGAACCGCCACTTTTTGTCGAATTGTTGGTTACTCAGACAGACGCAGGATTTAAGGGTGACACGGCTACTAATGCCACAAAGCCCGCTACATTAGAAACAGGTGCTGAAATAAAAGTTCCTTTGTTCATAGAAGAAGGAGAAAAAATAAGAATTGATACCAGAACAGGTGAATATCTCGAGCGTGCATAAACGATAATATATTTAAAATAATTTAGTGGGAGGAATTTTATAATGACAATTAAAGAAAAAGCAGCTTACATCAAAGGTTTGCTCGAAGGTTTAGATTTAGACGACGACAAAAAAGAAACTAAAATTTTAAAAGCTATGGCAGATTGGATGGAAGATATTTCGGAGTCTGTGGAAGAAATAGATGAAGATGTCGATAACATTTGCGATGAACTGGAAGTTTTAGACGAAGATTTAGAATACCTCGAAGATGAAGTTTATAATTGTCCTGAATGTGATGAAGATTGTGATTGCGGATGCCATAAGGACGAGGATTGTGATGAAGATTATTATGAGGTTGAATGTCCGTCATGCGGAAAGAAAACTTGTTTTTCGGAGGATACGCTTTTAGACAGCGAAATGAATTGTCCTAATTGTGGAGAATTGTTAGAATTCGGATTTGAAGAATGTGATTGCGGATGTGACTGTGAAAATGGTTGCGAATGTGAAGAAGATTGTGATTGCGGATGCGACTGCAATGGCGACAAATAAAAATAATGTTTAATTTTACTAATTGTTATTGTGATATTTAATTAAATTTGTGCGCAACTTTCATTTTTGAGTTGCGCAAATTGTTTGTATAGTGTAAAGTATATACTAGAAAGGATGTTTGTGATGAAAATATTTTCAAAAGTATTTAGAATTAGTACATTTTTGATATTTTCTTTAGCGTGTCTGACATCTTGTTCTGGTGATACACAAAAGTCGCAAGAAGTTTTGAAAGTTGGCATGGAGTGTTCATATGCCCCTTTCAACTGGATACAGCCCACAGGCAAAAATGATGCCGTTAAAATTTCAGACGGATGGTATGCGTGTGGATATGATGTTTACATAGCTAAAGAAATCTCAGAAAAATTAGGAAAAAAACTTGAGGTTGTAAAAATAGATTGGGATGGTTTGTTGCCTGCACTTACTTCCGGAAAGATAGACTCCATAATTGCGGGTATGTCGGCTACAGAATCCAGAAAAGAAGCAATTGACTTCACAGATAATTACTATGATTCAAATATTGTTATAGTGGTAAAGAAAAACGGAAAATATTCTGATGCACATAGTTTGAGCGATCTTTCCGGCGCTAAAATTACCGGTCAGCTCAGCACGGTTCACTATGATTTTATTGATCAAATTCCGGGAGTTCAAAAAGAAGTAGCATTGGAAGACTTCTCATCTATGGTTTCTGCTGTAACTGCAGGAAAAATAGATGGGTATGTGAGCGAAAAGCCTGCCGCGCTTGTAGCTGTACATACGAACCCCAATCTTTTGTGCATAGATTTTGAAGAAGGAAAAGGGTTTAAATTTTCTCAGGATGAAACGGCAATAGCTATCGGGGTGCGTAAAGGGAGCGAGCTTCGAGAAAGTATAAATGAAGCTTTGGCGACAATAAGTGGAGAAGATAGAGAAAAGCTGATGCAAAAAGCTGTTGGAGGTGCAATATCATAAGTTATGGAACGAACATTTTTTGAATGGATTGGTTATATACTCAGTGTCTATGGAGAATGGTTTTTAAAAGGTACATGTGTTACGTTGTTAATATCTCTTTTGGGAACAGTTATAGGATTTTTAATAGGCTTGGGACTCGGGTCTGTGCGCACAATACCCATTTCAGGCAATAAAGCAAAAAAATTTTTTATGTCTATAGTTAATGCAATTATTACTTGTTATGTAGAAATATTTCGTGGAACTCCGATGATGGTTCAAGCGATTGTTATATATTTTGGTATGAGGGAATTTGTAGGCGTTGATTTTAGTCCGACCATAGCCGGTATTATAATTGTATCTATAAATACCGGTGCATATATGGTAGAGGTTGTTCGTGGAGGTATAGAAAGTGTTGACCCCGGTCAAATGGAAGCTGCCAAATCAATCGGAATGACTCACGGACAAGCCATGAGATATGTTATTTTACCTCAAACCATAAGAAATATTTTACCTGCAACAGGCAATGAATTTATAATCAATATAAAAGATACTTCTGTTTTAAATGTAATTTCTGTTACTGAACTTTTCTTTGTTACGAAATCTGTTAAAGGCATTGTTTTCCGTACATATGAAACATTTATAGTTACGGCGGTTATATACTTTGTATTGACATTGACAGTAACTCGACTATTGAAATTGCTGGAAAAACGTATGGATGGGCCGACTGAATTTGTACATGTCTCATCTACTATGCCTATAGTTTTTACTAAGAAATCAGGTGAGAAATAGTATGGAAGATAAGATAATTCAAATAAAGAATTTAAAAAAATCATTTGGCAGTTTGAGTGTTTTGAGGGGAATCGATTTTAGTATAAATAAAGGAGATGTTTCGTGTATAATCGGACCTTCAGGTTCTGGAAAATCTACATTTTTAAGGTGTATAAATCTTCTTGATCGTCCTACCTCAGGAGAAATAATATACAGAGGTAAAAATGTCCTTGATGATAATTATGATGTGGATTTTTATCGTTCGCGCGTAGGAATGGTGTTTCAGCAGTTTAATTTGTTTAACAATATGAATGTTTTGGAAAACTGCATGATAGGTCAAGTAAAGGTTCTTAAAAAAAATCCTCAAAAGGCAAAAGAAAATGCTTTGAAATTCCTGGAAAAAGTTCAAATGTCGAAATTTATAAATGCAAAGCCAAGCCAACTTTCCGGAGGTCAAAAGCAAAGAGTTGCAATAGCCAGAGCTTTGGCGATGGATACCGAGGTTTTGCTTTTTGATGAGCCTACTTCTGCACTGGATCCCGAGACCGTGGGAGAAGTTTTAAAAGTGATGAAAGATTTGGCGAGTGCGCATCTTACAATGCTTATAGTCACTCACGAAATGGCATTTGCAAAAGAAGTATCAAATCGTATAATTTTTATGGACGAAGGAGTGATTTGTGAAGAAGGAAGGCCCGAAGAAATACTTGTCAATCCGCAGAATGAACGAACGAAAAATTTCTTATTTAGATTTATTGTTGGAGAATCCGGTTAAAATTTTTATCCACCTATGGCTTATAGTTAGCATAGGTGGATATTTTGCTATAATTTTATAAAAAATTCATAAAAATCCGAAAATTCAATTGACAAAATTATAAATTATAGTATAATTATTATGTAATGTGAAATAATTTTAAAATATTTTTATTTATAATTATCAAAAGGAGGATGATTTAAATGTCAAAAAGTAACTCGCAAAAAGGTGGGGATTCAGACAATCAAAATATGCAGGAGATAACTATTGTGGGAGAATTGGAATATGAAAAGAATTCACCCCTTCCTCCCATATATAAGTGGAAAGGATCGAACGAAAGAGTATCTGTAGAGTGGCCAGGACCCGTTTTAACATTGTTAAAAAAAGATGATTTAAAACACAACGTGACAGTATTTGAGCCGAAGTCGGAAAAAATAAAATTTAATTTTAAAGTAGGCGACGATGATTTAGGGTATGCGATTTATGATTATTTACAAAACGAGTGGCAAGAAGGGCACATATCAAAAATTTTAGAGAACGACAAGTGTATGATCAGTGTTGCTAACAAGATGGAAAAAATAATTAATTTGTTGGGTAAAAATAATACAAGATATTTACCTGAGTATAAAATGTCTGGTAATGTTTGTGAATTGGTAAAGGGGGCAAATGACTTATTAGCGATAAAAACAAAGAATTAGGTTCTCTGAAGGCTAATATACCTTTGCTTATTCCAGAATTTTGTAGGGGTACCAAGGATAGGAGTTCTTATAAAGAAATTGATACTAGAGCAGATAAAGTTATAGAGTTTTTAAAGTCAGGATATTACAAGGATTGTACGAAAAATAAAAAGAATGTAGGAGCTTTTAAAAGCTTCAAAAGAAGTGTTAAAAAAGTTTTTAATAAAGTTACCGGTAGAGAAAAGGTCGAAGATTTATACAAGGATATTCAAACCGGCTTGGGGAATTTAGGTAACTGCACTTTTTTAGATTATGAGTCAACTACCGAAAATGAAGAACTGAAAGATAGAGAACTAATAAAACTAATTGATAACTTAAAAGGTGATTTGTGTAAGAAGATTAACCCTACAAAAACAGACTCGGCTCTTCTTGATGCAATATACTTAGAATTATCTAAAATTGTTGAATGTTTATCAGTACAAAAAAATTATAATCTCAAACCAAGGGGCGTGTATACAAACGGGAATGGAAATTTGACGATAAGTGATGCAAATATGAAGATGATTCTCAAGCAATACGGAATAATTGACCCGGATTACAATTTGAAAGATGCTGCCATATGTAGATATGTTCTAGAAATTCTACCAACATTAAAGCGCAGTCATGAATCCAAGATAGACGAAGAAACAATGAATAAGAAAAAATTGGGTGAAGTATTGAAAAAATACAAGAAGGTTATTGAAAAATTTAAGGCTGACATAGTTGATGAGTTTACCGCCAACGTTCCGAAGAGCAAGATGAGGCTACCTAATAAGGTGTGTAATAATGCAGAATGTTTAAAGAAAAACTGTGAAGTACTTGCGGAGCATTGTAAACTTAAAGGATTTGAAAAATTTTGTGATGCCGATTTACTGAAGAGCCTGAATAAACTTTATGGAGAATGGCCCTCGTATTTCAGCGGTATGCCCGAAAATTTTAAAAATAAATTAGGAGGAATA
>JBJEZK010000010.1:0-3641 GCA_051887355.1 Acutalibacteraceae bacterium
TGATAATCACTAATACCGGGATTGTATTCTGTAAACGGATTTCGTTTTATTAATTCATAATGAGTAATTTTTATATTTTCATCATTAGGATCGTCATCCAAATGAATGTAAGCTCCTATTCCATATTCATAATCTGACTTTAAGAAATCTTCTTTTGACATTATCATTTTTTATTTTATTATTAATACTGAAATATTATAGTCTGCAATTATTTATAAAACGGCATAGACTTCAATTCTTTTAATGCATATCCCTCGTTAGCTATAATGTAATTCTGTAAAACAGGTTCTCCCCAATCTTCTATCCATGTATATTTATAACGAAGGCAATCAATTCCAAATGTTTTTATACCATACTTCTTGTAAAGAAATGAATCATCTACAGGAATTAAAGTAAAATCCCAATTTTTTGTTTGGATCAAATATTTTTCATCAATACTTAATTTCCCTATGGAATAAGATTTTTTAGTCGGATACTTATATGTTTGAATAACATTATGAGTATCATCTTGAGTTTCTACTTCTTGTATAGAAATAGGAGTTACTAAAAGTTTCTTTTTTTCTATTTTCCATTCAAAGTTCAAAATATAACTGAATGAGATCTTATTCTTTTTAGAAGAAGTTGTATTTTCTATATAACCAGTTCCATCTCTGCAAAAAAATATGTTCCCTTTGATATCAGATTTTTCATATTGATTTTTATAAGGTTCGGTCATCTCATAAAAATACGAGGAAGAATAAACAGGTTGCCATGTTCCACATAATAATAATTCTTCATTATTCAATTCTTTATTGTCGATTTTTTTAACAGGCACATATGTAAAATACGCTTCTGCCTTGTGAGTCCATTTTTGCGTATCAGAGAGAGCAATCCAATTCCATTTAGCACAATTCTCTAAAACTTCACTATCCAGTTTTACCTTATTTTCACTACATGAAATAACTAATAATGAAATCAGTAATAGTTTTAAGGCTATGAATGTTTTTTTATTTTTTAATAACATAATAATCTACCTTATCATCATTAAATAACAATCTTGAAAAAGCTGAACCTGGAGGTACAATTCCTGTACTGTTTCCTGCTTGTAAAAAAACAGGATAATCCCATAAAACTGAATTTACACTTTGCTGATGTATATCATATCCAGTCGTACCTTGATAAACTTTTTGAAAATCAAAATCTGGATTGTAATCAAAATCATATTTATTATCTTGCGAAATCACAAAAGAAACATGTGCAGAATATTTTTCATACTTTGGGCTTGCAGCAATCACCAAATAGCCTGCATTTGCCATGTCATTAGCTTTTTGAGCAGCCTCTTTTGTACTTTCTAATAATTGTTTTGCTGTTCTGTCAGAAGTAAAATGTGATTTTGGATTTAACATTTCGAGATTTTCATTTGTTTGAAATTCTTTATGCAATACAGCTGCTGATTTAATACCATTAGGTAATATTTTCTTTGCAATTTCTTCTGAGAGGGTATCTGTAACTTTTTCTAAGAATAAATTACATTTTGAACCACTTTCATCTTGTATAAATTCAGACATTGTTTGAAGATTAAATTTTTCTACAAAGTCTTTAGGCTGTCTATAATAACAATATTTCTCAGATGAATTTGTTGTTATAGTTTGTATAGCGTCACCTTTTATAATTTTATTCGAAGACGCTGTCTTCTTGTCGACCTTTTTTTTGTTCTTATGTTCTACCCATATTAGTGCAACCTTCGTAAAATTATTTTTTATTTCGCCATACTTTTCTTTTATGGTTTTAATAAAAATATTATCTTCAGATTTTTGTTTATTATCAGTAATAAGTCCTGCTGCAAGCTGTATCATGTTATACTGGTCCTCGGTAAGTTTTCCGTCTTCATAGGCTTTTTCAATTACAGTATGGTCTATTTTTCCGGGATTTACAATCCATTTTAAAATGAACCTGATAATTCCGACTTAAATTAAAATTCTGGAAACCATTCTGCTATTGTTTTATTTTTTTCATCAATAAAGAAAAATTCTAGACTCTCAGTTTCGTACAACACCTTGTCTTCTTTATCTTGAACAATTCCAATTATGACAAAAGGGTCATCCAACAGCCTTTTAGAGATTCCGATTAAATCTTTTTTTATGAATTTACTTTTGCTTGAAACGGCGCTTCGTTTTACAAATTGTTTATTATTATTATTTACAAATCCCTTATGAACATCAAAACCACCAAGATATACAAATTCATTCTCGTTAGTTTTGAGCGAATAGAAAAAATTGGTAATGATTTCTATTCCATGGAGATTGTTAAGTTTATAAAACAAAAAGACTTTACCTTCTTTTGATAAATCAGACCAATTATCTGAAAATGGGTATTTGTCAGAAGTCAAAATAATACTATCATAGTTGTCAGGAATCTGCGATTTACATGAAAATAAGCAAAAGAATGTTATTAAACAGATTATGAATACCTTATTTTTCATTTGATTTCTATCTCCTTGTTAAACTTTGAAAAATCCAAATATGCTTGAATATCAGGTTTGGTTTTTGTTGAAAACGGAGCCCAAGTTTGATTTACCGTATTCTTTTTTGCTTTTTTTACTTGTTTTTCATTATTATTACGAATTGTCTGCCAAGTATCACCTTCACTTGCATCTATGATTTGGAAGTCTATTTCATTTTCATTTTGACCAACTCCATAATTAACATGTTGCACAGTAGAAGTTCCCCATTTATAAAAATTTAATACACCTTTATTTCCTTGGCAATTATTGTCAACTATCTCATATAGAATAATTCCAGGAATTTGTCCACTTGCCATTCGAGCCGCTGTAAGATGTTTATCAATTTTATATCCTAACTGCTGCATTGCATAAACAAATACTCCGCTACAATCCATCTTTGTTTCAGTTGGACTTCTAGCATGGTCATATGATGCTCCGACAGTATTTCTAACAATTTCGATAAATCGATCTAACTCAGAAAGTTCGACAGTTTTTGAACTCTGGTTGCTAGTAGAATTTGAATTATTTGCAGATTTTTTAGATTTTGTTTTTTTCCCGAAAAAGAATTCCCACGCTCTATTCACTATATCAACCTGAATCTGTGTTTTAATCTGGTTTGCTTTTTGTATTTCTTCCAGAAATGCTTTGAAAAGATTTTCTTTTTTCTGTTCTGCATCAGTCATCATTCCTGCTGCAAGCTGTATCATGTTATACTGGTCCTCGGTAAGTTTTCCGTCTTCATAGGCTTTTTCAATTACAGTATGGTCTATTTTTCCGGGATTTACAATCCATTTTATTTCTGTATTATCCCAGACATAACCGGCAGGTTTCATCAATTTTGTGAATGCATTATCTGTTTCAGATGTGCTATCCATTCCTAGCCATTGGTTTAATGTTGCCTGTTGTCCGGGATTCTTTATCTCCGGGTCATTTACATATTTGTAAACTTCTTTATCTTCTTTATCAAACACCTGCAATGCTCTTCCGTCATCAATCAAGTCCCCTGCTTCGTTTACTTTCCAGTAACTTCCGCTGGAATCAAAGGCGAAGTCTGCGAATTCCTTTAATTCACTCTCGCCAAAAATCTTTTTTATATAGTGAAGGATTCCGTATTCCGGGAACTTTTTATAAATGTCCTCACCGTATGCATTTGCAAAGC
>JBJEZK010000011.1:0-3116 GCA_051887355.1 Acutalibacteraceae bacterium
AAATCTTTTCAAAGCATTTCTGGAAGAAATACAAAAAGCAAACCAGATTAAAACAAAGGTTCAGGTTGATATAGTGAACAGTGCGTGGGAATTCTTTTTCGGGAAAAAAGCGAAATTTTCGGTAACCCAAAAAATAGTTTCATTTTTCAATAAATTCACAGAAAGCTATTTTGAAAAAGATAATAATGAAAATATAGTACTATCTAATACTTTGCGAACTTGTTTAGGAGCTGATTATGGACATACAAGATGGCCTACAGAATCAGAAATGGATTGTAGTGGAATGTTGGTCTATGCACTTAATAAAATGGGCTATATTGTTCCTAATGATTTAAAAGCATCACAAATGGCGAGTGGTGATATTGATTGGATAATTTTATTTGATAATGTTATAGCAGAAAGACAAGGAGAGGCAGGAATACTGAATTTTTATAATTTTGAAGGAAATGGTATTGATCATGTAAATTATGGTGTCGGAAAGATAGGAAACGAAACCGAAAATCAAATAATGGATGCTAGCTATGGTTCAACATGGCAAAATGGTCGTAATAAAAGTAACAGACAAGATATAAAAGCCGAACCCAATAAGATAAATAAGACTTATGCTCCGTTTTCAACAAAAACAGTTCCGGTAAAACAAGGGTACATAGATTTTTCAAAACTAAAAAGGAAGCAAGAAAAATGAGAAAAATAAAAAAGATTATATTTTTTTTCAAAATGTTAGTTTGCTTTATGTCTAGTATATATTGTCTAGAACCAAACTCTAAAATTTTGAATGAAAATAATTATAGAAAGAATTCAAATTGGGCTGATGTAGAAAAAAAATACAGTGAAATTTTTATAGAATATAAAACACAAGATTTTAATGGAATTCTAATTGTAACTGAATTATACTATTATGGAAAAAATAAACAAGGTAAAAATTTGTTGTTAGGCAGTTTTACAGTGTCAAAAGGATTTCTGAATTCAAAGGGACAAGAATTTATTTCAGGAGATAACATAAAAAAAAATAGTAAATTCTTTAAACAATACTTTCTTGGGCTTTCTAAAAATAGTATAGATAAACCATTTTCTTTATATGGAATTGCGATTTCTTCTGATAATAAAATATATGAAACAGAAATTTTATGCAGATTATGTATAAATTGTGATGAAAATACTCTTGAAGAATGGTTTCCAGAATTTTAATTTAAGTCGGAATTATCAGGTTCATTTTAAAATGGATTGTAAATCCCGGAAAAATAGACCATACTGTAATTGAAAAAGCCTATGAAGACGGAAAACTTACCGAGGACCAGTATAACATGATACAGCTTGCAGCAGGAATGATGACTGATGCAGAACAGAAAAAAGAAAATCTTTTCAAAGCATTTCTGGAAGAAATACAAAAAGCAAACCAGATTAAAACACAGATACAGGTTGATATAGTGAACAGTGCGTGGGAATTCTTTTTCGGGAAAAAAACAAAATCTGAAAAATCTGCAAATAATTCAAATAAAATAAAATCAAAAAAATTTAGAGAACTCATGGAAACTGTGAAAATCGATGACTTATCAAGTCCATGCTGTGATTTATATATTACTCGCGTTCTTGAGATTATTAATAGAAAACCAGCTAATTGGCCTTCCCCTTCTACATATAAGGTTTGTAATACCCCTGATTATTCAGGGGATAATTATAAAGATTTTTATGCTTCAAAATGGAAAACCTCCCCGTCAGAAGGCTGGAATATAATGATAATGTGGGCAAATACTGGTGAAAAATATTCCAATTCTCTACATATGGCTATTGTCCAAAAAAAGGATAACTCTTTTAATCTTACACATTTTACCGGAAATAAACAAAAAATAAGGGAGAACTGGACTCTTGCGCAAGTTGAAAATGGTTTTGATTATTCAAATTTCAGATATATGCCTTTAGGAGAATGAACATGAAAAAAACAATTATAATTTTTTTATTACTTTTTACAGCGTGTTCAGTTAAGACTAAAGGAGAACAATTTTCATATCAAAATTCTCCTGTAAAATTTAGAAATAATCAGAAATACGGACTGTTTAATCCTGTTACTAAAGAAGTAATTATAGAACCAAAGTATACATATATAGAAAACTATTCAAAAGGATTTTGCTTAGGTGTCATTGGTGAAGAAGGCGGATATTGTGATGTTTTAGATACGTCAGGTAATATTCTTTATTCTTATAAAACAGAACCTCTTAGCTGCACATACTGTTATAATGGGTTTTTCTATTTTGTTAATGATTCAAATGAAAATTATTATCACGGATTGTATAACTACAAAGGTGAACAAGTTTTCAAATCTAATTTTATATATTCAATGAATAATGAATGTATTGTAACCCGTAAAAAATCTGATTATATTTTTCTGTTTTTTGATAGCAGCGGAATAAAGCAAAAAAAAATATTATTACCAGATACATATCCCTATGAACCTGCTTCAAATGTAGTTCCCAAGTATGAGGCTATGTATGAACCTTTTTCAAACGGTTTTGCAAGGTTTTATATTATCAATAATGATAAAAAGCTTTTTGGTATGATAAAAGAAAATCGAACAGTTGTAATATCACCTAAATATAAAAGTTTAGGTAAGGAATTTGTAGAAGGGGTCGTAATTGCAGAGAACGAAAACTCATTGTATGGTTTACTAAATAAAGAAGGTAATTGGACGATTCAGCCGAAATATGAAAAGATAAATAATTATTCAGGAAAGGTGTTATCTGCAAAATCGGGAAACTGGAAGATAATAGACTTAGAAGAGAATATATTAAAATCTTTTCCAGCTAATTTGGAAATTTTATCTGACTTCTTTAATGATATTGCAATATTTTCTATAACTATAGATGATTCAATAAAATATGGACTTATTGATTCATATGGGGATTTTGTTCTGAACGCAGTTTGTAAACAAATAAACCACAATCCCGACAACGGCTACTGGCAGGTTTTGATAGACAATAAGTGGATGCTTTTTAAGGCAGATGAAGGAATCCTTAATCCGGAAGAATATCTGGATTTCAGCAAGGTCAAGTAAAACTGAATCCGAAAATGACTAAAAAAACGACAGCAATAACAAGAAGCCGTGCAATAGCACTTATAAA
>JBJEZK010000012.1:0-57325 GCA_051887355.1 Acutalibacteraceae bacterium
TCGAAATCAGTTTGCGGGCAACCGCACGTGGGTTCGAATCCCACCCGCTCCGCCATAAGTCGGCAAATCTTGAAAAAGGTTTGTCGATTTTGCTTTTATAATTTTTTGGATTGGAATATCTTAAAATTGTAAAATGATTTTGTACTTTAAATTATCTTAAAAAAACTTTATACTGTTATATATAAATATTTTTAAAATAGGTGAAGCAAGTGAAAATGTATTTTTATTATGGAGTAATGGGTTCCAGCAAGACGGCAAATGCACTGATGAAAAAATTTAATTTTGAAGAAAGAGGCAGAAAAGTTGCTTTTTTAAAACCAAGTCTTGATACACGAAACGGAAAAACGTTGATAAAATCTCGGATAGGGCTTTCCAGCGAAGCGTTTTTTTTAGATAGAGAAAAAAGTATCGAAGAAACTTTGGGAGATCCATACAAATATGATACAATTATGATAGATGAAGCACAGTTTATGTCAGAATTTCAAGTTGATGAATTAAGAAAAATGGCAGATAATGGAATCATGGTAATGTGCTATGGTTTAAAAACTGATTATACAGGTCATCTTTTTGAGGGCAGTAAGAGAATTATAGAAGTCTGCGACACAATAAGAGAGATCCAATCCATGTGTAGCAAGTGCGGGACTAAAGCAATAGTCAATGCCAGATATCATAATGATACTATAATTTTCGAAGGGGATATAATTGATATTGGCGGAGAAGATAAATATATCACTCTATGTCACAAATGCTGGAAAAAAGGTAAAATTTAATTTTGGGAGGACAAAAAATTGAGTTCCGGAACAGTAAATACAGATTTTGACGGATTAAAACTTCAGTACAGTTCCGAGGCGGAGCAGTCTGTCTTGGGGTCGATACTTATAGATTCGGAATGCTTAAGTCGAGTTATCCAGATTCTTCCTCATGCGGATTATTTTTACTTATCCGGTCATAAAGCCATTTACTCGGCGATGATAGATATGTTTACCATGGGTCAACCCGTGGATTATATTACTGTTCTCGATAAACTTCAGAGCACGGAGGATGTGGATCATAATAATTTTAAGTCCTATCTTTTGGATTTAGCTCAGATAGTTCCATCGGTTTCAAATGTTGAATTTTATGCAGATATCGTTAAAGACAAATATAATATAAGAAATTTGGTAAGCACTGCCAGAACTATAATTGAAGATGCTTCTTCAGGGGATGTGTCCTCTTCAGATTTGCTTAATTCCGCTGAGCAAAAAATATTTGATATTCGCAGAGGAAAAGAAACTCAAGGTTTGCAGAGAGTAAATGAGATTGTGGTTCAAACTTTTGATAGGCTTGATGAACTTAACTCCCGAACGGATCAAGAATATAGTGGCGTGCCTACAGGAATTCGTGACCTTGACCGAGTTATTATGGGGCTCAACAAAACCGACCTTATTTTGATAGCTTCTCGTCCGGGTATGGGTAAAACCAGTTTTTCACTTAATATAGCAGGGCATGTTGGAATTACAAAAGGTAAAAAAGTTGCTATTTTTTCTCTTGAAATGTCCAAAGAACAGCTTGTTTCTCGAATGCTTTCTTCTCAAGCAAAAATTCCGGGTCAAACTTTACGTTTGGGAAAATTAAATGATCAGGAATGGCTTGATCTTATCGAAGCCGGTGATATTATTTCCAAAGCGCCGATTTACATAGATGACACACCCGGAATTACTATTCCTGAGATGAAGGCCAAGCTCAGACGTTTAGGAAATGTGGATTTAGTTATAATAGATTATCTTCAGCTTATGTCAAGTGCAAAAAGGATAGATAATCGTGTTCAGGAAATTTCGGAAATAACAAGAAATCTTAAAATAATGGCCAAAGAAATGGATGTTCCGGTTTTGACCCTTTCTCAGCTTTCAAGGGCAAGCGAGCAAAGAGCTGATCATAAGCCTATGCTTTCCGATTTGAGAGATTCCGGTTCTATCGAGCAGGACGCCGATATAGTAATGTTTTTGTATCGTGAAGGATATTATGAATCTACAGATATTTCGGAAGAAGGAGATAAAAACAGCGGTGAAGTAATCGTAGCTAAAAATCGTCACGGCGAAACTCGTTCCATACCCTTACACTGGCAAGGCGAATATATGCGATTTACAGCTCAGGAGGCTTATCGAAATGATTTCTAAAATATTTGGTACTATAAATAAATTCGATATGATTTCCGACCAAAGAGAAGTAGTGGTAGGATTTTCCGGCGGAGCAGATTCAACTGCTCTTCTTCATTTTTTATATTACTATGCAAGTGACCAAGGAAAAAATTTTAAAGTTTCGGCAGTTCATGTCAATCATAATCTAAGGGGTAGCGAAGCGGTAAGAGATGAAAATTTTACAATAAATTTCTGTAAAAATCACAATATAGAATTGATTGTCAAGCAGGCGGATATCAAAAAGATTTCATCCGAAAAAAAAATAGGCCTCGAAGAAGCAGGTCGCCTGGCAAGATACGAAATTTTCGAAAATATTGCTCAAAGTAAAAAAGCAAAAATAGCGACCGCACACACTCTTTCCGACAGATGTGAAACCATGATTATGAATTTAATCAGAGGCTCGAGTTTAAAAGGTTTGTGCAGCATCCCTCCTATAAGAGGAAATATAATTCGTCCGTTGATAGAGTTAACTCGGGAGGAAATTGAATTATATTGCAAAAACGAAAACTTGGAATTTATTAACGATAGCTCTAATTTTGAAAAAGATTATACAAGAAATAAAATTCGGCTTGATATAATTCCTTATATAAAGAGTATAAACCCCTCTTTTGAAAAATCCGTCGGGAGGTCTTTGGATATTTTAGCATCCGAAGAGGATTATATGGAAAATATTGCTTCAAAAGAATTAAGTTTAATAAAATCACCGAACGGATATGCGGTTGAAAAAATTAAAAATCTTGATTTTGCCATAAAAAGAAGAGTTATATCAAAAATACTAAAGCAAAATATGTGCGAAAGCTTTGAGCAAAAACATATAAATTTAATTGTTAAAATGATAGACAGCAATTTAAAAGGAATGAGTTTGCCGAATAATATTGAAGTTTATCAAAAAAACGGGTATATGAATTTTTTTAGCAAAAATTTGTCGCTAAATAATGATTGGGAATATAAAATTAAAAATTTTAATATCTTGACAGAGATAAAAACTAATATCATAATTAAAGTATTACCTTTTTGTAAATACGAAAAATCAAGTACCGATAAAGGATATATAGTTGATTGGGATAAAATTCCAAGTGACAGCGTCATAAGAAACAGACGACCGAGGGATAGATTTTTTTTGCCAAAAAGGAAAGTGACAAAAAGTCTTAAAAAGCTTTTTAATGAATTAAAATTGCCGGAAAGTATTCGAAAAAATATTTCTATGGTAGCGTCTGAAAATGAAGTTATATGGATAGACGGAATAGGAGTTTCCGGAAAATATCTTCCTGATAGAGATACTAAAAATATAGCTATAATACATAAGGAGTAAAATAATGGATTTTATTAAAAAAATGTTGTTAAATCAAGATGAAATTTCATCAATTGTCAAGTCTCTCGGCAAAAAAATCAGCAAAGATTATGAAGGAAAAAAACTTCTTTTGATTAGCCTTTTAAAAGGTTCAGTTGTTTTTACAGCTGATTTAATGAGAGAAATTACCATTCCTTGTCAGGTGGATTTTATGGCGGTTTCAAGCTATATCGGTACCCAAAACGGTGGTGGAAAAGTAAATGTCATAAAAGACATTACCGCTGACATTTCCGGATGGAATGTTTTAATTGTGGAAGATATTCTCGAAAGCGGATATACTTTGAATTTTGTTATTAATATGCTTAAAGAGCGCAGTCCTGCAAGTGTAAAAATTTGTACGCTTCTTGATAAACCCAATTCCCGCAAAACCGCAGTAGAAGCTAAATATGTAGGCAAAAAAATACCTGATGAGTTTGTTATAGGTTATGGATTAGATTACAACGAAAAGTATCGTAACTTGCCATTCATAGGTGTTATCGATCCTAAATATATATAATTTGTGTAATATAGAATGTTTGGAGTGGAATAAACCATGAATAAAAATGATAGTAATAAAAAAATGCCCAAGAGTGTTCTTGTTTTTCTGGCTTTTCCTTTAGTTATGATTTTTTTATATTTTATGGCAAAAGGATTTATGCCTCAGAAAACATATACTTATTCTGAAATTATAAATAATTTTAAAAACGAACAAGTAGTAAAATATGAAATGAATTTAAACTCGGGAGATATGAAGCTTACTTTGAAGGACGGCTCCGAAATAGAATATAATACTCCCAGCGCCAGCTTGATGTATATGGATATCAAAGATTATGTGGAAAGTTATAATGCGCATAATCCTGACAGCCCAATGGTTTACGATTTAAATAAGTCCAAGGACATGTCAGAACTTTTGAGCTCAGTTCTTTGCTATGTCGTGTTGCCGGTTATATCGATGGTAATTCTCGGATGGTTGTTTATGAGACGTATTTCCGCAATGGGCATGGGTCCCGGCGGAGCAATGTCGATGAATAAATCCAAAATAGTGGTTTCCACAGGCAAAAAAGTTACTTTTAATGATGTAGCGGGTGCGGTTGAGGAAAAAGAAGAACTTCAGGAACTGGTAGATTTTTTAAGAAATCCGTCTAAATATCGTGAAGTTGGAGCCAGGATTCCTAAGGGAGTGCTTTTGATGGGACCTCCGGGAACGGGAAAAACTCTGCTTTCCAAAGCAGTTGCAGGGGAAGCAAATGTTCCTTTTTTTTCAACTTCGGGGTCGGACTTTGTTGAAATGTATGTTGGATTGGGTGCGGCAAGAATCCGTGATCTTTTTGAACAAGCAAAGAAAAAAGCTCCATGCATAGTTTTTATAGACGAAATTGACGCCGTTGGAAGGCGGAGAGATTCAGGGATAAACGGTACTGAAAAAGACAATACTTTAAATCAGCTTTTAGTCGAAATGGATGGTTTTGATGACAGAGATGATGTAATAGTAATGGCCGCCACAAATCGTCCTGACATTTTAGATAATGCTCTTATGCGTCCCGGGAGATTCGATAGGCAAATATATGTTAATTATCCCGACATAAAAGAAAGAGAAGAGATTTTGAAAGTTCATGCCAGGAACAAGCCTTTTGCACCGGATGTAAAATTAAAAACAATCGCTAAATCCACTGCCGGATTTACGGGTGCGGATCTGGAAAATTTAATGAATGAAGCTGCAATTATTACGGTAAGACACGGAAACAAAGTTATTACTATGAAAGAAATAGAAGAAGCCACGTTGAAAGTTGAAATAGGTCCCGAAAAGAAAACTCATGTAATAACCGATGAAGATAAAAAATTAACCGCATATCACGAAGGTGGCCACGCTTTGGTATCATATTTCTGCAAAATGCACGATAAAGTTCATGAACTTTCAATTATACCCAGAGGACCCGCAGGCGGATATACCAGGTATTTACCGGAAAAAGACCAATCTTATAGATCTAAAAATAAGATGCTGGAAGAAATAATGACTTGCTTGGGAGGAATGGTTGCAGAAAAAATAATTTTAGGCGATACTTCCACCGGAGTTTCAAGTGATTTAAAGAGTGCAACTCGAACAGCACGTCTTATGGTAACTAAATATGGTATGAGCGATGAGGTCGGCCCGGTTGTTTATTCTAATGCAGACGACGATGATTACAGCGGATACGGCGGATTTAGTAAAAATTACTCTGAGTTTACTGCGTCTAAAATCGATGAAGAGATTAGAAAGATTATTGCAGATTCTTACGAAAAATCAAAAAATATTATTTCAAGCCATATAGATAAACTCCATGAAATAGCCGCATATTTAATTGAAAATGAAAAAATGAGCGGCGAGAAATTTTATGAGATAATGGATAAAAATGAGCCGACAAACGAGCCCGAAAACAATTTTTAGGTTAAAGATTTTTTAATTTGAAAAGAGGTATGTTATTATGAATGATGATTTTGATTTACAAAATACAAATGATTCAAATAAAGACGATAGCTACGAGTATCCATCAGATTTTATTCCGACGAAGAGTTCTCAAAAAGTGTTTTACGAAGGTGACAATGAAATAAAATTTGCAGATAGCCCCAATACTTTTACGGATAAAAAAATGAAAACATTTTTGACTGCTTCGGTTGTGGTTTTGTTTTTTCTGGTTGTTTGTTTGGTGTCATATATAATATATTTATCAGGAAAAACAAATGTAAGCGTTTTGGGTTCAAATAATTCAGCGTCTTCGTTAAATGAATCGCATATTTCCGGTGAGTCAGAAATAAAATTTGCGGAAAAATCTGCAGATGACAGAGAACTGACCGCCGAGTCAATATATTCTATGGTTTCTCCGAGTGTCGTAGGAGTGGTTGTCTATGATGCTCATGCCGATATCGTTTCTGACCCTGCGAGCGAGGGATCCGGTATAATTATAAGTGATAAGGGTTACATAGTTACAAATTCGCATGTAGTAAAAAATTCTAAACAAACTAACATTAAAATAGTTCTCAGTAACAGCGAAGAGTGCTCGGGAAAAGTTGTTGGATATGACAGCAAGACAGATTTAGCTGTTATAAAAATTGATAAATCAGGACTTCAGGCAGCAACTTTTGGGAATTCCGATGAAATGAAAGCAGGTGCTTCTGTTCTGGCAATCGGAAATCCTTTGGGACTTGATTTTGCAAGTTCAATAACAAGGGGAATTGTTTCTGCGGTTAACAGATCCGCAAGCGGTTCGCCAAAAAGTTTGGTAAAATATATCCAAACCGACGCCGCTATAAATCCCGGTAATTCCGGGGGGCCGCTTATAAATATGTATGGCCAGATAATAGGAATAAATTCTTCAAAAATAGTGGTTTCTCATTGTGAAGGAATGGGATTCGCCATTCCAAGCAATACTGTTAAATCGGTAGTGGATGATATCATAGAAAAAGGTTATGTTTCGGGTCGAGTGAGATTGGGGCTTGTTGGCAAAATGGTCAGCAATTATCAAGCTCAAATTTACGATGTTCCGATTGGAATTATAGTTTCTGAGATAAGCAAAGACAGTAATTTGTCCTCAAGCGGAGTTCAAGTCGGGGACATAATAACAAAAATTAACGGAGTTAATGTTACCAGTTTTGATGCTTTCTATGGTGAACTTTATAATCATAAAGCCAACGAAACAATAACGCTCACAATTTTCAGACCTTCAAGAACCAGAGCTTCTTCAGGAACTTTTGATGTTAATGTCGTTCTTTTGGAAGACAAAGGAGAAACTCAGGAAGCAAGTTCAAACTTAAATTAATAGTAACAAAACGGAAATTTACATTATGTAAAGATCCGTTTTTTATTTGAATTTGGTTAAAGTTGAGCATTAAAATCATAAAAGAACTATTCTATTTTATGATTGACATTTACAATTGAGTCTGCTAATATAGTCTTTGTCAATTAAACTCGAATTTTGTTGAAAACATGAAATACAAAAACAGGAGATAGTGTGTAGTTATGAAGAGGTGTTTAAAAAAAGATAACTTAGTAGGTGCTGTTATTTTGATGGTATTGCTGGTGGTTTCTGTTATAGTTTTTGCTCTCAACGGATTCTCGGGAGCAGGTTTCAAAAGTTCTGAGGTAATTTCGCAGAATATTGAAAATGTGGGGATACCTGTAGCAATGGCAATGGATGACAATTACGTGTATCCAACGATCGTTTCCATAACTTCGGCTATGGAAAATGCAAATGAAGGAACTGAATATAGTTTTTATATAATGCACAACCCTAAATTTAAAGAAGAAAACAAAGAAAAAGTTAAAAGCTTGGAAAATAAATATTCCGCCTGCCATATTCACCTTATAAATATGGGAAATCAATTTAAAGATGCTAATGATAAAGGGCATATAACTACTCCTACATATTATAGGTTAGCTTTATCAGATCTTTTGACTAATCTTGATAAAATTATTTGGCTTGACGGAGACACACTTGTTTTCAAAGATCTTACTGCTATGTATGAAATTGATATGGATGGACTTTGCTATCGAGGATTTCTTGACGAAAATGTTGACGGCACGAAGGCTTTTGGTGTGGACAATGACCATTATATCTGCGCAGGGGTTATGCTGATTAATTTGGAGGAACTTCGAAGAGACAACGCACTTGAAAAATTTAATACTTTTATTGAAAAAAATAATAATTCTTTAGTTCAGCACGACCAGACGGTAATTAATGTGGTATATGCACAAAAAAATGGCATTTTGCCACCTGAGTACGGATTTTTTAATACGTGCGCAACTCCGGAGCTTGCCGAAAAATACTGCAACAAATTAAAGTTTCCCGATAGGTATACTAAAGAAGAGATGCGACATGCTTTAGAGAATATAGCGGTGTTGCACTGCATTATAAAGCCGTGGAATTTTTTTGATATGTATTTTGCGGACTTGTGGTGGAATTATGCACAAAAAACTGAGTATTACGAGGAGATCAAAGCAACGTATTCGTATAATAAATAAGATAATTTATAAAATTTGGAGGAAAATATCAAATGAAACACAGTTTTAAAAAATGGTTACTTGGTCTGGCGATATCGAGTATTGCAGTTTTGATTTTTGTGATGATTAAACGCACTATTATGATTTCTGCAGAAGAAATTGATTACGATAATCCTAAGATATCGATAATAGTTCCTGTTTATAAAGCGGAAGATTATTTGGATATTTGTGTAAATAGTCTGCAAAATCAAACTCTTAAAGATATAGAAATGATTTTTGTTGACGATGATTCGCCCGATAATTGTTTGGAAATTTTAAATGGTTATGCTGAAAAAGATAAAAGAATTAAAGTTATTCATCAAAAGAATCAAGGGGCTGCGGCTGCCAGACAAACAGGTACGGATATTGCACGTGGCGAGTACATAAAATATGTCGACAGTGACGATATTTTGGATAAGCGTGCTTGTAAAAAATGTTATGACGAGGCAAAAAAATACAATGCGGATATAGTAGTTCACAGCGCATATAATTTTGTTAAAGAGGGAAAAAATAACGTTCACTTTAAGTCGGGAAACGAAGTTCTGAAAGATACCCAGTGGAATTTGATTACGGAAGTTTTGTGGACATGCTTGTATAAAAAAGAATTGATAACAAAATCAGGTGTTACTTTTACAGGAATGAAAAATATGGGGGAAGACCAATCATTTAACATGATGTTGTTCCCCAAGGCAAAAATAATAAGAATGATTCCGAATTATTTGTATTATTACAGAATAAGCAATACTCAGTCGCTGTGTAATAGCGTAAAGGGATTCAGATTGTTCAAAAATCATGTTTATAATGCTCAAATTGTGCGCAAATTTTGGGAAAAGAATAATTTCTTTGAAAAAACAGAAGCCAAATCCGGATTTCTGAAATGGTTATTGCATTTAAATTATTGTCCGGGAAATCCTAAAGTCAGCAGAATTTTTAAAGATATTATATTTGAAGATTTGCTAGATGAAAAAGTTACAGAGCCTCTTACGGAGTATGAATCTGAAAAATTAAACAAAATATTGGCTACTTCCAATCGCTTGGATCCGTGTATCAAAGACGGAATTTATCAGCTGAAGAGCGCCATGGATGAGAGTAAAGTTTTAACTTTGGTTGATTCTGATCTCGATGCCAAAGTTCCTTTTAGGCTTTGGAGCAATAAAAATTCTGATTCTCAAAAATTTGAGATAAAATATTGCAAAAACGGAATGTACACAATTTCGCCTCTTTCCTCAAAAAAATATATTGGCGTTAATTTCATGGATTATAATCCCGGAGCTCCCATACGTCATTGTCTTAGCAAGGACGGCAACACCAAAAAGTGGTACATAGTGCCCGCAGAAGATGGTTCATACAGCATTTATTCCAGATATAATGACTATTTTATTGACATAAAGGACGAAGAAATTGCTAACGGAACATTTATACATGGATGGTTTTACAACGAATCCGAAGCCCAAAATTTCAAAATTACTCCTGTAAAATAAAATTATGTTGACATCACTTTTAAAATGATGTAGAATACTAACATAAGGATATAAAAATAAAGTGGAGCAAATTTGTTCTCACCTTGTATGGATGGTTTCATTCCGTTCGGGTCAATAATGTTGGTATAAGTTTCTGTTAATGATATGCGAATATTATTGTACGAGTCAAATTTGATTCGTACAATAATTTTTATATTTGAAAAAATCTTGTATCTCAAGATTTTTAATTACTTATGGAGGTGCTTAAATATTAGCAGTAAAGAACTTCAAATTAACGAATCTATAAGAGACCCCGAGGTTAGGCTTATTAATTCTAACGGTAACCAAGAAGGCATAGTCCCAATATCTAAAGCTCTCACCATAGCGGAAGAAAGTGGTTTGGATCTGGTCAAAATTGCAGGAAAAGCAAATCCGCCCGTTTGTAAAATAATGGATTACGGCAAGTATAAATTCGAAATTGCAAAAAAAGAAAAGGAAGCAAAAAAGAACCAGAGAGTAATAGATGTTAAGGAAGTCCGCTTATCTTTGAGGATAGCAGACAATGATTTTAATACCAAGGTGAATTATGCGAAGGGATTTGCTGACGCAGGTAATAAAATCAAAGTTTCCGTTCGATTTAAGGGTCGTGAGAAAGATCATCCGGAAATAGGATATGAACTTATGGAAAAATTTAAGGATGCTTGCAAGTATTTTGCCGGTATAAATGGTTCAGTTAAAGTTGAAGGTCGCAGCTTGTCTATGATTTTGGATCCTCAGAAGAAAATTAATGATAATTCCTTAAAGAAAGGTAGTGAAGCGGGCGCAGAAGCATAATTGCTCAGCCCTTAGATTATGTACAAAATAAAAACTCACAGTGGAGCAAAAAAACGCTTTAAGATTACAAGTTCAGGCAAAGTTTTAAGAGCACACGCAAATAAGAGTCACATTCTTAACAAAAAAACAAGAAAAAGAAAAAGAAATTTAAGGACTATAGTTGTTGCGGATAAAACAAATTTCGCACAAGTAAAAGCTTTGGTACCTTATAAATAAAAAGGTCTTTAAAATTAAATATGAAAATATCAATTGGAGGTAAATATAATGGCACGTGTAAAGGGTGCAGTTGTCACTAGAAACAGAAGAAAAAAAGTGCTTAAATTAGCTAAAGGATACTGGGGAGCAAAAAGTAAACATTTTAAAATGGCCAAACAGGCTGTGATGAAATCCGGAAATTATGCATACATAGGCAGACGCCAGAAAAAGCGTGATTTCAGAAAATTGTGGATTACCAGGATTTCTGCTGCTTGTCGTATGAATGGAGTAAATTATTCTAGTTTCATGAATGGTCTGAAAAAAGCCGGTATTTCCTTAAACAGAAAAATGCTTTCGGAGATTGCTATTGCTGACCCTGAAGGATTTTCGAAGCTTGTTGAACAAGCAAAGTAATATTTGTTATTAATTGCGCCCGGATTTTTTGCCGGGCGTAAATTTTACTATAGTTAAATAATTTTTCGATAATCTTTTGAATTTAAAGGAGTAATAAAATATTGAAACTTGTAATCAACAGCAAAGAAAATCCTCAAATAAAATATGTGAAAAAGCTTATTTTATCTTCTAAATTTAGAAAAGAAGAAAAAAAATTCATCATTGAAGGTTCCAGAATTTGTGATGAAGCTTTAAAAAATAATTTAAAAATAAAAAAAGTTTTTTTCACAGAAAAATTTTTGGAAAAAAATAACGACTTAATTAATAGGCTTGTAGAATTTTCGTCTGAAGCTATTTTAGTAAGCGAAACTGTAGCCAAATCAATTTCCGATACAGAAACCCCTCAGGGAATAATAGCTGTTTGCGAAACTATGATTAATAATTTTGACAATTTAAATTTGGGGGATATTCGAAAAGTAATTTTGTTGGAAAACATCCAAAATCCTGCCAATTTAGGAAGTATTATACGGACTTGTGACGCTTTAAATATAAATCAAATATTTATTTTGGGAAAAGGCTGTGATATTTATAATCCCAAAGTTTTGCGAGGAAGTATGGGAGGGTTTTTCAGGGTTTCTTTTGCTTTTGAAGAAGATGCTGAAAAATGTATAAAAAATCTCCAAAAATCAGGCTTTAAAATTTATGCGACTGTCCCCGACGAAAACGCCACGCCAATTGAAAAAGCTAATTTTAAAGGAAAATGTGGTATCGTTTTTGGAAATGAGGGAAATGGTATGAGCAAAGAAAGTATTGATGTTTGCGATGATAAAATTACCATTCCGATGAATAAAAATTCTGAATCGCTAAATGTTTCGGTCGCCGCCGGCATAAGTATATGGGAAATGTGTAATAGAGGAAAGGAGTTATAAATGGATAACGTGGTTTATTGGGTTTGGCTTCAGCAAGCACTTAGGCAAGGCAGCTGCAAAATTAAGATTATAAATCATTTTTATAAGAATATAAAAGATTTCTATGACGGAAAAGAAAGAGAATGGAGACTTTGTGGTTGCTTTACAAATAAAGAAATCTGTGATTTATGTGCCTCATCTTACGAAGAAGCTGAAAAGACCGTAAAATTGTCCGAAAAGTTAGGGTATAAAATTGTGACCATATCTGATGAAGAATATCCCAATTTGCTCAGGCATATAGATAATCCGCCCGCACTTCTGTATGTTAAAGGTGACATATCATTTTTAAATTCAATGAAAGCTATCGGCATTGTAGGGACCAGAAAAGCTTCGGAATATGGTATTACCATGGCGCATGATTTGTCCTATGATTTAGCTTCAAATGATGTTGCGGTTATAAGCGGAGGCGCTTTGGGAGTGGATTCTGCCGCTCATGAAGGAGCGTTGGATGCGGGCGGAAAAACCGTTGCCGTACTAGGGTGTGGAATTAATTATCCGTATCTTTTGAGTAATCTTAATTTAAGAAATAAAATTTCTAAAAGCGGAGCGGTTATTTCGGAATATCCTCCAAATTTTCCCGGTAAACCATATACTTTTCCGATTAGAAATAGGATTATTTCGGGTATTTCTTCGGGTATAGTTGTTATAGAAGCAGGCAAAAAGAGCGGTTCTTTAATTACTGCAAATCTTGCGAATAATCAAAACAGAGATGTTTTTGTAGTTCCCGTGAATAAAGAAAGCAAAAACTCTGAAGGTTCATTTTCTTTAATCGAAGATGGTGCTATGGTGGTTGCCGATGCACAAGATATTTTGAATGAATATAATAGTAAAAATTTAAATATCAAAAAAGAAAAAAAATCTCAACTTGCCAATAAGTCAAGCTCCCGTGAACCTAAACAACGAAATATTTCCGATGTGCCCGAAAAATATCATGGTATATATGAAATACTTTTAAAAGGAAAAACGCATATAGATATTATCAGTGAAATTACTGAAATCCCTGTAGGGCAATTGCTTCTTACTCTTACCGAAATGGAACTTGGTGGGTTTGTGAAAAGCAGTTCGGGAAAAATTTATGAAGCAATTTAAATCAATTTAGTATTTATTTATATTTAATTTGAGTATATAATTATTTCAAAAAATTAATTATGGATGGATAGGTTATGAAAAATTTAGTGATTGTTGAGTCGCCTGCAAAGGCTAAAACCATAAAAAAATATCTTGGTAAAGGATATGACGTTGTAGCTTCTATGGGGCATGTCAGAGATTTGCCCGAAAAAAGACTTAGCGTTGATATAAAAAAAGATTTTGCTCCAAAATATGCAATAATTAAAGGAAAAGAAAAAATAGTTGAAGAACTAAAAGAAAAAGCAGAAAAATCAGATAATATTTATTTAGCAACCGACCCTGATAGAGAAGGAGAAGCAATTTCTTGGCACTTGGCGTATATTTTAGGGCTTGATCTTGATAAAAAAAACAGAATTACTTTCAATGAGATTACAAAATCAGGGATAGAATCAGGTATAAAGTCTCCGCGAGAAGTTGATATAGATCTTGTAAATGCACAACAAGCCCGAAGGATTTTAGATAGACTGGTTGGGTATAAATTGAGTCCGTTTTTATCTCAAAAAATTCACAAAGGTCTTTCGGCAGGTCGTGTTCAATCCGTTGCGCTTAGAATAATTGTGGATCGTGAGGACGAAATAAGAAAATTTGTCCCGAAAGAGTATTGGAGCATTGATGCTAAGTTTTTGCCCAAAGGTTCATCAAAACAATTTTCGGCTTCTTTTTATGGTAATGAAAAAGGAAAAATAGAAATCAATAACCAAGAAGAAGCTAACCAATTGTTATCGGCTCTTGAAAATGCAACTTACGAAGTGAAAAAAATAAAAAAAAGTAAGAGAAGAAAATCGCCTGCCCCGCCTTTTATCACTTCCACATTGCAACAAGATTCGCTCAGAAAATTAGGGTTTACTCCTAAGAAGACAATGAAAATAGCTCAGGAACTTTATGAAGGCGTTGAGATTCAAGAAATGGGCGCAGTAGGACTTATAACTTATATGAGGACAGATTCTTTAAGAGTTTCCGAAGACGCTGTAAACGCTTCCAGAGAATATATAAATGAACGATGGGGGAAAAAATATTTGCCGGAAAATCCCCGAAAATTTAAAACAAAATCCAACGCTCAAGACGGCCACGAAGCTATTCGACCGACTATGCCAAAAATGAATCCCGAAAAATTGGAGAATAGTTTAAGCAGGGATCAGTACAGATTATATAAATTGATTTGGGAAAGATTCACAGCCAGCCAAATGGCAATTTGTCTGCAGGATACAACTCAGGCTGATATAATTGCTCTCACATCTTCTGAAAAAAGTGATAATTATATTTTTAAAGCTTCGGGATATACTGTGGCATTTGACGGATTTACAATTCTTTATACCGAAAGCAAAGATACAGACCAAGAAAAAGCAAAAGCTTTGCCTGAATTGATTGAAAAAATGCCGGTCAAACTGAAGTCACTTGAGCCTAACCAACATTTTACCGAGCCTCCTCCAAGATATACTCAGGCCTCTTTGATTAAAGCTTTGGAAGAAGATGGAATCGGAAGGCCGTCGACGTACGCTTCGATTATTTCAACTATTCTTTCAAGAGACTATGTTAAGCAGGAAAATAAATCTCTTAAACCAACTGAACTTGGAGAAGTCGTTACAAATCTCATGAAAGAAAAGTTCTCCAAAATAGTAAATCTTAAATTTACTGCCCAAATGGAGTCGGATTTAGATTCGATTGAGGAAGGAAAAAATGATTGGGTAGAAACACTTAAAAATTTTTACGGTGATTTTGCCGTTACTCTTGACAAAGCCAAAAAAGATATGGAAGGCGTCAAGATAACTCTTGAAGAAGATAAAACAGATGAAATTTGTGATAAATGTGGCAAGCCGATGGTGGTTAAGTATGGGCGTTTCGGAAAGTTCATAGCATGTTCCGGATATCCTGAGTGCACCAACATTAAAAAAATGATGAATAAAATAGGTGTAAAATGTCCAAAGTGTGACGGGGAAGTTATAAAGCGTACCACTAAACGAAAAAGAATTTTTTATGGATGCAGCAATTATCCGGAGTGCGATTTTGTATCCTGGGATGAACCAATGAACGAAAAATGCCCGAAATGTGGGGATACTCTTTTCAAAAAAAATACCAAAAAGCCCAAAATTTACTGCGCTAACAAAGAATGTGGATACGAAAAGGCGGAAAACAATGAAAAAGAAAATTAATGTTGTAGGCGCAGGACTGGCAGGCTGCGAAGCGGCCTGGCAGATTGCTTCCAGAGGAATAGAAGTAAATCTTTTTGATATGAAACCAATTAAGTTTTCTCCGGCGCACAAAAGTGAATATTTATGTGAGCTGGTGTGTTCTAATTCTTTCAAAGCGGATAGAATCGACAGTGCAGCAGGGCTCCTAAAAGAAGAGTTAAGAAATTTAAACTCGATTGTAATTGAATGTGCGGATTGTTGTCGAGTTCCTGCCGGAGGAGCTTTAGCGGTAGACAGAGAAAAATTTTCTTCGATGGTTACAGAAAAAATCAAAAATCATCCTTTGATAAATTACATTTCCGAAGAAGTGGAAGAAATATCCGATGAAAATATAACTGTTATAGCCACAGGCCCTTTGACTTCTGAAAAATTATCAAAAAAAATATCAAAAATATGTGGTGATTCGTTGAGCTTTTTTGATGCCGCTGCTCCCATAGTAACTTTTGAAAGCATCGATACGGAGAAGGCTTATTTTAAATCTCGGTACGACAAAGGGAGCGGTGATGATTATTTAAATTGTCCGCTTGATGAGAATGAATATGTTGAATTTTATAATGAATTAATTTCTGCCGAAAGAGCGCCACTTCATGACGTAGATGTAGAAAATCCGAAAGTATATGAGGGCTGTATGCCTGTTGAAATTATGGCTCAACGTGGTGAAGATACTTTAAGATTCGGGCCTATGAAACCGGTTGGGCTTCGCAATCCCAAAACAGGAGAAAGTCCCTATGCGGTTGTTCAGCTTAGGAAAGAAAACAAAGAGGGCACGCTTTATAATATGGTTGGGTTTCAAACCAATCTTAAATTTCCTGAGCAAAGGAGAGTTTTTGGAATTATTCCGGCTTTGAAAAATGCCGAGTTTGTAAGGTACGGCGTAATGCACAGAAATACATTTATAGAGTCCCCTAAATTACTGGATCGTTGTTTTAATATGAAAAATATGCCTAATTTGTTTTTTGCAGGGCAAATTACCGGTGTAGAAGGGTATATGGAATCTGTTTCGTCCGGATTGGTTGCAGGAATAAACGCAGCTCGTAAATACTTTGATGAACCTAAGTTTACTTTGCCTGATTTCACCATGATAGGTGCTCTGGAAAAATATATAAGCAGTGAGGAAATAGTAGATTTTCAGCCTATGGGAGCCAATTTTGGAATATTGCCTCCACTCACCGAAAAAGTTAAAGATAAAAAGCTCAGATATGCAAAATTTTCAGAGAGATCTTTGGAATATATAAAAAATTTGGAAATTTAAGTTTTTTCAAGGAGGAATTTAGTATGAAAATAATAGTAGATGCTTTTGGAGGAGATAACGCCCCTTTAGAGATAATAAAGGGTAGCCGTATGGCAGCAGATGAATTAGGTTACGAAATCGTACTGGTCGGAAATGAAAAAATAATAAAAGATGAAGCCGAAAAAAATAAAATATCCTTGGAAGGAATGACGATAGTTCATGCTCCTGACGTTATTTCCATGGAAGATGAGCCTATGGATGTAATGAAATCCAAAAGCAATTCTTCTATGTCTAAAGGTCTGCAATTACTGGCATTGGGAGAAGGGGATGCTTTTGTTTCGGCCGGAAACAGTGGAGCTCTTGCTGTGGGGGCAACTCTTAAAGTTAAAAGAATAAAGGGAATAAAAAGATGTGCTTTCGCTCCTGTTATTCCCAAAGACAATGGATTTTTCATGCTTATTGACAGCGGAGCAAATGTAGAATGTCGACCGGAAATGCTACGCCAATTTGCTGTTATGGGGTATCTTTACATGAAGAATGTTATGGTGGTCGAAAATCCAAGAGTGGGACTTGTAAATATAGGCACGGAAAAAACAAAAGGTGATGAGCTTAGATACGAAACTTTTAATCTCCTTCAAAATACAAAAAATATTAATTTTATAGGTAATGTAGAACCCAGAGATATACCGAAAGACATTGCAGACGTAGTGGTAGCCGATGGATTCACGGGTAATATAATACTTAAACTTTATGAAGGAATGGCAAAATTTGTATTTGGTAAAGTTAAGAATATCTTTAGTCAAAATTTCAAAGGCAAATTAGCGGCATCTCTTATCATGCCGGAACTTAAAGCTCTGAAAAAAAGTATGGATTACAGCGAACACGGCGGAGCGCCTCTTATGGGAATTTCAAAACCAGTATTTAAGGCTCACGGAAGCTCCGACGCCAAAACATTCAAAAATGCGATTCGTCTTACCGGAGAATATGTGAAACGAAACGTTGTGGAACTTATTTCAAAGTCTCTTGAAGAGTATAATTCTTCCGAATCTGAAAAATAATTTAATTTCTTAAAATGAGGTGAGTTTGTTGTGACGGAACTTGAGAGTAAAATAGGATATAAGTTTAATAATCAGAAATTTTTGAAAATAGCTTTAACTCATTCTTCTTACGCCAACGAATCCGGAGGACGACTTGAAAGTTATGAGCGGCTGGAATTTTTGGGTGACTCTATTTTAGGCATGGTTACTTCTGACTATATATTCAAAAATTATCCCAAATATCCTGAAGGCGATCTAACAAAATTAAGATCTTCGCTTGTTTGCGAAAAACAACTCTGCATATTTTCAAAAGAGTTAAATATTTCGAATTTTATTAAATTAAGCAAAGGAGAATACCATTGCGGCGGACAAAACAGGCCTTCAATTTTAGCGGATATATTCGAAGCCATTTGTGCGGCAATATATCTGGATGGAGGATTTGAAGAAGCTTCGAAATTCATTTTGAAATTTATAGTTCCTGCTCTTAAACATCCTATGATACCGGATATTCATGATTATAAAACTGATTTGCAGGAAATAGTTCAAAAAAACCCTGAAGAAACTATAGAGTATGTTCTTGTGAAGGAATCCGGGCCTGACCATAACAAGAGATTTACCGTGGAAGCTAGAATAAACAACAATACCGTAGGGAAAGGAACCGGAAGAAGTAAAAAAGAAGCTGAGCAGCATGCTGCTCGTGAAACTTTGACACTTATGGGTTACTGATTTTAAGGGGGATTATATGTCTTTTTTTAAAAAACTAAAAGAAGGATTATTTAAAACTCGTGATAATATTTCTTCCAAAATAGAATCGGTTATTAATTCTTTTACAAAGATAGATGAAGAATTTTTTGAAACCCTGGAAGAGATTTTAATTTCCGGCGATGTAGGTATAGAAACGTCTCAAAAATTGTGCGAGGAATTGAGACGTGAAGTCAAAAAGCACGGCATAACGGATCCGTTTGAGATAAAAAGTTTGCTGGGCGATATAATGATTAAATCTCTTGACGACGAAAACGGACTTTTGATTTCAACTAAGCCTTCTATAATTTTGGTTCTTGGAGTAAATGGAGTAGGCAAAACCACCAGCATAGGAAAGCTTGCGTATAAGCTTAAAAATGACGGCAAAAAAGTACTTCTTGCCGCAGCTGATACTTTCAGAGCGGCAGCAGCGGAACAATTGGACATATGGGCCAAAAGAGCAGATTGCCCTATAGTTAAGCAGCCTGAAGGCTCTGACCCCGCTGCTGTGGTTTTTGATGCTATTTCGTCTGCAAAATCAAAAAATATAGACGTAGTTATATGTGATACAGCAGGACGACTTCATAATAAAAAAAATCTTATGGGAGAACTTGAAAAAATAAATAGAATTATTTCAAGAGAACTACCTGATTCTTCCAAAGAAATATTGCTTGTCTTAGATGCTTCGACAGGGCAAAACGGTCTTAATCAAGCTGTGGAATTCGGGAAATCTTTAAATATCACCGGAATAATTTTAACCAAACTGGATGGAACTGCCAGGGGAGGCGTGATTCTTGCGATTAAAGAAAAATTGGGAGTGCCCGTAAAATATATAGGCATCGGCGAAGGAATTGATGATTTAAGACCTTTCGACGCCAAAGAATTTGTTCAAGCTGTTTTGGAAAAAAAGGAGAACAAAGAGTGTTAAACAGTTATGATTTTTATGAGAAAAAATTAAAAAATATACTATCGGAAAAAAGATTTAATCATTCGGTAAATGTTGCTAGTATGGCTGAAAAATTGGCACATCACTACAATTTAGATGTAACTAAAGCAAAAATTTCCGGGCTTCTTCATGATGTATGCAAAGAAATGCCGGAAAAAGAAAGTAAAGAAATCTTATTAAAAAACAATGCATTAAACTTAAATGGAGATAAAATCGAAGGCAAAATTGCTCATGGATTCGTAGGAGCTTATTGGCTAAAGGAAAATTATGGTATATGCGATGAAGATATTTTGAACGGCGTTAAATACCATACTGTAGGTAAAAAAAACATGAGCCTTTTTGAAAAAATTATATTTGTGGCGGATTTTATTTCCGAAGAAAGACATTGGCCGGACGTGAAGGAGCTTCAGAAACTTGCTTTTGAGGATATTGATAAAGTCGTATTAAGAAAGCTTGCTGTATCCCTTAGGAATTGTATCGATAAGCGCCGGACTATTTTTACAAGCACCACAGAATTATACAACGAACTTATTTTAGAAGGAGTTTGATAGAATGGAACCCCAAATTTTGGCAAATAAAATAAAAGATATACTTGAAGATAAAAAGGGTGTTGAGCCGGAAATAATACACATAGGCGACAAAACAACTCTTGCCGATTATTTTGTTATTGTTACAGGTACAAGCAGTACTCATGTAAAGGCTTTGGCAGGAGAAGTTGAATCCAAATTGTCCGAGGAAGGAATTTCCCCTTTAAATTTTGAAAGAAAAATGTCTGACTCATGGATAGCCCTAGACTATAAAGATGTAATACTGCATGTATTCTCCGAAGAAGCAAGAGAGCTTTATGATTTGGAAAAGCTCTGGAAATAAAATTAAGTGAATGAAGTGATAAATAATGGAAAAGATTTTCGAAAAATACAATCCTGAAAAAATAGAAAAGAAATGGCAGAAAAATTGGGAGGAAAATTCTACTTTTTGCGCCAAAAACGAATATAATAAACCTAAATTTTATGCGCTTGTGGAATTTCCGTACCCTTCAGGTCAAGGTCTGCATGTCGGCCACCCTCGAAGCTATACCGCTTTGGATATAGTTGCACGCAAGAAAAGAATGCAAGGTTATAATGTACTTTATCCTATGGGTTGGGATGCTTTTGGGCTTCCGACCGAAAATTATGCCATAAAAAATAAGATTCATCCAAGAGTTGTAACTGAAAAAAATATATCCAGATTTAAGAGCCAGCTACAATCTTTGGGACTTTCTTTTGATTGGAGCCGAGAAATAGATACCACTGCCCCTTCATACTACAAATGGACTCAATGGATATTTTTGCAGATGTTCAAAAAAGGCTTGGCCTATAAGAGCGAAGCAATGGTGAATTGGTGCACATCATGTAAATGCGTTTTGGCCAACGAGGAAGTTGTGAACGGAGCTTGTGAGCGTTGCGGAAGCGAAGTTATTCATAAGGTAAAATCCCAGTGGATGCTCAAAATCACCGAATATGCTCAAAGGCTTATAGATGATCTGGAACTCGTGGATTACCCCGAAAGAGTAAAGTCTCAGCAAATTAACTGGATAGGTCGTTCCACAGGTGCCGAGATTGATTTTCCTACGAGCGAGGGCAAAAGTCTGAAAGTGTATACAACTCGTCCCGACACGATTTTCGGTGTCACTTATATGGTTATTTCACCGGAACATCCTATTATAGATGAGTTCAAAAACAAGATTAAAAATATAATTGAAATTGAAAATTACAGAAAAGAAGCAAGCAAAAAGTCTGATTTTCAAAGGACAGAACTTAATAAAGACAAAACAGGAGTAAAAATAGACGGCATAACAGCAACAAATCCCGTTAATGGCAAAGAAATACCAATTTTTGTTTCTGATTATGTTTTAATGAATTATGCCCAGGGCGCTATAATGGCTGTTCCTGCTCATGATGACCGAGATAAGGCATTTGCAAAAAAATATAATTTACCTGTCCTGGAAGTGATTGACGAAAAAGGAAAAGTAATTAATTCAGAGTTTTTAAACGGCAAAAATTCAAAGCAAGCTAAATCCGAAATGATTTCTTATCTTGAAGAGCATGAAATCGGTAAGTCTAAAGTAAATTATAAGCTTCGAGATTGGGTGTTTTCTCGTCAGCGTTATTGGGGTGAACCCATTCCGATAGTTCACTGCGAAAAATGTGGGTATGTTCCGGTTCCTGAATCTGAGTTGCCACTTACATTGCCGGAAATTGAAAATTTTGAATCTCTCGAAGGCGGCGAATCCCCTCTTGACAATATATCTTCGTGGGTAAATACGATTTGTCCTCACTGCGGAGCAAAAGCAAAGCGTGAAACCGATACTATGCCTCAGTGGGCAGGTTCATCCTGGTATTTTCTTCGCTATCTTGACCCGCACAATGACAAAAATATTGTAGACCCCGAAGCAATTAAATACTGGATGCCTGTTGACTGGTACAACGGCGGTATGGAGCATACTACGCTTCATCTGTTGTACAGCCGATTTTGGTATAAGTTTTTGTACGACATAGGTATTGCTCCAAGTCCTGAGCCTTACAAAAAGCGAACCAGTCACGGAATGATACTTGGTGAAAATAACGAAAAAATGAGTAAATCCAGAGGAAACGTTGTTAACCCCGATGACATAGTGAAAGAATTTGGAGCAGATACTTTGCGTGTTTACGAAATGTTTATAGGAGATTTTGAAAAGCCCGCTCCATGGAACACTGCAGGAATTAAGGGTAGCCGAAGATTTATAGAAAGATATTGGGGTCTAAAAGAAATACTTGACGATAATCGTGGTGCAGTGAGCTCTAAACTGGAAACAGCTTTCCACAAGACAATTAAAAAGGTAGAAGAAGATATTGACAGCTTAAAATTCAATACAGCTATTGCGGCACTCATGGGACTTATAAATACTATTTATGACGAAGGGTTTATAACGTCTGAATACCTAAAAATTTTTACACTTCTTTTGAGTCCGTTTGCACCTCACGTTGCCGAAGAAATGTGGTCTGAATGTAATTTGGGCAGTAGTTTTGTTTCTACTGCTTCGTGGCCTGAATATGACCAACAAAAATGTACTGAAAAAGAAGTTCCGATAGTTTTACAAGTTAACGGAAAAATGAGAGGCAAAGTGCTTGCACCCCTTGGGATTTTGCAAGATGAGGTTTTGGAATTGGCAAAGAAAGAAGACGCCTTTAACAGGGCTATCGAAGGAAAAAATATAATAAAGGTGATATATGTTCCGGGAAGAATATTAAATGTTGTGGCTAAATAAATAATAAAATATGTGCCTTTTTGCATAAATTTTATATGTAATACTTCATATCGGAGGGATTTAATGGAAAACAGCAATAGGGATAAAATGATAGACGAGCTTGTGGTTAAAGCAAAAAGCGCTTTGACACAGTACATGAAAATGGATTCGGCACAGATTGATAAAATCGTTGAAGCTATGACTCTTGCGGCAATTAAAAATCACGTTTTGTTTTCGGAGAAAGCTGTTTCGGAAACGGGACGAGGAATAGTTGAAGACAAAATAATAAAAAATATGTTTGCGGCTGAGTATATTTATAATTCCATAAAAGATGAAAAAACCGTCGGAATAGTAGATAAAAATGAAGAAGAGAATTATATAAAAATTGCAGAACCTTTAGGAGTTGTGGCAGGAGTTACTCCGGTTACCAATCCCACTTCGACTGTTATATTTAAATCGCTTATATGTGCAAAGACAAGAAACCCGGTGATATTTGGATTTCACCCCGGAGCTCAAAAATGTTGCGTATTTGCAGCAAAAATTTTGAGAGATGCGGCGGTAAAAGCCGGAGCTCCGGAAAATTGTATCCAGTGGATAGAACGCCCGTCAATCGAAGCTACTTCTGCGCTTATGAATCACCCCTGTGTAGATGTTGTGCTTGCTACCGGAGGCTCAGGAATGGTAAGGTCCGCTTATTCAACCGGGAAGCCTGCTTTAGGCGTCGGCCCCGGAAATGTCCCGTGTTATATTGAAAAAAGTGCAAAATTGGAAAGAGCATGCAACGATTTAATTCTCTCAAAAACTTTCGATAACGGAATGATTTGTGCTTCGGAACAATCGGCCGTGGTTGACAAAAATATAGCTCCCGAATTTGAAAAGATAATGCTCAAAAACGGGTGTGTGTTTTTGAATGAAGAAGAAGCTGAAAAACTTACCGCATATATGATAAATTCCGAAAAAGGTACTTTAAATGGAGCCGTTGCGGGAAAAAGCGCATTTGAAATAGCTGAATGCTCGGGTATAAATGTTCCGAAAAGCACCAAAATTTTGATAGTTAAACTTAAAGGAGTAGGGGAAAATTATCCGCTTTCTGTAGAAAAATTATCGCCGGTTCTTTCTTATTATATAGTCAAAGATTCTTCAGAAGGATTTGAAAAATGCAAAGAAATTTTGAGGTTTAACGGTGAAGGCCACACTGCGGTAATTCATTCGCAAGATGAAAAAATAATTGAAGAGTTCAGCGAAACTATGGATGCCGGAAGAATTATAGTTAATGCTCCGTCTTCTCAAGGGGCAATCGGAGATATATATAACTGTGCAACCCCGTCGTTGACGCTCGGATGCGGCTCAAAAGGGAAAAATTCCACAACGGATAATATTTCGGTTAATAATCTTTTAAACATAAAAAGAGTATTCAAAAGAAGGGTTAATATGCAGTGGTTTAAAGTTCCTCCGAAAATATATTTTGAAAAGGGCTCTATTTCGTATCTGGAAGATATGCAAAACATTAGTCGTGTATTTATAGTTACCGATGAAACAATGGTTAAACTTGGAAACGTAGAAAAAATTATGTATCATTTAAATAAGAGAAGATCTACTTGCCAAGTTGAAGTTTTTTCAAGTGTAAGCCCTGATCCTGACGTAAAAACCGTATGGAATGGGCTTGAAATTATGAAACGTTTTTCTCCTGACGCTATAATTGCTTTGGGGGGAGGCTCTCCGATAGATGCCGCAAAAGCAATGTGGATGTTTTATGAATATCCCGAGCTTGATTTTGAGGAATTAAAACTTAAATTTATGGATATTAGAAAAAGAGCTTTCAAATATCCGAACACTCACAAAATTCCTTTGATTGCTGTGCCTACTACTTCGGGTACGGGCTCGGAAGTTACATCGTTTGCGGTAATAACCGATAAAAAAGAGAATGTAAAATATCCACTTGCTGATTATTTTTTGACCCCGAGTGTTGCTATAATTGACCCTGATTTTGTAATTTCTCTGCCAAAGTCGCCCACGGCCGATACGGGCATGGATGTTCTGACTCATGCCATCGAAGCGTACGTTTCCACCATGGCAAGCGACTATACCGATGCTCTTGCGGAAAAAGCCGTGAAATTGGTTTTTAAATACCTGGAAAGAGCCTATGAAAACGGCAGCAATGACCCTGAGGCTCGTGAAAAAATGCACAATGCTTCGTGCATCGCGGGGATGGCGTTTACAAATGCATTTTTGGGGCTTAATCATTCCATGGCTCATAAACTTGGCGGTGAGTTCCATATTCCTCATGGGAGAGCAAACGCAATTTTATTGCCGTATGTAATAGAATACAATGCTTCTTTGCCGTCTAAATTTGTTGCATTTCCTAAATATGAAAGTTATAAAGCAGACAAAAAATATGCGGAAATTGCAGAAATGATAGGCGTTTCGGCAGAAGACACAATGCAGAGTATAGATAATTTGGTGAAAGCAATTAAAAAAATGAATGAATCGCTGAATATACCGCTTACTTTAAAACAATATGGGATTTCCGAGAAAGAATTTTTAGGCAAAATCGATATGCTTTCAAAGCTTGCTCACGAAGATCAATGCACAGGCACAAACCCAAGGTATCCTCTTATAAGCGAAATCAAAGAAATATATTTGAATTGCTACTACGGAAAATAATTATCTGTAGAATAAAAATAAAGTTTTTATATAAGATGTAAGATTGGTGCCGAAGGACTTATGACAACTATGCGGTTATGGAGATATGGTAGACAGATTATCTGAATAATTTTTTAATCCAAATGATAAATAAACAAAGGCCTGCTTGGATTTGAGTGGCCTTTGTTATTTTTTTATTATTTATATCAATTTATTTAACTTGCGATTTTCTAAATTGCATATAATTTTCAAGAATAATTGTTGCGCTTAGAGTATCGATTACATTTTTTCTTTTTTTGCCTCTTACATTTGTTGCGTTAAGATAATTATGAGCCGAAATGGTTGTCCTTCGTTCATCCCACAAAACTATGGGAATATCTATTTTTTGTTTTAGGGATTCCGCAAAGTTTTGAGCTCTTATTGCGCTTTCGCCCAAGCTTCCATCCATATTTTTCGGTAGACCTATTACTAATATTTCGGGTGAATAACAATTTATTTTTTTCAGTATTTCCATTATTAATTTTTCGTCGTCTTTTTCGTGTATTGTGCCTATTGGGGATGCTAAAATTTCTTTTTTGTCGCATACCGCCAAACCGGTGCGTGCTTTTCCTAAATCTATTGCCATTATGACCATATGAATTACTCCTTAAAAAAATAATTAAAAAAATATAAAAATAGGTATTGACAAATAATAAAAAAGGTGGTAAAGTTTAATTAGTTAGCACTCGGGGTGTTAGAGTGCTAATAGCAAAAAAGAGAGGTGAAAGAAGCTGGAACCGACAGATCGAAAACTTAAAATTTTGTCTTCTATAATCGACAGATACGTTTTGAGCGGCGATCCTGTAGGATCTAAAGTTTTGTGCGAAGACCTGGAGCATGAATTTTCATCTGCGACAATTCGAAGTGACATGGCTCGTTTAGTCAATTTGGGATATTTGTTGCAACCGCACGTATCTTCGGGGAGAGTTCCTTCAGATCAAGGCTATAGATTATACATTAACAAATTAATGCCGAAAAAGCCACTATCTTTAGAAGAAAAAATTTTTATAAATGGAATTTTAAGTGTTTCGGCTACTGACCCTGAGAAGCTTTTGTCAGGTGCAGCGAGGGTTCTGTCAGAGATAACAAATTTTACCGCTATTGTTACTACCCCTCCAAGTTCTGAGTCAAGAGTCAGAGACATAACTTTTGTTAAAATCGGTCGTATGACCGCCATGATGGTGTTGATGACTTCTGACGGCATGGTGAAAAACAAAATATTTAGGTGCGATTATGAAATCAATAACGAAATTCTTTATATGTTTAGTGGAATTCTGAACGGAAAGTTCAGAGGTGAAAAATTAAAAGACATTACTCCTGAATTTGTTGATATTTTGGTTGGTAAAGACAGAGAATTAGCTTTGCTTTTACTTCCTGTAATTGATGTTTTGATGGATGCCGCAAAGGAAGCTTGTGAGGTGGAAGTGAAAATTTCCGGGCAAAAGAATTTGCTCTCGATTCCGGGTATTACCACCGAAATGGTAATAAATATTTTTAATTTTCTTGAGAGAAAAGAAAATGTGCTTAAACTTCTTGATTTGGGCGAATATGGAGTCAAATTTATTATTGGCAAGGAAAACAAGTATATGGAGCTCAAAGATGCCAGCGTTGTTTCTTTCCATTATGGGATAGGTGGCAAAATCGGTACGATTGGAGTAATAGGTCCCACTCGTATGAATTACGGAAAAATTTATTCGCAATTGGAATATGTTGCTTCTTTAATTGGAGTTTTGCTGGGTAGGATTCTTGAGAGTTAGCGGTTTGATTTTGTGAAAGGGGAATTTTGTATTAATGAGTGATAACAAAGAGAAAAAAGAAAAAGAAATCAAAGAAGACGAGGTTTTAGAAGAAGATTCTGAAGCTGAAGAAATAAAAAAAGATCTTGAAAACACGAAAAATTTATTGTTGAGGACAGCTGCAGAATACGATAATTTCAGAAAGCGTTCTGAGCGTGAAAAAGATGCGATATACTCTAATGCAATCGCAGCAGCCGTAAAAAATATTTTACCGCTGGCAGATAGTTTGGATGCCGCTGTGAAAGCTGCCGAGAACGAAAGTGAAGAATATAAAAAGGGAATAGATCTTTTGTCAAACCAAATGAAAAAAGCCTTTGAAAATCTGGATGTTGAATCTTTCGGAGAGATAGGAGATGATTTTGATCCCAATCTCTATCATGCCATTTCTCATTCGGAAAGCGATGACAAGAAGCAAAATTTTGTATCTCTTGTATTTCAAAAAGGGTATAAAATCGGCGATAAAATAATTCGACCGTCAATGGTTCAGGTAACCAATTAAAATATAAAAAACAAATAAAATAAATTAATTTTGGAGGAAAAATATTATGTCAAAAATTATAGGTATCGATTTAGGAACAACTAATTCATGTGTAGCGGTTATAGAAGGAGGAGAACCAAAAGTTATCGCAAATGCTGAAGGCGCAAGAACTACTCCGTCAGTTGTGGCATTTTCTAAAACAGGAGAAAGAATGGTCGGTCAAGTTGCCAAACGTCAAGCAATTACAAACCCGGAAAGAACTGTTATCTCTATCAAAAGAGAGATGGGTACAGACTATAAAGTAAATGTTGATGGAAAATCTTACACTCCGCAAGAAGTTTCGGCGATGGTTCTTCAAAAATTAAAAAGTGATGCCGAAAGCTATTTGGGAGAAAAAGTAACCGAGGCTGTTATTACAGTTCCTGCTTACTTCACAGATTCGCAACGTCAAGCAACTAAAGATGCCGGAAAAATTGCAGGTTTGGAAGTAAAAAGAATTATAAACGAACCTACAGCTGCTGCGCTTTCATATGGCATTGACAAAGAAAACGATCAAAAAGTTTTGGTTTATGATTTAGGCGGCGGTACATTCGATGTATCGATAATTGAAATGGGCGACGGCGTCCAAGAAGTTTTAGCTACCGCAGGAAACAATCGTCTTGGTGGCGATGATTTTGACCAAAGGATAGTAGATTGGATGATTTCTTCTTTCAAAGCTGAAAGCGGAATAGATTTAAGCTCCGATAAAATGGCGATGCAACGTTTAAAAGAAGCTGCAGAAAAATCAAAAATAGAGCTTTCGGGAATGACTTCTTCTTCGATAAATCTTCCGTTCATTACAGCAGATGCAACAGGTCCGAAACATTTGGATTTAACTTTGACCAGGGCTAAATTTGATGAACTTACAAGCGATCTTGTCGAAAAAACTATGGGACCTGTACGCCAAGCTTTGAAAGATTCCGGTTTGGAAATTTCTGCAATTGATAAAGTTCTCATGGTAGGCGGTTCTTCAAGAATTCCTGCAGTTCAAGAAGCTGTTAAGAAATTAATCGGCAAAGATCCTTTTAAAGGAATAAATCCGGATGAATGCGTAGCCATCGGTGCGGCTATTCAAGGCGGTGTTCTTGGTGGAGATGTAAAAGGCTTGTTGCTTTTGGATGTAACTCCTCTTTCGCTCGGACTTGAAACAATGGGCGGAGTTATGACTAAAATTATAGACAGAAACACAACAATTCCTACAAAAAAGAGCCAAATATTCTCTACTGCGGCAGATGGTCAAACTCAGGTAGAAATCAATGTACTCCAGGGTGAACGTGAATTTGCCGGAGATAACAAACAATTGGGATTGTTCCGCTTGGACGGAATAGCTCCTGCGCCAAGAGGAATTCCCCAAATAGAGGTAACTTTTGACATTGATGCCAACGGTATAGTAAATGTAACTGCAAAGGATCTCGGTACAAATAAAGAGCAACATATAACCATAAGCTCAAGCAGTAATATGAGCAAAGAAGATATTGAAAAAGCTGTTCAAGATGCTGAAAAATACGCTGCCGAAGATAAAAAACGCAGAGAAGAAGTTGATGGAAAGAACGAGGCCGAAAATCTTTGTTATTCCGCCGAAAAACTTATTAAAGAAGCCGGAGATAAGCTTGAAAACGCCGATAAAGAAAGCCTTAATTCTGAAATAAGTTCTTTGCGCGAAAAAATTAAAAGCTCTAATCTTGACGAAATAAAAAGTGCGAAAGAAAGTTTACAAAAATCTATGTACGAAATATCAACCAAGCTTTATCAAAAAGCTGCCCAACAAGGGGCTACTCAACAAGGAGCTGAAGGACAAAATCAAGGCTCTCAAGGATCTGAAAACGTCTATAATGCAGACTACAAAGAAGTAGATCCTGAAAATAAATAGTTTAAAATCAAAATACCCTCTGCCTTTTGGTGGCGGAGGGTAACTAGTTAAAGAGGTGAAACAAATTTGTCTGAAAAGAGAGATTATTACGAAGTTCTTGGAGTAAACAAAAACTCTTCTGATGATGAAATAAAAAAAGCTTATCGAAAACTTGCAAAAAAATATCATCCGGATCTTAATCCCGGAAATAAAGAAGCAGAACAGAATTTTAAAGAAGTTAACGAAGCGTATGATGTTCTTTCCGATAAAAATAAAAAGGCAAGGTACGATCAATTCGGTCATGCCGGAACTAATCCGAACTATGGAGGAGGCGGATATTCCGGGGGATATAGTTATTACAGTGGAAATCCGTTTGGGGATGATATCGATTTAGGAGATATATTCAGCAGTTTTTTTGGAGGATTTGGCGGTGGAAGAACCAGGCAAAATTCCAATTCTCCGCGCCGTGGAAGCGATATAGAGTGCGAACTGAATATTACGTTTTTGGAAGCTGCCAAAGGCTGTTCTAAAAAAATTTCTTATTATGTTACAGATAACTGTAAAGATTGCGGTGGAAGCGGCGCTAAAAAAGGAACTTCACTGAAAACTTGTGACGCTTGCAGAGGGACAGGGCATGTTGTTATAAACCAGCGAACTCCTTTTGGCGTTATGCAAACTACTCGTTCGTGCGAAAAATGTGCCGGCAGCGGAAGAATAATAGAAACGCCGTGCCCGTCATGTTCAGGAAAAGGCAAAATGCGCGTGAAAAAAGAAATTGAAGTTAAAGTTCCCGCAGGAATAAGCAGTAAGCAGATTCTTAATATTCCCGGCAAAGGAAACGCAGGGAAAAACGGCGGAGAATTTGGAGACTTGCAGCTATATGTTACCGTTATGCCTCACCCGGTTTTTGAAAGAAAAGATTATGATATATGGTGCGATGTTCCGGTTACATACGCTCAAGCTGCATTGGGAGCGGATATAACCGTTCCTACGCTTGACGGAAAAGCAACTTATCATATGCATGAAGGGGCTCAAAACGGAGATATTTTCAAGCTTAAAGGAAAAGGTATCACTAAACTTCACGGAAGAGGAACCGGAGATGAATTTGTAAAAATTCATATAGAAGTTCCGCGAAATTTAAATCAGAGCCAGCGAAATATGCTTGCAGAGTTTGAAAACACTTTGACAGAAAAAAACTATCAAAAAAGAAAAACTTTTTTTGATAGAATAAAAGATTTATTTTAATTATTTTTAGTTTTGAAAGTTTAGCTTATTTAAAAAATCGTTTATTTTCTCCGGAGATATATTTCTTGGTAGCGATATTTCCATATTATAAGTGCCGGTTCCTCCGGAAATTGTCTTTAAATCGGCTTCGCTTAGAGAAACTGATTCTTCCAATTTGGCTTGGATTGAATTTATTAGGTCTTTTAGTTCTTGTTCTTTCAAAAATACTCCGTTTTCTTCAAAGAGAGCTTTAAGTTCTCCCGGGGTGGCGGTTGTAAATATTTTTTCAACAAAATCTTCATCTTTCAGCAGTTCTGCCACTTTCTTTATGTCCATAAACTCACTCCTTTTCTAAAATACTATATATTATATACAAATACAAAATAAGATTCAACAGTTTATGTAAAAATTATATACACAATTAAAAAACAAATGCTAAGTTGATAATTTTTTGGTATTTTCTTTTTCAAATAATTTTTGCGGACAATAAATAATTTTGTTGACTATTTCGTATAATATAATTAAAATGATAGTTGTAAAACTTTTACGATATTTTACGGGAGGTTATTAATGGAAGAGAATATGCCTACTGATATAGTTACTTTGGTTGATGATGAAGGCGTAGAAAGAGAGTTTGAAGTTTTAGATTGCATTGTTGCAGAAGATTCTAAAAGGAAATTTTATGCTTTGATGCCCAATTTTGAACTCGAAGATACGAATTTAAACGACGAAGAGGTAACTTACTTTATATTCGAAATGATTGAAGAAGATGGTGAGGAACAGCTTGTAGAAGTAGAGGACGATGATCTTCTTGATGAGCTTTCCGGTCAATTTGAAGAAAGACTTACAGACCATTAATTTGGTATTTTAAAAAATCAGTTTCTGCTTAAGACGCGGACTGTGGCCGTATAACCCTACAAGATATAATAGGGAGCTCGGCTCCTGTACTGGATTGCAGACCTCTTGGCGTGAGCCAAACGAAGGGAGCGTGAAGGTATGGGGAGAGCACCCACCTGCTTATGTAATTTGCAGGTTATCTAGGCTACGATACGCTTAAGCGGATTTTTATTAGAAAATATTTTATTAAGAAAAAATTAAAAACATATTTTTCGCCATACTAAAAAGGACAAGTTGTATAAAAATTATATTTGTGATATAGTATATTGTGGCGAAACAATGTATGTTGAGTGATTAGCGGAGGAAGTAGCATTGTACGCTTTAGTTTTAGACATATGTGTTATGGCAATTTTAATTATATTTGCTTTTATAGGTTATAAGAATGGGATATTTAAATCTTTTTTGTCGTTCATATCCACCATGTTTTCAGGAATATTTTCTGTTTATATTTCCGGCGCTTTATCCAAAAGTATTTACACCGGTATAATAGGTCCGCAAATTCAGTCGAAAATAGAACTTTCTTCTGCAAAAAGTTTTTCTTCTGCTGATCAAATATTTAATCTATTTTCGCCGTGGTTTACAAAACTTTTACGTGAGTTGAGAATAACACCTGAAGAAATTAACCATATTATAGTTAGTAGTAATTTAGATCCAACCCCACGCAAAATTTCAGAATTGCTTTACCCTTTAATTACTAATGTTTTAAGATCGGTATTGATTCCGGTGATGTTTATTTTGCTTGTGTTAATTGCCAATATTTTTTTTAGATGCGTTTCAAAGTTATTCGGTATGAATTCTTTGAAATCTACCGACAGCTTTGCGGGAATGGCATTTGGAGCTTTAAAGGGGTATATTGTACTTACGGTTTTAATTTGTTGTTTAAGGATATTTGTTTCGATAGATAATAATTTGCCTGAAATATTTTCTTCGAGCAATATTTCTTCAACAGTAATTTTTAAAGAAATATATAATAATAATTTTATTTATAGTTTTTATAAAAAAATTTAATTTATTTATGAGCGGAGCGCTGTAAGAAGTGAAAAGTTTATCATACATACAAAAAAATTTTAACATTCCCAATGTGCTTTCCATTATAAGAATTATATTTATAATTCCGTTTATTTTTGCAGTTATTGATGATGATTATACAACTGCCGGAATTATTCTGATAATTTCAGGTATAAGTGATTTTTTAGACGGATATATTGCGCGCAAATATAATCAGATAACTCAATTTGGCAAAATGCTGGATCCTACTGCCGATAAACTTACGTTAATGGCTGTTATGGTTTGTGTCGGCATGAAATTTAATAAAATTTTCCCTTTTATGATAATTCTTATTACCAAGGAAATTTTAATGCTTATAGCAGGTGCGATTTTGCTTCACAAAAAATTAACTCCTCCATCTGCAAAGTGGTATGGAAAGCTTTCTACAATTGTGTTTTATGTTTCAGTCATAATAATCATTTCTCTTAAAGCAATTTGGAATCTGGATATAGAAATTTTAGATGTAACTTTAATGGCGCTGACAGCTTTCTTCATGATATACGCATTAATCAGGTATTTTTGCATTTTTATGGAAATGATAAAAACATCCAAATTTGCCAAGTAATAAAATTTAATAATATAAGGAGTAATATTTATGCTATGTTCCAGGTGTAAAAAACGGACAGCAGTGGTATTTGTTTCTTCGAATAAAGACTCTTCCAGTGCACAAGGATATTGTGCTTTATGTGCAAAAGAAATGGGCGTTAAACCGCTCGAAGATTTATTTGATAAAATGGGAATTTCAGCCGAAGAAATGGCCAATATAGAAGATCAATTTTCGGGAATATTGAATGTAGCTTCTTCGCCGGAAGAACCAAATAGCGAAGAAACTGAAAGCGGCGAAGATTTTATAAGAGGAGGAGCTGCGACATTTCCGTTTATAAAGGGCTTATTTTCTAATATGATGTTTCCCGGTAAAGAAGATGAAACTTCCAAAGATGATAAATCGGGGGATTCAAATAGTTCTAGATTGAAAAAGCGCCCCAAAAGAAAAAATTTGAGTATTTATTGCGAAAATTTAACCGCTAAAGCCAAAGAAAATAAACTTGATAAAGTTATAGGTCGAGATAAAGAAATTAATCGTGCGATTCAAATTCTTTGCAGAAGGACTAAAAATAATCCGTGTTTTATCGGGGAGCCGGGTGTAGGTAAGACGGCTATTGCCGAGGGGCTGGCACTTCGAATTTCCGAAGGAAAAGTTCCGCAATATTTGAAAAATAAAGAAATTCATTTGCTTGATTTGACTTCATTGGTAGCAGGAACGCAGTTCAGAGGGCAATTCGAAAGTCGAATAAAGGGATTGGTGGAAGAAGTAAAAAAAGATGGAAATATAATACTTTTTATTGATGAAGTTCACAATTTAGTCGGAGCAGGTGACTCCGAAGGGTCAATGAGTGCAGCTAATATATTAAAGCCGGCGCTTTCTCGTGGAGAAATACAAGTAATGGGAGCTACAACTTTTGAAGAATATAGAAAATATATTGAAAAAGATGCTGCTCTCGAAAGAAGATTTCAACCGATAAAAGTTGCAGAGCCTTCGATAAATGAAACCGTAGAAATTTTGAAAGGAATAAAGAGCTATTACGAAAATTACCACAGAGTGAGGATTCCTGACTATCTTATAAATAGGTTGGTAGTTTTATCGGAAAGATATATAATGGACAGATTTTTGCCGGATAAAGCAATAGATTTGATGGACGAAGCTTCTACTTACGCTGCCTTGACCAACAAAGATCTTGCTGAGTATGATAGAATCAGTTTTGAAATTGACTCTTTAAAATCCGAAGAGGAAAAATTGGTTGCACTGGGCGAAGAATCTGACTACGAAAAATTAGCTGATGTAAGATGTAAAATTGCTAAAATGAGTGAAGAGCGTGAAAAATTAAAAGAAACAGCATTTGGGAAAAAAGTTTCCGAAGGTGACCTTGCACATGTTTTAGAGTTATGGACGGGAATTCCGTCTTCCAAAATTCAAGAAAACGAATTCAAAAAATTGGAATTTTTGGAAGAAAATATTAAAAAGAAAATTATAGGTCAGGATGAAGCCGTGGATGCTGTAGCGGCGGCTATCAGAAGGAACAGAATAAAGCTAAGTTTGAGAAAACGCCCTGCCTCGTTTATATTTGTCGGGGCTACCGGAGTTGGAAAAACTGAGCTCGTAAAAGTTCTTGCCGATGAACTTTTCGATTCTCCCGATGCTTTAATACGAGTAGACATGTCTGAGTACATGGAAAAGCATTCTGCTTCAAAAATTGTAGGTTCTCCTCCGGGATATGTTGGGTACGACGAAGCCGGGCAACTCACAGAAAAAGTAAGGCAAAGGCCATATTCTGTCATACTGTTTGATGAGATTGAAAAAGCTCATCCTGATGTTATGAATATACTTTTGCAAATTTTAGATGAAGGAAAAATTACCGATTCTCACGGAAGAGCTGTTAATTTTGAAAACACCGTTATCGTTATGACATCTAATGCCGGAAGCGATAAAAAAGATGGTTCTCTCGGATTTGGAAAAACAGAAAATGAGCTTGCCAAAGAAAAAGTTATGAAGTCTCTAAAAGAATTCTTAAGACCTGAATTTATAAGCCGAATAGACGAAATCGTGGTATTTAACAAGCTATCTTTCGATGATTACGTAAAAATAGCTGTGCTTATACTTGATGAATATCAAGAGTCTTTAAAAGAAAGGGATATAAAATTATCTTACGACGAAAAAGTTTTAAAAGTGCTTGCAGAAAAAGTTTCTAAAGGTGCAAGTGGAGCTCGAGATTTGAGAAATGTTATAAGAAAAGAAGTTGAAGACAAAATTTCTATGGCTATAATTAAAAATGGAAGCTTTGATATAGGTAGAGTTTATTTGAAAGCCGACCCCGAAATATTAGTAGTTATAGATAAGCAGGAAGAGTAAAATTCAGGAGGAATTGCATAGTGAAATGTCCTTATTGTAATCTTGAAGGATGCAAAGTTTTGGAGTCCAGATCGGCGGAGGAAGGATCACAGGTTAGGCGTCGCCGAGAATGTGAGTCGTGCGGCAAAAGATTTACGACTTATGAAATGGTAGAAAATATACCTGTTATGATAGTTAAGCGCAATGGATCACGAGAAAAGTTTGACAGAAAAAAAGTTCGCAGTGGACTTATAAAAGCTTGCGAAAAACGTGTGATTTCTTTTGAAGACATAGAGAATTTGGTAGATGAAATAGAATTAAAAGTTCAAAATTCTTTGGCCAGAGAAGTTAAGTCCGAGTTTATAGGCGAACAATGTATGGAATTTTTGAAGAAAAAAGATGAAGTCGCTTATATTAGATTTGCCTCTGTGTACCGACAATTTAAAGATGTGAACGAATTTATGGATGAACTTAAAAATTTTTTGAAAAGTAATTAATTTTATGATTATGATAAAAAAGCCACACACCGGTTAAGGCGTGGGGCTTTTTGGTTTTTTTTCTTTTATTAAGAGAAAGGATATTATAGGAGAGAGCATTTTAAAAAAGTTATCGGCTTTGTTTTTTGATTCTGTGAAAGAATTAAAAAATGAACTTGATATTTCTCCAAGAGCTCCTCCTCCGCTGACTTTGTCTAATTTATTATCACTCACGGGTTCTTCAGATGAGATATTTGCGATGTTCTGCATAAATTCTATAAATTCCTCAAATTCATATCCCGGCACTAGTGAAACGCAGTAATCGTAAAGTTCTTTTGAACTTCCTAAATTATAAAATTCTTTTGCTTTGTCCGGATTATCGTTCAATACCTGAATGAGTTTTATGAGATTGGCGTTTTTTGTTAGTTCCATTATCATACCCTCCTTATATATTATATTATAATTTTACCATAAAATTTTAATTGGTCAATATTTTTTATAAATAATTCACACAAGTTTTGGATATATTAAAAATATGTAAAACATATTTTTGTAAGGAGGAATGAAATAACATGGATAAACATTTAAATTCTGACAAGAAAGAAGAGCGAACGGCAAGCGAAGAACAATACGAAAGAATTCAGAACATCGGCTCGGTTATAGTGAACGGTCGAAAGAAAAAAATTTATTGTCTTACAATTATAGGTCAAATAGAGGGTCACACTTATTTGCCGTCTGAAAACAAAACTACAAAATATGAACATATTATACCGGAACTTGTTGCTATCGAAGAAGACCCTGAAATAGAAGGGATTTTATTTCTTCTGAATACGGTCGGTGGAGATATAGAAGCCGGCCTGGCGATAGCTGAATTAATTTCCGGAATGAGTAAACCTACAGTTTCCATGGTAATAGGCGGAGGACATTCCATTGGAGTACCTTTGGCTGTGAGTGCGGATGTGTCTTTCATAGCAAAGTCCGCCACGATGACAGTTCACCCTGTCAGATCGGCAGGGACAACGGTTGGTGTTGTGCAGTCTTTTGAGTATTTTCGAAAAATGCAAAAGCGAATTGCTGATTTTGTAGTGGCCAATTCAAATATTTCTGAAAAAAGATTTTATGAACTTTGTATGAACACGGAGGAGCTGGTTTTGGATGTGGGCTCAGTGGTTGAAGGGGAACAAGCCGTGAAAGAGGGGCTGATTGATAGGGTAGGAACATTGTCTGATGCATTGAACGAATTGTATTCTTTGGCTAAAAAAAATAGGAGCAAGTCTAAAAAATAATTTTTACGTGTCGATTGTATTTGATTATGCAAATCGACTTTTTTAATTATAATTATTTTTATTTTAATTATATGGCAGTATATAAATTCACTTTAAAATCTGGTATAATTTAATGCAAATGCTAGTGCATATATATTTACAAATAAAATTAGTTGCGAAACGAAAGGGAGAAAAATAAATATGAGTATTTTAGATGCCATTATCCAAGGGATAGTTCAGGGACTGACAGAATTTTTGCCGGTTTCCAGTAGTGGACATTTGCTTATTTCTCAACATATCTTGGGAGTTAGAGAAAATAATTTGTTTTTTAGTATTATGTTACACATAGGGACTCTCCTTGCCGTGATAGCTGTTTACTACAAAACCATATTAAAACTTATAAAATCTTTTTTTGAAATTATCAAGGACATATTTACAGGAAAATTTGATTTTAAAAAACTGGATAATGACAAAAATATGGTTCTGATGTTAATAGTAGGATTGATACCACTTTTCTTGCTTTTTGCTCCAATTCCGGGAAGTGATACAAATGTTAAAGGAATTGCTGAGGAACTTGCCGGGAATAAAAGCATTATACTTGTGGGCATTGCTTTGATTGTAACCGGCATATTGTTAAAAACGGGGATTAATGCTCGCCAAACGTATAAAATCAAATGTACTTTTAACAGCGAAAATCCGTGGGAAGGCCGACAAAGACTTAATTTTATGGATGCCCTATCTATTGGTGTTACTCAGTTTGTTGCAGCAGTTTTCCCCGGAATTTCTCGCTCAGGTTCAACTTTGTCCACCGGACTTTTAAGAGGGCTCAACAAGCAGACTGCTTTGGATTATTCGTTCATTTTGGGGACACCCGCAATACTGGCGGCAGCCGTCATTGAGCTGAAAGACGCACTAAAAGTAGATGCAATTTCATCTGTAGGGCTTGTTCCTGTCATTGTAGGAATGATAGTTTCTGCTGTTGTGGGATTTTTATCGATTAAGCTGTTTAAATGGCTTTTGAAAACAGATAAAATGATAATTTTTGTAGTTTATACATTTGTTTTAGGCCTAGCTGCTGTCGTTATAGGAATAATTGAAAATATTTACGGCATGAATATTTTCACTCATACTACACTCTAAAAGAGAGGCTTAAAGTTGAAATGAGAAAGAAAAATAAAATAGAAGTTTATAAAAAGGCTGCTAAAAAAGCCGTGCCCAAAAAAGAAAAAAAGCCTATAGAAATGGTAGTACTTTTTGCGCTGTCTGTTGCTCTAATGGCTTTTATATTGATTCCCGGAGAAAATATTTGGCTCAGTATACATAATTTTATATTTTCCATTTTCGGAGTTTGTTCGGTTTTAGTGCCAATCTTTATTTGCCTTATTGCTGTTTGGCAGGCAAAAGACAGTATGGATAAAATCAGAAAGACCAAATTGGCTGTTTCTGCGATTGGCGCAATTTTTTTAAATTCACTCATATTTATTTTATCATTCAAATACAATAATGTATCTGTGGACAATTGGATTAAATACATATTTGATGAATTTTCACTCGGAAAATTTAACAGAACTTCGGGACTTGTTGGTGCAATTGTTGGGGCTCCTTTAGTTTGGGGATGCGGAACCACCGGGGCTTTGGTAATAGTTTCTTTGATTTTGTTCATTTGTGTTATGTTTGTTACGGGGGCAACTTTAATGGAGTTTTTGGGTTTTTTTTCCCGACCCGCTAAAGTTCTAAAAGACAAAATTGAGGTAAAAGCCAATGAATTTAAAGCCAAGAAAGAATCAAAGCATAAAGAAAACAAAAATTCAGTTTCCGATTATAATTCTAAAATAAAAAGTGATTTTGACGACCAATCGATTCCTAATTCGGAGCCTATATCAAAAGTTACAGAAAAATTTATTTCAAAAATCAATGACACTTCGGAAGAAAAAGAAAAAATTTCTGAACAAAATTTTCAGCCTCTGAACGAAAATTCTTCTGCAGGGGATTACAAATTTCCTTCAATTGAACTTTTAAATAAATCTGTTACCCCAAAAGAGAACGAAATAACGAATGAGTTGAATAACAACGGAATGATTCTTGTAGATACTTTGAAAAGTTTTAATGTTCAAACAAAAATAGTTGATATTAACAGAGGCCCGGCCGTGACACGTTATGAACTTCAGCCTGCCGCAGGAGTTAAGATAAGCAAAATAACAACCTTAGCGGACGACATAGCTTTAAATCTGGCAGCTTCAGGGGTTCGTATCGAAGCGCCTATCCCCGGAAAGGCAGCGGTGGGAATAGAAGTTCCTAACAAGGTGGTCAGCGTAGTGAATATGCGTGAACTTATTGCATCGGAAAAATTCAGATCATCTAAAAGTAAACTTACAGTGGTTTTAGGCAGAGATATATCCGGAAATATAGCCATAACTGATTTGGTTAAAATGCCTCACTTGTTAATAGCAGGTTCTACGGGATCCGGTAAATCTGTATGTATAAATTCTTTTATAATAAGTATTTTATACAATGCCGGGCCGGACGAAGTAAAACTTCTCATGATAGACCCTAAAGTCGTTGAACTTGGGATTTACAATGGAATTCCTCATTTGCTTGTTCCTGTGGTGACTGATGCCAGAAAAGCAGCGGGAGCTCTTAATTGGGCGGTAAACGAAATGCTTAAAAGGTACAAAAAATTTGCCGAAAATAATGTAAGAGATTTGGAATCTTACAACGATTTAATAGAAAAAAATCCATTCATTACCGATAAAGAAGGCGAAGTCCTTGAAAAAATGCCTCAGGTGGTAATTATCATAGACGAGCTTTCAGATCTGATGATGGCTGCTCCAAACGAAGTGGAGGATTATATTTGCAGATTGGCTCAAATGGCTCGTGCGGCGGGAATGCATTTGGTGATTGCAACTCAAAGGCCATCGGTAGATGTTATTACAGGAATAATTAAGGCTAATATCCCCAGCCGAATCGCTCTTGCAGTTTCTTCGCAGATTGATTCTCGAACTATTTTGGATATGAGCGGAGCAGAAAAACTTCTGGGAAGAGGGGACATGCTTTTCTCCCCTGTGGGAGCTCCCAAGCCGATACGTATTCAAGGTTGTTACGTGACAGATAAAGAAATAGAGAGCGTTATAAAATTTTTGAAATCGTCTCAGGAAATTTCATACGATTCAAAAATAGCAGAAGAAATAGAAAAAAATTCAATATCCGATAATTCGAAGTCCTCAGATTCCAAAGTTTCAGACGGAAATATGGATCCTGTTATGAGCGAAGCTATAAAATGTATTATAGAAGCCGGACAAGCGTCCACGTCGCTTCTGCAGAGAAGGCTCAGAATAGGCTATGCTCGTGCCGGGCGATTAATAGATGAAATGGAACAAATGGGGGTGGTGGGTCCGTACGAAGGTTCTAAACCTCGTCAGGTTCTTATAAATTATCAGCAGTTTTTAGAGATGAACATAACGAAAAAAGATTAATATAAAGGAGCTTCAAATTGAAACCTCGCAGAAAGTTATATCATATAAAGCGTTTATCGTGTTTCCTGTTTTTGTTTTTTACTTTGTTTATTTCCGGAATATTAAGCTATGGAAATATCCAAAATTTTTCTTGGGAAAATATTTTTAAAAAAGCTTCTTTTGCTAACATAGATAAAAATGAAAATTTTCAAGATTTAAAAGTTCATTTTTTGAATGTAGGTAAAGCTGATTCGGCGTACATAAGATATAAGGACTATAATATTCTGATTGATGCTGCCGATAAAGAACCGCTTGACACGGTGTGTGAATATTTATCAAGAGAAGGAGTTTCTAAGCTGGATTTAGTTATAGTTTCTCATCCGCACAGAGATCATATCGGTCAAATGGACAAGGTGATAAATAAATTTGAGATAGGAAAATTTATAGAATCAGATATACCCGACGATATTATTCCGACTTCGGTTACCTATGAAAAAATGCTCGAAGCTCTTGTAAATAAAAACGTAAAAGTTAAAGTTGCTCATGCAAATGATAGTTTTAAAATAGGTGATTTAAAATTTGAAATTTTAGGTCCAATATCTTCTCATGAAAATCTTAATAATAATTCCTTGGTAGTAAGAATGGTTTACAAAAATATTAGCTTTTTATTTACCGGTGATGCCGAGGAGTTTGAAGAAACAGAAATAGTCAAAAGTAATAGGGTTATTAAATCAGATGTCTTAAAGGTCGGACACCACGGCAGTAAAACTTCCAGTTCTTTAAAATTTTTGAAAAAAGTATCTCCAAAATATGCTGTTATTTCAGTAAACTCAGAACCGGTGACTCGTTCCAGGCAAATTATATTGGACAGATTGAAATCGGTGGGATCAGAAATTTATCGCACAGACCTCAACGGAAATATTTTGTTCTCAACAGACGGAGAGAAAATAGATATAAAAACAGAAAAATAAAAGAGGGTGACAGAAATACTTTTATCAGTCGATAGGATAACTCCCAAAGAATTAATTTGTGAAGACAGTGAAGGAAATCTGAAAAGAGTCCCCATCAGTCAGAGTGTAGAAGGTATAAAAGAAGGAAGTATAATTGAAATTTTAAAAAATGGCAAAATAATACTAAGAGAAGATGAATATGAAAAACGTGTTGAAAAAATTTTGAATCTAAGAAGTAAAATTAATTACGAAAAATGATTACAGTTGTAAAATTTTAAAATAATTTATCTTAATTACAAAAATATAATTTATTTTTTATCGATTTTGTGATAATATTGTTACCGAATATGTAAAAAAATTTTTTAATATTATGGAGGAAAAAACAAAATGGGTGGATTAAAAAGTCTAAAAAAAATTCTTTTGGGTTCGGCTTTAAAAGATGATCAATTAAAAGATGAAAAATTGTCCAGACTTTGGGGACTACCTATAATGGCGAGCGATGCAGTGTCATCTGTAGCTTATGCCGTGGAAGAGATATTAATGGCTTTGATTCCGGGAGTTGGGATTATGGCCGCAAGTTATGTGGGATATGTCAGTGTTCCCATTATACTTCTTCTTTTGGTACTTATTTTTTCTTATTCACAAATAATCAGTCACTACCCTAACGGTGGCGGTGCTTATGTGGTTTCAAAAGAAAATTTTGGTAAGAAAGCTTCTTTGCTTGCTGCCACATGCTTGATTATAGACTATATAATGACTGTAGCTGTAAGTATTTCCTCTTCTACAGCTGCGATATTGGCGGTGTATCCTGCGTTGGAGCCTTATCGAATAATAATTTCTTTGGTATGCGTAGGAGTAATAACTTTAGTAAATCTTCGTGGAATAGGCGAATCTTCTAAAATTTTTGGAATACCTACCTATATGTTCATTTTTTCTATGATAGCTCTCATAACCACAGGATTTGTAAGGTTTTTTACAGGTTCTTTGCCTGCCATAACATACACTCCGGAGCAACTCAGCGCAGTGGCTACCGACAATTTAACCGGTTTAACGCTAGTGCTGTTTTTGTGTGCTTTTTCATCGGGATGTTCGGCTCTTACAGGCGTTGAAGCCGTAAGTAACGCTATTCCGAGTTTTAAAGAGCCTTCTCAAAAAACAGCAAAACACGTTTTATTTATGCTTGGAGGAATAATAGTATTTATTTTTGGCGGTACAAGCTTTTTGTCAACTTTTTTACATGTAATTCCTGTTGCTGATAAAACTGTGCTTTCTCAGATGGGAACAGCAATTTTTGGCAATGGAATAATGTTTTATGTGTTGCAATTTACAACTTCATTAATACTTCTTTTAGCTGCAAATACATCATACAGCGGATTGCCGATATTATTATCAATTTTAGCAAAAGATCGCTACATGCCTCGCCAATTTTCTCAGAGAGGAACTAAATTAAGTTTTTCAAATGGCATAATGTTTATTTTTATTATGAGCTCTGTGCTGCTTGTAGCGTTTAACGCCGATACACATAAGCTTATCCCATTTTATTCGGTAGGCGTATTTGTTTCATTTACAATTTCTCAATTTGGAATGTTTGTAAAGTGGATACGTTCAAAAGAACCCGGCTGGCAGTATAAATCTTTGATAAACGGTTTTGGAGCGCTGGTCACTTTCATTGGTTCGATAGTAGTTTTCACTACCAAATTTACTCATGGGGCATGGGCGTTATTGATAGTTACTCCACTGCTGATGTGGTTTATGTCCGAAACGCACAGGCATTATTTTGAATTTTTAAAAGGCATAAGTATTTTAGGATATAATTACAAGTATAAAAAAAGCAACAGCAACGATACTTTTCCTTGTATAGTTCTTATAAATAAAATGAATAGAGCTGCTTTAAAAACTTTTGACTATGCAAATGAAATAACTGCAAATGTTACACCGTTGCATATTTCTGTATCTAAAGTTGAAACAGAAAGATTGAAAAAGCAATGGAAAGATTTAGGAATAGATATACCTCTTACCATAATTTATACTCCTTACAGGGATATAATTTCTCCAATTGACAATTACGTGAGTGAAAGAGAAAGAGATTTAAAAGATGGAGAAACACTGACTGTTGTTTTGACAAGAATCAGTGGTAATGCTTGGAAAGATACTATTTATCATAATCAGACCACATTCTTTATTGAAAAAATTCTAAGAAGACACGAAAGCGTCGCCACTACGCTTGTTCCATATTTTTATAACAAACCAAAGTCAAAAAAAGAAGTGTACACAGAAAAATAGGAGGATATAAAGTTAAGTGAAAAAGTTTTATAAATATTTAGCTTTTGTTAGCTTAATATTTTTTGGATTTCTTTTAGATGTAAGTGCGAGCAATTGTTTAGATGATATAAAAAGTCGTGGGTATGTGAAAGTTTCCACTAATGCCGAATTTGAGCCTTTTGAATATAAAGATGGCAAAAAAATGGTTGGAATAGACATAGATATAGCTCAAAAAATAGCTGAAAAACTAGGTGTTGAATTAATTATTAACGATGTTTCTTTTGACGCTGTTATTTTGGAACTTTTAAACAGAAATTGCGATTTTGCCATTTCGGCAATGAGCGCAAGTGAAGAAAAATCTAAAAATGTAGATTTTTCAGATTCTTATTATGTTTCCAAGCAAATGGTTATTGTTCCTCAGAGCAGTGATATTTTGAGTTTGGAAGACCTCCACGGAAAAAGAATAGGGGTGGCACTTGGTTTTACGGGAGATATATATTGTACAGAAAATTTTGTTGATTCCGATATACAAAGATACAGCAAAGCTACCGACGCTGTTTTGGATCTTGTTAATCACCGACTTGATGCAGTTGTTGTTGACGATGTTCCTGCCAAAAAATTAGTTAAATCTTTTGGAAATCAAGTAAAACTTTTGGATGAGTGTCTTTTTCGGGAAGACTATAGAATTGCAGTTCCGAAAGGCGAAAAAGAACTTCTGAATTACATAAATTTTGTACTTAACGATATGAAAAAATCCGGCGAAATAGACAATATAGTTTCCAAATATACCGAAGTAAAAGATACAAAGAGCGTGGATTTAATTGGGCAAATTTATAGAAATTTAATTTATAAAGACAGATATAAAATGATTTTAAGTGGGTTATGTGTAACGCTTGAAATTACCGCAGTGGCTTTGATAATGGGCATTATTTTAGGAATTTTGGTTTCAATTGTTAAAGTAAGCAGAAATAAAAGTTTTATATTTAAGATTCTTAAATTTTTTGCAAATGTATATTTGACGATAATAAGAGGTACCCCGGTTGTTGTGCAACTTTTTACCATATATTATTTGGTTTTGTGTTCAACCGGATTAAATAAAATTTTTATTGCAATGATAGCTTTTGGAATTAACTCCGGAGCATATGTTGCCGAAACAATGAGAGCCGGTTTGCAGTCGGTGGATAGCGGCCAATACGAAGCAGGCCGTTCTTTGGGACTCAGTTCGTCTGTAACGATGAAAAAAATCGTTCTTCCTCAAGCGTTTAAAAATTGTTTGCCGACTCTCGTCAGTGAATTTATTCAGCTTATAAAAGAAACTGCTGTTGCGGGGTTTATCGGAATAACAGATTTATCAAGAGCGGGGGACATAATAAGAAGTCAAACCTACGAAGCTTTTGTTCCCCTCATTACCGTTGCGGCTATTTATCTTGTCATAGTGGTAATAACTACATGCATAATGTCGGTTATAGAAAGGAGACTCCGTGCAAGTGATAAGCGTTAAAAATTTATACAAGGAGTTTAAAAACGAAAATGAAACTTTAAGAATTCTGAGCGGAATAAATGTGGATTTTAAAAAAGGCGAAAAAGTTGCCATAATAGGGCCGTCGGGTTCCGGAAAGAGCACTTTTTTAAGGTGCTTGAACGGACTGGAAACGCCTACCGGAGGAGAAATAAATTTTGAAGGTGTGAATATTACGGACCCAAAATGCAATATTGACGATATTCGAAAAAATATCGGAATGGTTTTTCAGCATTTTAATCTTTTTCCTCATTTAACCATACTTGAAAACATAACTCTTGCGCCTGTTTCTCTTAAATTGTATACAAAAAGGGACGCCGAACAATGTGCACTGGCTTTGCTGGAAAAAGTAGGGCTTAGAGATAAAGCCGACTCGTACCCCTCAAGACTTTCAGGAGGTCAAAAACAAAGAGTTGCCATAATCAGAGCATTAATAATGAATCCGAAGGTTATTTTATTTGATGAGCCTACTTCGGCGCTTGACCCCGAAATGATAAAAGAAGTTATATCTGTAATGGTAGATATTGCCAATCAAGGTATGACGATGATTGTTGTAACCCATGAAATGAGTTTCGTGAAAGAAGCTGCTACTCGTGTCCTTTTTATGGATCACGGCAAAATTATAGCCGATGAAACTCCCGATCAATTGTTTAATAATTGTCAAAACGTGCGTATAAGCAAATTTCTTAAAAAAATTGTATGATTGTGATAGAGGATTTAAATGAAAATAATAACAGATACCGCTCAGGAAACCAAAAATTTTGCTTATAAACTGGCCTCTAAACTCAAAGGGAACGAAGTACTGGCTTTTTACGGAGATTTAGGAGTAGGCAAAACTACCTTTATAGGAGGAGTTGCAAGTTTCTTCAATTTAGAAAATTTGGTTTCCAGCCCTACATTTTCGCTGGTGAATGAATATCAAAATTCAAATTTTAAAATATATCATTTCGATATGTACCGCGTGCATTCGCTTGAAGATTTAGAGTCTACTGGTTTTTTTGATTATATTAACAAGGGAATATTTTTGATAGAATGGTCGGAAAATATAGAAGAATATCTTCCTGAAAATGTGATTAAAATTAAAATAGAAAAACCGGACTCAAAAGATAAAAGAATGATAACTATAGAAGGAGAAAATTATATTGAAAATTTTAGCAGTTGATTCATCTTCGACAACAGCTTCGGTAGCGTTGGTTGAAGACAAAAAAATAGTTGCGGAATATTTTATAAATGCCGGTCTTACGCACAGCCAGACGCTCGCTCCGATGATAGAATCTATCCTTAAAAATTTGAATTTGGAACCGTCGCAGATAGATTTATATGCTTCAACATCAGGTCCGGGGTCTTTTACCGGCCTAAGAATAGGTATGGCTACGGTAGAAGCCATGGCGCTTGCTAACAATAAACCATGCTTGGGAGTTTCGTCGCTTAAAGCGCTCTCTTATAATATTACTAATCACAATAATATTATTTGCGCTTGCATGGATGCTCGAAGAGGACAGGTTTACAATGCGTTATTCCGATTGGAAAATAATAAATTGGTAAGATTGACCGAAGACAGAGCGATTTTAATTAAAGATTTAGCGGAAGAGCTAAAAAATTTAAATTTCAGTATCGAAATTGTTGGAGATGCTGCGGAGTTATGCTATAATATTACGGAGCTTAATTCTTTGAAAGACAGATGTGTTTTATTACCTGAAAAAAATAGATACATAAAAGCTTCGCATGTTGCTTTGGAAGCTTTTGAAATGTTTAATTCAAAAAATAATTTAAACAGTGAATTTAATTTAAAAGTTAACTATATAAAAATTCCTCAGGCTCAAAGAATTATGGAAGAAAAATTATCCAATGGTTAGGAGTGAAATTATTTATGTTGTCTATAGGTTCTGATCACGCCGGATACGAATTAAAGATAAAGATAGAGGACTATCTTAATAGTAAGAATATAGAATTTAAAGATGTAGGAACATTTAATGAAGAATCGTGTGATTATCCCATTTTTGCGGAAAAAGCTTCTCGACTAGTGTCGGAAGGTTACTGTGAAAAAGGGATTTTAGTTTGTGGTTCCGGTGTAGGAATGTGTATAGCCTCCAATAAAATCAAAAACATCAGAGCTGTGCTTTGTTTTGACTCTGAGATAGCTGCTTTGTCTCGAAAGCATAACGATGCCAATGTTCTTTGCTTGGGAGGAAGATTTATAGATTTTGAGAGTGCAAAAAAAATTGTAGATATATTCCTTAATACTCCATTTGAGGGTGGACGCCACAAAAAAAGAATAGAGCTTATTAAAAATTTAGAAAATGAATTTGGAGGAAATTAGTATGTACGAAAATGTAATGATAATGGATCATCCGCTTATTCAGCACAAAATCTCTCTTTTAAGAGATAAAAATACCAGTTCAAAAGAATTTAGGGAACTTATCAGCGAAGTTACAATGCTTATGTGCTATGAATCTCTAAGAGATTTGCCGCTTAAAGAAATAGAAATAGAAACTCCCATTTCTAAAGCCAGAACAAAAGTTTTAGGTGAAAAACATATTGCATTTGTTCCGATTTTAAGAGCCGGACTTGGTATGGTTGAGGGCGTTGTTAACATGGTCCCCACAGCAAGAGTCGGGCATATTGGGCTTTACAGAGATCCCGAAACATTGCAGGCTGTTGAATATTATTGCAAACTACCGCTGGAGATAGATCAAAGTGATGTAATTATTTTAGACCCGATGTTGGCTACAGGCGGAACTGCAGTTGATGCTATAAATTGCGTGAAAAAAAGGAATCCACATTCCGTTAAATTTATGTGCATAATTGCTTCAAATCCCGGAATAGAAGCTCTTACAAAAGCTCATCCGGATGTTAAAATTTATTGCGCTGTTAAAGACGAAAAACTTAATGATAAAAGTTATATACTTCCCGGTTTGGGAGATGCCGGAGACAGAATTTTTGGTACAAAATAAATACAAATAGAGGGAATTTTAAATATGGGGAATATGAAAGACACGATTTGGCGTTTTGTAAAAAAATATAGAAAATACGCTCTGTTTTTTTGCGATTTTATAATATGGAATATTTCTTTCTATATTTCGTATGCCATAAATAAAAATTGTTTGACATTTGTAGCGGTAGATGAGAAATTTTTTGAATATTTAGCTATAATGAATATTTGTTTTGTGGCGATGTTTTTAGCTTTTAAACTTTATGATAAAATATGGCGATATGCGGATGTAGAGGATTTTTTCTATGCCGGTTTAGCCACGCTTTGCGCCAATTTTATGTTTTTTATATTGACTCGTATTTTTATGATTAAGATGAGTCCACGCATGCATTTTATATTTTTATTGACTTCAATGTCGGCAATAGTTATTTTTAGGCTTATTTATAGGATAAATCGTCTTATCGATAATGTTTCCAACGAAGATGTCAAAAATAAAAAAAGGATGCTTATTGTTGGTGCGGGAGAATCTACTGCTTTGCTTTTGAGAGAAATGTACAAATATTCCGGGAATAAATATTTACCTATTGCCATTGCCGACGATGATAATGAAAAAATAGGAAGAAAAATTTTGGGAATTAAAGTGGAGGGCTCTACTGACCAAATTCCGGAATTGTGCGAAAAATTTAAAATAGAGGTTATATTATTTTCCATAAGTTCTATTTCTTTGACTAACAGAAGAAGGATTTTAGATATTTGTGCTAAAACTAATTTAGAAGTCAGAATTATTCCCAATATGTACGAAGTTTTGACATCCGGGACTTCTTTAAATTCAGCAATAAGGAAAATAAAAGTAGATGATTTATTAGGGAGAGAGCCAATTATATTTGACAAAAATAAATATGGGGGCTATGTGCACCAACAGACCGTTTTGGTTACCGGAGGAGGTGGCTCTATAGGTTCGGAACTTTGCAGACAAATTGCCGAATTGGGTTGTAAGCGTCTTATAATTTTGGATATTTACGAAAATAACGCTTATGATATTCAACAAGAATTAAAAATGAAATATGGCAATGATTTGGATTTGTCGGTTGAAATTGCTACCATTTGTGATAAAAAAGAGCTGGAAGATATATTCCAAAGAGAAAAGATAGATGTAGTATTTCATGCTGCTGCTCATAAACATGTGCCTTTGATGGAAAAGAATCCCGAAGAAGCAGTAAAAAACAATGTATTCGGAACCATGAACTTAATTGAATGTTCCCATAAATTTAATGTTAAGAAATTTGTCCAGATTTCCACCGACAAAGCAGTAAATCCAACTAACGTTATGGGCGCTACCAAGCGTATTTGCGAAATGCTCGTTCAAATGGAAAATGTAAAAAGCAATACCGAATTTGTGGCGGTACGATTCGGAAATGTTCTTGGCTCAAATGGGTCGGTTATACCTCTATTTGAGGAGCAAATTAAAAAAATGGGGCCTGTCACGGTTACTCATCCTGATATAATAAGATATTTTATGACGATTCCCGAAGCGGTTTCGCTGGTGTTGACAGCCGGAGGAATTGCAAAAGGAGGAGAAATTTTCATTTTAGACATGGGAAATCCTGTTAAAATTAAAGATTTGGCCGAAAATCTTATACGACTTTCCGGTTATACTCCGGGAGTGGATATAAAAATAGAGTACACAGGACTAAGACCCGGTGAGAAATTATACGAGGAACTTCTTATGGACGAAGAAGGTATCCAAAAAACAAAAAGCCGTAAAATTTATATCGGAAAACCTATTTCGTTGGACTCTGAACAAGTAAACCGGGATTTGGAAGAACTTAGAAATATTTGTAATGAAGATTCTAAGGAAAAAATAGTAAAGATGCTTATGAAAATAGTTCCTACTTTTAAAACTAATATTTTATAACAAAAAGCACACTTTTAAATAGTGTGTTTTAAATTTTTTATTGCGTTAGTTGCTAATTTGTCGCATATTTCGTTTTCAGGATGTCCACTGTGGCCTTTTACCCATATGAAATTTGACTTATGAGCGGAAAGTAAGTTTAAAAGTTTTTCCCATAAATCTGCGTTGAGAGCAGGCTTACCATCGGATTTTTTCCAGCCGTTTTTTTCCCATTTTTCTGCCCAACCTTTAGTTATTCCGTCGTATAAATATTTTGAATCCGTACATATTAATATTTCACAAGGCTCTTTTAACGCCTCTAAAGATTTTATTAGTGCAGTTAATTCCATTCGATTGTTAGTAGTGCTGGATTCAGCTCCCGAAATTTTTTTTGTGTGAGAATTGTATTTAAGTATCGCTCCCCATCCTCCGGGTCCGGGATTTCCGCTACAAGCGCCGTCTGTAAATATTTCTATTTTTTTCATTTGAATTCCTTTCTAATTTGAAAATTGGTTTATTTTGGAATTTATGGTTGACAATTTCATTTTTCCAGAGTATAATGTGTGTAATATTTGGTGTACGGGTTTAATTTTTATTTTTTGTTCGGATTAATTTTATAATTTAAACTTTTTAATCAGTTTATGTAGCTGATTTTATTCTTATATTAAATATTTAAAAATCAGGGAGGTAATACTAATGAAAGAAGTAAATCAAGAAAGGGCTGCGAAGCCTATTAAAAAAATAATCGAAAATACTAAAAATAAAAAACCCATTGTAAAGAATTATAACACAGATGAAAGAACAATTAAAACTTCTGATTTAAAATCCGAATCTTCGAGAAGTAAAAAAAATTCTAAACCTGAAACATCAAAAATTGCTGTTAATCACAAAAAATTTTCTAAAGAGCGTTCTAAAAAAGTCAATTCCAAGAACTTGAAATCCATGAAAGTGGTATTTTTAGGCGGATTAAACCAGATAGGGAAAAACATATCCGCTTTTGAATGTGATAATGAAATTATTATAGTAGATTGCGGAATGTCTTTTCCGGACGGAGAAATGCTCGGAGTGGATTTGGTCATACCCGACTTTTCTTATTTGGAAGCGAATAAGGACAAAATAAAAGGGCTGGTTATAACTCACGGGCACGAAGATCATATCGGTGCAATTCCGTATCTTCTTAATAAAATAAATGTTCCTATATATGCTACACCGCTGACTGTAGGGTTGATTACTAGCAAACTTAAGGAAAACAGACTTCTTGGCAGTACCAAACTAACAACCGTAATGCCCGGAGAAACTGTGAAATTAGGGTGTATGAGCGTTGAGTTTATAAGGGTAAATCATTCTATTCCGGATGCCGTAGGATTAGCGATTCATTCTCCCGCAGGAACGATAGTTCATACCGGAGATTTCAAGATTGATTGCACTCCTTCCAGAGGCGAAATGATAGATTTGGCACGATTTGCAGAACTTGGGAAGCAGGGAGTTTTGGCATTGATGGCTGATTCTACAAACGCTGAACGTCCGGGATATACTATGACAGAGCGTAAGCTTGATCAGTCATTCGAAAGACTTTTTCAAAAGGCCAAGAACAAACGTATAATAATTGCGACATTTGCTTCAAATATAGGTCGTATACAGCAGATAATAAATTGCGCTGCAAATTACGGCAAGAAAGTAGCGTTTTCCGGCAGAAGTATGGTCAATTATGTTGCCATAGCACAGCAAATGAACTATTTAGATGCCCCCGACGGAGTTATTATAGATATTGATTTGATAACTAGATATGCAAAGAATGAAGTTGTGCTTGTAACAACAGGTAGCCAGGGCGAGCCGATGTCAGCCTTGCATAGAATGGCCTTTTCGGAGCATCGTAAAGTGGAGGTAGGGCCTGAAGATTTCATAATTATTTCTGCAACTCCTATTCCCGGAAATGAAAAAACAGTGGGCAATGTGGTAAACGAATTGATGAAATCAGGATGCGAAGTTGTTTATGAGTCAATGTATGAAATTCATGTTTCGGGGCATGCTTGCCAAGAAGAGCTTAAGATAATTCAAGGACTGGTTAAACCCCGGTATTTCATTCCTGTTCACGGAGAAAGAAGACATTTGGTTAAGCACGCCGAACTGGCAGTGTCTATGGGGATACCGGAGTCAAATGTTTATATCGGTGATACAGGTGACATTCTGGAAATAAACAACAACAGTATGAAAAAAATCGGTCAAGTACCGCTTGAACTTGTTTTGGTTGACGGAATAGGAGTCGGGGACGTCGGAAGCATAGTTTTGCGTGATCGCAAACATCTTGGAGAGGATGGATTGATTGTTTTGGTGGCTACTTTGGATTCCTCGGATAAGCATGTTATAGCCGGCCCGGATATTGTTTCCAGAGGATTTGTATACGTAAGAGAATCTGAACATTTAATGGCCGAGGCCAGAAGAGTAGCTATGAAGGTTTTAGAAAGTTGCGCTGATCAAAAAATGCGCGATTGGAGTATGATGAAAACTAAAGTAAGAGACGAACTTTACAAATTATTCCATAATAGAACACGAAGAAATCCTGTTATTTTACCTATAATTATGGAAGTTTAATAAATAACCTAAAAAACTGGAGAATTATTCAATTAATGAGTATAATATTTTTGATTGCTTATTTTATTGAAATTTCTTCAGCTTTTTTAAGAGGTGATATTTTGAAAAATTATAAAGTTTTTTTATATGGTATTTTTTGTTTTATTTATTTTTTGATGGTTTTTATAAATTTGCCTTCATTTGTTATTAGCCCCATAGTGTTTTTGATTAATGTAGGGATAATATCCGTATGTGCATTGATAATTTATTTCTTGTCAAAAAGTTGTGAATCGTATATAAAAAATTCTGCCGAAACAGTAAGAAATTTTTTATCTTCGGAATCCTACAAATTAATGGACTCGTTGCCTGTCCCTACTGCGGTTATTTCGAAAGAAGACCCGGAGAAAATTATTTTTTATAATAAAAATTTTGCAAAAGAATTTTGTAGAGATAATTACTTTGTTGACGAATATATAACCTCTTATACAAGCGGAAGGACCGCAGATGATTTATTAAAGGAAGGAGTACAAATTAAATATAATGATAAATTTTTTAATGTAAATTCTGCCGAAACGGGCGAATTTATAATCTGTTTTTTTTACGATATTACAAGTAGCAAAATTTTTAGAAAAAAATTTATTGACACTCGTCCTTGTGTAGGATTTGTAATGTTTGACAATAAAGAAGAGTTGCGTCAAGAAGTAAACGATGAAAAAAGTTCAATGATTTCAATTATGGTGGAAAATGAATTGCAACAATGGATAAAAGGCGCCGAAGGTATATTCAAGAAGTTGAACGACGGAAAATATTTTGTAATGTTTGAAGAAAAATATTTAAAAGAATTTATTTCCGACAAATTTAAAATTTTAAATAAGATTCATGATGCTCGGCTTGATGAGCATAGATACGCCACAATATCCATAGGTATAAGCAGAGGAGCGTCAAATTTGGAAGAAGCTGCTCAGTGGGCAAAAAGCGCTTTGAGTATGTCGCTTGGTAGAGGGGGCGACCAAGTTTCGATAAATCGTAATAATGAGTATGAATTTTTCGGCGGAAATTCTCAGGGTCTTGAAAAAAGGAGTAAAGTTCGTACCAGAGTGGTTGCCATGGCTTTAATGGAAAAAATTAAATCCAGTGAAAGTATATTTATAATGGGACATAAATTTTCAGATTTTGATAGTGTTGGAGCTGCTATAGGCATATGGAGTGCGTGTTGTGCTCTGAAAAAGAAAAAATGCCATATAGTGGTCGACAAAAATAAATCTATGGCGGGCACATCAATAGATCATTTTCGCAAAAGCGTTTGTGACGGGGCATTTATTTATCCTGCGGATGCACTATCAATGATGGACGAAAATTCGCTACTTATCGTTGTGGACACACATTCTCTAAAATTTTTGGAAAGTATAGACGTGTACAATAAAACTAAGCACGTCGTTGTAATAGATCATCATAGAATGAGTGTGGATAAAATAAAAAATGCCATAGTATTTTTTCACGAACCATTTGCATCCTCTGCGTGCGAAATGGTAACGGAGCTTGTGCAATACATGGGAAGCAAAGTTCTTAACAAAACCGCTGCAGAGTGTTTACTGGCCGGTATAATGCTCGATACTAAAAATTTTTCATTAAAATCCGGTATAAGAACATTTGAAGCTGCAGCATATCTAAAGAAAAATGGTGCTGACAACGCTGAAGTAAAAAAGATGTTTGCAAATACTATTGACATGTACAAATTAAGGTGTAAAATAATGGAGACAGCTCAAACTATTTGTGAATGTGCAATCGCAAAACTTGAAGACCAGTCCAAAGATTTTAGAATTCCGTGTTCGCAAGCTGCAGATGAGCTCCTAAATATAAAAAATATAAAAGCTTCATTTGTTATTTCTAAGTTCAATGAAGTTGTTAATATATCCGCAAGGTCTTTGGGCGAAGTTAATGTTCAAGTGATAATGGAAAAACTTGGCGGAGGTGGTCATTATAACATGTCTGCGGCTCAACTTCACGATATAAGCATAGAAGACGCAGAAAAAAAATTAATTAGTATTATAGAAGAAAGTTTATCATAAAATCGGAATGGAGAATGAACAATGAAAGTAATTTTGTTAAGTGACATCAATAAAAAGGGGAAAAAAGGCGAAATTATAAATGTTTCAGACGGCTATGCTCAAAATTTTTTATTTCCAAAAAACTTAGCTAAAGAGGCCACTGCGCAAGCTCTAAGCGAGCTACAAAGTAAAAAAGCCTCCGAAATTTATGAAGAAGGCCTGAAAAAAGAAGAGGCAGAGAAAATATTTTCTATAATAAACGAAAAAATAATCACAATAAAAGTTAAATGCGGAAAAGAAGGAAAACTATTTGGCTCTGTAACCACCAAAGACATAGCTCAAAAAATAAAAGATACATATCAAATTACTATAAACAAGCATAAAATTTGCTTAGAATCTGAAATCAAGGCATTCGGAACATATAAATTTACTATAAAACTATACCCCGGAATTGTGGCTACTATGGCTGCCACGATAACAGAAGAGTAAAAAATAATTCCCTCATGTTTTTGTATGAGGGAATATTTATTTTTTATAACCGAGCTATTTAGTGTGTGGATCAATAGCGCATGGTATCAATAATAGTACTGCATGCCTGTTGGAGTATGTTAAGCACGAATGGATTCTACCCCAACGATCGCCATAATATTTGGCTTCAAAGGAACTCGTCGTTTTATTTAGTTCCACATATGTACCCTTAAAGTCTTTTCCGAAAAATGTTAGTGGTCCATCAAATACATAATATCCGAGAACTCTGTAAAAATTTTCTTTATCAGCAGTATAGATTGTTTTAAAAAAATTGTTAGTCTTCTCGCCTGTAGCAACAGTTCCAGAATACTTAGCTTTATCTAGTTTAATATACTTAACTTGAGCTGGTTTAATATACTCAATTTTGGATAAGTTGGGCAGGATTTGTTTATTATATATATATGTATAGGCTTTATTCAAAAAATCATCCATATTAAAACTTTTATCGTCCTTATATAAATACATTAACCTCTGGACGTTCAAATAATTGTAATCGAGGAATTTATTTAAAAGTTTATTTTCTTTGCAGAAATCGAAATTTTTTTTTAGTTTTTTTAGGTCGTATAATTTTATATCACCACATTGTGTGACACTATACTCTTCGGAATTTAAATTTATAAAATCTTCTTTATTAAGTTGTACTATATTTATATCTTGAGCGTATACTTTTCGCCCGTAGAATAGTGCGTTTTGATCCCTTAAAGAATTGGCATAGGATGCTTTGGCAAAGTATTTGGGTGCAACTGTTTTCGCTTTAGATAATGCTGTAGTGTACAACGTACGTGCACTGTTTATTAAGCTCTCTCTATTATTTATTAATGAATCTATATAATCTATCAATGAATTTATGGTTGTATTTATATTATTTATCTCGTTATTTAACTCCTCTATTTTAGTTTCTAACTCCTTTATTTTAGTGTTTAACTCCTCTATTTTAGTTTCTAACTCCTTTATTTCAGTGCCTAACTCATTTTGATAACATTCTGACCAATTTTGTTTACTATCTAACTCATATTTATACTGGTCTAACCAATTTTGTGCACTACCTAACTCATATTTATAATGGCCTAACTTACTTTCTTTAGTGTATAACTTTTCTTTATTATCATCTAAAATCTTTATTTCAGTGTCTAACTTCGTTTGATTATCATCTAAATCCTTTATTTTAGCCTCTAAGTTCTTTACTTCAGTCTCTAAATCATTATCCTTTATTTGTTCTTGTAGTTCGCGTAGTTCCTGTTTTATTCTATTTATTTTTGTGAATGCTTTAGGATTCGTTGATTCTATTTTTTGATGTATATCCCAGCAGCTTTTGCTTTTCTTGGAAATAATTGATATTTGAGGGTCGGTGTGTAGTTTAATTTGTTCTATTATGGATGTTTGGTCTGTTTCTGTACTAGATCTATTTTCTTCCTCTTCTTCCTGTTTCTTTCTCTCTTCTTCTTCTTTTCTTTTTCTCTCTTCTTCTTCTTTTCTCTTTTTCTCTTCTTCTTCTTCTTTTCTCAGTTTCTCTTCTTCTTCTTTTCTTTTTCTCTCTTCTTCTTCTTTTCTCTTTCTCTCTTCTTCTTCTTTTCTCAGTTTCTCTTCTTCTTCTTTTCTCAGTTTCTCTTCTTCTTCTTTTCTC